>NZ_SODV01000001.1:2667548-3334435 GCF_004366355.1 Dinghuibacter silviterrae | reverse complement strand
CTGATCATCAGCGTCCCGTTTTCTTTTGCCGTGGCCGTTTTCCTCGGTGAATACTATCCGAACGGCTGGCTGTCCAACTTTTTGAAGAACGCCGTGGAGCTCATCGCCGCGGTGCCTTCGGTGATCTACGGGTTCTGGGGTTTGTTTGTACTCGTCCCCATCGTCCGGGGCCTTGAGAGCAAGATCGGCGCCCCCCCCTTTGGCGTCGGCATTTTCTCCGCCTCCCTGGTTCTGTCCATCATGATCATCCCTTACGCGGCCTCCCTCTCCCGGGAGCTCATCCGCCTGGTCCCCTCCCACCTGAAAGAGGGCGCTTATGCCTTAGGCGCCACCCGGTACGAGGTCATCAAAAACGTCATCCTCCCCTATACGAAATCGGGTCTTCTTGCCGGCGTCCTGCTTTCCCTGGGCCGCGCCCTGGGGGAAACCATGGCCGTCACCATGGTCATCGGGAACAGCAGCATGCTCCCCAAGGGGCTGTACTTCCTGTTCAATCCTGGGAACACCATGGCCTCCGTCATTGCCAACGAATTTACCGAGGCGGCCAGCACGGTCTACCTCAGCGCGCTCATCGAGCTGGGGCTGGTGCTTTTCCTGGTCACCGTCGTCATTAATATGATCGGCAAACGCATCATTTCCAGATTCACGAACGAATAGGCCATGAATACGAATACACCCATCAATTACCGGTTGGCCAAGAGCAGGGCTTTTAAGATCGTGATCATTATTTTTGCCTTCATCATCACCGTCCCCCTGTTCTTTATCATCGGCTATATTTTTACCAAGGGGGTTACCAAAATCAACTGGACCTTCCTCACCCATATCCCCAAACCCGTCGGTGAAACCGGGGGCGGGATCATCAACGCCCTGGTGGGCAGCCTGCTCATCGTGGCCGTGGCCTCGGTCATGGCCATCCCCATCGGTATCCTTTGCGGGATCTACCTCAGCGAAAACAAGCGCGCCAAGCTGGCCTATTGGGCCCGGTTGTCCGTGGACATCCTCCAGGGGGTGCCCTCGATCGTCGTCGGTATCGTCATCTATTTCTGGATCGTCAAACCCGCCGGGGGCTTTTCCGCCTTCTCCGGGAGCGTGGCGCTGGCGATCATGATGCTCCCCATCATCGTGCGGTCTACCGAGGAGACCCTAAAGCTCCTTCCCGATTCGTTGAAGGAAGCGGCGCTGGCGCTGGGTATCCCCTATCACCGGGTGATCCTCAGCGTGATCGTGCCCTGCGGCATCTCCGGTATCCTGTCCGGGGTCATCCTATCGGTCGCTCGTATCGCCGGGGAAACCGCGCCCCTGCTCTTTACCGCCTTTGGGAACCCCTACCTTACCGGGGACATCCGTAAACCCATGCAAAGCTTACCCCTGCTGATCTTCAACTACGCCACCAGCCCGTACGACGACTGGAGGGACCTCGCCTGGGGCGCTTCCCTTATCCTGCTTCTGTGGGTACTATTACTTAACATCTTTACAAAAGTGATCACAAGAAAATGGAAGATACAATTGTAAGAACCCAGAACTTCAACGCTTACTTTGGGACCAACCACGTCGTCAAGAACGTCAACATAGAAATACCCCGGAACAACACGATCGCCGTCATGGGTCCTTCCGGCTGCGGCAAAACCACGTTCCTGCGTTGTATCAACCGGATGCACGAGCTCATCGCCGGCGCCCACGTCGACGGCAATATGTGGCTCCACCAGGAAGATGTGTACGACATGCACCCCATTTTCGTCCGTCTCAAGATCGGGATGGTGTTCCAACGCCCCAACCCCTTCCCCAACCTCAGCATCTACGACAACGTCATCGCCGGGTACAAGCTCGTCGGCATGAAGCTCCCCAAGCCCCAACGCGACCAAAAGGTCGAGGAATCCCTCACCAAGGCCGCCCTCTGGAACGAGGTTAAAGACTCCCTCCACAAAAAGGGCACCTTCCTCTCCGGCGGCCAGCAACAACGCCTTTGTATCGCCCGCGCCATCGCCATGGAACCCGAAGTGATGCTGTTCGACGAACCCACCAGCGCCCTCGACCCTATCTCCACGGCCTCCATCGAGGAGCTCTTCCACGACCTCAAAAAGAGCTTTACCCTCATCATCGTCACCCACAACATGCAACAGGCCGCCCGCGTCAGCGACCGGACCGCCTTTTTCTATATGGGCGAACTCGTCGAATTCGACGACACCAAACAAATGTTCACCAACCCGAAGGACATACGGACCCAAAACTATATCACGGGCCGCTTCAGTTAAACTATCTTTGCACCATGACACAACTGGAACTTGAGCTTAACGAAGTAAAGAATGAAGTAGGCAACATGTGGGCTCTGGTAACCTCACAACTCAACAAAGCGAGGGAGTCCATCCTCCATTTTGACAAAGACCTCGCCCGCGAAGTGATGCAACGGGAAAAACGGGTCAACGCCTACGAGCTGAAGATCGACCGCGACTGCGAAAACATCTTCGCCCTCTACTGCCCCGTGGCCATCGACCTCCGTTTTCTCTTAGCCGCGCTAAAGATCAACAACAACCTCGAACGCATCGGCGACATCGCCGACGGCATCGCCCGTTACGTGATCGACGCCCCCGCCCCCTTCCCCAAACCGCTGATGGAAGCCACCGAACTCCTCAAGATGTTCCAGGACTCCATCGACGTCATGCGGGACGCTAAGTCCTCCTTCGAAAGCGAGGATACGGTCCTTGCCCGGACCATCTTTGAAAAGGACGAGGTACTGGACAGGTTTAACCTGAGCGCTAATCATAAGATTGCGGAGGTGATCAAGAAGGATATCAACCTGACCACCGAAGCGATGTATGTGCTATCCATCATACGCAAGCTGGAGCGTGTGGGGGATCAGTGTACTAATATTGCGGAAGAGATTATTTTCTATATTGAGGCTAAGGTTTTGAAGCATACGCCGCAGAAGTAATAACATCTGATCTGAGTGAGGAGCGCGGCCTGAGGCCGCGCTTTTTTTATATACAACCTTCTCCCTGGTTATAATCAAACTCATACGTTCCAAATCCGCCACTGTTCACACTGTAAGAATAACTATTCTTTCCATTGATCGATGTCTGACAGCTATTGCCCACCCCGTCGGGCATGCTGACATAATAGGACATTTCCTGGGCGGGGGTGGTCGTGTAATTCACGATGATCCAGGGGTCCGAGTCGGTCATATCTACGGTCCAGGTGTAGTTGGTGTTGGTTGCCAGGGTAACCGTCTTTTCCGTGTAGACCGTACCGGAGGTGTTGTCGTACCATTTAATATCGAAATAGATCGAGGCCGATGTAGAATAGTTGTAGATCAACACAGTGACGTTGCCGCCAAAATGTTTTGTCTTGGCCAGGTGGGTGGGGGTGGCGGCCATCAGGCCGGCGGCGAGGGAGAGCAAAAGGAGTTTCATGATATAGTTTTTTTAGGTTTATTAGTTACAACCGGGTCCCTGATTATAATCAAGCTCGTAGGTTCCAAAACCGCCCGTGTTTACACTGTAGGTGGCGGTGCCGGTCCCAAAATTCGACATGTGGCAGCCTCCGCCGCCGTCGGGATAGGTGACCAGGAAGGCCATCTGCTGGCTGGGCGTGGTGGTGTACTTGATGCTGATGTACGGGTTGGCGTCCGTCATGTCCACGGTCGGTGGCTGGTAGTAATTGGTGGGCGCCAAGGTAAAGGTCTCTTCCTGGTAGATCGTGCCGGACGTGTTGTCATACCACTTCACGTCATAGTAAACCGAAGCCGACGTCGAATTGTTGTAGATCAATACGGTGACATTGCCTCCAGGTTTTCGCCGTTTCGTTTTGGACAGGTGTGGGGGCGAGGCGGACAACAGACCTATCGCCAGGGTCAGCAAAAGGAGTTTGATCATAAATATTATTTTTAAGAATATACATCATTTTATCTGGTTAGATATCCGTTTAAATACGGATTTCTGCCACTGCGTCTTCCAAATGGGCGTATTTGAAGACAAAACCGGCATTTTCCAAGCGGGTGGGTAAAACCCAGCGGCTTTTTAGGATCAGTTCGGTTTCCGTTCCAATCAGGCGGGCGCCGATCGACAAGAGCCAGGCGGGGGCCGGGAGCCCCCAGTGGCCGCCCCGGATAATGCGCATCTGTTCCTCATTGGTTACCGGGTAGGGCGCCGTACAATTGATCGCGCCTTCCATCTCCGGGTGGTGGAGCAACCATTCGGTGACCCGGGCGGCATCGGTTTCGTGTATCCAGCTTACGTATTGCCGGCCGTTGCCCTGGGGTCCACCTAAACCCCAGCTGACCAGCTTTTGTAACCTCGGGAAGACGCCGTCCTCCGCGCCAAAGACGATCCCCATCCGTAAGGCCACCTTCCGGACACCCGGTGTCTCCGCGGCAAAAAAGACGCGCTCCCAACTCCGGCAGATGTCCACCGAAAAACCCTTACCCAGCTCGCCGTGGGCCTCGTCCTGGGGACGGTCTTCGGCGTGCCGGTAGATGGTGGCGGAAGTCACGTTGATCCAAAGTGCGGGCGGGTGTGTCAGCCGGCGAATCACCCGGCCTAAGAGGGCGGTCGGCCTCACGCGGGAGCGGAGGATGGCCTGGCGGTTTTTGCGGGTATAGCGGCAGTTGACGTTTTTCCCGCAGAGGTTGACGAGCAGGTCGGCGTTTCTTAGTTCGGCGGCCCAGGCGCCCTCCCTGGTGGCGTCCCAGACAACGGTCCGGATGTTGCCGCGGGTGGGTGCTTTTGAACGGCTCAACAGGACGACTTCTTCCGCTAGTGGGCTATAATACGCCGCCAGCACGCCGCCAAGGTACCCATTGCCCCCGGCGAGGACGATTTTATGAAATGGCATATAGTATGATTAAACGGTACAGGATCCAGGTGATCGTCGGTACCCAGCCCAGGCCTAGCAGCCGGGTACGACGGATGTGTTCGAGGACCATCAGGGCAACGACGATCATGAAATACGGCCGCGCCGGCAAGGGCAGTAACAACGCAGGTACCAGCAGGAGCGCCCCCGCCAGCGAGATGGTCATCATATTTCCGAGGTAGTCCCAAAGTTTGTGGCGCGCATACAATGCCATCACCGCGCCCTGGAAAAAGATCTGCCCGCCGCAGATCAGGTATTCCCGGTAGGGGCCGCCGGGGGCTACCACCAGGGGGGCAAAGGCGGTCAGGATGGCACCAACGATCAACCAGCTAAACAACAGATAAGCGATCCGGTAGCGGAGGCGGAAGGAGGGCTGAAAATCCGATCGCTGAGGCGCGGGGATGATCACCTTCCGGTTATAGGAGATGAAGGCATACGCCTTCCGCATCAGCCAGGCAAAAGGTTTCCAGGCGAAGAGCGGTTTCCAGAAGGGCCAGGCATTCCCCAGGACGGCAAACAGGCTGTCGATTCCATATTTGACCTCCCCTGTTTTCTTGTCGACCAATGCAATCTCGTTGACCGCACGACGCATGTCAACCATTGGGCAAATCGCTTCCTGGTAAGGCACCCTTCCGTCTTTGTCCAACATCCCTGTGGCGGTGAAGGCCCGGGTATAAACCTTGCACATCGGGCATTCCTCATCGTACAGGATGATATGGTCTCGAAGCGTAGTCATAATATTGAATTTTCAGAAATTATTGAAAGTATATAGGCAAAAAAAAAGGCTACTTGAACCACCGAAGCAACCAGCTCTCTCCCGCCTTCAACATGGTATCCAGGATCTTCTCGGCATCCCCCGCCAGTTTGTGGATGTCTGTTATGGTTTTCTTGAAGGTCTTATACTCCGGGTCCTTTTCACTACCCTTGATCTGCGACAGTTCTTCGAGGATTTTCAGCATCGGGTCCAGCTCGCGTTTTTTCCGCTCACGGGCGACCTGGCGGGCGATGTACCAGGTGTCCTTGTTGGCAAAGAAGTACTCCTTCCGCTCCCCTACCCGGTGTTGCTTTTCCACCAGGCCCCAGTCGATCAGGTCGCGCAGCGTCATGCTGGCGTTGCCGCGGGAAATCTGGAGGGTTTCCATGACCTGTTCGGTCGTCAGGGCCTCCGGGCTGATCAGCAGCAGGGCGTGCACCTGGGCCATGGTGCGGTTGACGCCCCATTCAGAGCCCAGTTTGCCCCAGGATTCGATAAAACGCTGTTTTGCCTCAAGGAGTTCCATGAGGCAAAACTACGTTTTGTTATTGAACTTTCAAAATTTATTGAAAGTTTACTTAGGGACAAGTGGCCCCACTATAGAAGTTAACCGTCCAGTAGCCAGACCCATTGGCATCCGGGCTTGCATTAAAGACCATGGACCCCGCCTCCACCTTGTTGATCGAATGGCAGGTGATCCCATTGGGTATGTACTGACCGTTGGGATTGATCGCGCTATAGTGCATCTGGGCAGGCGTCGGCGCCGTAGACCACGAAATATAGATCGTCGGCTGGGCCCCGCTAATCTCGTACGGTGCGGTTGTATAGGAGTCCCCGGCCGCGACCCGAAAGGACTCTTCCCCATAGGTTGTCCCGGTTGCGGCGTCGTAGAATCTTACCTCATAGTTTATCCAATAATCGCCGGTGTTGTTGTTGATCGTCACCGACCAAAAGGGCGCCGCGGGGACGGCTTTTTTTAAGGCAGGGCGCGCGGAAAGCAGCGGCACTAAGGCCAGCGCCAGGAGAACATGCAATTTCATGGCTAATTTTTTTAATAGTTCATAATGTACGGCGTTTCCGTTTCCTGCGCCATCCGTTGAAATACGGAATTTGGACCCTGCTTATGACCCCGCATGCACCGGCACCACAGCCGGCGCCGCTTTTCTCGGAATGATGGCGCCGCTGATGAGCGAAAAAAGAAGAATAAGTGCGGTCGAGATCTCGGCATGATAGATGGGGAGCTTGGGGTCTCCAAAAAGTCCACTGTCCCCGGAAATACTATACGCCCATATCGGGAAGGCAATCGCCGATACGATTTGTTGGGTACGGAGCGCGTCTTTATCCGCGGGTGACGACATGAGTTGCAAATAGATGGGGGTAAAGATCCAGCAGATCAGGAAACTCACCAGCAAACACCAGTATTTTAGGGGCTCGTCTGTATTGGCAAAGCCGCTCGTCACCGCCACATAAGTGGCAATGATTTCTGCAGGAACGTATTTGGCGATCCTTTCCAGGTAATCCTGCACGGTAGTGGATCCGTTGGCGGCCGCAGCAGCGGCCCGCGTTTGCCCTGCGGGGAGGGCGTGTACAAATCTGGACATAGTGATGGTTTTATTGGTTGGATACTTGTACTGTATTTTTTGACAACCCGAAGTTGATCCCAAAGGAGGTAAATAGATTTTGCACGTTGTCAAAATCTTTACCAAAGGAAGCAACCGCCACGATATTGTCGCTGATCTTATAGTTGAGCGCAACTGCGAGGCGATAGTAGTCGGTTTTTAATGAATAATCATGTCGCCTTAGGTATTCTCCTGACAAACTCACGGCGCCTTTTGCGTAAAAAAGACCTGCGCCATAATCCAGGAAAGCAGAATCCGCTTTGGTATTTTGCGCGCTGCCATTTAACCAGGTATATCGTCCTACACCCACAATATCTAAGGGAAGCCAGGATGGGCTGTATTTTAGGTTCAGCCAGATGCCATATTTGTCCAGCGACGCTCCAGAGGTTTTGCCGGTGGAAGTATGGGGCATATTCGCAAGAGCGGCGCCTGCAAGTTCAAGCACAAGGTCAGGCCGGGAAATCTGGGGGGCAAATGTTGTCCGGTAGGTGTTTCCAATGGCTGCGGTGTCTTTCGAGATGCGGTCGTTATCCTTGGCCAAAGTACTGGCATCAGCCTTAGCCGCCAAGTCCATCTGGTATTGCGCTATATCCCCCGCCAGGCCTGTTAAGAGCGTTTTTATCTGAACGATCGCGCCCTTTATCGACGCCTTCGCCTTCACCCCATAAACCCTGATCACCTGCGTTCTGAACCCCAGGCTTCCGGTATACAATGACGACCCGGTATCGGAACGCACCGTCGCCGCCGAAATGTTCAACGTCTGGTATAATGGCGCTTTTGTCCTGACGTAATCCGTGTCGATCAAAGTTGGATGATTTTTTAACCAAAACGGTGTAAACTGAATAGCCCCTCCTTGAAACAGGTTGAGCAGATCCGCTTGAAAAGCCTTTGTCGTGGTAGGCTTATCAACCGCCGAAGGCGCCTTATCCATGAGAACAAAGCCCGGGCTTGCCGGCGTTTGGAGATCGCTGATGTCGCCCTGCTGCGCCCGGCACCACGAGGACATCAGCAGCAGGAAAGCAAAGCCAATTTTCTTCATACGTATTAGTTGAAAGTATATGAGGTGGTTAGCGCATAGATATCACCGGCATTGAGCGCGGCGGTAACAACGATCGGGGCGGACGTTGTCCCATTAAACCCTATGGTCACGATGATGTTTCCGTCCGCAGGATTGGAATCCAGCACAGTGGTGACGATCCAAAGCTTTTTCCCCAGCAGGTCTACTTTTTTACCGAGCAGGAATTGGGAAATATCCCCTTTGGTCAGGAGGGGACCTCCATCGAACCATATAGCGCTGGCGCCGATCTGAAAGTTGCCGATGGTCACGGTGAGAAAGACCTTGTCCATGTTCATAGTCAGGGGGACTAAAGGCTGGGTGGCTTGTATGAGTGCCATAAGAAATATTTTTGTGAATAAGCGCTAAGTAAGCGCTAATTGAAAAAGAAGCATACCGGAAAAACACCCCGGTTACAACCGTGTTTTGACGGGTGGCATCCTTACCCTATTTTGCGCCCATGAGCACCCTCACTCCCCCCATCCGCTGGGGCATCCTCGGCGTCGCCAAGATTGCCCTCAAACAGGTCATCCCTGCCATGCAACAGGGCAAGCTGACAACGGTCACCGCCATCGCGAGCCGCGACCTGCACCGGGCCGAAGCCGCCGCGGAAGACCTGGGTATCCCCAAGGCGTATGGGAGTTATGAAGAGCTGCTCGCCGACCCAGAGGTGGACGCTGTGTACAACCCCCTCCCCAACCACCTTCACGTCCCCTGGACCCTCAAGGCGTTGCAGGCGGGCAAACACGTGCTTTGCGAAAAACCTATCGCACTCGATGTGAGCGAAGCCAAGGCCCTCATGACCGCCGCGGCCACCTATCCCGGTATGCGCGTTATGGAAGCCTTTATGTACCGCTTTCACCCACAATGGATCCGGGCCCGGACCCTTGTCCGCGAAGGCGCGATCGGTGAGGTACACGCAATCCACGCCCACTTCTCTTATTACAACGACGACCCCGGCAACATCCGCAACCAGGCGGAAATCGGTGGGGGCGGGTTGATGGATATCGGGTGTTATTGTATTTCGTGGCCACGGTTTATCCTCGACGCAGAACCGGTAAAAGTCACCGGTTTGGTCGAGCTTGATCCCGTGCTCGGTGTCGACCGGGTGACGTCCGGGTTGCTTGACTTTAGCGGCGTGCAGGCCACGTTTACGTGTTCGACCCAAATGGCGCCTTACCAGCGGGTGCTGGTACACGGGACGACGGGGCGGCTGGAAGTGCTGATCCCTGCCAACGCGCCTGCCGGGGAAGCCACCCGTATCCTCATTCAAACTGCCGGTGCGCCTGCGCGGGAGCTCCTGGTAGAAGCGGCCAACCAGTATACATTGCAGGGGGATGCTTTTTCAAGGGCGATCCTTGAAGGGAAGGAGGTGCCGACACCTTTGGGCGATGCGGTAAGCAATATGGAAGTGATCGACGCGGTGGTGCGCGGAGCGAAAGAAGGAAGGTGGGTGAACCTCTAGACCCGCACGATCCCATGCTTGATCGCGTAGACCACCAAACCTACCCTGCTCTTGGTGTGCAGCTTTTCAAACAACGCATCCCGATACCCGTCGATGGTCCGCGGGCTCAGGTTCATCTCGTCTGCGATTGCTTTATAGGTGAGCTCGGTACACGCCCAGGTCAGGAATTCCTGTTCACGCTCCGAGAGGACCGCCTGGTCTTCCTGGTTCATGGAATTGATCAGCCGCCCCGTCACCATGTCGGTATGATAATACCCTTTGGTGTGCAGGTCACGGAGCGCCTGTTTCAGTTCGGCGGGCTCGATGTCCTTTAGGACATACCCCCGGGCCCCCTGACGGAGCATCCGAATGATGGCGGCATCGTTGTCGTACATGGACAAGGCCAGGACCTTTGTTTCCGGCAGGTTTTCCTTGATCCATGCGGCAGTGGCATAGCCGTCCATCTCGTGCATTTGAATATCGAGGAGGACGATGTCCGGTGTCTTTCCTTCGCTGGTCTGACGGATAAAGTCCTTCCCGTTGTCCGCTTCAAAGAGGACGGAAAATCCCTCAAATCCCCCGATAAGAGCGGCAAGACCGCTGCGCATCAGCACATGGTCGTCCACGAGGGCTACAGAGGGTAATGTGTGTTCCATATTTAATCATTTGGTAGTAGAATAGTCGCCAGCGATCCACCCTCCGGGAGGCGATCGATCCTGATCTGTCCCCGGATGAGCTCCATACGGCTGATCATATTGCGTAATCCAAGGCCCCGTCCGGGCGTCGCCTCCTCCAGGACAAAGCCCGATCCGTTGTCGCGGATCTCCACGGCCACCTGATCCTCTCCATAGCCGATGCGGATGCCGATCTCCGAGGCCCCGGCGTGTTTGACGATATTGTTCAGCAGTTCCTGCACCACCCGGAAACCCACCAGTTCTACGCGAACATCGAGGCGGTAAGACTTCCCCTCCTCCACGTAGGTGGTGGCAAACGATTTCCCCAGGATCGTCAGTTGTTGTTCGATCGCTTCAGCCAGCCCCATATCTTTGATAAAGTCCGTGTCCAGCGTCCGGGCGATGTCCCTCAGGTCCTGGATGGCGCGGGTCAGGAGTCCCCTGGATTGCCGGAGTTTGTCTTCGTCCCGGTCATCCCCATGGAGGTTCAGGGTGTTCAGGTTCAGCTTGATAAAACTCAATACCTGGCCGATGTTGTCATGGATCTCCTGGCTGATGTTGCGGAAGGTCTCCTCCCGGATCTCCAACTGGGACAACAGCATGGCCTCCGAATAGGTCTTTTCCATTTCCAGGAGCTTGCGCGCATGCTGGAAACGCCTCTTCTGATAGAAAAGCAGGACGAAGACCAGGATGCCGACCAGCACCAGGAAGATGAGGCTGCCCGCCACCAGCACTACCCAGACTTCCTCTTGCATAAGAACGCGTAGGTAAAGATGGTATACAACAAGATATTCAACAATTGATATTTGTCAGCAAACGCCTTGGCCAGTCTTAACAGGTGCCCGTTCATAAAGTTCAACATTCCCCCAAAGGGCAACTGGACGGTGAAATACAACAGGAGCCCCACCACGATCCAAAAGTCAGGGTTGTCATGGAGGGTCGTCAATTCATCGGCCGTAAACACCACCACAAAATAACGAACCCCCATCACCAGGCAAAGCAACGTCTCCCCAATATTCACATAGCTGTTCCAGTTATGAAGCCCGAACAAAAAAAACGTTGTGTATCCCCACCATAGCGGGAAGGCAATAAAAAAGACGACGATCGCCACCCGCGCCCATCCTTTGCCCAGCAACAGGTAAAAATAAACCGCAAAGGTGAGGGTCTCCAGAAGGCTAAAGACGTTGTAGAAAGGCATGTTGTTGCGGATATGGAGCGGACCCGTCAACACGCTACAAAGGGTTTCATTGCAAAAAGTGATGCCCATCAACACCGACAGGACCTTCAGGCGCAAAGGGAAGTCCAGCCTGAACGCATTCAGGCTGGACAAGAAACAGATCAGCAGAACGGCCAAATAGATTTTCAGAATCAAAACGGATCGGTTTTTATGGGTGTTCTCAGGGCAGGGAAACGCCACCGCAGGTGTTCGGTGGACATGGATTGGCGGTATTGTCTCCAAAAAAGTGCGAGATCACCTGGGGCGCCCTCCCGTGGGCACTCGCTGGAGGGGCAGGCTGCCCGCCAACAATGTCCTCCGGGTCGAAGTGAAAATAATACGTGTTGCCTTCATAGGCAAAAGAAGATGCATACTCCGCTACCAGGGTCGTTTGTTGCAGGGCGGTCGGCGGCTGGCCGTCGTCCCCGTCATCGTTTGAATAGGCGCCGATGAAAAAGGAAATCCCCTGGACATTGTAGGTGGTGATATCGCTGTTGACGGCGTCCGCCCAGCCTTTAATATACCAAAGGGAAGTCGTTTCGGAAAAGGCGGGAACGGGGGTGTTTTTGTAAGCGGTTTGCACGGCCGTGTTGAGGGCGGCGGAAAAGGGCACGATCGTGTTTTGGAAATTGGCCACCAGGTTGCTGGCGTCCGCGTGGGGCACCGTCACGACCGGTCCCCCGGTAAAGGGGCCACCGCCCGTGACCGTGGGCGGTGTCACGACATAATAGGACAGCCCCGGGGTGGTCAGGGCCAGGTCCTTGTAATTGAAATCCGTGGCCGAAAACACCAGTACCAGGCTACCGGCATAAGCCTTTAGGGAAGCCGGGCAATTGGCGGGATCGCAATACCCGAAATAGACCCGGAATCCCCCGCCGGTCGACACCGACGTCATCAGGTTCTGGAAATTGGTTTTCGAGATAAACCAAAAGGCCGGCTGGGCAAAGCCGGTCAGTTGAGAAAAGGCGAGGTACTTTTTCTTACAATAATTACCCATGATGGCATGGTCGTAGGCCTTTAGCATCTGGATGCCCCCAGTGGTTGTTTTAACAGCAGGCATAATTGTTTTTTTGTGGTTTGGTAATTTTCCATAAAACTGCCGCAAGCCTTTCAACCCGACAAGGGTGTTTACCCCTGAAAAATACCGTTTATTCACCCTTGTCTCTCGCCCTCCCCCGGGACATCTTTGCACCACAACCAAACGACATGCCACCGCTCACCCACCCTACAGGATTCCAAGCCATTTATGGGTCGGCCAGGGAACCCCTACCTGGCGCCGTTCTCAAGGACGACCTCGACCCTCAAGGCACCGTACATATCAGCCTCGATATCCGAAAAGCTCCCGGGCAACAAATTGCCGATGCCGGGGACATCGACCTGGTGACCCAATATCTCCAGGGTAAAGGACTCACGGTCACAGACACCGATACACGAAAACGGAGTATTCAGGCCACCGGGACCATCACCCAAATGGAAGCGGCCTTCCAGGTCTCCCTTCACCGCTACCAAAGCCCGCAACAGGAATACCGGGGCCGGGATGGATCGATCCTGCTCCCCGACAACCTCATCCCCATTGTACAGGGTGTTTTTGGATTGGACAACCGGACGGTCAGCAGCCGGAAACGGACTGTTCCGCCGGTCAACGTGTATCCCTCTCCTCTGAGTCCTGCGGATATCGCCAAAGCCTACCGTTTCCCCCCGGCAGCCGATGTATCCGGTCAACGGATCGCCTTGCTGGAGTTTGGCGGCCAGATATACCCTGGCGACATCCAGGGCAACTGTGATCTTGGGTACTTCCAAACACCTCCTGTGCTACAACCCTATATCGTCACCGGCCCCGGGGAAACGCAACCCCGGCCCAACATCCTGACCGAGGCCACGGAAGACGACCTGGAGGTCGGCCTGGATATAGCCATCGCTTCCGCGCTGGCGCCGGGGGTAAACATCGACGTCTATTTTGGGAGCAACACCGAAAAAGGCTGGATCGACACCCTGAAAGCGGTGGTGTACGGCGATACCCCGCCCCACATCATTTCCATCAGTTGGGGAGGAGCGGAACACAGCTGGACCGTACAGGCCACGCAAAGCCTGAGCGAAGTGTTTGAAGACGCCGCCCGGCAAAACATCAGTGTCCTGGCGGCCTCCGGGGACAAGGGTGTCTGCGGTGGCCGCAAAGACAACAAAGTCCATGTGGAATACCCCGCCTCCGATCCCCACGTAACCGCCTGCGGGGGCACCTTGATCGAAACGGCCACCGACGGCACCTGGTCCGAGATCGTTTGGAATACGGGAGGCGCTCCCGGCGGCGGTTTGAGCAGCCGTTTTACAACACCCCCGGAATGGCAGAAAGAGCTCAGGTTCCCCACACCGTTGAACCATAACCCCCATCCTCATACCCCCCTCAAGGGCCGGTGGCTGCCCGATATCGCCGGACAAGCGATGCTGACCAGCTTTATCCTGAACGGCAACCACACCGGGCCTGTCCACGGAACCAGTGTGGCGGCGCCTTTGTACGCGGGTTTGATTGCCTTACTCAACACCCACCTCGGCAAGCCCCTGGGTTTTCTAAACCCTATACTGTATGCCCAAAAAGACAAGGGTGTCTTCCATCCCGTACGGGAGGGTAATAATGCCTGGCCACCCTTGCCCGGTTATTCCGCAGCACCAGGTTGGAACGCCTGTACCGGCCTGGGCAGCATCGACGCCACCGCCTTGCTCGATATTTTGCTCACGCAGCTGCAATCCCCGACCTTATCGCATACATCACCAGCCCTACCCGTGTCCGGACATTGAGCTTATCAAACAAGGCATCCCGATACCCGTCGATGGTCCGGGCGCTCAGGTACATCTTGTCGGCGATCTCTTTATAGGTCAGTTCCGAACAAGCCAGGCGAAGGAACTGCAGCTCGCGTTCACTCAGCGCGTGGTTGTTTATGATTCTTTCCTCCCGGATAGAGGAACCCGGAAGCATCCGCCCGGAGAGCATGTCCGAATAATAAAAGCCCTTGTCCAACAGGTCCCCCAACGCCGGCCGGAGCGCCAACGGGTCCCTGTCCCGGAAAGCATAACGCCGGATACTGATCCGGTGCGTCCGGACGATGGACCGTGCTTTTGCGGAAATGGAAAAGGCGAAGATCTTTACCTGGGGGTAATGATTGCTGATCCAGCGGGCTGTATCCTGGCCAAGTGTGCGGGGGGTGCTGGTGTCCATGATTACCATGTCGGGATGGTAGTCCGGCCTAACCTGGCGGATGAAATCCTGTCCATCAGAGGCCTCTAACATCACGTCATATTCATCGAACGAGCGGATATACTCCGCCAGCGCTGCCCTATGCCGCACGCGACTGTCTACCAGCGCGATATTAATCATACGGGGGGCTTTGTGGTTAAATGTTTGTGTGAAGAAAGTAAGCAGCCATAAGGTATGTAAAAAAATATGACCTGCACATCCGTATAAATACGGGTTTTGCAGGGCTACTATAAGGAACAAACGACCCGTCCCTTGTAACCCATCCGCTCCAAAATAGTTTGGATAATGAACAAAAGGAATATCAAACCGACTCGCGTACGATCAACCGGCTCCGTAAGGCAAACCGGTATGCCGCCCCCGGGACATGCCCTGGGTCCGACAACTGGCGAATCAACAACTGGATGGCGTGGAGGGCCATCTCCTCCAGGGGAGGCCGGATCACGGTGATCGCCGGTTCGTTGAGTTTGAGCAGGAGGTGATCGGCGTAGCAAAGGACCGCCATGTCGTCCGGTACGTTGATGCGCAGGAATTTGAGGGTCTGGAGCCCCGTCAGGGCGATCCGCTCCCCGACCAAGAGGAGCGCTTCCATGTCCCGGTGATCCAGGAGGAACTGGCGGATATGGGTCTCCAGTTCCCCGGCCTTGATCCCCGCCCGCACCTTGGAGACGTATTTCCGGGCGTAGGTCAGGTTGACCGCGTGGAGGGCATCTTTATAGCCGTTGAACTGGAGCTGGGCGTCCTCCCCTTCCGTCAGCAACCCAATCCGCCGGTATCCCCGGGAGACCAGGAAGCGCACGCCTTCGTAGATATCTGCGTATTCATCGGTGATCACGTAGGCAATGGGGGAAGGTGTTTTGACATACTGGTTGACCAAAACAACCGGTTTATGGCTTTTCTGGAGCGCTTGGATCTCCGGCCGGAGCTCCTTACAGGGAACGATGATGTAGCCGTCGATATGCCGCTGTTCAAGCATGCGCAGAACCCGGCGGCCCGACTCCGGGGAGTTCCCCGTGCTGCAGCAGATGACCGCATAGTTGAACTTGCGAGCCTCGGCCTCGATGATGCCGGCCAGGCCGCCAAACAAGGGGCTGGAAATGTCGTCTACGATAAAAGCGATGGTGCGGCTTTTACCGCTCTTCAGGCTGGTGGCAATCGGGTTGGGCGTATAGCCCAATTCTTTGGCGACCCGCTGGATGTGGAGGGCCGTTTCTTCATCGATGGCAAGCTTTCGGTGACGTTCTCCTAGTACGGCGGAAGCAATGGTGTAGGACACTTCCGCTTGACGGGCGACGTCTTTGATCGAGACCTTCTTCACAGTTTAATCAGTTTTGTGGACAGGAGGTAAGCGCTGTCTTCCAATATACTCAACGTTTCATTTTCACAGGCGCGTATTACTGCCCGTTTTGCCCGCTGTTTATTCAGGGGCGCCGGTTTTAGCGGCAAATCGTATGCCGCTTGTGGCTCGGCCATTCCCTGTTCAAACATCGGATCTTATTATAAGTTCTTGACAACAAGCAATTTAAAGTACGTTTTATTCACCGAGGGATCCTTACAATCACAAACCGTTAACAAAACCACACGCAACACGGCGGCAAATCTACGGGGTTGATACGCGCAAAGCGTATGCCCCGGGGGGTGCAAACGATCACATTTATAAAGTAGCGAAGAAGTTCAATAGGTTAATTGAACATTCTGAGCTTTGAATTCTGAAGAAATGTTGTGAATTCGGGAAGGCAAAGTTTTTATCCGGAATGCGAAATCCGTTTTGGGGTCTTTTGAGTAAACTAGGGATTATTTGTTTGTTATGAATAAGCTAGCGCTGCATTTTATATGTAAGAATGAAAGTTCTTCTGTTCGGGATATGCTTCTGTCTGTTCTTCCTATTTCGGATCTTATTGTGGCGAATGATACCGGGTCGACGGACGGGACGCAGGGCATTATACAGGCCTTCGGGGAGGAATTTGGCGTGCCGACTTATGTGGTCGAGCGGCCGTTTGATGATTTTGGGCAGTCGAGGAATTTTGCGTTGGATAGGCTGAGGGAGGTGGTACGCGAGTTGGGGTGGGATGAGCGGGAGGTGTGGGGGTTTTGGATGAATTGCAAGGATAGGTTGGTTATAGAAAAAATGCTTGACAAAGAAATCTTGGCTTCAGACCTATATTATGCACCCGTTAAAAGCGAGGATAAATCATCCCCAAGAAGAATGTTCTTTGCTCTCCGAGCGGGCTTTTATTGGTATGGTCCGGTCTATGAGATCCTCAAACATCGGCAACCGGAAATAAGCAAAAGTACCATCGACGGGTTGTATGTTCAGAAAGCTCCTAAGGAAATCCTTCCCCCTGAGAAAATCATCAAAAAATACGAAAGGAACGCGCAGTTCCTTGATTTATTCATTAGAAGCGAACCAAACGCCGGATCCTATTGGTTTTACCAAATCGGCCTTATGTTTGAGCGGATAGGCGCAGAGTATAAAGATGCAGCCCAAAAGGAAAAGTATTATGACCTGGCGAGTTATTATTTCAAAAAGATCCTCCGAAATTCCTCCAATGTAGAATACAAATTCAATGCTCAATTGCAATTGGGGGTTATCCTGGAAGACCAAGGCGGTACGCCAGAAGATATCCAAGCGGCCTACCTCGCTGCTTACAATATCAATCCGGAAAGAGCCGAGTCTATCCGGCAGCTTATCGCTTATTATATGGCAAAGGAATGGTGGGACTATGCGTATGAATACAGCAAACAGGCCCTGGAACTCTTTTACCTGAACGCGCCATCCAGCACCACCTCCATTGTATCAGACGACTCCTTTTATAATTGGCGGGTGTTGGAATGGCACTTTAAAATATGCAGCCAAATAGGCAAGGTCGAGGAAGCAACTGCTGCTTTGATTGAGCTAAAGAAGACCACCAGTGAACACCCGGAGTTTTTCACCAAAGGGAAACTCGATAGACTCGCGCACTATAGAGTGTAAATCTTTTTCGAACTGGACAGCTATAAACTCCCGATTCGGGAGCTCTCTGATACCCAGAATAGAGAAATTGCGGAACCTTATCCTAACCTTCAATGTTCGAAATCACCTGCAACGGGGTCCCACAGACCTGGCAAAAGGGTGTTGTCCTATTGCCCACTATAGACGAAGACGTCGGTTACTGGCCCGCTCATGACCTTTATAACGAATACGGTTGCTTCTCCTACGTCTGTTTTTATGCAAAGGATTTCACGATTGTGTATCATTTCTATTGTACCCGGCAACCGGTCACTCTTCACATCAAACGGTTAAAACCTCTGCCAGAAATATTCACGTCGATGGTGCATCCGGGTATTCTTTTCCGGGATCAACTTATCAAACAATATTTTAAGGATAGGGCGTTACTTAACGGCCATGATCCTGCAAATCAAACACCGCCAAACTTCTATATAGGCTTCCGATGTCAGTCGGAAATATCCATTACGCTTGACGCCGGCAGGCAATATGCCTGGTGCTCGATGCACGTTACCCTGGATGCGCTGCCATGGCATTCATTCCCGTCTTCCCTTACCCAATCCCTGTACCCCCAGCTAAGCGCGTGGGCTAAGCATGGGTTCCAGGCGGACAGCCCTCAACCGGACAGTGTTTCGCTTCAGTCTATACGGGATATGCTCCTCATTCAGGAAGACCAGCAGGTATGGATGAGTCATCAAAATGCACTGCTCCATTCCCTGGCCCGGCAAGCCATATTGAGCATTGGTCATATAAAATCCGGCAGGCCGGACTCCCGGCATAAACGAGAACAAGACATCCTGGAGGTTGCGGCCATACTGGATGCCAACCTAGCTGATCCGCCGGAGGTTAGTAAGCTCGTTAAGAAAGTGGGGACGAATCAAACCACGCTCAGGCAAGGGTTTAAAGAAATATTTAATACTGGCATCAAGGGGTATATCACTAACGGGCGCATAGCTATGTCCATTCATCTGTTGCTCTCTACTTCTCTTTCGGAAAAAGAAATAGCGGAAGAAACAGGCTACGCAAGCCCTGAGGCGTTGATCAAGGTGTTCACAAAAAGATTCAATAAACCGCCTGGACATTTTAGGAATGTTTTTAGAAATGTCGGTTTGGATAGGAATGCTTCTAAAAGATCTTTATAGGTTTGCTTCATCGAAAACAGAAAATCACACTTCACATTTTCTCGCCTCATTCAAGGACCGTTTGTTACGATTGTTCAATTGACCTATTGAAAATTCTGTCGTTCTATGTCATTTAATAAGCTATCTATTATTATTCCAGCCTACAACGAAGAAAAGAGCATTGGATTAGTGCTCGACCGGATTAGGGAAGTCCATCTTATCAGGCGTATTGAAAAGGAAATCGTTATTGTCGACGATTGTTCTTCAGACGCTACAGCCACGACGATTAATGGATTTATGGAGGCTTGGCCGGATATGAACATTCGGTATTTCCGACACGATATTAATAAGGGGAAAGGGGCGGCTATTCATACCGGGATCGCTGCAGCTACCGGGGAATACCTTCTTGTACAGGATGCGGATTTGGAATATGACCCTAGTGAATACAATACGCTTCTGAAACCAATTATCAATGGGCACGCGGATGTCGTTTATGGGTCGCGGTTTATGGGGGGGAATGCCCATAGAATATTGTTCTTTTGGCATTCGATTGGGAATGCGGTGCTTACGTTTATTACCAATATGTTCTCCAATCTTAATCTGACGGATATGGAGACGGGATATAAGGTGTTTAGAACCTCCATTATACAGCGGATTTATCTGCATGAAAAGAGGTTTGGATTTGAACCGGAGGTAACAATTAAGATGGCGATGTTGCCAGGGATTAGGATTTATGAGGTGGGAATATCTTATTATGGAAGAACGTATGCAGAAGGGAAGAAGATTGGGTGGAGGGATGCGGTTAGAACCATTTATTGCATTTTAAAATATACGCTGTTTAATAACAAGATTATTGTTGACGGACCAGTGTCTGTAACCCAGCATAAACGTGAAAATAAAACACTGGAAACTGTTTGACTATGGCAACGGACCAAATAAACTGTAGTAGCTCTTTTAGGGACTATCTATTTAAGGATAAGTCCAATAAAAGGATTTTAATTGGGGCCGGTATTGTTTCGGTTGTGTTGTTTTCGATATTTAAGCATTTTTACCCGTTTGCAAGCTATATACATGGGGATTCTTTTGTATATCTTGAAACAGCTGAAAAAAATTTAAGCATCAATACCTACATGATCGGATACTCAATGTTTCTTCGCTTATTTAGTGTATTTACTACCTCTGATACAGCATTGGTTGCTTTTCAATATTTATTCTTGCAATCGAGCACCCTATTTTTACTATTCACCATATTTTTTTTCTACAAACCAAGCAAAGTAGCACAATATATTCTGTTGTGTTTCATGATTTTCAACCCGTTGTTCCTCTACCTCGGCAATCTCGTTTCCAGCGACGCGCTCTTTGCTTCACTAAGTGTAACATGGTTCACACTCCTGTTATGGATCATCCATTGCCCTAGCGTAAGACTCATTATCTGGCACACTTTCATCATCTTCATTGCATTTACCTTTCGTTATAACGCGCTCATTTATTTATTCATTGCTATTGTAGCCTTTTTTCTTTCTCAGCAATCACGTGTTCTAAAGATAGTTGGAATTAGCACTGGGGCCATAGCCATAGGGCTCTTTGTATGGCATACAGGTAATCAGTATCAAAAGCTTACCGGAATCTGGCAATATTCACCATTCTCTGGTTGGCAAATGGCCAACAATGCCATGTATGCCTATCGATATGTTGATAGCGCAGAAAGAAAGCCAGTGTTACCTAGATTCGCCACATTGGACAATATGATTCGAACCTATTTCGACAGCACACGGAATACCGCAAGGTTTCCGTCGGAGAATGTAAAAGCCAGCACAGTCTACATGTGGACAAAACACCTCTCACTATTTAAATATCGAGACAGCGTAGTATTTAAAAGCGACACCTCATCTGCCGATGAATTAAAAAAATGGGCGACTATGGGCCCCTTGTATAAAGACTACGGCCTATATATTATCGCTCACTACCCAAGGCATTTCGCTCAATATTTTCTGTGGCCCAATGCTCAAAAATATTACGCCCCTCCGGTAGAGTTCTTGTCCACTTATAATTCGGGAAGAGCCAACACAGCTGCGATTGCTGCGCGATGGTTTCGATATAAAAATCTTAGGGTTAGTACAAAGACGGGAGGGCTGGAAATACACATGTTGGATTTCTACCCTATTTTGTCTGGCGTAACAAATGTAGTGATGCTTTTTGGTCTAATGTGCTATTTTATCTTGGCCGGGTTCAAGCAAAACACCCAGTTCCGAAAAGGGATATTATTAGGAGCCACAGTATGGTTACTGAATGCAGGTTTCACAATATTCGCGTCCTCAGCAGCGCTTCGGTTCCAGGTTTTCCCAATACTACTGAGTAGTACATTTATGACTTTACTGATTGATTGGTTGGCCCAAATGGCAAGTATTAAACAAAACATAAAAATACCCACCTACAAAAGCGAATCGAATTCAGTAGCATTACTAAATAGCTAAATGATATTGCCATGACCATTCTAAAACGAAGCACGTTCACAGAAACTATAACCTTTCTATTTGTGGTACTATTCCTTTATACAGGCATTAGCAAAGCAATGGGATATTCTATTATAAAAGAACAAATTGGAATGTCTCCTCTACTGTCGCCATTTGCACCTTTGGTGGCTACAACCATTCCATATGCAGAGTTTGCGGCAGTATTACTTCTCATTGTTCCCCGTTGGCGGCTAAAAGGCTTTTATGCTTCTCTAGCATTAATGACAATATTTACCATTTATATTATTATGATATTACTTTTCAACAAAGACATCCCTTGTAGTTGTGGGGGGATAATTGAATTGCTATCGTGGACCGGGCATATCTTTCTTAACGGCGTATTTATTGTATTGGCATTGGCAGGCATCGTATTGGAACGAAAAATTAAGAATAATAACAGGCGTGCACTAGGAACCATAACAAATTTCGGCAATTAAGATCCACCATATGCTATTTATAAATAGAACATCGACTAGAACATTCAACCGATGGCTCCAAACAGATAGAAATAATAAACGGTTGCTGCTGGTTAGCATCGCAGCCATTTTCCTGCAATTTCTAATATTCAAATTTTTCTATCCTTTCCCCAACTTCATGCCCCCAGACAGCTACTCATATCTGCAGGCCGCGCATGATCACGAGATGATCAACATGTGGGCCATCGGTTATAGCTGGTTCCTACGTTTTATACCTTTTATTACACATCATTCCGCCGGCCTAGTTTGGTTTCAATATTTTTTGCTTGAATTGAGCATTTTGTATTTCTTGTTTTCGGTAAGTTATCTTCTATCACCAGGAAAGATCTTGTTCCGAATCCTTCTAGCATTAAGCACTCTCAACCCATTAATACCACATATTAGCAACTTCATATCAAGCGATGCACTGTTTACTACATTGAGCCTCGTCTGGTTTACCCAGATATTATGGATTATTCATAAACCCCATCTACGATTACTTCTACTACACGCCGCAATCCTGTTTATGGCCTTTACAGTTCGTTACAATGCATTATACTATCCAATAATAAGCATCCTTGTCATCTCCTTGCATAATCAGCTGCGCCGAAGCGAAAAACAAATGAGCATAGGGCTCATCCTTCTAATGCTTTTCATCTTTATTGGATATACACAATATTGCTATATAAAAAAAACTGGTGTAGTGCAATTTTCCGCCTTTGGAGGTTGGCAGCTGGCAGCTAATGCATTATATGGATATGCGCATTCACAGCTCGACTCTCCCTCCAACGTGCCACCGAAGTTTCGGGAACTTCACACTATTGTAAATAAACACATGGAGTCATTAAGCCGCATTCCTTCATTCCTACGTCCGGACCACAATATAGGCGTCTATTACTTATGGGACTTTCACTCACCGCTTAGAATCTTTATGAATGAACACTGGAAGACAGACAGTACGAAGCCATTCTTTAGACGCTGGGCATCAATGTCGCCATTGTATAGTGAGTATGGCCGCTACCTTATTGAACACCACCCAGGGCCCTTCGTTAAGGAGTTTGTCTGGCCCAACTTTGTTAGGTACTATGCCCCACCAGTTGGTTTTTTAGGCTATTATAATGAGGGAGAAGATAGTGTGAATAAAATTGCAGTTATCTGGTTCGGATGGAAAAACAATAAAATATCCAACTATTTTAAAGACAAAAAGATTAGGGTTACCAATTTTTTCCAAGTTGGCTCAGCTCTTATCAATCTAATTTTTCTGCTCACCTTTATAGCTTTTATTGCCGTGGGTCGCTATAAGAAAAGCAACCCTTTTTGCAAAAAAACACTGACATTAACTGGAATCTTGTGGCTGACCAATCTTGTTTTTAGTGTGTTAGCAGCTCCGATTGAATTGCGTTATCAATTATTTCCGATACTTATCGCTTTTTGTTTCCTCAGCTTGCTAATTTCAGCCCTTATTCAGGAAACCAAGAACATATCGACAATTTCAGCATCGGCTTATACCTCAGGGGACAATCTAAAAGTTAATGCTCCATTAGCCTAGAAGTTAAAATATTTTACGATGAAAAAGATATCTTTTTTACTTCTTGTATCGCTTTTATCCAGTTGCTCCACTAACCAGTCACCTATTATTACGGGACTGGAAGGAAAACCAATGCCTTCTTATAATCTATTACTAATGGATAGTACCACTCGTTTAAATACTGTAAATATTCCCACCGACAAACCGATTGTATTGTTCTTGTTTAGCCCGAATTGTCCATTTTGCCGGGCTCAAACCGCGGACATCATTACTAATATCAAGAATTTAAATGAAATCAGGCTTTATATGATCTCCTCTTTTCCTTTTTCTTCGCTAAAGACTTTCTACAATCATTATCAACTCAACAAATACCCCAATATTATTATCGGACGCGATGACAGCACGCTGTTCGGAAAATATTTTCAGGTAACAGCAATCCCCTACATCGCAGTATACGACAAGGGCAAACGACTTAAGCAAGTTCTCATCGGAAATGTGGGAACCAAAACAATAAAAAAAGCTGCCCTTTAAAAAACATCATATACGGTTCACTCCTAAAAATATCCGGATACTTCCAGGGCGGAAAAGGCTGCACCTCCTGATGGAAGTTAGTTTAACGCAGCCAATTTACTTAACCAAAGTTTAGCTTTTTGATTCTAAAAAGCACCTTTTTTTATGAAAAAAGCAAAAATTATGCTTAGCGCCATTGCTGTATTAGCCGTTGTTGGTGGCGCATTGGCTTTCAGTGCAAGGACCAACGAGCTCACAACCTATTGCACCACTACTTTACAGGGAGGCAATTTTTGCCTAGATCAAGTGGACATTAGCACTACAACTAATGGCTCGAACATTTACAAGTACACGACCGTTGACGACGGTGTAAATTGCGATGCGAACACCGGTTGCCAAGGACAAACTTCCTTCACGCACGAGTAACTAGAATGTGAAAAAAAGCCAATTGCCTTTATAAGTAGCATACTGGCGAGACCAAGTATACAAATAAAACATAACAGGTATACTTGAAAGACAACACACAGAGGGTGCCCATTCTGTTTATTTAAACAGGGCACCCTACTTAGTTAAATACATCCAATCGAATGTTTTATTAGTGAAGAAGTTAAAAATACACTGGCTTTTCGACTTTAAAAAACATCTTTTATCATGATAAAAGCAAAAATTATGCTTTACGCCATCGCAGTATTAACCGTTGTTGCCGGCGATTTGGCTTTCAATGCAAGGACCAACGATCTCATAACTTTTTGCACAACCACTTTAGAAGGAGGGAACTCCTGCTCAATACAAAGTGACCTAACCCCTACTACTCAAGGTCCAAATATTTATAAATACACCACCGTTGAAGTAGGCGAAAATTGCGATGATAATACCCTTTGTCAAGGAAATACAACTTTCACACACTTTTAGTAATATTCAGTAAAAAAAACATATCACATCTATAAACGTTCAATAAACTAAATTCAAAAAGATATTTATTACGCTATGTGTATATTGGAAAAGATAAACCAAAGTGCCTGCAACTCCTCTCTCCAAATGAAAAACACATTATGCAACCAGGTTATTTAACTAAAGTTTAGTTTCTTGATTCTATTATTGCAACTACATCCCAATTTATTCTTTCCTATCGCATTCCATAATATTCGGTTTTTCAGCTATCTTACAACCACTATGGCTTGGCACCGGAACTATCTACTTCCAAACCCGTATCTATACCTTTTAATCTGGCAGGCACACCTACAGTCATCCATTTAGGAGGAAATTTTCCTTTCATATAATAATCAAAAAATTGATCAACACGGATAGTAAAGTCCGTTGCTGCCTCACCATTAACAGTATGATCTTGCCCATCATACTGTAGCATCCAGACTTTTTTCCCCAAACGACGAAGAGCGATATACATCTCCAAGCCTTGTTCCCAATTACAAGATTCGTCCCCTCTATTATGCATAATGAGTAAAGGTGTAGTGACTTCATTAGCTTTGAAAACAGGTGAGGCATTAATGTATAATTGAGGCTTCTCCCAAAGAGTAACACCAATACGATCGTGACCACCTTCAGCATGAGCTTGCCTAAACTCTCCCACCGGCCGTCCATGAGAACTGAGTAAGCTCAAATATGCACTTACTTCGTCACTTGTCGTTGAAGAAGCAGCACAGGCAGCTGCGAACAATTTAGAATGCGTTATAATGTATAGCGTTTCACCGCCCGCAAAGCTATGGCCTTGTATACCCATTTTTGTACTATCAATATAAGGCCGCCGCATCAAATATTTAGCTGCTCCCACAACGGAATTCACCGCGGCATCACCAACCAATTGTCCGGTCACACTTGCAACCGAATAGTGTATATCCGGCGTAAAAACAAGGTACCCCCGACTCACATACGAAGGGATATCTATCCGCCCATGATTTAGCCCAGGTACAGGATATTCATACATTCTATGTGAAAACGTCTCATAATAACTAAATATCAACGGATACTTTTTTTTAGGATCAAAATCCTCCGGTTTATATAATATTCCCTGAGAAAAGCTGCCATCCATTTGTTTATAAGTAACCAATTCTGTGGTGAGCCAGTTATATTTCAGCTGAGGCTGGATGTCTGAGATCGGCCGGAAATTCCTAAAATCAAATGTTACAAAGTAATTAGGAGCCTCTGTTGAAGTCTGTTTTTTTATAATCCAAACATTAGCGTCTGAGGCTTTCACAGGGATCATCCCCTTGTCAAAATCATCACCGTTAGGAGACTGGGAATCAACCCTGTACAACAAATAAGGCCCCATGCATAATTTTTCTGGATCATTATTTTTGATAGGCAGCACCTGATAAAATCCATTATATTTGTTCTTCACGTTAAAGGCCGTCAATAACAAAGGAGCTCCTTCAGTTAAGCTTTCTCCGTCATTTGAAAAGTTAACTAATCGAAATTTGATGTGTTGCCTGAAACCATACCCATTAGTTAGGTCAATGGGTGTATGCTTCCCCGATGGATCTACCTGCCAGATATCATAGTTGTCATATATCAGAACCGACGTATCATTTTTTAACCATGCCCCAATTCCTACCCCATCAGGATATTTTCCAGAGAAAGTCAATTCATATTCATTATCTAACCGACGAGGGATTGTATTCGTAAGATTCCTAGAAAGGTTGACCTTTGTATCATATATATAATAGTTTCTTTCTTTGCCATCAAAATAAAGAACATAAGCTCCAGTAGAAGATACAGTTAGTTCCTCAATGCGTCCACTTCTCAACAACTTCCGACTGCCATCTGCAAAAGAAACTACATAATACGATTCTTTCTGTCTTGCGTCCCACCAAAAGAAATCCCCCATATTACTTACAACGGTAAAATCACCATTATAAAAAGTGGGAGAAATTACCATCTTCCATCCGTCCTTTTCAATCCTAACAACAGGTCCCCCTTGTGTCCGGATAGCACAAGTAACATCCTCAAATGTTGGGTCGTTCTGCTGCTCGGAATTCAAACGTACATCCTTATAATGCCAAACATCCACCATCGCAGCACCCGGATCAGGCCTCTGGCTTTTCGAGGTTCTTTTTTCCGAAAAAAGGACGTACTTACCGTTTTTTGTAAAATAGGGAGCACTAAGCCCAATAACAAAACCTGAGTCAACACCCGGAGAATGATCGTCAGCCAATTTTATAGCACTATCCATACCCGCTCGATAATACCATATGCTGTTTTCACCTTCAGGTATCGGATTAGTTACCATCATCACAATCTGACTACCACTGCGGTCAAACACATAATTATTGATCCTCACTCCATCATCAGGCCAGATCCTTTTAATATCTCCTTTGGGCAAATCAACCCAATCCAGGGCATTTGAAACGCTGCTTGTCAGCAATAATGTACTCCCACTACTAGAAAAAACAAATGAACTCACATTAGAAAAGTTCTTCTCGATCCCTGTAAGTATGTTTCGAACGATTAATTCGTGAGGACTATTTTTTAAACAATATCCAAGCCAGCATACCGCCGAATCATTTGAAAATTTCATGCTTTGAATATTGGGAATCTGATTGACTATATTTGTTCCTAGCTCCAGAAAACAAAGGGTATCAACGTGTCTAAAAACAAATAGTCTATTATCTTTAGAAAAGAACCCATCGGAGCCTCCTACAACCTTCTTCTCCCAGGAAACATTTACCCCACAAACGACTAGCGTCCGACTATTTTCCGGTTGTTCATTAATAGTATAAGAGACATAAGCACCATTGGGGCTAATAACCGGGGCATTTACATGAGGCCAACGCCGTAGTATTGTCATGTCAATGGGAGATTTGCCCAGTATTTGTTTATTTGAATACTCTATTTTCTGCCCCAAACTATCAGATGCTAAAATTATATTAAGCAAGAAGAAGATCAAAAATCTAAAACTCATTATTTATCATTCTTGATTTAATTTTCAAATTTAGGCATAACAGATAAGGAGTGCAACTTATTTGTCAAAAATATATCAGTATCTACTTAGCAATCCAAGTTGGTTTATCTCCATTCATTTTCAAAATATTGTCTTTGAAAATCTTAACCCCATGCTCATTTTTCTTCCCTTCCGCGATAATCAATGCCTTTTGTTCCATTTCTAAGGCTGCCACTTTCTTTCCAATCTTGTATAAAATATTTGCATAAGTATCAACATCATTTTCATCATTCGGGTTCCTTCTAACTACACCTTCCATCCATTCAGATACTATATTCAACTGTCGCTTCCTCTGACTATGTAAAAAGACATAATAAGAAAAATTATTTAATAGTATTGAATCAAAAAATCCACTTGTAGTATCTGTACCATAGACTTCTATTTTTCTTATATTGTACTTAATATACTCAGACCATTGCTGATTATATTTTTTTGCATAAAATTCATATAAAGAAACTTTAGCATTTAATATTACGCGATCTGCTATTTTACGATTGTATTTGTTTCTTATCACCCTGCTTATCTTTCTCCAATTTACCCGTTCACCTTTTACAGCCCCCTCCCAGTATGGCCCAACTTCCTCTTTTGCAATAATATTATCCGTAATGCCTGTAGCATAATTCGAAACATACGCCACATTTTTAACGTGACCCTCGCGATGCATGATAGAATCAACTTTGTCAGCATGACTAAAAAACAATGTAAACCCTTTGTCCTGTGATGTTTTTGTAAATTCCGCTATAAATTTTAGATTATCTATTGTATATAACCTGTCTTCTGATAAGCTAATGACATACTTGTTTGCCACTTCTCGCACCATGGGCATATTTTTAAAAATGACCAAAAGGTCCAGATTTAAGATATTTTTCTGTACAGATTCAATACTAAGATTTTTCAAATAAGAAAGAATAATTTTTTGCATCCCGGTATCACTTTTAAATGCCTCAATCAATTGAAGATTAATTTCAGTGCAAATTTCCCTTGAGGATAGCGAGGAAAAGTAACTAAGTCCAATTTCTCGAACCTTTTGGTTATAACTAAACTCCATCATCAATTGTATGTTATCTTTTAGGCCTAATTCGACAGATGGAATTCGAGTTAAATAATCAGCCGCAATTTCGCCAGCCAAAAATTTATCCGACAAACGAAAGGCACGCGCCAAACCCTTTAATTCAGAAGTGTCTATTTTACCCGGTCCAAAATTGGCTAGCACACGGTAATATTGCCTATCTGGCGCAAAGACCTCGTTAACCAATTCAACAAATTGCTCCGAATTTCTATATCCTACACCCTTGTGTAAGGGAATGCCCTCAGGCGAAAAAAAAATAAAAGAAGGAAAAGCTGTAATTGTATAATCTGACTGGATAGTCTCCGCATCAGTGTACCATTGTTTAATAAATTCGTCGTCATAATTTGTCTTATCCATTTGTACCCTCACCGAGATAAACTTTCGATTAAGGATTCTTCCAACTTCCGGGTCAGGATATACATCTCTATCCATAGCTTTACAGGGGCCACACCAAGTAGCAAAACAATCCAGAAAAATATATTTATGCTCAGCTCTAGCTTTCTCTTTTACCTGCTCCCATGTCAATCCTTGCTCAAATTGCACGCCCCTTTCACCCAAGGAATCATTGCTCAATGAGTTCACTTGAAAAGAAAAATAGCTTCCATCACCCTTAGCCATTCCACTTGCAGCTGATAATTGCACCTGCATACACAAGATTAGAATCAGTAAATACCAAAATCTCATTATAGTCTTCCATTTTAATTGCCAGTAAACAATTTTCATTATTCACTCTAAAAGTAGTCGCACCAACTTTTCAAATTAATACCCTATATTTTGAGTCAAATTCTGATCTCTTTCAATGTCACTAAATGATATAGGATACAATTGCTGATAACTGTTCCATGTGCCTCCCTTTTGCGGACAAGCAACACTCATAACTGCGTCCACATTTCCCATTCTTTTTAAATCAAGCCAACGATTTCCCCATTCAGAAAACAACTCAATTCTCCGTTGATTCATTATCACATTCAACAACGAATTTTTATCTGTTGGTCCTGAATAATTACTTAAACCAGCCCGGTTGAGAAGCACATTTAAATCGTCCACAGCACTTGATTCCCCCTGCTGCACTCGTGCTTCTCCTCTAATTAAATATTGCTCCCCTAAACGAAGAACCATCAAATATTCGGTTACCGGCGCGTTATAAACAGCAACCTTGTATTTATAGGGAAAGTAATAAGTACTGTCACCAACTATCACACTATCAACCCAATGCAATCTACGTTCATCTCCTACACTAAAACTATTCAACAAGCTATTGCTTAAATAAACAGGATAGTTAGAACTAGGGCCAGTAGAGGGGATAACAAAAACCGGAGCATCTGCCGTATTTATGCCAGAAAAAACTGGCTGCAATTGCCAGATAGCTTCCTGACTGTTTTTCAAAAAGACATCGTCTAACAGTGTCATTTGATATAATGAAGTATTGCCAATAACCTCAGTCGAAAATTTCTCTGCGTCCGCATAATCACCAGTATACAAATACACCCTTGCCAACAAAGCCGCCGCGGCCCATTTGGTTGGACGAACACGCTCAGAGGTTGCAGTTATCGCGTCTGCCGATACATAGTTACTCGAAAGTAATGCTTCGGCATCTGTCAAGTCAGCTATAATTTGCTTGTACACATCACTGATTGAAGATCTGGGTAATTCTGAATTAACCTCATAATCTGAAGTTGTCGCCAACGGAACAGGGCCGTATAAATTAACTAGGTAGAAGTACAGGAATGCCCGCATAAACTTGGCTTCCCCTAATAATTGTTGTTGAACGGCAGGAGTTAGCGAGTTTGACACCGATATTCCCTCAATTGCTACGTTGCAAGTATAGATATCGTTATAAAATCCACTCCAATTCTCTGTTCCTGCCGAGCTAAGAGCACTAACAAACAAGGTATTTGTATAATAATAATACATAGTACTCGTATTTGAGACACCATTAAATAGTGTAAACTCATCGGCCGACAAGCCAGATAGCAAAGAAATCCCTGAACTTCCCTCAACAAAACCTCCCTGACTAAGCGTAGCATACAGACCTGTCAATACAGACGCAGCGTTGGCATCCGTACTGAAAACGCTAGTATTAGTAGTCGCAGTAATCGGAGGATTAACGCCAATTAGTTTTTTGCAACTACAAAAGCAAAAAGTAAAAATGAAAATTATTATTATAGTACAATTCGAAAATCCTTTAAATTTTGACTCCATAACACATTTTTTAAAAGTGGTGCCCTCAGCAGGGATACAAAGGCTTTAATATATATTTTTATAACCCTAGCTGGATCCCTAATGTCCAAATCTGTAAAGGAGGCAAGGCAGAGTTGCCTTGATTTTCCGGATCCATGCCCTGATAATGGGTAATTGTCCATAGATTTTGCCCTTGCATATACATCCTAAAATATCTAAAGCGGCCCTTTTGTACCCATTTATCAGGAAATTGATATGATAAAGAAAGATTCCTTAACCTTATATAAGAAGCATCAGCATAAACAGCATCGCTCGAAGCAGCGACAAGGCCAGTCAGTTTAGTGGAGTACCTCTGGATCGAAGCATTATCTCCGGGTTTTTGCCAGGGGTTGAGTACACTAACTGGCTGGTTGCTCTGCGAACGAAAAAACTGACCGGGATATTTGTATCCGTTACCAAATTTGTAGGCGTAGGCCCTCTGCTTTGTAAACTGAAAAATAAAGTCTAACTGAAATCCTTTAAATTGTAGACTATTTTGCAATCCACCATAAAATTTCGGGAAAGTGCTAACCGTTACCGTTCTGTCCGTCGAATAATTTGGAGTTGAAGTGGGATTGCCGTGACTATCGGCAGCTATATACAGCCCAGTAGCAGGGTTTACCCCTAAAAAATGAAGTTCATGCTGAATATTGACAGGCTGACCTATGACCAATGATTTGGCATACGTCGAAGTCGACAGGTTCGGAAACGATATCAATTTATTTCGTGGAATTGTAAGATTCAAACCGGTTGTCCATGTAAACCCCTTAACATTTACATTTGTGCTATTTAAATTTAATTCCCAACTTGTATTTTGTACAGTGGCAGGGAAATTTTTGGTAATGGTACCAAATCCGGTGATATTAGGCAAAGCATAATTCAACAACTCATTTGAACTACGATTTCGTTCAAAAGTTACATTAAGTAACAGTCTATCTCTTAAAATTCCAAAATCCCCTCCCAATGATGCCTTCTGAGTTTCTTCCCACTCAAGATAAGGATTTGCTAGTCCCGTAGGTGCCAATCCCACTGCTCCCTGATAAGGGACACTCGCATAAACTGCACTATAAAGGTTCATAAAAGCGTAGTCCCCAATCTGATCATTTCCCGTAGTTCCATAGCTAGCTCTCAATTTTCCAAAACTTAAAAAGGGCAAATCGTTTTGAATAAATTTTTCTCTACTAAATATCCAACCCGCTCCAACACTACCAAATTCATGAAATTGATTATTTTCTCCAAAACGGCTACTACCATCCCTACGACCATTCAAGTTGATAATATATTTATCCTGCCAGTCGTAATTGATTCTACCAAATACGGCACCATATTTATACTCACTCTGAAATACAGAGGTGGCAGATAGAGCGGTTGCATCCTGAATATTTTCCAATACATTGTCGCTATTATATCCAACTCCCTCTATGGAATACCCATTGCTTCCATTTTGTTGGATGGTTGCACCAAGAAGCGACTCCAACTTTCCCTTCAAAATTTTCTTTACATAGTGTATTTGCGGCTCTACAATCCACGTATAGATATCTGATGCACCATAATTAGCAGATCTAGGTATATTAGTGCGATATTCGGGTTGAATGGCGACAAGTGGAGATGCTGTAAATTCCTTTGAATGCATATTCGTATACCCAATATTGCTCTGTACATCAAGTCCAGGAAGAAGCCGATATACAAGGAGAAGATTGCTCATTAAATTGCCAGCGTCATTTCTATAGGTATTATAAAGCTTCGCCATTGGATTATGATCAAAAGAAGAATTACCGGTGGCTGTTTGGGCCCAATTTATACTACCATCAGAATTATAAAGAGGGGGGGCATCGGGCTCAAGAAGCATTGCAATATTTGTAAGATCCGTCTGTGGCAACTGATTATCATCATATAGATAACTTCCGGTTAGCTGGAAATGAAACTTTTGTTTTGAGGACGCACCTGAAATATTTAAGTGTAATGAAGCCTTTTGATCGGAAAAATCACCTGGGAAAACGGTCGTCTCCCTATGATAGGTTCCATCCAAAAAATATTGAATAGTGTTGGTCCCTCCTGAAACCGATCCATTCACATTTGTATATTGGGCTGTATTTCCGATCAGAGTTTTAGCCCAGTTAGTATAGCGAGTTGTATCCCAGAATAGAAGATCGTAGTAATTTGCGTTAGTTTTTGATTGCGCGCTTAAATTAATACCATCATTTTTCAAAGCTTCATAACGCATATCTAGATACTGACGCGTATTCATCATCTTCATAGAACGAGTTACCTTTCCAAATCCTTGCTGGAGATTAAAATCTACTTTCATGGATCCTGCCACACCTTTTTTTGTAGTGATGAGAATAGCACCGTTGGCAGCTCGGGAGCCATATATAGCGGTGGCATCAGCATCTTTGAGCACTTCAATACTAGCGATATCTAAAGGATTGATGTAACTCAATGGATTACCAACTCCATTAATTTGAATATTTCCTGTCGAATAATTACCCGAATTACCTAAAATATTATTCCCCAAACCAGTTGAAGGTATTTGCGAATTATAAGGGATGCCATCTATCACGTATAATGGATCATTACCTCTTTGTATACTATTTTGTCCTTGAATCCGAACAGTCACGCCACCACCAGGCACCCCTGTATTTTGCGTAATAAACAATCCAGGCACTCTCCCCTCCAAGGCTAACAAGGGATTGCCCACCGGCTGCCGCGCAATATCCTCCCCCTTCACCTCACTTATATTACCCGTGGTAAACCTTTGTGTTGTCGTTCCGTAAGCAATTACTTCCACCTCATCTAAAGGGCTATTTGAAACAATAAGTCTTATAACCATATCTTGCCCCCCCCCGCGAAGAACGATTTCTCTACTCAAATAACCTGTATAGGAAAGAACAAGTACAGCACCATTCGAAACATTACTTAACTCAAAATTTCCCTTGCTGTCCGTAACGGTCCCTATCTTAGTGCCCTTGACGACAACTGATGCACCTACCAAAGGCTCCCCTTTCTCATCCATAACCCTACCCCTCACCTCCGACAAAGGCTCAGCATTCGGGACTATAGAAGCAGAACTGGCCACCACCTCTTTCACCACCACAATCCTATCCTCGATCTCATAAGTCAACGGCTGATCCCTAAAACACTCATCCAAAGCCGCCCTAACTTCCGCATCCCTCAACGCAACATTAACCGGTTTCGCCCGTTTTAATAAAGCGGGATCTCCCCAATAGTAGTACCCGCTCTGCTTCATAATGGCCTTCAACGCAGTCTCCAAAGGCGCATTCTTCAGGGTAAGGTTTACCCTCCCCTGGGTGTATCCCCTGGCGCTCACCTGGAGGCAGGTGGCCAACATGAGGATGGCAACTAGTCTCATAACCAGCATAATTTGAGGCAACGCTCCCCGGTGGGGAACTTTGCCGGGCGCAGTAATTTGCATACCTTTACATGAGTTTTGGTTTAATGAATAAGTATCCTCCACGACGGATTAATTATTCTCGATAACCCGAACTGTCGGCCGGTGGTGTAGTAGCACTACCGGCTTTTTATTGGATCATGTCGAAATCGCATTTCCGACGACATAGCGTTACCATAGGCAGCAAGGAGCAAAGCTCCTCGCGGCGCTATTGGATTTAGGTGTGTTACATTAAATGAGGGGTGATTAGCTGTACTAGGGTTCTATAGTCAGCGTACGACCTTCTATCCGTCCATGCACGTCTACTTTGGAGAGCAGTTGCAAGATCACGGATAGTTTCGTATTCCGGGGTATATATCCTAACAAGGGCTTGTCTGGCACATTTCCTTTATACACTACGTCCACATCATACCAGCGCGCGATCTGTCTCATCGCCAGATACAAGCTCATATCATCAAAATTGAAGACACCGTCTTTCCACGCGACCACCTCGTCGACATTGGCGGAGCTGACGCTCATAACATCTGCTGCTACCCGCAATTGCTCGCCAGGGGCCAGGATGACGGCCTTGCCCCTGCTCGTTACCTGGACAGCGCCTTCCAATAAGGTCGTTGCCTCCACGGGTTCGTCGGGGTAGGCATTGATATTGAAATGGGTTCCCAATACTTTCACTTCAGAATTTCCCGAGTGGACGATAAAGGGATGCTTGCTATTAGAAGCCACTTCGAAATACGCTTGCCCGGTCATGGTTACTTCCCTCGTCTTCCCGCTGAATTCCGTTGGGAAATTCAACGAACTCGCCGCATCCAGCCATACTTTAGTCCCATCGGAGAGGACCAGACGGTACTGGCCCCCTCTGCCCGTTGTAACCATGTTAAACAGCGGAGGGTTATGATTGTCGTTGTTACTTTCGTAAGATAACAGGCCTCCGGCCTGGTTGACGACACGCGCCCCTCCTTGTTGCTGGATGAGCCCGCTGTGGGCGCTGTCCAGGACAACGGTGTTTCCACCCGCCAGGGTGAGTACGGCCTTATCCGTACCCGGTAGCTTGTCTTGTTGAACACTGGCTACTTCGGGTGCGGCCTGGCGGTGGGTGCGGTGCACGAGTCCGATTATGGAGATGGTTAGCAAGACCGCGGCGGCTACCCCTGACAGATAGTAGTAGAGCGACCGGTGAGAGGGACGTCGCGAGGTTAGGGTGAGGAAGTTTTTATAGTCACGGGGCGTCGACGCTTCGTATTGACGGTAGCGGCCGAGGATCGCTTTCAATTGAATCGGATCCTCCAGCTTTTCCAGTCTTTGCGCGACCTCCGGGTGGTCTTGTAGCCACTGGTCGAGGAGGGCCTTTTGAGCCTCGTCCAATTGACCACCGTCAAGCCGCTGGAGCAAAATCTTGCCCAACAAGTCCCCTGCGTCAAATATATCGTCGATTCGGTCTGTAGTCATAAAAACATCCGTATAAATACTTAGTCCGTACACTAATAAAACGCAGCAGAATGATTCTGCTGCGTCTAATGTTAACTTTTTTTTACTTTTTGTTGGATAGGGTTCAGCCGTGGATGGCGGTGGTGCCCAGCGTCATTATAAATAAGGTAACACCCAGGTCACCGGTGAATTTCTTTAAAAGGAGGATCCTGGCCCTTGCCATATTGCTGCGTACGGAACTTTCCTTAATCCCCAGGGTGCTGGCGATCTCCGCATTGGATTTTCCGGCTATAGCCATCTCGACAGTGGCCTTGTATTGGGCAGGAAGGGTTTCTATAGCAGTGGCCAGCTTGGCGATGGCTTCGGTCTTTAGGATTAAGGCCTCTTTCTCAAAGGGGTCCTCTATTTCGACGGTTATGTTCTTGTAGCCTTTTAGCACCTTTTGTTCGGCCTTGACGCGCCGGAGTTGGTCAATGGACCTGAGCTTGGTGCCTGTATATAGATAGCTTTTGAGGGACTTTTCGCTGTTGAATGTCAGTTTTTCCCGATCCTGCCACAGCTCCATGAACTTACCCAGGACGATGTCGTGGGCTTGCTCTTCGTTGCCGGTGATTTCGTAGGCAAAAAAGACCAAACGTGCATGGAATTCATGAAATATAGCCTCCATGGATTGCTCGGTTACTCGTATTACGCCTTCGGGATCACTGTTTAGCATCGTGCTAAATTTAAATAATTCCTGAGGAATTTACGTAGTATTACCTAGGTATTTGTACTTAGATAACGAATGACCGCAAATGTGATAATTCGAAGTACAGACATAATTTGATGTGGACAAATAAAGCCACATCAATTAATCCCAATAACGAAACGGATAGCTAAGTCGGCGTTCTATCTTAATAGGATCATGGATAAGACATTCCTACGTTTCATCAGGGAACAACGGCAGATTCTTTGGTTGACCATTCCTGTTATGTTGATTGAATTCGTGGTCTTTAAAGCCATGTATCCTTTCGCTAATTTTTTATACGACTCAACATTTTATATATACACGGCCTACAAAAATGATGATCTAGGCATATGGCCGGTGGCCTACTCAAAATTCCTACAGATTTTTCGTGTATTTACAGCTTCAGATCTTGCTTTGGTGACTTTTCAGTTCCTTCTCTTAGAAGGGGCAATACTGTATTTCTATTTTACACTTTTGTATTTCATGAAACCAGCCAAGTGGGTTCAGTGGCTTATCCTTTCCCTCATGGTAGTTAATCCTGCCGTATTAAGCATCAGTAATTATATTTTGAGTGACAGCATTTTTACTGCCCTGACGCTTATTTGGTTTTCGCTTATGATATGGTATATTTGCAAGCCGAGATCATATTATACATACATTCTTGGCATCCTTCTTTTTTTCCTATTCATTCTACGTTACTACGCTGTCTTTTATCCACTCCTGACATATGCTATTATTCTCATATCAAGAATACCTCAAAAAGCAAAAGCCATCAGCATCGGACTATCCATTATCCTTTTAACGGGATATATTGAGAATACCGAAAATCAGTATTACAGACTGATTAGACAAAGAGAATTTTCCTCCTTCCTGGGCTGGCAGATGGCTGGCAATGCCCTGATTATGTATAGGCATTTTCACGAATTTTCAGGTGATCAGCCACCGTCCGAACTAGCCTCGCTGCACCAGTTGGTCATTCATCAACTCGATTCCTTTAGTCGCCTGAATAAGCGACCTGACAGCACCCTTCAGGTTTTCTACATGTGGGATGAAGAAAGTCCATTGAAGATCTATATGAAGCGGCGTTATCAAAATGACCCTCCTACTCCTTATGTCAAAAAATGGTCTTCCATGGGGCCATATTTCAAGGATTACGGTCTTTATTTGATCAAACGTCACCCACTAGCCTACATCAAGTATTATATTGGCTTGAATATAAAATGGTTTGCATTTCCAGCGGACGAGGCACTAAAGATTTACAATAGTAACCAGGATTCGGTATCAACCCAAATAAAAGAATGGTTTCATTACCCATCTAGAAGGGTCAGCAGGATTTCAAAAATTATATATCCTGCTAAGGCCTATCCTTTTATCACTGCCGTTATGAATGCCTTGGTGGTCATTTGCCTAATTATCTATTTCTTGATAGGTCCAAGAAAAAAGTTTAGCCGGGAATTCAAAATGATTATTCAGCTGTTTACCAGTTTCTGGATCATCAATTTCTTTTTCAGTATTATTTCGGCTCCCATATTGCTCCGATACGAATTGTCAATCATCCTCCTTGATATGGGTATTGGATTGATCCTCTTACAAGCCATAGTTACATGCTTACTAAAAAAAGCATCGACCGACCCGGAAAACGTCACTTAGTTACAATAGCTTGGCCTTCATAAGAATTCGACTACCAACCCTTACCTCCAAATTCCTACTCCCCCACTGCTCCAACAATTGTATGGACAAATATTGATCCGGCGGCAACACCTCCTTCCTCAAGGCGATGATCCACACAGCTCTTTTACCAGCCCCCAGCCGCAACGAATCCCCTTTAATCCACAACGGCGCCATCGTAATCTCCTGAAAAGCATGCCGCTTCATCATTTTCCTATCCCGGATCGAACAACGGATGCCATCTACATCATAGACCAGGGGAGAATGGTTCCAAGCCTCAATGCTGTAGTATATGACCTCGTCCCGTGTGTAGACACCGGTGAGGCGAAAAGTGATCCCCTCCCTCCGGTCACGATCAATATGACCGAAGACTGTACGATGATCATTCAGCAGGCTGTCCACATTCTGTGCAAGACCGCCGCGACACCAGGCCAAAAAGATAAAAAGCATAATCTTTTTCATATCCAACTATTTAATTAGTAATCGATACCCTTTCCTTACCGTTACCCGAACCTGCCGGACCTTCTTGGACAACAACGCCTTGGCCGCCTGTATCCCTACCCCCGCAGCCTGGGCACCCAGGGAGGGATCCACATTTGCGATCCCGAGGGTATTCAGCGCCTCGTCTGCGGAGACCTTAGAGGCATCCCGTTCCAGACTTCCGGGCACATAGATCCCCGGCTGACCGTCAAGGTCATACGCTTCCATATTCACAGACAGGATCTGTGTTCCAGAGAGGATGGACCGGATGTGGATCCGAAGACGTTCATTCTCCAGGCTCACTGTCCCATATAGCCGTGTACCGGCGGGTACCGTCCAGCCCTTCCCCTTGAGGTCAGTCTCCAGCCTCAAAGCAATAGTCTCCCCGGAGACCAGGACGCCCTTGCCCTCTGTCACCGCTTGCGCCACCTCTAGGGTTTCGGTGTGACGGGTCTCCACCGTATCCAGGCGCAGCGCCTGTTCCGGATGTTGGAGAAGAAGGATCTTGTCCAACATTTTGTCCAGGCGCTGCAGATCGGTGTCCGGTTCGGTATGGGGTATGTTGAGTATAGGAGGCATGTTCACTGGCCTAGGCTGGGAGTACTCTGTATGCACGGGTGGTGGGGCTTTGAGCGCCGCCTGTAGGCGCGCCAGGCTCTTGTACACCCGTGTCTCGGATGTGTCCGGCGCCGGCACAAGAGGTTTTTTATCCGCCTTCGCCACCTCGGCGAACCGAGTGGAATCCCGCTCTGCTTCGTCATATAGGCTCATTTTGTTCCAGGGGTGTGCGGGCGGAGGTTCAGGAGCAGGTACCTTATTCTCTGCCCGGGCTGTTTGCACCAGCGTCTCCTTCCCCACCCCGGCCAACCAGGCCACGAGGGTGAGTAGGGGAATCACGACGAGCGGAGCCACCAGGAGCATCTTCAACTGGTGGGCCTTTTCTGGGGTTAGATTTCGTAGTTTCATAGCATTTGTTTTTAAGGATTTTGTATACGTGGAATGGTCTTGATATCCCGGCTGTCCCCAATGGTCCAGTCCTCAATCAGGAATCCATGAGGGTTGTGATCGGAGCGCGGCACCTGCCGCAGACCGCCCTGGGTAAACAAGCAGCGTAAAGTGATGTTGGAGGTGCGGGTGATGATCAACGTCGCCCAACAACGGAAGACCGAGCTGTCCATGTTGACATAGACACTGTCTACCCTCACCTCCTGGCTGACATTGCCCGTGATAATGTTGCGATAGTACCCCTGCTCCAAGGCATTCTCATACTCCCTGCGGGCCGAGCCATCCGCCAGATAGAGCGCTTTCCCGATATTGGCGTTGATCACCTTCTCATCCGGGCCAAGGGTGAAGAAGTACTGGTGGAACGTCCGGATATGATCCCGGGCTTCGACGGGCAGGTTGTCGCCCCGTTCGGAGGCCAGGGCTTCCAGTGCCTTTCCGTCGGCCAGGATATATACCCTCCCCCGGTCATTCTCGACAACGCGATAACAACTCCAGCATACCAGGCCAGTAACTCCCATACAGGCCAGGACAAAACAGGCGGCAAACAGCCGGATATGGCGGAAGGCCCGGTCGATATAACGTAACTCGTTGAACATGGCATTACAGTTTTTTCATGATCATGGCAGCCGTATTGACCTTCGTCACCAGGGAATGTCCCCCCAGGCTATGGACGATATAGCTGGCCGTGGAGGGCACGCAGATATACCCCGCTACCCCCATCAGGAGGAAGATGATATACGCGGCCCCATGCCCATGGGCAAAGTCAGAGGACGGGTCCTGCTTGTACATCAGTATCTGCACCTGGGCGATGATAGCCCCGTAGATGTTGGCCACGGGGAGCCAGAGGGACACGCTGATGTAACGCGCCAGCCAATGGTGAAAAGAACTTCGGAAGCCATCGAGGACAGACAGACCAAGCACCAGGGGACCCAGGATGCTGAGGACAGTAAGGATGAAGGTCCTTAGTACGCTGATGATCATGGCCGCTCCTTCGAAGAGCCACTCCAGGAAGGTGGCCATCCCCTGCTCCACGATCGTTTTGTAGTCCAGCTTGGCATCCAGCTCGTCAAGGAGGCTATCTGAACTGGTGTCTTGTACCTGCTGTTGCAGGATCACCTGTACCGCCTGTTGCCCATTCTGGGCCATGGCTCCCGTCGCCTGGACTACGGGCTTCATAATCCCGAAGATCAACCCAATGAGAGACGGATAGAGCAGGATGGCAAGCCCTTTGGCAAAGGGGTGCAGGAGCGGGAATATGTCCACCGGTTCGGCCCGGGCCAGGTGTCCCCACACCTTATAACCGATAACGCAAAGGGCGAAGAAACCCGCCAGGATCCGCGCTACCCCGGTGAGCTGGCTACTCAGGGGCAGCATGTTTTTATAGAGCTGGTCCAGCATTGCCTGGAGGCTCGTAACATCTGTGTTCATTGGCCATAAAGTTTTTGGAGAATCTGCGCATTAGCGGCCCTGCTCTCCCGTTCTGAAGAGAGGTTCGCCACAGTCACATCGAGGTTACGTAAATAAGTCAGCCGTTCATGCAAGTCACGCTGAATATGGTTGACGGCCGTCAGCCGTTCATCATCACTCATACGAAGCGTATTGTCTGTCAACACCATCGTCAGCTCGTCCAGGTCCTCCGTACAAGCGTCGAGGACGTCGCCGGCGAGTGTGGTCAAGCGGTTCACCTCCGAAGGGGTGAGGTGCGGATCCGTCTGCCATTTGCCTAGGAGACTCCCGTACAGATGCAAGAGCGTGGCTTCATCGGAAAGGATGGCCTGGACCTTTGGATCACCTGAGACCGCGTCGGACACGGCCAGGAGGCCGGACAGAAAGGCCTTGTGGAGATCGAAATTTCCCTTGGCAATCCCCTTGACATCTTCATATCCATTGTAAAGGATAAAATAATAGGTGTACATATCCTTCAGAATGGTCTTCAATTGCGACAGCTTCGCTATATCCAGGGTGAGCTGTTGCATTTCGAAAGACTGGGCGGGGGCAGTTTCAGCGTAGAAACCGAGGGCCAATAGTAAAATGCATTTGTACATACAAAAAGAGTTGTGGATTGATACCAGCCAGGCCGGCAAAGAAAATGGTGTGTAGCGTGAGCTCCCCGTTCGTGATGGCCTCGATGGCGGCAAGTCCTTGCTGCACGGCCTGGTACCCCTGACGGGCCTCCCGGGCATACTGCGCCAGGGCCACCACCTGCTCGAGGAGGAGCTTCTGTTGGGTGGCCTGTTGGCCGAAGAATTGGGCAGATGAAGCCCGGGCCTGTATGCAGATACAGGCGATCAGGATAAATCGTGTCATATAGAATAGGTTTTAAGGTAGACCGTATAGCTGCTCGATAGCCTCCAAGTCTTGTTGATCCCTGGCGCGCCGAAGGCTAAGCGCTACCTGGGTTTGTGTGAAAGATTGTACCTGGTTATAATCTGTCTCTGACTGCCAGGCGGCCTCGTCAATGAGGGTCAAGCGTCGGCCGTCGCTCATCTGAGTGGTGTTACCCGTAACAAGGAGGGTGAGTTCATCCAAGTTGCGGGTACTCTCCTCCAGGAGAGCATTGTATGTTTCGGTCATGCGCTGGATCTCCCCCTGGCTGAAATGGTCGTCCCGCCGGAAGAGCACCATCGCCTGACGGCAAGCCTGGGCCGCCTGTTGCTCACGACGAAGGATATCCCGGACGCGATCATAAGTAGACAGGACTTCCTTGACCTGCCAGAGCTCGTTGTAATACTCGCTGTAGAGGTCGCGTTCCTGTTGCACCCAGTTCATAATGTCCGAAAGCTCACTGTGGGAGAGGTCGTTCTCCGTCGCTTTCTGGGCATCCTGGAGGTCCAGGGTCTCCAATTGAAGCTGTTGTACCTTGATGTCCATCGCGTTGATGATCTTTTTCAGGATGGAGCCGACGATGCCGATCCCTGGGATCTGGGCATCAGCCCGGCCAAGGACCAGGCAGAGCAGCAGGGTGCCAGCCAGCGCCCGGATGGCATGACGCATGGAGCCATGAAGACGCACAGCCTCTTTGACCTTGGCCTTCTCTGCCGCCTGGGTGGTGTAGGTCCAGTACTCCTCGGGCGACAGCTCCACGCGGTAGACCTGCGAGATCCGGCCGGCCAGGCTAAGGAAGACCTCCTTGTATCGCCGTCCAGGCTCGTTCGCCTTATTCAGGGACAGGACCATCGCCTCCTCTTTATCTGTCAGCCCCAGCAGGCGTTTGATCGGCTCGAACTTCTGGAGGTACTTCCCCTGGTCCAGGAGAATTCGGATGTCGGCGTTATTGAGGATAGCGTCCTTTACCACGTTCGAGGAGATGATGTCCTCCACCTCTTGGGTCACCACCACTGCCTCCCCATTGGACTTGCGGATCGTTTTGAACAGGCCCTTTATATATTCTGACATACCCTCCTTGGCCAGGGCCTTCCAGGCCTCCTCGATCACGATAAGCTTCTTGACCTTCCCAGGGAGACGGCGGATCTTGGCCAGGATGACTTCCATGATGATGAGGGTCACCACCGGAAAGAGAATGCTATCCTTGATGGCGTCCAACTCGAAGACGATACACCGCTCGCCCAGCAGGTCCAAGTTTCCGCGGCCGTTGAGGAGGGTATCAAATTCACCTCCAGCGTAGTAGGGTCTTAGGACATAGAGGAAACCATCCAGGTCGACATCCTGCTCACGCACCTTTTGCTCCCGGAGCCGGAGGGCAAAGTCCTCCCGCAGAAAGGTATAGAAGGCGTCGAAACAGGGAAAGACGTCCGGGTGTAAAGCGAGATAGGCGTAGAAAGTTGTTATTGCTTCCATTAAGGCCACTTCTTCCGTCCGCCGAACTGTTGCCTGATCCTTGCCCGACAGGACCAGGAGAAGAGCTCGAATGGCCTCCCGCTTGTCGTCATCGGGTGCCCCTCCCCCCTCGATGAAAAAGGGATTGAACTCCAGGGAGTGGCTGCCGTCGTAAGTGAAATAGTAGCCCCCTAGCAACCGGCAAAGTCCCTCATAGGAATGACCTATGTCCAGCACCAGGACGTGAGCGCCTTGGTCGTAGTAAGACCGGACCATGTGTGCGGTAAAGTTCGACTTCCCGCTCCCGGAGGGGCCGAAGACGATCTTGTTGAGGTTGCCGCAGATGCCCCGCGCCAGAAGCTCGTCCGAGAGATTGACGTGGACGGGCGTCCCCGTCAGGCGGTCACCCAAGCGAATACCCATTGGGGCCCGTGAAGACCGGTAGCGGGTCTCCTGGTTCAGGAAACACACTGCCTGTTCCGCAAAGGTGTCAAAGGTCTCATTGACGGGTAGGTCTCCCGCATTACCGGGGATACAGGCCCAAAAGAGCTGAGGCGCGCCCAAAGTCTCCTCTTTGAGGACGACATTCATCCGGGACAAAGCAGCCCCTGCCAGGCTCCGGACTTGCCTCACATCCTCGTGGCTATCCGCATACACCAAGAGGTTATAATGGGCCTTTACCGGCAGACGCTGTTCTTTTGCCGCTTCCTGGAGAAACGTATCCACTGCGTCCCGGGCGACGGCATTACCCCTGGAATAGGTCGATAGGGATTGCAGACGCTTCAGGCGGCGCTCCAGGTCACGGATGGTCTTCCGGCCGTCCCCCACGAGGATGCACTGATTGTAAATGTGGTTGCAGTCCAGGTGTTGAGCAAGGGGGGATGCAAACCCAAGGGGGCAGACCGTCCGCTCGGTGGCATAGGGAGTATAAGGTACCCAGGGGGAACACGACTGGGGAAGGCCTGCGGGGTCTGACAGGGTATACAGTTGGGCATGTTGGCCGCCTATCCGCAACGACTCCTTGAAGGTGATGTCCCGTTGAAGCCTGCCTTCCTGTAGGAAGCAATAGCGCTCCACCAGGCGAAGGAGGCCGGGCTCTCCAAGCCGCTCCGTCCCGATCAGCCCTGTCTCCACAAGAATACGTTCTACTTGTAGCACCGCGTCCAAAAAGGCCTGAAGCCGACGGGGGTCCATTAGCGAAGACGGGACGATGGAAGGACGCAACAGGTTGGAGGTGGCGGAGGTCGACAGCCTCCGCCCTTCTGCCAACTGAGTGATACAGAGGTAAGCATCGTGTTCGAGACTGGGGCGACCCAGAAAGTGCCGGTCGGCAGCGGTGTCCATCTCGCTCTTGTTGCGCCCCTCCTCCCGGGGTGCAAAGTCTCTTTTGACAAACCAATCCTGCTTATGGAGCACTGTGTTTGGGGGCAAGGCATGCAAGACTTTTACCCAGGCCTCGTGAAGCCGCTCATATTCTGCCTGAGAAAGACTAAAGATCTCTGGGAGATTGAGTGTTAACACAACCGTTAGGTCGCCTGTACGGGAGAGCAAACAGCCGTTCTCCACGCCCCAGATAGGCAGGCGCTCGTCCAGCTCACGAGGGGTAAGCGCGGCCGGTACCTTCCGGGATGCCACCGCTTTCATCAAGCCATACACACCATACCTGTGACTGAGGCGGAGCAGGTACCCGGTGATCACCGCGGTGCTACCCAGTACCGCTATGACGGCGATCGGAAGAGGAACCCCCAGGAGATACAGGCCGGCAAAGGTCAGCAGCATTCCCAGGCTGACAAGACCCAGGTAGTTGATATACTGGGCCTGGAGCCCCAGGAATTCGATGGGGCGGTTTACGCCCCGGTGAAGGGTGTAGGACATAGGTTCACATTGAAGGGTTATAAACCAAAGAAGGATTTGATCACGGTGGCCACCACTACCAGGAAGATGCAGCTACCGAACCAGGCGGCGGCTACTTTGCTGGTGTCGTGGTCTCCATGGTTCCACTTAATGTACACCCGGACGGCGCCAATCAGGCCCAGGACCGCCCCTACTGCATACATCAGGGTGCAGGCGGCAGAAAAATAGCCCGTGATCATGGAGGTGGCCTGGGTGATACCGGCGTTGCCATCGGGAGTTTGGGCATGAGAAGCCTCTGCCAGGGCCACGAGCAATGCCGTGGCGGCTGGGCGAACAATTCGCTTGGACATATAATGAGGAATTTAGATCTTCGTGAAGCTGCCCTCCCTATCCCTGGGGGCCATCTTTTTTTGGATCAAACCTCTTGCTCGATACCCTCCAGTCATGACTAAAACCGTATGAGTGAGCGGCACAAAACTATGCCTAGGTTCAGAAAAGATGGCCTCCAGGAGATAGAAAGGAGCGACAGCGGGGGACATCTTGCCCCTACCGCTGTCGCAGGAGACTTAGGGTACCATGTGGTTCATAGTGATCATAAGCATTTTACCACCCCTCCAAATCCCCTCTGGCACATCCAGAGCAATCCTTATTGGTTCTTCATGGCTCAGAGAATTAGGGGAGCCCCAGGTAAACGCGAGGTAAATCCGCTCCGTAGCTTCACTTCCTTCAGGTCGCTCTCTCAAAGAAGACTCTTTGGGTTTATAACCGAATGTTGTGCAAGCGGTAATCATACCTAAGACTTCCTTGACGATTTTGAACTCGTCGGGGATCACGAAATCGCAGCGCTTGCCGCGTTCGTTTGGATTTAAATTTTGTTCCATAGTAAATTTGTTTTCTAATAAAGAGTCGCACCTCTCAAATTTTCCATAAAAAAAGGGGTGGTATTTTTTTGAATACTCCGGAAATCAAAATTTACCAGATCAAATTCATAATTTTAGGTTGGCATCCTTACTTTAACGCTCTTCAAACAGCTACCCCGCTTTCAATTCTTCCATCTTTTGACGGAGGGCCAGCAAGACCTCGTCCGGATGGTACCGCTTTTTCTGGGCATGGAGGACCGTCTCTTCCAGGGCTTGGAGGGTCTGGTCCATCCAAACCTCACGGGCGGGAGGCGGAGGCGCCTGTCCCTGGTCGACCGCCGGCGCGCTATTCGTGCGGATGAGCATCCGTAAGACGACTAAGTAATAAACACCCATTAGTGCTGCCATTGCCACCAGATAGTCGGACCATGAAAGGTGAATTGTCATAAAGGTTATTTTATGACAACAAAGTAACGGCGAAGGAAAATCAGATGAATGAAGCGATGACAAAAAAGTAGCGTAAACTCCCGTGGACTACGGTAAAGAATTTTTTAGCCTACGGAGGGCCTCCGTATTTTCAGGGAGGGGGCCAGGTGTTAATAGGCGCAGTCTATCAACTCAGGGTCCTAGTTTTTGAACGCAATAAAATGGAAAACCAGCCCGCGTACGGCATCCAATATGAATACCCGGGGCTGGTTGGCTACTTAATGAACAAGGGTTAAAACCACTTTAACTTCGGAGCTGTCCTTTTTAAAGAGTCAATCCTTTGGTGAAGGACCCTGGTCAATTCAGTAGGCGTGTATTCCCACTTTTGCGCCGAATCGATGACAGCGTCCAGCTCGTTTAGCACCGCATCCATCCATAATTTTTGCCGGGAGCGGTCTTCTTCGAGCAATTCATCCCAAGCATTTACCAGGTCTTTGTGATTTACTGTGTTTTCCATACCGAATTATTTTATGACACTAAAATACTAGTGCATAAAATAAAGCTGTATCTAATCGAACGTCTTTCTGTGGAAACGATCAATAATTACGTCTTAAATTCAACGTAGGAATAGGGAGGCCTCCGTATTTCAGGGGATAGTCCTTTTCCATTTAGGCTTGGGTTTGGCGCTTTTTAGACTTGAGCTTTTGTAGCCATAACAGCGCGTCTCGCTCTTGTCGGAAGATCCGTGTGGGAATACGGGGTTTCTGGATGGCAAGAATAAAACTGGCGGTCGCATAGGTCACCCAATTGTGTACAAGGATAGCAACCCCAGTCAGCCCTTCAACGCCATGATCTCCAGCAAAGAAGATTCTTGCGTCCTTGGTGTACTCGGCTGCACCGGATTCCTCGATCAATAACGGGTATCGTTTGGATCCCTGAAAGGCCAGGCGATCGGCGACGATCTTCTTAGCCATAGGTTCGTCCACAAAGCGGACTTCCGGGCGGTACTTGGCCCTTAGGATGCCTTCAGAGGTTATGGTGTACCAGACGTGTTCGGTTTCGTAGGTCCTATTCATACTGGCAGGCTTTGGATGACCAAAGGTAACATCTGTTAGCCAATGAATTGTCGACGGAATGTCAAAGTTGGGGAAGAACTTTAGAGCTAAAACGTTTAAAATTTTCTGAAAACGATTGCATTGAAAGAGGCATGTCGAAAAAAAAAGGAGCGCCAAGACTGGCACCCCGTCATCGTATGGATATAATTAAAATTGGCACATTTACCGCAAAATGTCCTTGGGTACTACTCCATCTGGTGCATCGAATGACACGCCCAGAAGCTTCATAACAAGAGGGGCTATGTCCACTACACGGATTTCAGGTATCACCTTTCCTTTGACAATACCTGCGCCGGCTGAGATGAACCCGGTATACATTTCTGGTATATTGGGATCATAGCCGTGGTGCCCACCCTTTACCGGAAAGATGACCGCCCCCTTTATCGCACCGCTGAATATAACGCCAGGTCTTGCAGCCAACGCCATAACAGCCCTCTTATCCGCCTTCATTTGGGTGAGCTCAGGTCTCTCAACTACCCGGAAAAGATTCCGGATTGAGTCCGGCTGGCTATTTATAAAGGCCCTTACGTCCTTTAGCTGCGTGGTATCCTCAGGATGTTCCATGTATAAAAATGCAGATCCACCCGCAGGTTGGAACATCATTCCCCAATCATTGCCGGTGTGCAATAGGCCGGCAGTAGCCAACCAAATATTCGGCCGGAGGGCCCTATGAATATCCGAGAACCCGTGATCACCGACAACGATAACCGCGGTACTGTCCTGAATACCGGCCCGCTCAATCGACTCAAGCACCTCCCCTATCGCCCGGTCTACGGATTCCACCGCAAATCGGACGCTATCACCATCTATGCCTTCTTCATGCTCCGCCCCATCTACACAGGCAAAGTGCAGTGCCAGCAGATTGGGCTTATAATGCTGAATGATATAGTCAGCCATTCGACCGGCGGTTTCATCAAAACTGAGATAGGACTCGTTCATATTGTCCCTTGTTAGCAGACCCGTAGCATTCTTCTCGATATCTTCTATAAGCCCTGGCGTTGCATACTTTCGTGATTCCGTAACTCTGTCATCACCATCCTTTACCGGCCAGATCTCTGGAACGTTCCAGTTCACTGGGGCCCCCACGGAAACAGGCCACTCCACTGTTGCGGAGGTAAGGTTTGCTTCATGGGCGGCGTCCCAAATAGTGCGGGACTTGATCAGGTTTGTATACCAGTTCCAATGACCGTCATTCCCCAAAGGGGCAAAAGGAGCGTTATGGCAAACCTCATGCTCTGCAGGGTACGCACCTGTTACCATGCTGGAATGCGAGGGATAGGTAAAACTCGGGAATACAGAAAGCATGTGCTGCGCGTAACTCCCCTCTCTCATCAGATAATGCAGATTTGGAGAAGCCCATCCTGAATCCAGGTACATGGCCGGTCGAAGACCGTCAATGCTGATAAGGACAACGTGCCGGGCCGGCTGGGAGAAAGAATAAACTCCGATTAATAAGGAAACGACTAACGGGATGAGGTACTTCATAATATCTAGCGGTTTGTTAAAGGCCTCCGTACAAAGACTGAATTTTCAATTCTCACCTTTTAAAAAAAGAAAGGCTCCCTGATTCATAATCCAACTTTGATATCCCGCTATATCTTTATCGTCCGATCATAACCAAAGAATAACACAGCGAGGACAGTAGGACTAGAACGGTCAGCTAGGAATCAGGTTTCAAATACTTCTTTATCAAGTAATTACCATTTAAAAACCTCTGCCTATTGCACTTAAGGTCCATAGACGACCTCAGGGTCGTTGTGTCCTTAAGCTGCTAGAAGAGCAAGAATCGCTACAACGGTATTACCCATTAATATAAACAATCGTAGACTACATTTTAACCTATAGTTATGCAAGAGGTGCTTGATCAACTAAGGGGTGTTAGTTCTTTGCCCCCTGTTACAAAAGACATAGCAAAAAATGGCTCAGAAATCAAAAAGCTGTCGATTATAATTCCAGCCTACAACGAGGAGAAAACTATTGGCCAGGTGCTCGAAAAAATCCGGCAAGCCAGACTTATACAACACGTGGAGAAAGAAATAATTGTTGTCGATGATTGCTCAACGGACCAGACAGCTGTTATTGTCAACGACTTTATGCTCGCATATCCTAAGATTGACATAAAATACAACAGGCAATCTAAAAATCAAGGTAAAGGGGCGGCTATTCATAGGGGAATAGCCCTTAGCAGTGGCGATTGCTTGCTTATCCAAGATGCAGACCTGGAATATGACCCAAGCGATTATAATCAACTTCTAAAGCCTTTTCTTTTAGGTCATGCAGACGTAGTATATGGATCAAGATTTATGGGTGGCAATGCTCATAGGATACTCTTTTTCTGGCATTCGATCGGCAACCGGTTCCTTACTTTTCTATCAAACGCCTTTTCCAACTTGAATCTGACAGATATGGAAACGGGGTATAAGGTATTCAGGACAAATATGATCCAAGGACTGCCACTTCATGAGAAGCGGTTCGGGTTTGAGCCGGAGGTAACTGCGCGCATTGCCCGAATTCCGTCCATTCGGATTTATGAGGTTGGTATCGCCTATTATGGAAGAACATACAAAGAAGGCAAAAAAATCAAATGGGTTGATGGCGTTAGAACAATCTATTGCATCATAAAGTACGGGATATTTCTTCGGAAACAAATACCAGTCAGAGCGTACAAAGAAATTCCGGAAAATATATCGACTCAGTTGTAAATAACAAATGTATTATAATGAATAATCACTCTGCAATACCAGCGTTAGGACAGCCGAAACATTTTAAACTGGAACTAGAAACCGTAGGAAAATTCTCCATAAGTAATTCATTACTTTCTTTTATCTGGCAATCAAAGGAAAATCGACTTTTGCTATTTCTACTCCCCTCGCTTTCTGCCGTTCAATTCATAATCTTTAAGCTCTTTTATCCATTTCCTGACTTTTCCACTGACGGTTACAACTACTTGTATGCAGCATACGCTAACCTTGACGTTAATATTTGGCCCATCGGCTACTCAAAATTCCTACTTCTAATTCATAAAATCACTTCAAATGATACGGCCTTAGTTGCCATTCAATATTTCATCCTAGAATTATCAGCGCTCTATCTTTTCTTTTCCTGGCGCTATTTCTTTGGCATTTCGAATTTGTCAAGAAATCTATTGATAATTTTCCTCATTTTCAATCCGCTCTTCCTGTACATTAGCAATTTTGTCTCAAGCGACGCGTTATTTGCTACACTCAGTCTGTTTTGGTTTACAGAGCTTTTTTGGGTAATATTCAAACCAACTGCCATTAATTTACTCGCACAAGGCATTCTTCTATTTCTCTGCTTCACAGTAAGAAACAGTGCATATTATTATCCAATTATTACAGTTATTGCATTCCTTATTTCACAATCAAAAGTCTGGGTAAAAGTCACTGGTCTACTTATTGGCCCATTATTAATCCTGCCGTTTTTCTTGCATACGAGGTCTGTGGCAAAACAAATGACCGGGACGGCTCAATATTCCCTCTTTACCGGCTGGCAATTAGCCAATAACGCCTTATACATTTGGGAATACGCAGACACAAACAAAACGCTAGATCCCGAATGCAAAAAATTGGATCAAATGTCCAGGGCCTTTTATAGTACCGGCGTTCCGGATAATTTTGAGGAAAATCATTTGTCACGATACGTAGGAAATTACTTTATACGGGAGCCCATATCACCACTTAAGAAATATTTATATAGCCACTATCACTGGGATAATGACTACTCCGGCATAGTCGCCTGGGGAAAAGTCTCCGCCATCTTTTATCGCTATGGCAGATATCTAATATTGCAAAATCCGAGAGCCTACCTGTGGGAATTTGCTATCCCCAATACCAAATTCTACTTCTTTCCACCACTGGAAAAACTCTCAGAATATAATCTCCGCTTGGACAAAATCGAACCAATTGCACAATACTGGTTCAAATATAAAAGCACCAAAATATCAGCAGCATCAAAAGATATTCAAAATTCAATTCTAAAAATCTTCCCAATTTTATTTTGTGTTCTAAATATATTCTTTCTAGGAGGTGTTGTATTAGCTCAATTCAAACAAGAATATCGAATATACGCCCAGAAGATCAATAAAGCAATAATAATAATTAGCATGTTTCTATTTGCCAATTTCTTCTTCAGCATTTTTGTAACAATTGATGTTTTCCGTTACCAGTTCTTTCCAATGCTAGTATTACTATTTGGAGCGACTTTGATAATCGATTTTTCTGGCAAATCAACCCATATGGAACCTAGAACATTAAGTTAGCCATGAGGAATACTAAATTGCATTTTTGTCCACTGATAAATAATCAAAATTATGTTGGATAGCTTTATAAATAATAGCTTATACAATTCAACCTTTCAAAAAACCAGTGAAGACTTGGAAATAGAAGACTATTCACTATTTCTCAAAAGTCTAAAATCAGAATACACTATCGACAACTATTACTTACAGGTCAATAAGATTAATGCAACTCAGGGCTGGATCATCCATTTATCAGTCATAATCTCACAAGTAACGGCATTAGTTAAACAGATAACGCCCCTTCTAATCGCCGAAGACGCCTCATTTAAAATAGTAATGGATAAGAACACCGCAAATGACATGTTGACTGGCTATCTAGGCGCAAATAAAATAGGGAAAATCATATGCATATATCCAGAAAATGATCAGCAAGCAGTTAACCTAGCAAAAATATTAATTAAGCATACAGAAAATTTCCGCGGTCCCTCTGTACCAACGGACAAATTACTAAAAAACATAGTCTATACTAGATATGAAAATTTTTACAATACAACAGGAAACAGACAAGCAAATAATAAGTATATCTTAAATGAAAAAAAAGAGTTGATTCCCGATCTTGAACTAATACCATTTGAAATGCCGCCATTTGTTCAATGGCCATTCTCTGAAATAACAGATCCTACTATTGCTCCCGACAAAAAGGTTTTAAATAAAATTTATCGAACTATAGGAGTTCTGAAATCCGATGTTAGAGGTAACGTTTATAAGGGCATCTATATAAAGAAATTTCTTGTTGTCAGCCATTGCGTGATCAAACAAGGAAAGAAAAATATGTCCTCAGATAAAGCTGGACGTGATATTCATGATAGACTCGCATGGCAGAAAGAACTTTATTACAGCCTTAAAGATGAAATCCCGCTACCGGAAATATTGGATTTATTTATAGAAAACGGGGATTCATACCTAGCAATGAAATATATAAAAGGAGACTCGTTTTACGATAGAATAAAAGAACTCAATCCAAACTCAAAGGCATGGCCCCTTCTTCAACCATCGGACCAACTTCTGATAGTCAGCTATCTCATAAAAATTGTTTCAATTGTTAAAAAATTACATGACAAAGGTTATGTTCATAGAGATATTGCTCCTGGCAACTTCATGATAAACACAAAAGACGAAATATTTCTGATTGACATTGAACTCACATACGCCGTTGAAAGCAAAAAACCGGCCCCTCCTTTTGAATACGGCACCGCCGGCTTTATGTCACCTGAACAGCAACGTGTAGCTGTACCAACCCCAAAAGAAGACATATATGGGATTGGGGGACTATTAGTTGAAGTTCTAACAGGGCTATCACCAGTCAAATTTGATACAAGTGATCCATTAACACTACCCAGAAAGTTATACTTTTTTCTCCATGACATGGATATTGCTAATCTGATTAGCTTATGCCTCAATGAAAATCCTGAACTGAGGCCTAGTATTCATGAAATACAAAATAAATTAGAGATTTATAGGGATAAAATTGTGAACCAACCGAATTCTGAAAAAATAAATGAACCGTCTAATGCTCAAGGCTACCTCCATGAAATAAATGAAACTATAACTCTAGCCTTGAAGGGACTTTCCAATTTTCCAACGGTAATTTTTGACAATATATGGTGCTCTAAATTAGAGACTGTGGATAACGTGGGAATGGCCCAATTGAAACAATATTCAGCCTATCCAGGTCTAAGATATGGAATCGGAGGAGTAATCTATTTGCTCTCCAGGGCAAAAAAAATGGGATTTGAAGTTGATTCCAGTATAAAAATATTAAATCACAGTTGGCTCTATGTAAAAAACAAGTTTCTAAATAATCTATCTGAAATTCGTCAAGGCCTATACTTGGGGAGTGTAGGATTAGGGCTGTCTCTAGCCGAAGGGGTAAATCAGGGGTTGTTAGATGACAACGAAGAGATTTATGACTCCATATCAAAATGCATATTACGATCAAATGATACATTTGACCTTGCTAACGGTATTACTGGACAAGGTATTGCAATACTACGTTGCTCAAATCTGTTGAATCGCCCTGTTCTTTATGACACATTAGAAAAGATAATTAAAAGGCTTACAGATGAACAGCAATCTGATGGATCATGGATATTTGAAGGCTTCAAGAAAAATTTCAATAAACCAATCAGCTTTAACTATGGAATAGTTGGCATCATCTGGTTTCTATTAGAATATGTTTCCTTATTTCCAAATGCCGACATTAAATCCAAGGTCCGAAAGTCAGTAGAATGGCTTATAAAAAGAGCTAACAACCTTAAATCTTTTCTCGATCATAAAAAATTTACCAAATACGTTTTACTGGGAGCTGAAGTAGGAGATGAAAGAAAGGGAATTATACTTGTGTTGATAAAGGCGCACGAAACATTTAAAGACGAACGTTACCGGATAATAGCTGAAAAAGCCTTAAACATTTATCCAAAGCAAATTACAAATATCAATTTTAGTCAGGAAAATGGCTTAACCGCCATGGGAGAATTGTACCTTGAAGCCTGGCGTGTATTTAATAATCCCGAATGGATGAACAGAGCAATTTGGATCGCTGAAGCATTTACGCATACTTTAAATAGAACCAAGACTGGCTCCGGGTATTGGAAAATGGAAGAATATGAAGATCCAACAGCGGATCTGATGATTGGAAATAGCGGAATTATTCACTTCCTATTACGTTGCTTAGATCCAACAAAAATTGGATATAGGCTATTAAAATAAAATAATTACGACTTCCAAGTCGCCGATGTTAACTAAAGCAACTTGAGTCGGAGCAATCCTCCTAATTCAAGCGAGGTAAGGAGTCGCCGAAAACCTTGAAAAAGAGTAGGCAATATTTTGAAATTCTAAAAAATTAAATTATGAAAAACTCAAAAATCTATTTGGGCTTGAGCGCTGTAGTACTGGCAGTCACTGCATTCGCATTTTCAAAACCCACAAAGAAAGTATCAGACAGGACTTCTGCCTGGACCTCGAATGGCATTAAAGTACTTGCCAATTTTACAAACAACACTGGTAGCGGAGTAACAACTGCCTATTTCGCAACCCTTAATGGCAGCTCCAAATTGACTTTGTTCACTGCGCAGAATAGCAGTCAGCATGCCTATTTTGTTAATCCCTAATTTTTCGTAGTTCACATAGAAGAAGCTGTGTGGCTAACAAAACCGCAAGAATGTGTCTGTATCACAAATACAGGCGCATTCTTATTTTCTGAACTGTACATAATTGCTACTTTCTTCGGCAAGCTTCAATGCGGAATAGGCATTTACGATACCCCCGGATTTACATATCTGGCTGAACGGAATAGATTGGGCAATACCATCCTTATCATTAACTAACACATTATGCGTTATCTTTGTTACAGACTTCAAAATAATATCCTTTACTTGCTTTGCTGTCAAGCGAGGATAATACTCCCTAATTAAAGTTGCAATCCCAGCAACAACAGGGGCAGCCATACTAGTACCACTGTAAGTTGCATATTTGGAATCGGGTATAGTAGAATAAATATCTATTCCAGGCGCAAAGACATCAACACTATTTTTACCATAATTTGAAAATGCCGGGACAAGGGATGAATCATCCTTCCAAGCGGACGCACCAACTTCGATCCAGGCATACGCCGTGCCACTCCCATCCCCGTATTTGGGATTAGGATAGTGTTCAACCACATCAAGATTTTGTCCATTATTGCCCGCTGCATGCACCAGCAAAACATCTCTATCCATCGCATATTTAATGGCGCTATCCACTTCAGCCTTGTTCGAGGAATATGGCTTCCCAAAACTCATGTTGATTACTCTAGCTCCATGATCTACGGCAAAATGAATGGCCCTCGCCAAATCATGATCGCGAAGCTCTCTGATATTTCCATTCACCTTTAGCATCATAATCTTCACATTATCCGCAATGCCATTCATGCCTAGGCCATTATTTCTTACAGCACCAATAATACCAGCAACATGCGTCCCATGATAAGGCACAAGATTAGGGTTTACAACAATTCCAATTGCATCTGGACTAACATTCCCATCTCCCATTGTGGTATCCCCCTCCAAATTACCCAAATTCAATCCATGTTCAATATGATATTGCACAAGATTAATCAAATTATCTACTTCGTTTAACTTACATTGCTTCCAATCCGCATACAGCGGCATCCTGCTCAGAATTATCTTTTGCACTTCCTTCTCATCCTCATCTTGCGTCATATAATTCCTGAAATCCTTCCAAGTAGGCTTATCACGACCCATTTTTTGAACAATTCTCTCAATTATTGCTTTTGATTGCTTAAGCCTTTCAATAAAATTATTGTCGGCATCAATCTTTTGATTGACAATAGCAATATCCTTACAATGAACACTATATTCTTTTCTGAAGCTCACCGGCACAACAGCATAAGATAAGCTGTCATAAAATTCCTTCTTGTCGCTTGCAATATGAACAATATCTTCTTGGCCCATCTCTTGTCCAATAAAATTCCAGCCATGACTTCCATTTCGGGAATTGATCCATAGTACAGATTTCAAATCTTCATGCAATGTATCAATACCGCTATCAATGATAGCCACTATAGTAGAAGAAGATTTCCTACCTTTTAACAAGGTGGCATACGCCTTCTCAGTGCTAACACCAAGAACGCTATCCGTCCGCATGTCAAGGTTTTGCCAATTTACCTTTTGCGCTGTTCCATCTACATAAAATAAACAAAACAGCGCAGTTATGAATATTATATTTTTTATCAAACGCCGTAACTCTATCATTACCCTAATAATTATTCATTTGATAAACCTGCAAAGGGGTGCTGAATCCCGGCAACTCTGAGCCAGATATTACAAGAGTATTGCATTTAAACCGTGTAAAACTCCAAGAAAATGTAGTTAATAAAGTCCCGGATTGCTCATCTCTAATCTCAAATTTATAGTACCCCCCAGGAACCAAACTACTAGCCGAATATTTTTTAAACATGCTGACTGACTTATATGCAAGTCCATAAAATTCAGTGTCGGCAGGCACGTTCCCATGTATATTTACACTCATAGGCAAACTCCCAGATACTAGATTTATAAACCTCACACCAACAGAGCTATCACTATAAATGGGAATCTTATCTTGAACCAAAACCGTATCCGTATTAACAGTGTCGCCCGATAAGAAAAAAGAATAAATACTGCCCCCCTGAAGATTAAGGCTGCCAGAAAACAACGGTCCTTTTGAATTCGATAAAATCGTATCGGTGTTCTGTACAATATAAAGATCATTGGAGCCGCCAACTGGCGAAAAAAGATACACATTGCCATAGTAAACTCTCGTAGCACTTGAAAACCATTTGAGAGGTTCAAAAGTACCAAATACAGGTATAATCGGTGCGCTGCCCGGAATCGCGTTAAATACATTAATTGAAACAGGCGCGCTGCTTCCTCCTCCGTTTGTACCCTTTTTACATCCCCAAATAACAATAATCAAGATAAAATAAATGACTAGACATTTAACACGATTCTTGGCAATAATATTGACGTTCATATAAACTAACTATTTTGAATTATTTGCAGTTGCGACAACATCCCCGTTGTCAAGATATTTCCATAAGTACCATAACAACTCCGGTTCGCTCGGATCCCATGCAATAATCTTTCCATTCTCATCTATCAATACATTTGAAGTATTGGGCTCGGATGCTTTCCCATATTCAAAATAAACTTTTCCAACTACGCCATCACCACCCTTCAAATCAGATACGTTATACCAAGGAAAATTTTGAGTCTTTACAAAACCTTTCCACTCATAATCCGTAGTATCCGATGAAACTCCAATAATATTAAGCCCTTTAGCATGATACTTCTTATAAACTTCGTTCAACGTATGTTGATATTCCTTTCGCATATAAGAATTTACAGCCCAAAAATTAATAATTGTTAATTTCCCTTTCGCTACAACGTCTTTTAAATCAAGCACTCCTCCACTTAAATCTGGAAGTTTAAAATCAGGAAACATCTGTCCAACGCTCAGTTTGGCATACCTGTACAGAAGTTTACCATAATGGGTTTCCCTTGTCGCTTCATCAAGTGCTTTATATTCATCCATAAGAAATTGATCATGCCCAGATCGTTCATAAAGTTTATCTCCTATAATTTCAGGCACCATAGCAGGAATGGACACTTCAGCCGGATCTGGGTTATGCAACAAGCTCCAGTAACAAGCCTTATTTAAATCCATCTTTGCCATAATTGTAGCACCAATTGTCTGTGGATCAAATCCGACTGAGTCATAAATTTTCCTTAAAGATCGATTCAAACCTCCCATTCCCTGGCAATACATACTCATCCCCGTAAAATAATAGTGCCAAGTATGATTCGAAATGCTCCCTTTAAAACTAATGTAATTGTCTAAAAAGCTGTGGTTAATCATTCCTATATCGCTGTCACAATCAACTCTAATGTGTTCCCCATTTCCAATTAATAATCTATATACCTTGGATGGGTGCTTCTCAAACCTCATCCAATAAAACCTAGGACCTTCAGGAACAAAACCTGTCAGTTTAAAAAATCCACCCTTAACATATGCAGAATCCATCTGCTCAAATTGAAACCCCTCATCAAGTGCAAGGTTCATAACTACCTTCTCCCCTTCTTGAAGACCACGAATATTACCCAAAATTTCATAGCCTATTTGGCTTTGAGCATCAGGCGCGGTTGGCATCAAAATTGCCAATAGAATGAACAGACAAATACCGAAGCGAACATAAGATCTACACATATAATTTAATATTTACGCGCTAATAACCCTCATTTTGCGTGAGTTCAGGGTCCGTTTGCAATTCAGATAACGGGATGGGAAACAGAAGAGAACTACTAGTAACGGTAAAACCTTTATTAGCTGTTAAAACCTGAGCAGCATTCCCCCAACGTTTCAAATCCAGCCATCGATGACCCCATTCCGCAAATAACTCGATTCGCCTTTCTTGTTCAACTGCCAAAAGTACCTGGGCTTGACTCAAATTATTTGATAAATTACCAAGACTCACCCTATTCCGAATAATGTTCAAATCCGAAATGGCCCCACTTAGATTATTGTTCTCTTGGGCTCTGGCCTCAGCTCTTATCAAATATTGCTCGGCAAACCTCAACAGCATATACGCTTCTCCAATAGCTCCCTTTGTACCCTGTCGTATTTTATATTTATATGGATAATAATAATAAACACCCGAAACTTTACTGCTATCAAGCCAGTGAAATCTCCGAGCATCTCCCATTTCAAATGAGGCCAATAAATTTGAAGAAATATAAAATCTAGGGCTTGATGTATTAGAAGGAGGGATAAAAAAATTACCCTCTTGAGTAGCATATGGGGGATTATTTATTACCTGAAGTTGTAAAATCGCCTCGGTGCTATTGGGCAAAAAAACGCTATCTAGTGTCTTGGTTAAAGTGAACATTCCAGAACTAATTACCGCAGAAGATGCCGAGTCTGCACTATTCCATTTTCCTTCGTATAAATATACCCTTGCTAACATGGATGTAGCCGCCCAGGAGTTCGCCCATATTTTTTGACCACCAGTTAGAGAATAGTCACCAGGCAACTCAGACTGAGCCAATAAAAGATCTTCTTCAATCTGAGTATAAATTTGACTAGCCGGTGTTCTTGTTATTCCTTGATGCAAAGTCCAGTCTGTTGAGGTGACAAGGGGAACGTCGCCAAAAAGATTGATTAAATAAAAATAACAATACGCCCTAATAAACCTAGCTTCCCCGTCCAACTCGGTCTTAATAGTGGAGCTAAGCGATGTTGAAGCTTTCAGGCCTTCAATTGCAGCGTTAGACTGATATATACTAAAATATATCGGAGACCATAAATAATTAATAACATATGCATTATTGGAAAGAAGAAGATTTGATTGAAATTGGTACAATGGGCCATTCGCGCTATACAATTCAATCTCATCACTCGATAAACCACCAACTTGAGTAGTTACACTATTGCTGTATATCGTGTTATTCCTACCATAACTCATCTGACTATATATGCCAGTTATTGCAGAAATGGCATTGCCCTGATTGCTAAATATCTCACTGGTCGTAACGCTGCTTATAGGCTCGGGAACTTGCACCAACTTGTTACAAGAACTTACCAAAAAACCCAGAAAAACAACTCCGTTAAATATATTCTTATATGTTCGCCACATATGGTATATTTTTAGAATTCAAAAGATAGTCCCCCAACCAAGGTTTTCGCCGGCGGCATCGCGCCAAAACCTTGTGTTTCCGGATCAATTCCTTTAAAGCCCGTAATTACAAATAGATTATTCGCATGAATGAATAATGAAATACTGTTCATACCAACCCTTTTCAGATAGTTACCTGGCAGGTTATAAGAAATTGCGAGGTTCGAAAGGCGTAAAAAAGATGCATCGGTATATGCCGCGTCCGAAAATATTTGATAGTAAAGATTAGTTTGGGTATACAGAGTCGTATATTTTGCTATTGGGGCTATGTCACCCGGCTTTTGCCACCTATTCAACACAAACGTTGGCTGGTTTTCAATGTTACCCGGATACTGACCTTGGTATACGGCGTTGACGCCTATTTGTTTCTTATAGCTAAAGAATAAAACTGCCTGCAAGGATTTATATCTAAAATTCATTCCTACTCCACCAAAAAATTTGGGGCTCAGATTATGAATATATGTGTCATCGGGCGTCCCATTATAATTTATAACGATGTTACCGTTATGCAACTTGTCATAAAATGTATACACTCCGGTCTGAGGATCAACTCCCGTATAGTGCAGAAGCCTTACTATGTTCAAGGGCTGTCCAACCACATATTTTCCAACATATGGAGATAAATTAAAACTAGGATACGAAACCAACTTATTTTGATTCGAAGCAATATTAAAATCCAATCCCCAGCTGAAATTTCGAGTATCAACAATCTTTAAATTCGAAGAAAATTCCAAACCGCTATTTTGCACTAATGCCGGTGAATTAGCCACTACACTCGTAAATCCGTTAAGTGCTGGCAACGGAAATGAAACAAGTTGATCACCACAGCGATCTCTATAGTAGGCGATTTGAAGGCTGATGCGATCCCTTAAAAATCCAAGGTCGAGCGCCGCCTCCAATTTTTTATTTACCTGCCAATGAAAAACCGAATTTGCGAGCTGAGTGGGCACAACGGATGCATTGCCACCATACGGATATGTGCTATTTGAAGACCACTGTGTTAGATAAGCAAATTCGGGAATCGCATCACTCCCCGTCGATCCATAACTCCCCTTTAATTTACCAAAACTAAGAAACCCCAAATTTTGTTTAACCCATTGTTCGTCTGAAAATATCCATCCAAGCCCAATAGAGCCGAAGTTACCGAATTGCTTACCAGCCCCAAAACGAGATGAGCCATCCCTCCTACCATTAAGATCGACAATATATTTGTCGTCAAAAATATAATTAACTCTTCCATAAAGTGCCACATATCGATATTCGCCAGAAGTCTGATTAGACTGTATTGATGTACTATTTGAAATGGAGCGGATTAAATTATCAGAAGTATACCCAGTTCCAATAATATCTACTCCATCAGTATTTGTTTGTTGAATAGTAGTGCCTATTAGTGTGCTTAACTTCCCCGTTCCGATGCCGTTTTCGTAAGTGAGTCTCGGTTCAATAATCCAGTTTCGATTACTATTGTTACCCCAATTATTACTTCCGGTTGGGTTGTTTAAAGGGTCCTGAGCAGCGATGTAATATATCGTCTGTTGGTTATTTTGTGAGTTATTATAGCCAAAACTTGAAACAATGTGTAGTCCATTGTATATACGATATCCTAGCGTTAAATTGGTACTTTGAAAAGTAGTTTTTGCTGTATAAGGCTCTTTTAATTGGGCGAAGGGAAAAGCCGATCTTGCTGCTGTATTTGCGCCTCCCCAGCCATTATAATTGAGGTTGCCCGCTGAGTCATAAATCGGTGGCGCATCTGGCGGATAAATAACACTCCCGGGAAGTGACACCATATTTGACGTCGCAGAAGAATAAATACTATTCAATGAAAGATTGAACTTTTGATCAATTGACCTATGCATTAAACTTAAAGAGGCAGATGCTCTTTGATCTCCCCCACTAACAGTCAAAATATTCGTAGTGTTATTATATCCCGCGCCAATACGGAATGTTGTATTTGCATTACCCCCACTTAAAGAACACTCAGCATCAACGGCCCTTCCTGCATGCCCATATAGTTCCCGCTGCCAATCCGCATATTTGGTTGTATCCCAAGATAGTAAGTCATATGCGTTGCCGGCATTTGGCGTGATTCCATCATTTTTGAATGCTTCACGCCTCATTTCAAGGTATTGAGGGGTATTCAATAACTTGTAGAACCTCGTCACTGCGGTGAAACCATCTTGTACATGCATATCAAAACGCGTCTTACCCTGCCTACCTTTTTTAGTGGTAACTAAAATAACACCATTTGCACCTCTCGATCCATAAATGGAAGTCGCGTCGGCATCCTTCAAAATCTCGATACTTTCTATGTCAGCTGGATTAATACTAAAAAAGGGGCTTTGACCCACTGCAGGCCCAGGATCACCGTTTTGTAAAAAACCTGAAGATCCACTAGTATAACTTGAATTTCCACCAAGTTCCATTATACTAAGCGGAACACCATCAATCACATACAGCGGGTCAGATGGAAACGTCTTATTGGACAGCCCAATTGAGCTGCGCCCCCTTAACTCCACCTTTATTGGAGCACTTGCAAATCCGTTTGTTTGATTAACATCCAATCCTGGCACTTTACCCTGAAGGGCTAGCAATGGATCTATAATTGGCTGATTTTCTATCTCTTGCGAAGAAACCTTGGCTATATCTCCGGTAGTATAACGCTGAGAGGTAGTCCCATATGCAATAATTAAAGTTTCATCGAGTTGATTAAACTTTCTTTTTAAGCGAACGTTGAGAAAGGATCTTCCTTTCAAGGGGATTTCGAAGGATTCATATCCCACAGACGAAACTATTAGCACCGCATCATTATCTATCCCATCTAAACTAAAATCCCCATTCTCATTCGCAGAAATAATAATCCTTGTCCCCTTTACCATAATGGTCGCAGCCGAAATACTCCCCCCCCCTTCATCTGTAATCTTCCCCACCAATTGAACCTTCGCCGGACCAGGACCAAGCGCAGCGTTATTTTGCACTGCCTCTTCCTTTTTTTTACTAACAACCAGATAACGCGCCTCGGTAATGGCATACGTCAAATTAGTCCCTTTTAAGCTCGCCTCCATCGCCTCCGTCAGAGACACATCTGTAAGTCGAATACTCACAGGTCTCTTATACTCCGAAAGCGTCGGATCCATCCACAGATAGTACCCAGACTGCTTCGATATGTCTTTCAAAACCTTCTCCAGTGGCGCATCCTTATACGACAAATTAATCTTCCCCTGGGAATATCCCCGGGCACTAACCTGTATACAGAAAGCCACGAGTAAAACAACAGTTAGTTTCATGCACAACACCAATTGCTTGGGTAAAAACAATTTCATAATTTAGCCTTGTTTTGGCGTTAACAATAAAATGACGTACTTCCTGATTCGGATGTAAAATTTTGGTTAACCCGGAACATACCGGCCGTGGGTAGTAGAAGTACCTGCGGCCTTTTTGTGTCGGGTCAGCGTCCTTTGATGTTCATAGTTTGCTAATCACATAGCGCCAATCATGAAATGTTTTTCCTGGTGAGCTAGCGGCAAGTCCTGGCATGATGGCAACGGATGGGATAGGGTATCCTCAAAATAAAAGCTACATTGGATTAGGGCCTCTCAACAATCAGTTTTTTATCTACCAGTTTACAAGGAATGCCGCTGAGGTTTAAGAGCCGGACAAGGACACTTAGGTTTTCGTTCCTAGGTGCTGTACCCTCCAGCTTCTTATCACCCAAGTCTCCTTCATAAACGATGTCTATGTCATACCAGCGGGCGATTTCCCGCATTCCGGTTTTCAAGTCGGTATGGTCGAACACGAACAGGTCTTTGGTCCAGGCAGTGATCTCGTCGAGGTCGACATGATTCTGGATCTCGATACCGCCTCCGTCCAGGACAAGCGCCCGTTGACCGGGAACCAGGACATGGCTACCGCCAACCGTAGGTGCCACCCTGATCGATCCCTGAACAAGCGTATACTGGGCGGCGCCTTCCTCTGTATAGGTATTGACGTTAAAAGCCGTTCCCAGGTCCTGAATGTCGGCCTTGGCGGTATGTACGATAAAGGGTTCCTTGTGATGAGCGACCTCGAAATAGGCCTGGCCGGTAAGATCCACCTCGCGGCTCGATCCGGCGAAAGCGGTGGGGAAGTGTAGGGAGCTAGCGGCGTCGAGCCAGACCTTGGTGCCGTCGGAGAGGACAAGTTTATATTGCCCTCCCCGACCGGTTGTCACCGTATTATAATGCAGTTCTGACGTCGTAGATTCAGCCTTATAGGATAAAAGTCCTCCGTTATTCTTGATTGAATTACCAGCAACCGGCTGGGCAATCAGGCCTTCGTGGCTGCGATCAAGTACGATCGTTTTACCGTCGAGGGTAAGGGTGGCCTTATCTTGCCCCGGGAGGATGTCGTTAACGACTGCAGCAACCTGGGGTGCCACCTGGTGTGCCGGCCAGTATCGATAGAGCGCAAACCCACCCAGCAATAAGAGAACCGAGGCAGCAATGCCGGCAACCCAAGGTGTGTACCTTACGGTTTTAGACTGAGCCATAACCGGCGCCATACCCGCCTTGGCCATGACTTCCTTCAGTGCCCTTTCTGTATCGGCGTTGAGGTCCTTAAATACATCGAGTTTGCGGGAAAAACGCTCCTCCTGATCAAGAAGCTCATCAAACCATTCCCGGTGCCTGGGGGAGACGTCCAGCCATTGCTGGAGGTCATCCGACTCTGCCCTGGAAAGAAGCCCCTCTTTATACCTTGCGACCAGCTGGGCTGCCCGGAAGAGGCTAAACAGGTCTTTCTCGTTAATATCGTCCAATCGGTCCATTCAAACCACAGCCCATTTTTTGCGTATTTGTACCTAGGTACAAATACGTAGGGCGCTATAATAAAAACACTCAACCAAGAAACTTTAACCCATCGGGGCAACGAAAAAGTTTTTCATACGTTATCCCCGTAACAATTTGATAATTAAGAACTAACCTTTGTTAGGAATGATGGAGGCAGGGCAATTTTAGGGCCATAACCCCTGGGGAAGGGGTTCCTTAACCTAAAATTGATAAAGGAAGGGGAAAGTAGACACTTCCCCCTTGTTACGTGTAAGACATGAGAGAATCCGTTCCCTAGTCACATTTCCCTAGGGACTCTACTTAAAAAACAAATGACCGAACGGGACCAACCATTCGGAATAGAAAAAAGGGATAAAAATTTACTACAAACCGGCCTTTTCGACCAAAATAGAGAGTAGGGTGATGGCCACCGCACAATGCGCCAGGCGTTTCCTGAGCATTTCCATGGCCCTTACGCGGGTATTCCGCACCGTCTGGGCAGACAGGTCCATGGCGGCCGCGATATCGTCCGTATTGAGCCCTTCCAGGGTAAGACGCAATACCCGTTTACATTGTCCCGGTAGAGTGTCCAAGGCTTTGTACACTTCCTGCAGCACTTCCGCATCAAAGATCCGCTGCATCAGGGTGTCCCCAAGCTCCTCCTGGGAGAGCTCGTCGACCAGGTTCCTTTGATGATCGCTCATCATTTTGACCCGGCGGAGATGGTTGAGGGCTGTATTCCGGGCCGTGATATACAGAAACGCCTTGATCGCCTTCAGGTTCTCAAACTCCTCCCTGAGGCCCCAAAGTTTTATAAATGATTCGGAAACAATGTCTTTTGAGGTATCCGCGTCCACCTGAAAGTCTTGTACAAAATAACATATTGTCCCGTAAAACTGGCGAAAGACCTGCTCGAACGCCCAGGTCTTTCCTTTCCGGAACTCGGCAATGAGGTAAGCCTCTTCGGTATCCATATTCATCAATGCGCTTGCCATACAAAGTAATTAAACCGGTTTTACAACATCGACCACTGAAGCTACCAGGGCCACCGCCAGGGTACCGCCGGACAGTTGTTGCCTGAGCAAGTGGGTGGCCCTGTTCCGGGTATTCCGTACGGTTTGGACGGAGATGCTCATCATATTTGCTATTTCCTCTGTATTCAATCCTTGCAGGGTCAGCCGGACAATGCGTTTACATTGGGTCGGAAGGGCCTCTATCGCCTTGTAAACCTCCCGGATTACCTCCGCATCGAAGATCTGCTTCATCACTATATCCTCGATCTCCTCCTTCGACAATTCCAACAACGCCGTCTTCTGGTGACTCGTGACCAGTCTGGCGCGTCTAAGATAGTTCAAACAAGCGTTCTTCGCGCTGACATATAAGAACGCCTTGATCGCCTTTACATTCTCGAAGTTTTCTCTCAGGTGCCAAAGCTTGACAAATACTTCCGATACAATATCCTTAGCTGCCTCCCCGTCGTAAATGAATTCCGCGGTAAAATAACAAATGGCGCCATGGTGCTTGAGGAAGATCTGTTCGAAGGCCCGGGTCTTTCCCCTCCGGAACTCCGACACCAGAAAATCCTCTGCTGCGACTGTATCCACCAATTCTCCAAAAGTCATACCTAGATTATTAAACCCCGGCTCCCGGGAAGTCTCCCCATATCCCTTCCATGCATACGGAAACACCTCCCTATCCGGATTGATAAATAATAAAATGTTCGTAAAACGATTTGGTGGTAAAAGGTCCTCTTGGCGAGGTACGTATTTTGACTGACACTAAACTACGGGTATCCGTATTAATACGTACGTCAAACCTAGTAATTTTTAAGTGAATTTTATATTAAGGGGCAATGTAGGTGTAAGCCTACGTGGACGGGTGCTTGACAACAATCGAATAGACTAAAATAACCTATTAAAGCCGACATTTTTTTATTCTCCTTATGACATGCAAGTCAATGTGTAAGAGACGAACTTCTCTTTTCCGGAAAGAGGACGGCTATTCATTCTGTTCAGGAGGGAAGTTCAATATAAGTATACAAAATACACGTACTTCAGGGATCTACGAAGAGGGTCTTTGCTTCGATACGGAAGCGAACTTCCAGGCGCTTTACGAAGGCAAAAAGGGGCATATTTCTAGGGACGGAGAATGTATACCGTTGGGACGTGTTTGATCGGTTGATCACCTGTACCCCGTACCAATTGGATACATCCCTGAGTATAGTGGATAGGTCTGCGTCGGTATACGTAAAGGAACCCTCTTTCCAGGCAACTGCCTCCTCTGGGTGAACGGGCTCCGCGACGGTCAACTCTCCTGATTTGCCCAAGCGTGCCCGTTCACCGGGATGCAAGGTCCGCCCCGCTACCATGACTGCACCCTCCAGGAGGGTCGTCTCTACAGCGTTTTCATTGGGGTAGGCCCTGACATTGAACCTGGTACCAAGGACCTGTATAACTGCCTGTCCGGCGTGCACTTTAAAAGGGATCCGTCCCGGGGCTACCTGGAAATATCCCTGGCCGGTCAGAACAACCTCACGGGTTGCTCCCGCAAAGGTTAGCGTGCTGGAAGCATCCAGCCATACCCCGCTTCCATCCTGAAGCAATAGATAGCGCTCGTCCCCCACTCCAGTTACAGCGGACACAGGACGGCCCACGAAGTAGGAATAAACGGCCACAAGCCCCACCAAAACACCCATCACCGCCCCCATCACGGTTCTCCTACGTCGTCGCCGCTCTCGACCCGGGTCGTTCCCGACCCGGGCACGTACTTTTAAAAGTTCTTCATTGCTATCCAGGCTGGCAAGGACAAACGAGCCCCACTTGGGACGGAAGGTATTCTCCTCCAGGTGCTCGTCAAACCAAGCCTGGTGTTGAGGGGATTCTTTCAGCCAGTCCATCAATTGGGCATACTCCTCCGGTGATAGAAGCCCCTCCTTATAGCGGGCGATCATCTTGGCAGCATCGAAAAGGTCATAGAGTGAACGCATAGGTATTAATGAATAAATTCAGATACGCAATTCGCCAATCCTTCGGATTTACTATTATAAAAACTGAACAGGGTAAAACAACTTCCGTATAAATACGGATTCCTATAAAATTTATTTCCTGGGGATCATCCCATCCCGCATAGCGGTCTGATACACAAAGGTGGCGATGATGGCGGAGGCCTGTTTCAGGTCATCCGGAGACAAGTGGTCGTAAGTGTCCATATTGCTATGATGGGTGCGGGTTTCATATTCCAAGGGGTCCTGGATGAATTGGAAGCCTGGTATACCAACATCGGCAAAAGACAGATGATCCGTCCCGTCGGTACCTTGAACGGTGATGGTGGACGCCCCCAATTCCTTAAATGGCTCCAGCCATTGTTTGAAAACCTCCCCCGCGGCGGTATCGCCCTGAAGATATACCCCCCTGATCTTTCCCGACCCTTCATCCAGGTTGTAATACGCCGATACTTTAGACCGGGCAGTGGAATCGCTCTTAAAATGCCGACCAACATACCCCCTTGACCCCAGCAATCCCTGTTCTTCTCCACTCCAAAGGATGATCCGTATGGTTCGTCTGGGATGTATCTGTAGGGTCGTCAGTATTCGCATCACCTCCAACATGACTGCAGATCCTGCCCCATTATCAGTGGCCCCTGTCGCCGATTGCCAGGAATCCAGGTGCCCACCGATAATGACAAGTTGATCCTTGAGCAAAGGATCTACACCGGGGATCTCCCCAATAACATTGTACGCAATGGAATCCTTTGTGACATACCTGGTCTCCATATCGCCTTCCAACTTTACCTGTATTCCATCTTCCAATAGACGCTGGAGCTGATGATAGCCCTCGAAGGAAAGTTCCAGCCGCATGGGTTTCAGGCTGTCTTCCCAGCGGTAGCTGCTCGTCCCCTGGACATATACGGTTCCATCCCGGTCCCGGACATTACTGGTTAGTGACCCAATAACGCCTTCCTGTTGAAAAAATATATTGGGGCTGACCATCACAGGCCGGCGAACCGTAGGTTGCGGTGAAGGGCGCCTGTTGACGATGGATGGCCGGGGAGGGATGGGTTGTGGCGGCGTCACTATACTTGCCAATTCTGAGTCGGAATATCGCTTTGCATCAGCTTCGAACGGAAACTGGATGGAGGCTGAACTGGGATACAAGACGAGTTTCCCTCTCAACGTCCCCCTCAGCGCTGCTTGCTCCGCCGAATCCTTCGGATGATATAACGCCACCTCCGCCGTAAACGGCCAACCGGTGCCTTTCGACCAGGCCACCGGGTAGGCAATCAACGGCTGATAATAAGGCTCCGTCATCGCCAGGTAATCCCTGGTCACCTCCCACCCCTTCCCAAACGTCCCCCAGGGTTCCAGATCAACGTTTGACAATCCCCAGCTCCGTAGGGTGGCCAGCACCCATTGCTGTGCCCTGTAAAGGCCTGGAGAGTTGGTCAACCGGGGCCCGCTGGCGTCGGTAAGGTGAAAGGCAAACTCCATCACCCGGGAATGCTCGAAAGCTTCCGTCTTAATACGGGCGACTATAGCGGAATCGGGGGTATCCTGGCTGCGGACGGAGGCGCAGGACAAGATAAGAAGAACGACTAGGTATTGTTTCATCGATACGCGTTAGGGCGTTTTCATAGGCTAGCAACGGATCACAGAGACAAGCAAATAGACGTTAAAGGCCAGGGGATCAAAAATGGGGAAATGCCTAAGTAAGGGCGTTTGATATCCGGAGGAAAACTTGTGCAAAGCGGAGTATAGAGGGGTATCCGTGGAAACCCGGAGTTTCTTTTTTGGGAAAGGATATTTTAGTAAGCTATCCTATCTTTATTCTTCACAAAATTTTTCCCAGATGATAACACAATTAAGACAGGCACTCAACATCCGGAAGGCAATCCACTATAACGAAAAGAAGGTATCAGGAGGTTTTGCCAGGCTTCTATTGGAAGAAAACGCCCCGATTGATGTCTCATTATTGAAAAGTGGCCTGCACATCGTCCTGGCTTTTGACCCAGGCGACCAACTAGGGTCCGATAGCCTTGCATCTTTATCCAGGCGATACATGTTTCACATGGACCTGGACCACGAATCGTTCCGCGTTTATCAGCACTTGGATACCTTCCATCCCCACCTTCATGTCGTCACCAGTTACGACAGCTTTATTTCGGAACGTAGACTTCGCATGCAGTCTAAACGTGTCACCCGCGAATTGGAACATGAATTCGACCTAGTACGTACACAACCACTTAGGGACACGGATTATGTCTTCATGACAAAGCTTGACGGGCATCAACATCTTTTAGATGGAGAGCCTGTTTACCCCGCCAGATACGGCAAGGAGGTCATGGGGCGAGCCATCCATCGTACGGTAAGCAAAGTCCTGGAAGATTATCAATTTACCTCCCTGGTGGCCTACAATGCCCTCCTGCGCATGTATAACATCAAAGCGGACCGGGGGCGCCCAGGGTCACGCATTTATGAACACCGCGGCCTGGTGTACCGCTTGCTGGATGAACGGGGCAAAACCCTAGGCATGGGTATAAAGGCTAGCCGGATACCAGGCAAGCCCACGCTTGCTTTCCTGGAAGACCGCTTCGCCCGCAGCCGGAGCAATGAAGAGAACGCGTCCCGGCGGATAAGGACGTATATTGATTGGTTCATGCAGGGAGACACGCCTCCCCTGCCTGCTCTCCAGGAGGACTTACTGGCGGTAGGGGTTCAACTACTATGGAATGGCGACCAGTTGGCCTTCCTGGACAACCGGTCGTGTTGGGTCATTTCCGGTGAAAGCCTTGGTCCCGAATACACCGCTTCTACCTTGATCGAACGCTGCCAAGCGCAACAAAAAGACCTGGTCCTATGCCACAGCCTGAGTCATACCGCCGACTGGCCCTCGCAGTCGCGATAACCGCTATTGCCCTCTGGATCTATATTCACGCCTACGCGCTCCTGGGCCCCCATCACTGGGTCTCATTGGACCGATGGCTCTACCACAGAAGGGAGGACTGGATCTTCAAAAAGATCTGGGCCCTCCCTTCATTGGCAATCGCCGCCTGGCTTATGGCGCGCTTAGGACATAGCGTCACGCCCCCCGTCTTCAACACCGAAGCCGAAAGCTTCCCCCAACAGCGCCGTCGACTGACCAACCCCTACTCCGTCAACCTACGGACCCGCTACGTATTCCAGGGGCACAAAAAGAGGGGCTGGGTAAATATTCTTGAACCCTTCCGCGGCCTCCTGGTCATGGGTTCCCCCGGCTCCGGCAAATCCTGGTACATCATCCGCCCCCTGATCGAACAACAACTGCAAAAGGGGTTCACCATGTTTGTCTACGACTTCAAGTACGACGACCTAAGCCGCCTGGTCTATCGCTGCTGGCGGCAATACGGAAACGGCACCACCTTCCACCTGGTCCACTTCGACGACCTGGCGCGCTCCCAACGCTGCAACCCCATCCACCCCGACACTCTAACGGACCTGGCCGAAGCAGCCGAAGCCTCCCGCGTCCTCCTCCTCAGCTTAAACAGGGATTGGATCCGTAAACAAGGGGACTTCTTCGTAGAATCTGCCATCAATTTCCTGACAGCCCTCATCTGGTTCTTAAAACGACTCAAGGGCGGACAGTACTGTACCCTTCCCCATGCCATCGAACTGATGCAAACACCCTATGAAAGTCTTTTCTCCATCCTGCGGACAGAGCCACAAATCGAGTTTCTGATCAACCCCTTTATTTCCGCCTACCATCAAAACGTAATGCCCCAACTGGAAGGCCAGACAGCAGGCGCGAAAATATCGCTGGCGCGCCTGGCCGTCCCCCATCTCTATTATATTCTGTCAGGAAACGACTTTAGTCTGGACATCAACCACCCGGACAAACCCCGGATCGTTTGTATGGGTAACTCCCCCCAGAAACAAGAAGTCTATGGAGCAGTGCTTTCCCTCTATGTCTCCCGTCTCGTCCGCCAGGTGAACCAGCCAAGCCGCCTACCCTGCGCCCTGGTTTTCGACGAGTTCCCCACCCTCTATTTCAACGGGGTGGATACCCTCCTGGCAACTGCCCGTTCCAATAAAGTAGCAGCCACCCTAGTCGTCCAGGATATGAGCCAACTCAGAAAAGAATACGGCAAGGAACAAGCAGACGTTCTATTGAATCTGACAGGCAATGTGATCGCCGGCCAGGTCACAGGAGAAAGCGCCCACCAGTTATCCGAACGCTTCGGCCGGATCCTCCAGGAAAGAAAGAGTACGCATAAAGGGGAACGCTCCGAAAGCACCGGCCTCTCCTACCACCTGGACCCAGCTTTACCACCCTCCCGGCTGGCCACGCTCTCCGCCGGTGAAATGGTCGGTGTCCTCTCAGACAACCCGTCCCAACCGCTGACATACAAACTTTTCCACGGCCAAATGGTTCGGAGCCCGGAAGCCCCATCGGTAGAAATACCAATGCTGGACAAGCCCCCAACCGAGAAGGATATCAACGATAATTACAATAAGATCAAAGAGGAAATTAGAGACTTGGTGATTGACGCCATGGAACGAATTAACAAGGAACCGAGCTTACAACATTTGAGAGTGCAACAGAAAAAAGGAGAGATAACTCATTGGCATTTAAAAGAAAAGCCCGCTTAGAAAAGCAGGCCGCTAGCTAACCTATGAAAAACACCAAATCGTTCTTAGACCAAAGTTAAGGTACACTAAAGAAATTCGTTGTTATCACATCACAAATGAGATCATAACGTATCGTTAACGAGCGGTTCAACTACAAGATTTGAGGGGAAATGACAAAGGGAAAATGGCTAGTAACAAAAAGGCCGTGGAATTTCTTCTCACGGCCGGGTCATAGGTACGGACTGAAACTGTCTTTTATAGCTTGCCCATCATGCACAAATTGCTGAGGGTCGGCGTCTTGCTACCGCCCTTTGGCTCTACCGTGACGGCAAAGGCCTGGGCGTTTGGAATATCTTTTTGGAAGCTGGAGCTTGCCTGAAGGTCTTTGGGATCGAACACACCGGCGTCGATGGGCTTGCCGTCATACAGCGCCCACAACTGGTATTGTTGCTGGGACGATAGTTCGGGTAAATGGGCGTCTACGAGGAGGAGCTTCTTGGTCTCCGGATTCCAGTAGACCAGCATATAGTTATCGGCCGAAGTGATCTTGTTACCCGCTACGGTGCTGAGCTCGATGCGCCGCGTCAGGATGTTGCGCATGAGATTCACCTGTGTTTGCATACGGGTCATCTGATCCTGGTACTGGTTCTGGGCGTTGGCCAGATCCTGGTACTGGGTCCTCAATGCAGTCGCTTCCGGGGCCAGGCGGGCGTAACGGACCGCCATCCATACCGTCAACCCAGTAGTCAGGACAAGACCGGCCACCAGGGCCGCCATGGCCCATTGGGGCTGGCGTTTCGGATGAAGGGGGCGTACCGGTGCGGGGGCGGTATGGTGTCCGTTGCCACTCACGGGAGGGATCCCGTTTAACGGTATTTTAGGTTCCTTGCGGATCCTGCCGAGGATTTCGTCGATCTGCTTCTCTTTCTCCGTGTCGGGCATCTGGAATTCCTGGGGGCTGAGCCACTCGATCATGACCTTTTCGATTTTCTCGATCTCGGAGGCCACGGCGGGATTCTCCACGGCAAGGATACCGATATCCGACATCTCCCTGTCTGAGAGAACGCCGGCTACATAGAGCTCCAGCTTTCCGGATGATATCAGTTCCTCAAGTGTCATTCCTTATGCGATACGATATTGTTTTCTCAATTCAACAATGGCATTCCTCAACCGGGTTTTCACCGTCCCGAGCGGTATATCCAGGACTTCGGCCGCCTCTGCATGGGAATAACCCATCATATATACGACGTCGACGACGTCCCGGTGGCTGGAGTCCAGTTTTTCCAACATCTTTTTTACACCGATCAGCTCCGTGTTCAGGGAGGGGACCGGTTGGTAATCCTGGGCTTCGGATGTTTCCAGGGAGCGGTTCTTGAGTTGGTTCTTGAAGTCTTTCGACCTCAGTTTGTCGATCGCCGTGTTGCGGCTGATGTTCATCACCCACGTAAACAACGTTCCCTTCGAGGAATCATAGAGGTGGATGTTGTTCCAGACCTTGACCATGGCTTCCTGCAGAATATCCTTTGCTGCCTCGATGTCGCCATTGGTGATCTTAGTGATAATAGATAGAAAAGCATTGGAGTAGTTGCGATACATTTCAGCAAAGGCCGCCTCGTCGCGGGCCTTCAGCCGGGTCACCAAATCTGCCTGAAATGTGAACGCGTTTCCCAAGGAGAGGTTTATAAATAGGATAAGTAATTGGATATTCCTCACGAATTTACACATTGTTTAACATTTACAAAATTTTTTTTACACTAACGGTGTAGGTTAACCGAAGTCCAGGAAGTCCGTTAGGAGCGTTGACCGAAAGTCGCAGTAGTTCAACGATTCTGGGCGTTCGTAGTCCACCGGTCAAAAACCGTAATTTTACATACCGTTCCACAAGGAACATTTTTTCCACAGAATTTCCACAAACCATTTTATCCATTCTGGGAATACTTATCTAAACGCCCTATCCGCGACAGGGATTTGTGAAGCGTTTGTTAATGATAGAAAAGACGACAGGGTAAATAGGTTCAAAATCACTGCTCGCTTGTTTTAGCAAGATACCAAACGATTGTTTGCTAAACCAAAATGAACCCTCTATGCCAAGAGAATTTGACAGCCGCCTCGCTCCCTACGCGGAGCAACTGACAGCCATCATCGGTGGTCACGCAGCACTACAACAGGAGTACGAGGCCAACCGGCGCATTTTCAATGCCCACTTTCGAAAAGTCCTGGCAACGGAAATCCGGCCGACCATGGACGAGGTAATGGCAGAGTATACCCGGCGCGGCTACTGGGTAGAGATCCACAGCCTGATCGACAGACGGTATCTCGCACACGTACATCAGTGCTATTCCATCAACGGCACTCAAGCCGGGAAAGTGGACATTGCTGCCGTAGCCAACTATGACTACAAGAAAATTTTCTTTATCCTGGAAATGGGCGAAAAGACCCACCAGCAGCAACTTACAATGACAGAGGTGAACCGAAAGGCCATCCTCGACTGGCTTTTGCCTTTACTACCTACCCTATAGTCCTTACAGTAGTAAGTTTCAGCATTCACAACCAGGTTACGGGTTTCTACCCGTAACTATTTTTTTTACAACTATTTGTAAGTCTGGAAAAACATGCTAATTTTAATTAATACCTACTAACCAAGAATTCAGCAACTTTATGGTATGCTAAAAGCGCCCGTTTACCCACCCATTGCATTCGATGAGCGGCCGGCCGCCCGGGAGGAGTTGTTGCGGGAATACGAACGGAAGAGGAACGCTTTCAACTCGGCCTTTTCTTCCCTGGTACAGACGGAGATCCACCCCGCCCTCCACCGTTTCCTGGACCAGGTCAGGGACCAGGGACACCACCTGGAGCTGGACGCCGGCACACAAGAAAAGTTTGAACAGTACCTCCACCGAAGCTATTCCGTTCGCCTGAGGGGACACCACAAACCGGTCGTTTTTACATTCGCGGGCAATTATGACCACCGCAAAGTTTTTATCTATACCGAGTTCAACGAATCCACGACGATCAATGTCTATGACCCTTCCCAGATCAACGAACCGCTTTTGGAACGAATTGTGCTGAAAGGACTGGGTAAGATCGTCTCTGCTGCATGACCTATCTGGAAATACCGCCCCCACCCTTGCTTGCCCCGTATGTACGGTTCTTTTGGGTGCTGGAAAGCAACTTTCCACCCGGAGAAATGTACGTCCACCGCACGCTGGCCAGCGGCTGCCCGGAGATGGTATTTCACTACAAAGGCTCCTTTACCGAAATCCTGCCCTCTGGAGACCAGGCCCCGTCTTTTCGATCCGGTATCACAGGACAAACTACCAGCTTCAACCGCTATGCGATCCAGGAAAACTTTGGCATCTTCGGTGCCTTCTTGTACCCCTATGGGCTCCCGGCGCTCTTTGGGGTATCGGCGCAATCGGTGTCGAATCAATCGGTAGACCTGGCGTCGCTCTGTGGGGCCGAGGGCCGCATTTTGGAAGAGCGGATCTTGTCCGCCCCGGACAACCCGACCCGTGTCGAATTGCTAAGCACTTTTTTGACGTCCCGCCTTCACCCCCTCGAAGCCTTCGTGATACACGCCATACGGTCGGTCGTCAGCCGGGAGGGACTGGTAGACCTCGCCTACCTCGCCGACCAATGCTTCCGGTCCCGCCGCCAGTTCGAACGCGACTTCAAAACTTATTCGGGCTTCAGTCCCAAACTCTTTGCCCGGCTTAGCCGGTTTGGCGGCGCCTTGGAGCCTTATGGAGACAAGGGACTAACCCTGACGCAGATCGCCTATGCCTGCGGGTACTACGACCAGTCCCACTTTATCCACGAGTTCAAGGCCTTTTCCGGACATCACCCCAAGGAATACTTCGGGGGGAAGGCGGAAGCGGCGCAGTGGAAGAACTAGGTTGTCGCGGATTTACAATTTCATGCCGCCGCTCCGTGGCACCTTTGTCAAAAAGTTTATCCCATGCAAGTTCCCGACAACTACCTCCCCATTATGCCCTACCTGATCGTCCCCGGGGCCTACCGGTTCCTGGATTTTGTAAAAGACGTTTTCGGTGCCACCCTCCAATACAGCGCCGACCGCTCCCCGGGCATCCTGATGCACGGGGAACTTCGTATCGGTCCCGCCGTCATCATGTTTGCCGATGCCACCGATGTCTACGCCCCCTTCCCCTCCTCCATGTTCCTTTATGTGGACAAGGTTGATGAGGTATTTGCAAAGGCCCTGGTGCGGCCCGACGTTACCCTTCTACAGGAGCTCGACAACCGGCCCTATGGAAGGGGCGGCGGATTCAAAGATGCATTTGGGAACGCCTGGTGGGTGAATTCGCCTGTTTAAACGGGAAATATTTCCTACCTTCCTCCCCAAAATAGAAGCAACTATGGGCACCATTCCAAAATTCCTTTCCTGCGACAACTTTATGGAGGACGAAGACGGCGAATACGTATTACACACGGAGGCGCCCAGGTTCCTCGCCAAATGGAACGAAGAAGAAGAAGGCTTCGACATTGTGGCTGAGTTCGAAGACATCACCGCCCACTTTAATGGCGACGAAGACAAGATCACCGGCTTGTTCGAAGAAATGGCGACCTGGTACTCGGAATACGACGAGTGGTTGGATCAGGACGTCGAAGAATAGGAGACAACTTACCCCCTATACACACTGCGGCCATTCTACCATCACACACTGATAGCACTCACCCCGATGGGGCTGGGTGCTTTTCTTTTGCCTGCAAAGCGGGATTTTAGGTGGAGGAAGGGTTTTTCGATGATGTAGTATGAGAACAGGGCTGATGTTGCGATGAATAACCAGTTTTGCGGGAAATGCGTTACCCAATATTGCGTTCTAAGCATAAAAAATTGCTGCCAAAGGTATATACTATAGGACAGCACGCCAACATAGTTAAATACTCGTGTATTTAATATCCGATACCAAGTTTTTTTCGGACCATACACCGAATACATCATCACTATCGCTATAGCTGTATTGGCGATCGTTCCGGTCAAATCGCCGAAAACAACAAAAACATAAGTAAGTGTATCGCCGAAAAAATACACCAGCCATGGCCAGCTGAAAAGGGTTATCAATGATATATTAATAGCATCCTCCCAATAAGGTTGGAGGAACTTTATAATTTTATCCCTATATAAGGCGCAAATGCATCCCGTCGCTATAGAATTGATTCGTACAAAAAAGGATGTATAGCCTATCCAAGAAATGGGATGAAAGTGGAGAAATAGCCGGAAACAAGGCACTGCTGCCACAAGTGCGATGGCCGCATATTTTCTTACCTTATCCCCCAGCAAGAATATAAAAGGCCAGAAAAAATAGAAATTCTCCTCTACTGAAAGCGACCAGGCATGAGCAGTATAGTCCTCAATTTTATAGTTAACGTATTTAAGGTAGATCAGCGATGTCAGCCATGATGCCTTTGGAATATGCAAAATATCCAATCGTTGAAGAAAGTAGTATACAAGAAGCAGGAAATAATATGCCGGAAAAATGCGTAGGACACGCCGTATGTAAAAGTCCTTTAGCGATATGGAGCCCCCGTCCTGTTCTTCCCGCAACATAAGATAAGTGATCAGAAACCCGGAAATCACGAAGAAAACAGTCACGCCAAACTGACCATTGAAGATAGGCAGGTAATAAAGTAAAGATTGTTCGATATTAAAGTTGTACCCAAGCTGATGATATAACAAGACAATCATAATACTGATAGCCCTCAATCCGTTCAAGCTGGGAAGTTGTCTCATAAATAAAGTATGATAACCGCCAGCTTAAAAATAGTCCCTATATGGATCTTGTCACCTATAGAGAAAGAATAATCCCAAAATCACAACAAGTCTGCATCATTTACCATCACACTCTGATAGCACTCCCCCTGATGGGGCTGGGTGCTTTTCTTTTGCCCGCGAAGCGAGATTTTAGGCGGAGGAAGGGTTTTTCGATGATATAATAAGAAAACAAAGCACAAGCGAAAATGAAGACCAGATTTTGCGGGAAATGTGTCACCCACCAACCCGTTTTGAAAATAAATACTTGCCAAAGATAAAGACTATAGGACAGAATGCCGGCGTAATTAAGCACTCTGGTATTCAGCAGCTTATACCATATTCCTTTTGGACCATACACAGAAAACATCACCACCATCGCGATCATTATATTCGGAATGGTTCCGGTAGACATCCCCAAAAAAACGAAAATTAAAACGAAAGAGGTACCAAAGGTCAAATGGGCAAGCCCTCTCCATATGAATAAAATAATTAGAGAAGATATAAAAACGGCACTCCAATTAAGATTCAAAATTGCTAGTATCCTATCCTTAAATAAGGCGCAAAAACAGCCAGTAGCAATTGCATCGATCCTCACAAAAAAAGACAGGTCACTTATCCATACTACAGGATGAAAAAACAAGAAAGTTCTTAAAATCGGGGCGATAATCATAAGAAAAACAACAACATACCTTCTTGCTTTATCACCCATCAAAAATACGAACGGCCAGAATAAATAGAAATTCTCCTCTATGGAAAGCGACCATGCGTGAGCAGTAAAATGATCAATTGAATAGTTAATATACTTTACATAGGAAAAAGCTGTCAACCACGCCCTCCCGGGTATACCAATTAAGCCGACGATTTGAAGAATGTAATAAACGAACAGCAAAAAATAATACGCCGGAAATATCCGTAGAACACGTCGTATATAAAAGTTCTTAAGTGATATTGCCCCCCGTTCCTTTTCCTCATTCAATAATAGTGTAGTAATGAGAAACCCAGAAATCACAAAGAATACATGCACGCCCAGCTCGCCATTGAGAAAAGGGATATAATATATCGATTTTTGCCTGACGTTAAAGTTGAACCAGAACAGGTGAAAAAAAATAACAATAAAAATACTAATAGCCCTCAATCCATTCAAGCTGGGAAGTTGTTTCATAAGTAAAGTTTAATTTCTCCAGCCTAAAAATAGTTTTCCGAAAGGCCTTATCACCAACCAATAGAGAATACTCCCAATTTCAAAAAACTGTCCATTCCTTCCATTCCAATAACCTCAACCCTCTCGCCTTCAGCAACAACGGCACCAATTTTACTATCAAACACTGACAGCACTCACCCCGATGGGGTTGGGTGCTTTTCTTTTGCCTTTGAAGCGGGATTTTAAGCTGAGAAAGGGTTTTTCGATGATGTAGTAAGAGAACAATGCCGCAGCAACGATGAATAACCAATTTTGTGGGAATTGCGTCCCCCAAAAGCGCGTTCTCGTCATAAAAAATTGCTGCCAAAGGTATAAGCTGTAGGACAGCACACCGATATAATTAAATAAACGGGTATTCAACACCTTGTACAAGGATCCTTTTGGACCGTACACGGCATACATCATTACTATTACAATAATGACGTTAACTACCGTTCCGGACAATACACCGAACGCAACAAAAATATAGATTGCAAAAGTACCATGGACTAATTGCCCCAGCCAAGGCCAAATAAAAAGAGTGGTCAACGCGATAAGGACAGCATCCCACCAAAAGGGACTGAGAAACTTTATAATTTTATCTTTATACAAAGCACATAGGCACCCTGTCGCTATCGAATCGATCCGAACAAAAAAAGAAAGTTCGTCTATCCAGGTAATGGGATGAAAGTAAAGAAATAGCCGAAAACAAGGCACAACTCCCACGAGTGCTAAGGCCGTATATCTTCTTACTTTATCACCTAGCAGAAATACAAACGGCCAAAAGAAATAGAAATTCTCCTCGATAGACAACGACCATGCATGGCCGGTATAAACATCGTCATTATAGTTAATATACTTGACGTATAATAACGACGTCAACCAGGAGCCGCCGGGAATATGAATTATGTCAAATTTCTGTAAAACGTAATATACAAAAAGCAAGAAATAATATGCAGGGAAAATACGCAGCGCACGCCGCATATAGAAGTCCTTTAGCGAAATTGAGCCCCCTTCTTTTTCTTCCTTCAACAAAAGCGATGTGATCAAAAATCCGGAGATGACAAAAAATACATTCACGCCAAACTCACCATTGAAGAAGGGAATGTTATAGAGGAGGGATTTATTATCATGCAAGTTGGCCCCAAGTGTATGATAAACTAAAACAATCAAAATACTTACAGCCCTCAATCCATTCAAGCTAGGAAGTTGCTTCATAAATAAAGTTTAACTGCACTAGCTTAAAAATAGCCCCCTAAAAAAGCATCTTATCCCCCTAAGAAATAATACTCCCAATTTCAAAACCTGTCCAAAACACCTACCCCAACAACCCCAACTCCTTCGCCTTCGGCAACAGCGCCTTCACATTCCTCACCCCCAACTTCTTACAAATCACCGCCCTCCTCCCATCCACCGTCCGAAACGACTTCCCCAACACCCCACCAATCTCCACACTAGTCATCCCCTGCGACAAAAACCGCAGTATCCGCAAATCCTCCTCCTTCAACCCATACGTCTTCACAGCCGCCGAAGCCGGCACCACCCGCTCATAATGTATCACCACGACAAGCATATCCTGAAACCCATCCCTCCCCACCGGAAACGGCGACAACTCCAGTTGCGCCGGCACCACAAGCCCCTGCCGGTCATACAAAACAAACTCGTCACGAGTCAGCATAGAAAACGGTTGCCCTAACAATTCATCTGAACGATACCCTGTCAACACGCAAAACGCCTCATTCACCTTAGTAATCACCTCCCGGTGATCATAAGTAAGCTTCGCATGCGGATCCTTAAAGAACAAGTGATCATACCGCTGCAACCCATCCGTAATGAGTTCCGCCCCCGGATGGACCTCCCCAAGATCCCTTTCCAGCAACCACTCAATGGCCTTTTGCCGGTCCCGGAATATGTCCATAGGAAAGCTGGACCTTTTAACACATAGGATAAACCGAAGCGCAATCTGCTCCGTCCAGTGATTGACAAGCACCGCAGCAGCGGCAATACCCTCAGTCCCCGAAGAGCTGGCCAAATAGCTCCTGGCAGGCGCCGAAAAATCGACCGAGGTAGGCGTGTGCATCAACAACCGACATGGTTTCCCGCGCTGAAGCGACAACCGGTCGGCAACGATCCTAACCGCCATCTCCTTATTGATGAGGGGAATATTTTCCTTGTACGCTGCTTCAAGGATCGATTGGGCGTGTAGCGTGTAGTCTACAAAGGGGGTTCTGAAGACGTAAGACATAGGTGGCTTTGTGGTATGTCTATAAAAACACCCCAGCCAAAAGGAATAACCACCTGGCAGCGGTGATTAACAATTAGTTCACTACCAAAAATGTCAAATACTAAAACTAATAGGCATTCTTACCAATCAGATCCAGGTCATTCGCCCTCTGTATCAACGCACACCCATTCACCGCGCTCAGCTTCCCATATAGCTCGTTCTTCAAAAACTCCACCGTCCGGGGCGAGCAGTCCAGCTCCTCCCCTATTTCCTTGCTGTTGAGCCCCTGGGCCATACAGCGCATGATCTCTATGTCCTTTTCGGAGAGACCATACTTGGTGATGGCGGGGTTGATGCGGATGATGGGGGCAATACCCCGGAGGTCCTGTTTAAGGAGCCAGTTTTTGGCCTTCCGGCTGTCGCGGAAGGTCTCCATGGGGAAGTCGGGCTTTTTGATGAGTAGGATAAACCGGGTCACCATGTTTTGCGTCCAGTTGTCGTAGAGGATGGCAACGGCGGCGATCCCCTTGTTCCCCTCGGGGCCGGTAAAATAGTTCCGGGCGGCGGGGGACATGTGGATGCGGTTCTCCGCGTGCATCAACAACCGGTAGGACTGGCCCTTCTGGAGGGCCAGACGCTTGGCCACGATCTCCCGGGCCATTTCCTTGGTGATGAACAGGACGTCCTCTTTATAGGACGCCTCCAGGATGGCGTGTTCGTGTATGGTATAGCGTACATAGGGTGTATCTACGTCATACGGCATAGGCATAGAATTGGTCGCTCAGGAAAAATACACAAATTTAAGGATGTAGGTGTTTATGCCAATAAGTACTACAAAGAAGCATAGGTAAAAACCTGGTGGGTCGTCACGGTCACCCCCTGGTCGGTGACGGCCTGGGCTACGGACAAGGGGTTCCCCGAGGCGTCGTAGGTATACGTATTGACGTCGGTTTCGGTGGCCTGGACCCCCAGGTCATACTGGGTAAGCTGGGCAGTAGCCACGTTTTGGGCCGACAGGAAGGCATAGTAGTCCGCGTCCTGGACCAGGGCAAGCAACAGGGCCGCCTGGGTCTTCCGGTAGGGGTTGACCTTCCCGTCGTATGTCAGTGCCGCGGAATAGGTATAGGACCCGGCCTGCAGGTCAGTCAGGTTATCCGAAGTAAAAAACTGGGTCACGTCCCCGCTGGCGTCCCACACCAGCTGGCTGACGGAGGAGAGGTACCGGGCTCCGGCCGGGGGACCGCTGTATTCGTAGACAAAGGTCACCTGCCCGGCGCTGTTATACACCAGGGAGTCGTAATAGGGATTGGAACCCGCCACATAAGCCGCCACCTGGATCCGGCCGGAGGTGTCCAGCATGAAATTAAACAGCAGGCTGGTCGTCGTCCCCAGGGTATCGGTTCCCTTGTCCAGGGCCACGGGATGTCCCCCCGTATACACCGGGAAATACCCATCGATCTTCGCGGTCCCGACATCGTTGTATTCCTGGGCAAAACCCCTCAGGACGGTATCGTGGGTATATAGGAAAAGGGTGCTGTCCGCCATATCCGGGGAGGAGACCTTGACAAGGAGGGTGTCCTTGTGAGTGGTGGAGGTACCCTTGTTACCGGACCCGGAATCATGCTTGGAACAGGCAACCCAAAGAAAGGCTCCCAGGACGCACACCAGCGTTCTTGGTTTCATGAGGCGGTGATTTGTGGTTCCGGCAAAGATACGGGATGCGGCCACCGGTAGAACCAGATTCCCAGCAGGATCGGCAGGAGATAAAACCCAAAGAACAGCTCCGATTGCAGGTCCCTGATCCTAAGAATACCAAAGATGGAAAAAGGGGCCGCCGTCAACCCAGCGGCCCACAGGGATAACAAAAGCTTTTGAGCGAGGCGGTTTTTCCCCATAAAAGGCGCGACATTGACGCCCAGCCAGATCACGGGAAAAGCCGGAAACGACAGCAGCGCCCCCATCCACCAGTACGACCCGGTCAGGGAGACGCCGTCGTCAGTATGAAACGCGCGGCATATCATAAAGCCCAGGAAGGGGGCGGTGACCACCGCCGCCAGCCAGACTTTCAGGGCATAGACGCACGTACGCATAGTTAGTCTTTACACCGGTAAAACACCCTTTTCAACCCGATGCTCGATACCGGCGTCACCACCAGCGGGATCTTTTCGACCAGCGTCTGGTTGACGTCCAGGCCAAAGGCCCGGCTGTCGTTGAGCGCAAAACGGTTCAGGGCAAAGTAGCTGTTCAGGATAAAACCTTCCCGTACGGAGAACTCGTTGTCATAGGACAGGAAGTTCTCCATCAGGACAAACTTATAGTTGTTGAGGTTTTCGCTGTTCAGGGACGGGAACCGGCTGGTGATGTCGAGCTCCTTGTTGGCGATCATTTCCATCACCACCTTGCGGAACATCAGGCCAATCCGGGGCTGTACGCGGAAACCAAGGAAAAAGTCGATCCGGATCACATTGTCGTCCTTGAGCTCTTCCACCCCGTACGCCATGGTATACGGCTCGTCGGTGCGTTCCAGGTGGATAAACCAGTATACATCCGCCCGTTTGGCCGTCTCCTTGAAGATCGACCACAGGATCCGTTTCTCGATCTGGCGCGGGTTATTGGCCTTCGTCAGGTAGATCAGTTGGGAGGAGAACTTGGGCGTCTGCTCGTCCTTGGACAGTTCGTCTATCCGCGGCAGGTAGGGCTCTATATTGTCAAAGGTGAGGAACCGGTTGGTGATCTTCCGGGCGTGGTACCAGATATACATGGTAGAGATCAGCCCCAGCTCGAAGACCAGGAAGAAAAGCCGTTTCAGCAGCTTCACGGCATTGGCCACAAAGAAGGACGATTCCACCGTCACAAAGACGACCAGCACGAGGACCACCGACCACATCGGCCAGTGCTTGACCCGTCGGAGGAAAAAGAACATCAGGATGGTGGTCATCAGCATCGCTACGGTGATGGAAAAACCGTAGGCCGCCGTCATGGCCTCCGAGGTCCGGAAATATAGGACGACCAGGAAACACCCCAGGCAAAGCACCCAGTTGATGGAAGGGATATAGATCTGCCCACGTATATTGGTCGGGAACTTAACGGTTACACGCGGCCAGAAGTGAAGGCTGATGGCCTCGGAGATCAGGGTAAAGGACCCGCTGATCAACGCCTGGCTGGCGATGATGGACGCACAGGTAGCGATGAGGATGGAAGGCAGCAGGAACCAGGTCGGCACGATGGCAAAGAAAGGGTTGGCTCCATGCAGACTGGTGCTGTGTTGCGCCAGTACCCAGGCACCCTGTCCCAGGTAGTTCAGGACAAGACAGGACTTTACGAAGATCCAGCTGACACGGATGTTCCCCAGACCGCAGTGACCGAGGTCGGAATACAAGGCTTCCGCCCCCGTGGTACACAAAAAGACGGACCCCAGGAGCCAGAACCCCTTGGGGTGCTGGGTGAGCATTTCGATCGCATAGTGCGGGCTCAACGCCTGGAAGACCCCGGGGTTATGCACGATCTCCTTTAGGCCTAAGACGGACAGCATCGTAAACCAGATCAGCATGATGGGCCCGAACGAGCCCCCCACGACCTTTGTCCCGAAACGCTGGAAGATAAAAAGCAGCAGGATGATGACCAGGACAATCTCCACCACCAGCGTATTCCCGGGGACGATGACATTCTCCAGCCCGTGAACCCCGCCCAGCCCTTCGATGGCCGAGGTGATGGAAATCGGGGGCGTAATGATCCCGTCCGCCAGCAGGGTACCCGCCCCGATGATGGCAGGATACACTAATTTTTTCCCATACCGCCGGACCAGGGCATATAAAGAAAACACCCCGCCCTCGCCCTTGTTATCGGCCTGGAGCGTGATGATCACATACTTAAAAGTCGTTTGGAGGGTAAGGGTCCAGAAGATCGCCGAGATCGCCCCATAGATGAGTACCTTATCGATGACCCCGCCGTCGGTCAGGATGGTTTGGAAGGTGTACAAAGGGGAGGTACCGATATCCCCGTAAATAATGCCAAGAGCAACGAGTAAACCTGCGGCGGAAGCCTTTTTGAAATGAGCACTGTGACTGGAGTCCATGGTGGGTTGAAATGAATAATAAAATTTTACTATCTATAGATTTTCAGCAGTCTTTGGTCCAAATTAACAAACTACCTCTAATATTTTCTAATTTTTTCGGGAATTTATTTAAAAAAAGAGCTAGTTGTCCAGATTTTCGCTATCCGTCCGGAAAGGCGCTAATGGCAACTGGCTGTCCTTACCCTTGACCGTAGGCACCGCGCTATTGGTAAAACAATAGCGGACCGACACTGGGTTAGGCACCGATTTGTTCGACAGGAGGATTCCGTCCTTATAGATCTGGCCGGTGGCGTCCACGTATTGCCCGTCCGCCCCTGCCACCTGGAACCCGGGAATGTCCTTATCCGTGCTCACCAGCCCCCCTTCCGCATGGTCAAAAGACAGGATCACCTTGTGCCCCTCGACCTTCATCGACTTATAGGTAGGATTCAGGTACGGCCCCACGTTTTGATGATACGTCTCCGCCAGCGCATACCGCGCAAGCCTTTCCCCAACGTCTTTTTTATCCTTGGGATGGATGTCGTGGATATCGCCCGCAATGTCCCCGATGCTGATCATACCCGAGCCCGGGATCAAACGCTGGGCCAGGTCCTGTTGTTCCCGGAGAACAAAGGCTTTTTGCTTAGTCGAGTCGTAAGTAAAAGGGGCAATCTGTACAAAGTAAAAGGGGAAATTCCGGCCAAAATCCTGCCGCCAGCCGTTCACCAGGCTGTCCATCAGGACCGCATACGCACCCGGGCGATACGTATTCGACTCCCCCTGGTACCAAAGGGCCCCCGCCACGCCATAAGGGATAAAAGGAGCAATCATCCCGTTGTACAAGGTCCCTTCCCTATCCGGCCAGTGCTTCGAATGGTCTTCATATTGGTGCGCCACCAGTACGGGATTCGACCGCACCCGGTCCGCCCTGACCCACACCTCCGCAGGAGTCCCCCCCCACGCCGCCTGGATGATCCCCAGCGGCACGTTCAGGGTCTTTTGAAGCATCCGCGCAAAATAATACCCCACCGCCGTCTGGTCCTGCATGGTCTGAGGCGTACAAGCCGCCCAGCTCGCCCGGCAGTCCTGCTGCGGAAAAGCCGCCCCGATCTTTGGGACATGAAAAAAGCGGATCCCAGGGAAATCCGCCGCTGCCACCTCCGTGGCCCTATTGTAAAGTCCCCAGTTTGCCGAGAACTCCATGTTTGACTGACCGCTACAAATCCACACTTCCCCCAGCATCACATCGCTCACCGTGACCGTTTCCCATTTCCCTTTGATCGTCAGGGTATAAGGGCCTCCGGCGTCTTTGGTGGGCAGGTCCACCCGCCAATGGCCGTCGTTCATCACCCGGCCTAGGACCGTGTCGTTCGGGGCCCAGCTACCCGTGATCCGGAGCGTGTCGTTAGCATCGCCCCACCCCCAGATCGCCACCGAGGAATTTCGTTCAAGAACCATGTGATCGCCGATCACCGAGGGCAGGAGTATCTTCGAAGAACACGTCAGGCTTGCCAGCAGCAAGCCCGAAGTAAAAACGAAAACAGGAAGTTTCATAATAAAAAAGGGGGCCATCAAAGGCCCCCACAAAGGTATATAGGTTTTCGTGGAATAAAGATCATCAAACAAGGAGTTTATTTTTAATATACGCGGCACTCTGGGCAATGCTCGTAAAGGGGTCCATTCCCTCCGCGTAGTTCTCCTGTTCCATAAACGTCTGCTGTTCTCCAGACAAGGTATGATATTTAAAGATCTTTACAAAATCAATACTCCCCGTACCTACTTCGGTGTTCAGGCTCGGCGTCGTCTTATTCATATCCTTGACATGCCACATCACAAACCGCCCCGGATGCTCATGGAACAACTGAACCGGGTCCGCCCCACCCCTTACGACCCAATACAGGTCCATTTCAAAGTGCACCAGCTCCGGGTCTGTGTGCTTCAGCAGGAGGTCATATCCTCTCGTCTGCACGTTCACCGGGACAAACTCGAAGTTATGGTTGTGGTAGGCCATTTGGATCCCCTCCTTCTTCAGCTTTTTCGCCAGGTCGTTAAACTGACCCGCCACCTTTACCCAATCCGCCTCCGTTTTGCGGAACTGGTCGCCCAGGTAAGGTACCGTCAGGTACTTCTGGCCCAGGGCGTGCACCGCATCGATCGCCAGGCCCAGGTCGTGGTCGGTTCCCTTCGCTAAGTACTCGTCTACGCCGTAGTGGCCGCTGGTGCTGAAGAGGTGGTTTTGGTCCAGCAAGGCCTTGAAAGCCTTTGTATCGACGCCGAAGAACTTGCTGTCGCTGCTGAGGCCGTACGTCTCGACGTTTTTGTAGCCGGCTTGGGCTACTTTGGCGATCCAGGTTTGGGGGTCTTTGGGGAGTTGGTCTCTTAAGGAATAGAGTTGGAGGCCGCAGACGCCTTTGCCGGCGGCATGCGCGGCTGTGGCGCCGCCTGCGTTGGCGACTTTTCCGGCGGCCACAAGGCCTTTTAAAGATGGCAAGGTTACTAAAGCCGCCGCAACGAGGCCGGCTTGAGTGAGGAAATCTCTTCTGGAGGTCATGTTAGATGGGGGTTTGTGAACGATAGGAGTTTTTGCATGCAATCAACAATTGTTTGCCGGGCTAAATTAGGCGTTTTTGTCAACAGGAAAGTCAGGAGATTATGAGAACGCACCCTAAAACTAACAATAGTTAGTTTTAATTATCAATACTCAAATTCAGAAAAAAAATCGCTCCAATTGGTTATAGTTTCTTGGTTGTCTGTTTTAATGCATACAACACCTTCAATAATTGATGACATGATAATAGAAAAAATTAACCTCAAAAACCTTCGCTGTTTTGAAAATGCCGAATTAAATCTATCTAAATCCCTAAACATTCTGGTCGGGTTCAACAATTCGGGAAAGTCTACGATACTCAAGTCGGTCTACTCTTTGCAAGAACTTTTTTACCTTAGGGAAACCGATATTAGAGCAAGGGAAGACTCATTCTCCATCGAATTTGAAATAGGGCAAGTAAATAAACCTGAACAATCCTATTTCGCACCGGCCTACTTCCATCCGGGAATACGCGCCACAACTACCAGATACATCAACATTACTCTTAATCAAAGTGGCGAAAGAGAATCTTATACTCTTGAAAAAAGAGAATTAACTGCCGACGAAAGAACTTATGTAGGTGACCAAAGAAAACAAAAGTTTGATGGTTTTCCCAACAGGGAGGACAAAGGTGGCTTCATATATCCATTTTTAACAACAAGGAAAAAAGCATTTATTTCAACCCAAGGCAGTGTAGAAGACACTTTTATTATTCGTGATAGCCAATCAAACCTCCCCGCCAAGGTTCAAAAGATCAACGGCATCCCTACCATAAATGAAGAGTTCCGACGATTGTGCAAAACAATAATTGGCTATGAAGTAGTCCCAATTGCAGCACAGCAAAACGGTTATACATTGGGAATGTACAGTGGCCCATATAATACTATCCCAATCGAAGCGATGGGAGAGGGTGTTATAAACATTATTGGGCTGTTGGTCAACTTACTGACCGAAGATGGAAAGCTATTTTTACTTGAAGAAATAGAAAACGACTTGCATCCTGTGGCACTAAAAATATTGCTGGACCTTATTATAAAAAAGGCTAAAAATAACCAAGTTATAATCTCTACTCATTCAGACGTTGTTCTAAAACATCTTAGTGCAATAGAGGGAGCTAAAATATTCTATATTTCCCAGGACAATACAGGCTTGGCTATACCAACCTCAACTATTCAGGAAGTACCCGCCTCACCTCAACAACGAAGAGATATACTAAAGCTCCTGGGTTACGACTTATCCGACAGGGACCTTTTCGAAGGGTATCTTTTATTCGAAGAATCATCAGCTGAACGAATCGTAAGGGATTTCATCATTCCAAATTTCGTCCCGGAGCTTCACCACAAAATCGGAACGATCGCCGCAAACGGAGTAGATGACGTGCACGCAAAATTCAAGCATTTACATGATCTATTCCTATATGTTCACTCTAGTCCAGTTTATAAAAACAAAGCGTGGGTGATTGCCGATGGCGACGAAGCAGGAAAAAGGAATATTGAGAAAATGCAAAATGACTATAAAAAATCCTGGAGTCCCGAACATTTTGTCTGCTTGTCCGAAGAACAATTTGAACGATACTATCCAGCGCTCTTTCAACAAGAGGTGGAACGTATCTTTTCAATACAAAACAAAAAGATCCAAAGAGATGAAAAATTAACACTTCTGAATCAAGTATTAGAATGGTTACAGGAGGACAAAAAAAGGGCTAAAAAAGCGCTAGACGAATCAGCAAAAGAGGTAATTGAACTATTCCAAAAAATCGCCACAGCATTGAAGTAGCATTACCGCATCACCACCAAAGTCCCCCGATACTCCTTCCCACCGTTAGGAATCTTCAACTCCAACACATACACATACGTCCCCGCCATAACCCCTCCCCCATCCCAGTTATTCTGGTAATCGGAGGAGTAATAAACCTTTTTCCCCCACCGGTCAAACACCGCCAGCGAAGACCCGGGATAGTTGTTCAACCCCGCGATGACGAAAAGATCGTTGCGCCCATCCCCATTAGGCGTAAACCCACCAGGTATATACACCACATCCGCCCCGATCAGGTCAACGCGAAGCGTATCCGTCGTCACGCACCCCGTAGGCATGGTCATAGCAATGGTATACGCCTGTGGCGCCGTCAACAAAGCCGTCGGATCCACCACCAACGGATCGCTCAACCCGGAAGCTGGCATCCAATCATAAGTAGCCCCGGTAAAGGACCGCCCACTAATAGACGCCCCCTTCCCCGACTGCACAAACTGATCCACCAGCTTCTCCCCCGGCAGCGGCGTGGTGATGGAGATCGGCATAGACGCCGTAGCCGCCTGCGCCGCGCACCCCTGAGGCGTTACGGTCAGGCTTACCGTATACTGCCCGGCCGTTTGATAGGTAAAGGTCGGCGACACAGCCGTACTGGTCCCCCCTATCCCATTACTCCAACTATACGTAACCGGTAGGTTCAATGCCTCTGTCGAGGTATTGGTAAACACCACCGGCGTATCGAGACAGGAAGTCTGAAAAATAAACGATGCCTGGGGCTGAGGATAAAGCGAAAGACTGATATCCGCCGTATCCGCACAACCAAACGTATTCGCCGCCTGGACCGCGTAGGTGCCAGAATCGTTGGCGGCCAAACCAGAAGAGGTACCAATAACGGAGCCCCCATAAAACCACTGATAAGTATTCCCCCCCGAAGCAGACAGCGATACAGGTGTCCCCGGACACCAAAGGGTACTCGCAGGTTCTGCAATCGTAGCCACCGGCGCCGGATTCACCACATAAGTATACAACCCAGAAGGCGTCGACACACACCCCGCCGCCGTTTGCGCAATCGCCCGCACATGCGCCACAACCGGCGCATTACCGGCATTGACCCCTGCAAAAGCCGGAACGGCGCCGGACCCGGAACCAGCATTAAGCCCAATCCCCGGATTATCGGTTGTCCAGGCATAGCTAGTCCCGGCAGGTTGAACGTTAAACGTCACCGGCTGAGTGGATCCCCCCGGGCACACCGCCTGGGTGTCGGGAGAAACCAGGCTAATCAACGGCTGCGGATTAACCTCCACCGCAAGGTCCTGCGTCTGAGAACACCCGGCAGCCGACAAAGTATATTGATATTGCACCGCCACCGCTGTCAGCCCCGCATTCGACAAGACCTCATGTATGCTGTCTGCCCCCGCACCCGGAGCGTTGTTAACACCGGAGACCGCCGCCCTTGTCCACGAAAAAGAAGCACCAGAAGTTGCACTACCCGGCACATACCGAAAAAGCGCCCCACTACACACCGCCGTATCAAGTGGCCCACTCAGCGCCGGCACCGGAAGCACCTGCACCGTCAGCGGCTCACTCGACGAACAATTCCCCGCCGTCAACTGATACTGGTAGACAACAGAAACCGCCGCGCTGGAAGTACTGGACAACACCTCATGTATACTGTCATTCCCTGAAGCCGCCCCTTGTGAGATCCCGCTCTGCACCGCCCTGCTCCAGGCATAAGTCGTTCCGATGGCCAACGCTTTGGGAACATAAGACAACACAGTCCCGGAACACAAACCAGGACGCCCCGCGCTCGTATCTAAAGTAGGCACCGGATCCACCGTATAAATCATTTCCTTAGTCACCCCGGAGCACCCATTGAACTGCGGAACAACCCTCAAACCCGTAGTCAGGGTAATCGAGTCATTATTAACCGCAACAAAAGGAGCAATATCACCGGTACCCGAGGATGGTAACCCTGTCAACGAATCCGTCGTAGTCCACGCAAAAGTAGTCCCCGCGAGATTCGCCGTAAACGCCGGAACGGTGATCGTAGTACCGGCACACACCTCCAGCATAGGCAAGCTGTCCGTCAAAGCCGGGCTGGGCTTGATAGTAAAAGTCCGGTTTTGATCCGAAATGGGGCAGCCATAAGGGCTGACAGCGGACACGGTAAGCGTAGACGCCACCGGGTTGGGGGTAGCGTTGGCCACCGTAAAAGCCGGAATATACGTCCCGCTTCCGTTCTGAAGCCCGATCGAGGGATCGCTTACGGTCCAGCTAAACTGCAGGGCATCGTTACCAGGTTGAAAGATGATGGCCCCGCTGGAAGACCCCGCACATACAGTGGTCCCCCCCATCAAAAGCCCGATGTTAGGAGAAGGATAAACATTAACCAGTTGAGAAACCGTAGAGGAACTACCGGCGTAGGAAACCGTCTCCGTAACCGTAAAAGCCCCAGCGGAAGCATACGTATGGGTGGGCGCGGCCCCGGCCCCAAAAGGGGTCCCGTCCCCGAAATTCCACTGATAGGAAACGGGCGCCCCCGCAGACCGGTCGGTAAAGGCAAAGGTCGCCCCCTGGCAAATCCCCGCGGAAGGCCCCACCGTAAAACCCGCCGCGCCCCCGGTGGGCGTGGTAATGTCTTCGGTCATCGAAGTCGCGCACCCCTGCGCATTCGTGACGGTCAGCACCACGGGATAGGTGCCCCCGGCGGCAAAGGTGTGGGCAGGATTGGCAGTATTACTGGTCGTCCCATCTCCAAAGTTCCAGCTATAGCTCGTGGGACTCCCCACCGAGGTATTGGTAAACTGGTAGGCGCCGTTGGCATAAGCGTCTGTAAAATCCGCCAGGGGTGTGGGATATACGGTAACAACCTGGGTCGCGGTGGCAAAACAATTGTACGCATTCCGGGTCGTGAGCTGCACGGGGAACTGCCCCGAGGTCGGGTAGGTATGGGTAAGGTTCGTCGCCAGGGAATTGGTCCGGTCACCCGCAGACCAGAAATAGGACAGCGGGGGCGCGCCCGTACTGGTGTTGGTAAACGTAAAGTTGTTCCCCGTCAGGCAGGCCGCGGCCTGGTTGAGGGTAAATCCCGCAGTGGGTGGTGGATTTACGGTGACCACCACATTAGCCGTACTGGACCCGGTGGCGGTGGTCAGGGTCACCTGGAAGGTGGCATTTACGGGGGCATTGGTATTGTCGATCAATACCGAAGCAATGGCCCCCTGGCCCTGGGTCGTCTTGGCCGTGATACCGGAGCTGGGTACGAACACCCACGTGAAGCTGGTTTGCGGAGCCGAGCTGGTCGGCAAATAAGAAAAGGTCGCCCCGCTGCAGATGGCAGGCGGGCTGGTGGGGCTGGTGAGCGTCGGGTTCTGGGCGCGCACGGCGATGGGCATCAGGATGACCCAAAGTGTTTTCCAAAAGTAGCGGGATTCCAAAAGCGAGGGGCTTTAAACCCCTGGGTGATAGCAAAAACTCAGCCAAAGCGAAAAGCCGGTCCTGGATAGAACCGGCTTTTTTCTGGGGTAAAATCATTTGGGCTTAACTACGAACGTTTTTTGGCTGGTTAAGCGTAGGATACAAATGGATTTTTCAATTCGCTGTTGACAGTAACAGTCCTTTTTTTCGTTTTCAATAGGATTGGATCAAACGGGCTTTACAGGATACTTGGATACGGTTTCGGTTTCAAAAGGATACTTGGATCGAATAACGTTGGTTTCTCGGATAATTGGATACTTGGATACTGGTCTTTTTCGGATCTTGGATTTTAGTGGTACGGTTGACTGTCATCAACAATACAAATATAGAACAGCTGCTAAAACGAAAGAATAGCATTACTGCTCTATTATTTCAATATTGATTATACGCAGAGGAGAGGAGAAGTCCGTACCCGGACCACGTAGAACTACGTACCCCAATCTAGGTACTATACGAGCCCGTTAGCCCCCCACATTCTTAAAAATCATAATCTATTAGAAATCAATACGAGGGGAAAATTCCACACATTCATTTGCATTCCTAACCAATTATCCGCTACACATTTTTTTATTCAGCTTATTCGTTTATTCTCAGTAGAAACACGTTGCTGTAACAATTCATTTACGAAATAAACACAGAATAAACAAGGGTTCCGTACGTTCTTTCAGTATATTTGTTTAGAGTTCAGTTTATCCAATATTCTTTCGACGATTCAAGCAATCGTGTATGGAAAAACCAGTTTTCCGGACCCGGAAAAGCGGCTTTGTGCTCGTGCTCATTGCCGTTGTACAGCCTGCCTTTGCACAGGTGGGATACATTTCGGTCCATGTTAAGGCGCTCAATGAAGAATCCAGTCCGCTGTTCACGTACACGATCAGCGGGGGTAACTCCTTCACCCTTAGTGATCTCCCTTCTTCCCAGCGTTGCTCGGATCTGGGGGGCAGCCACGACGGCGGTCTTTGGGTCGTAGCCGAAGGCGCGTTGCGTTACCGCAAGCCGGGTGGCACAGGCTGGGTCTCCACGGGGGATTCCGCAACGGCCGTAGACGGGGCCGGTCCCGGTGAGTGCGTATATACCACACCGAAAGGACTGGTGGTGGCCTACCGCGAGGATACCCGGGATACCTTATATATACCCTCCGCCCACGGCGGCCACAAGGCGGTGGATGTCGCCAACAACGCGAGCCTGCAGGCAGGCCAGGGCGAAACCGTCGTCGTCGACGACCAGGGACACCTCCTTATATATACGGGCTATTACGAAAGGAAAAGCGACCACTGGATGAGCGCCAGTACCTCCAACACCAGCCTCCCCGCGGGTATCCTCCACGTCGACGTCAATATCACCAACAGGAATATTCTCTTCTCCACCTCGGAAGGCCGGATCTACCAGGCCACCCCCCAGGGGGAAGTAACGGCCCTGGGTACCGCCTTGGGAACCCTGCCGACCAATATGGACGTAGCTTATGACGATGAAGGCGGTATGTATTGTATTGCCCGGAACACGGCCACCGGCGGGGCCGATGGCGTCTGTGCCTGGAACGGGCACAGCTGGCAGGGGGACTCTTCCTCCCGGAATGTGGAGCACCTCACGGGCGGGGCCGGTAATGAGGTCTGGGGGATCGACGGCCTGCCCACCGATGCCAACGACGTGGCCACGATATTTACACGCTCCACGGATGGGGGGCACTTCTGGTATGACAACGAATGGATCAACAGCAACAACGGGAATTCCGTCCTGATCCCCGTTGCCCCGGGCACCTATACGATCACCGGGACGTCCGTCCCAAACTGGAGCTGCCAGGCCATTACCCTACACGACCCGGCCGGCACATCTACCGCCTCGGTGGCCACGAACAGCGCCACGCTCACCGTCGCGGCGGGCGAGGTCGTGACGGCCGATTTTCAAAACGGGCTGGTCCAGCCTTCCAATATATCCCAGGTCTGCCACTACACGATCCTGCAGGACTTTGGAACGGGCAGCGCCACCTATGGCCCCCCGCTCAAGGGGCTCACCGACTATCACTACCTGGCCGTCAACTTCCCGCTGGACGGCTATTATACACTGGCCCATAAAACCGGTAGCGCCTGGGGCAATCCCAACTTAGTCGACCATACGACGGGCACCGGTTATTTTATGCTCATCAACGCCTCTTACGGGAAGGACGAGTTTTTCCGTGAAAGGGTCACCGGCCTGGTGCCGGGGATGAAGTATACGCTCAGCGCCTATATCGCCGACATCAGCCCCCAGGCCCCGATCAGACCCAATGTCCTTTTTGGGATCACGGACGCCACCACGGGTGTCCTGCTGGGCTCGTTGTCCACCGGGGACATCCACAATACCGCATGGCAGCAGTTTAGTTTTACGTTTGAAGCCACCACCACCACTGCCGATATTTTCATAAACAACAACAACATCGGCGGGGCGGGCAACGACCTGGCGCTGGATGACATTGCTTTTTCCCCCATCCCCAACGTAGTGGCGTCCATCCGGAACCTAAGCTCAGATACCGCCTGTCTCGGGAGCCCGCTGGCACTGACCGATACCACGGCGAGCGGCGTCTGGTCCAGCCTGGCCCCCGGTACCGCCACCGTCGACGACGCGGGACACGTCACCAGCCTGACCCCCGGCCAGGTATGGATCCGGTATTCCGTCACCAACCAGATCGGTTGTACCTCCGCCGACTCCATCCGCCTGACGTTCCTTCCGCACACCACCGCCGGAGACATCACCGTGTCGGCCCCCTCTGTCTGCACCGGTCACGAAGCCGTTCTTCGGGCATCCAGCACCGTTATAAAATCGCCGAGGTTTGGCTGGTTCTCCGATTCGGCCCTGACCCACCTTTTGGATACGGGGGAAAAAATGATGACGCCGGTCCTGATGGCGACCACGCCTTACTTTGTATCGGCCACCGGTGTGGGATACTGCCCCAGCCTGCCCGACCAGGGCGCCAAAGCGGTGGCCGTGGTCAACCCCTACCCGGTCGTGGCCGGTCTCGGCGGGTCCACACAGGTTTGCGCGGGCGCCGGTACCACCCTTTCGGACGTTACCCCGGGTGGCCACTGGACGATCGTCCCCGATACCATCGCCCGCATCGACAGCGGCGGCAAGGTAACCGGTACCCAAGCCGGCCAGGCCCAGGTGATCTATACCGTTACGACCGCCGGCTGTACCACACAGGTCACCATGCCGGTCGCCATCCTGCCCTTACCCACCATCGACCCGATCAACGGCGCGCATCCCGTCTGCCAGGGAGATACGCTCCGGGTAACGGACGGCATCCCAGGCGGTACATGGTCCGGCCAGGTGGATGGTAACGGGCTGGTGGCTACGGCCTCGGCAGGAACCCATACGATTACCTATACCATCAACGGCCAGAACGGTTGCACCGCCCAAACGACCACCGTTGTGGACGTCCAGGCCGCACCTCCCGTTCCGGACCTCCAAAGCCCGCAACCCGCCAGCGTTTGCGGCGGCCGCACCTTGGCGATCAGTGCCGCACCCGGTACCGCGGCGGCCTATCGCTGGTACCTGGATGGCAACGTCCTGGCCGGGGATACTGCGGGAACCCTATCTGCTACCCAGCCCGGCGTGTATACGGTCCAGGCGCTATCCTCCGCCGGTTGTGCATCAGGAGCAACGCCTGCCTTGCTGGTCACCGCCCGCTGCGAGATCGACCCGGTGGCCGACCTGTCCGTCACCGTGACCGCGAATCCCGGTCCCTTTTCCGTCCAAAGCACCGTCACCTATACCGTGACCGTCGTCAATCACGGTCCCGCACAAGCGCAGAACGTGGTCGTGTCGGATACGCTTTCCCCGAACGTGGGCGACCCCGGCAACTATAGCGGCGCGACGCCCTACTTCGACCCGGCCGGCCGTACGCTCAGCTGGCAGATGCCCCTAATGGCCCCCATGGACAGCGCGGTGTTGACCTTTGACGTACCGATGGAGGTCCTCAACAACACCGTCAACACAGCCGTGGTCTCCGCGACCACGCCCGATCCCAATATTGCCAACAACGTCAGCACGTATACCATCTGGCAGGAAAGCGGTTTGTTCATCCCCAACGCCGTCTCCCCCAACGGGGACGGGAAAAACGACCGCTTTTTGATCGTCGGCCTCGACAAATACCCCAATTCCCAGCTGACGGTCTTTAACCGCTGGGGCAACCAGGTCTATCACTCCGACAACTATGCCAATGACTGGGACGGCCATGAGCTCAGCGATGGCACTTACTATTATATACTGCTTCTGAACACGATCCATGGCAAACAAGCCTATAAAGGATGGATCGAAATCCTACACAAATGAGAAACTTTCTGACGGTCCCACTCCTGGCCCTTGCCACCGCCGCTGCCGCCCAGCAGGACATCCAGTTCAGCCAGTACGTCTTCAACGGACTCAGCCTGAACCCCGCTTATGCCGGTTACCGCGGCGCCCCGACGCTCAACGCGGCCTTCCGGGACCAATGGGCGGGTTTTCCCGGGGCCCCCAAAACGGCCGTGCTCTCCCTTGACGGTCTGACCGACCCCGGCACCGGCAAAACCGGCCTCGGCATACAGTTTCTCTACGACCAGCTCGGTCCCCAGCAAAACTATTCCCTCACCGGTTTTTACGCCTACCGGATCGCCCTCAACGACGACGAAGACGACCCCCACAAGCTTTGTTTCGGGATCGGCGCCGTCGCCTCCCAATACAGCCTCAACGGAACCGTCCTCCAATACTCCGACCCCAACGACCCCTCTTTCCCCCAGGTCGACGTGAGGACGAAAATCGTCCCCGACGCCAACTTCGGGGTCTTTTATTATTCCAATGACTTTTATGCAGGTGGGTCGCTGATGAATCTTTTTTCCCTCAATAATACCCGCACTGTCTATTACGCCGACGGCGCCGCCTATACGTCCCTCCTGGAGACCACAAACCTCTACCTCACGGCAGGCGGCATGGTCAACATCGCCGACGGCGTAAAGATGAAGCCCTCCTTTTTATTAAAGGATGATTTCAAAGGCCCCGCCAACCTCGACATCAATGACCTTTTCCTGTTGGATGAAAAGCTGTGGGTCGGTGGTTCCTACCGGAGCGCGGTCAAGATGCTCAGCAGCTCGAAGGCGCTTACGGGGTTGTCTGCCTCCGACGCGGCGGCGCTCATGGTCGAGTTTTTTGCGACACCCGATTTCCGGATTGGGTATGCGTATGATTTTACGACCAGTGGGTTGTCGAATTATCAGACGGGGTCGCATGAGTTGTCGCTGACGGTGACGTTTTCGCACAAAAAAGACATGCACATGTCTTGCCCCACGTACTTCTAGCACGCAAAAAGGCCGCGGTGTCGCCGCGGCCCTTGCTATGCTGAAAGCTATACTTATTGCGCCTTCCAGGTATTATTGTTCGGATCCACATCCGGATACCGGTTATCCGGATCGATCGTCACCTGGCTCAACGCGCTGGTCGACGAATAGTGGAACTTCCACACACCACCCTTCATCCAGATCTCCACGGGCAACTGAACGCGGCCCTTATTCCCGTTCGACTCTGTTACTTCGACGGTAACGGGCATGGGTAACTTCTCTTTACACTCGATGGTGATGCTCGCCCCCTGGGTCGGGTCGTTCTTTACATACTCCACCCCGGTCACCGCAAAGTCGATTTTCCAGGAGTTCAGGAACCAGCCCCTCCAGAAATAGTCGAGGTTTTCCCCCGAAGCGTTCTCGATGGCATGGAAAAAGTCCCAGGGCGTCGGATGTTTAAACGCCCAGTTGTGCACATAGTAGCGGAACGCATAGTCAAACCGCTCTTTACCCAGGATCTCTTCGCGCAACAGTTCCAGACCGCTGCCCGGTTTGCTGTAACTCAGCGTGCCCCACGCCATCGTGCTCCGCATCGCGTCCGGAAGGGTCAGCATCGGGTCCACCCCGAAATACGCCCTGGCCATCCCCGTCCGGCTTTTCACCGGCCGGAAATATTCCCCGTTGTCAAAGGCCGAGTCCGCCACCCCGTTGATAAAGGTGTTAAAGCCCTCGTCCATCCAGGCATATTTGCGTTCGTTCGACCCCACGATCATCGGGAACCAGGTATGCCCGAACTCGTGGCTCGTCACCCCCCAAAGGCCCCGCATGCGCGAGCGATAACTACAAAAAACGATCCCCGGGTATTCCATCCCGCCTACCCTGCCGCCAACGTTGGTCGCGCTCGGGTAAGGGAACTCATACAGGTATTTGGAATAAAACTCGATGGCCCCCTTGGTATATTCCGTACCACGCCCCCAGGCCGAATCCCCGACACTCTCCACCGGGTACAGCGACTCCGCAAGGGATTTTTTCCCGCTCGGCAGGTTCATCCGCGCCGCATCCCAGACAAAGGCCTTCGACGCCGCCCAGGCCACGTCCCGGGTGTTGGCGCAATGGAACTTCCACGTCAGCCGTCCCGAAGCCGGGCGGCTGCTCGCATCCGTCACCTCGTTCGCGCTCCGGATCATGACCGTCTTGTCACTCACCCTTGCGTCCGCCAGGCGTTTTTGCTGCGTCGGGGTCAACACCTCCTTCGGGTTCACCAACTCCCCGGAGCCACCCACGATCATATCCGCGGGCACATTCACCGCATAGTCGATGGTCCCGTATTCCAGGTAAAATTCCCCCTGCCCCAGATACGGCTGCGTATTCCACCCCAGGACGTTGTCATAGACACACATCCTCGGGTACCACTGCGCCAGCTCATAAATCCAGCCGTTCTTGGTCTCGATCCGGCCCATCCGGTCCGTCCCATATTCCGGGATCTTAAAGTCATACACGATCTTCAGCTTCAGCGTCCCCCCCGGTTTCAACTCCGAAGGAAGCTTCAGTTGCATCCGGGTATCCGACACCAGCGGATCCACCGCCGTGCCCTTCCCCGTCGTCGCATCCACCACCTCTACCGAATGAAGGGTATACCCCCCGTCAAACTGGTCCCTATTCGCCCAACGCCCCCCGCTCAGGTCCGTGGTCGCCACGCCCCTCGACTTCAGGCTATAAATATTCTGGTCCATCTGCAGCCACACAAAAGGCAGCGCGTTCGGGCTGTTGTTCTTATACGTCACCACCACGGTCCCCGACAAGGCATGGTTCACCTCGTCCAGGCGCGCATTGATCTGATAGTCCGCGCTGTTCTGCCAATACTTCGCCCCCGGCCGCCCATCGGCGGTCCGCTGGTCATCCCCAAAAGAAGGATACAACAACGGCCCAAAGGCATCATGCGGATCGTAATTCGAAGTAGTCGTAGTAGCAGGCGTCGTTTGCGCCCAGACCGGCTGTTGACCCACCAACAGACCGCCCAGGGCCATAAACCCGATAAGCTTTCTCATATCTTGGAATCGATTAGTTTGGGGGCTAAGATAGGGAATGGGTGGCCCTAGCGGGGGATTTTGGGGATGTACGGAGGTATTTTGCGATGTGCGGGTAACAAAAACCCGCGCGCGGGGAAAATTCCGCGCAATTCAATAGATTACATAACTTTGCACTGGAGGCTTTGCCGGGAAACTGGCATTGCCTTTTTCTATTTACTCGCTCTATCCTGGAATTTTTCTTCCCCTATTGTTTCAAGCACTTATTCAAAGCTGCCACCAACTGATATACCGTCGTACAAGGATTATGATGCGAAGGTCTCTGCTCGACTTCGTGTACTTTATGAAGGCGCTCTGCGTGCAGTATCGCTTTAGCCTGAAAAGGAAGAAAGAGCATGTAAAGGCTTTTTGCGAACTCCTTTTCTTTGCCATGGACCTCGTAGTTAAGACCTAAACGCTTGCTGAGGCGTTCATAAAATTGCTTACGATGGAGCTGTGTATCTATATAATGATCATGTAAACAAAACCAGAGCTCGAATGCATCATTCGAATACGCGACATGCAGGCTATGCTCCCTGGCTAGTCGAACCGCCTCGTCAAAATCCTCGTCCTCTCCCGGCAAGCCACGATCATCCCGGTCAAAAGCACACCAAATCTGACGATCCTCGTCAAAATTGGGCTGACCCTCAAGATATCCCTGTTCCGAAACACGACGAATGATTTCCTTAACAAGTGAGCTACGGCTCATACCAAGACCTATCGCAAGAACGATCGTTTCCGTATTCACCGGGAAGGCCTTGAAGTATTCAGGCTCTGTATTCGCACCCTCGCAATAGATGAGAAAGGTATTCTTAACCTGCCGTTTGATCGACAGGTCTCTTTCTAGCTTCTTTCCTGCCCATGGCTTTTTCTCATCGGTTTTCTTGATTCGGCTCATGGGGATGGACATTGAAATTCGCAAGGTAAGGCAGGGCACCGTATTTGCCCTTCATATATTCCTTTTCGTAAGAGACATCGTTGCGCACCCCACCAATATTAATCAAGGAATAGAGAGAGGTTTCGCCATCCATATTCTTTTCAGTAAAATAAATCTGGTCACGACGCAACAACGCCGGATCGAGCAAATTGATGTCGTGCGCGACGAAGATTAACTGCGCATTATTGGGGTTCAGTTCCTTTGAGTTGAACAATTCGACAATCTTGCGGGTAAGGGACGGATGAAGCCGGGAATCCAACTCATCGACCACAAGATCCGTTCCCAATAAAAGGCTGTTGATTATCGTCCCAGAATAAGAAAAGAATTTTTTGGTTCCCTCGGATTCAAAGTCTTCAAAATCAAAAAAACTTGGCGGAGAACCCGCTGGTTCATTCTTAACCTTTTTAAATGTGCCAAGTATCTTTGAGGACTTTCCTTCTGGGGTATCCAGACTTATGTGGTCAATATCTTCAATGCCCATATCGGCCGAACGCATCAATTCGGCAATCTGTCTCCGCCAATCCTCAACTTCCATCATCCGCACGGTATTATTTCGGAAAGTATGATCATTGGTACCGGCGTTTACCCTGATGCTGCTTTTCAGAAAAGACTTGACCTCTGCCGCGATCGGCCCATTGAAAGCATCAACAACATTAAGAAAAAGCGTCGAAGACTTTGTCTTGTCCGGCGGCAATTCGGCTCCTTCTTTAAATCTCGCCTTATTGATTTTTATTTGGTCGCCCAGGCGGGTGAAATATTCAACTTCGTTTGTTTTGGCCGGCCCAAAAAGCCATTCAGCACTGACCCGATCCTCTGTTATTTCAAACCCATAACGGTATCGGTTACAATTTGTGATAAAAACCATTTCAAAGTGCGCCGGCATTTTCTCACATTCCATGTCAAGCGAAAACCGGTCAAATTGTTTGACCTCGTCCTCATTCTGGAAAGACTTGTCGACAAAGAGCAGCATACGGGTCAACGCCTTAAGAAGGTTACTTTTACCGCTGGCATTCGGACCAAAAATAGCAACGGATTTAAGTAGTTTCAGGCCCCCCGGCGCTATGAAGACATTTCGTTCATCGACCTCAGGGTCTTTGGAGACGATAGGCGCAGCCTGCAGGCTCAGGGTCTGCTTCTGTCTGATTGACTTATAATTGCCTACCGTAAACTCGATAATCATTTTCCTTAAATTTGAGAAATTTCTACAAATTTAGGAAAAATGGCCCGAAAATCAAATTTATAGATGGCTCTTAATCATAAACACCGACCCCACCGCTTCCTGCTCCCCATTTGCAGTAGCGGGTTTTAGCAAAGGCTGCCCGTTGACAAGAAGGCAAGTCGCCCCACCACCACCAAGGTTGAGCGCCTCCCAACACCCCAGATCCTTCATCATGGCCGCAACCTCCGGCAGCGAAGCCCCTAACGACTCCCCCGGATGCCCCCCCTCAACAACAAGAATGATCATCTTATTGTCGCGGGTATACCCCATCGCCGTCCGCGCCTCCACCGAATCCTCCCTTCCAAAAAACCGAATCTCTTCCCGGCTACTGATAAACACCTGCCCACGCTTGACCAGCGTAGGCCCACCGCCCACGGCGGCCTCCATCGGCCATTGCATACACTTGGCACCGATCTCGGAATTGGCGTTCTCGCTACGGATATCGAGGATGGACGGATTACTGTGAACACCCTTGCTATACCGCGGATCCGACGGCCCCTTCAACATGCACAAGGGATAGTCTTTGGTAGAATCGGTAAACACCCACCCCACGTCCACGTGCCGGGCGCCATTGACGCCGACGGCGCTGGGCGTCACGTAGTGATAAAGGCTGTCCCCAGGCACACGCAGCGCCATCTGGTTATAAGAGACGAGGCGCCGCCCGTCGATGACCAACTGTAGATCACGCCGGGTCTCCCCGTTGACGACGATATAAGGCGGCAAGCCGGTTTCGCGGCCGAAAAACGCCGAAGGCGTCGCCTCCCCCACCCTGGCGGCAAAGTCTATCTTAAGGTCATACGGATCGACCGACACGTAGCACGCCCGGAAGGGCCGCCCGTGGACGGAGTCCTCGGTGAGATAGACGGTGATGGAAAACGGCAACTGCTCGTTCAGGCTGCGGGCCTTGAGCCAGTGCAACTGGGCCGAGCCGGCAAGGGGCGCCAACGCTGCCGAGGGCAGCAGCAACAGGAATAGTATTTTATACAAGCGCAGCTTTTTTCTCCAGGCTCCACGCCGCCCTTCCATACCCGGGAATAACGTGTTTTTCGCTGTGATAGGACGACCGCACCAGGGGACCGCTCTCCACATAGTCAAAGCCCATGTCATACCCGCGTTCGCGAAGCTCGGCGAACTCGTCGGGGTGGACAAAGCGCTGCACCGCCAGGTGGCGCTGGGTCGGCTGGAGGTATTGCCCCAGCGTGATGACGTCCAACCCGCAGTCGGCGAGGTCGCGCATGGTTTGGAGGACTTCCTCCTTTGTTTCGCCCAGGCCGAGCATGATCCCGCTTTTGGTGCGCATGCCGCCGGTTTTCAGGGTGCGCAGGACGTCCATGCTCCGCCAGTACTTGGCCTGGATGCGGACGCTGCGGGTCAGCCTTTCGACGGTTTCGATGTTGTGGGAGACGACTTCCGGGGCGGCGTCGATGACGCGCTGGATGTTGTCTTTGTCTCCCTTGAAGTCGGGGATGAGGGTTTCGAGCGACGTATCGGGGTTGAGGGCCTTGACGGCGCGGATGGTGTTGTACCAGATCACGGAGCCGCCGTCTTTAAGTTCATCCCTGTCGACAGAGGTGATGACGGCGTGTTTGACCTTCATGAGGTGGATGGCTTCGGCCACGCGTTGGGGCTCGTCCCAGTCCACGGCATCGGGACGGCCCGTGGCTACGGCGCAAAAACCGCAGGACCGGGTGCAGACATTCCCCAGGATCATAAAGGTGGCCGTGCCGGCACCCCAACACTCGCCCATATTCGGGCAATTCCCGCTCTCACAAATGGTATGAAGTTTATGGGTCTCGACGAGACCGCGAACGTGCTTGTAGGACTCTCCGACCGGCAACTTAACCCGAAGCCAGTCGGGCTTCTTTGGCTTATCCATTCGCCAAAGGTACGTCACTTTCGCTTGCCGAACTCAATGGTTACATACGAGTTCAGGAAGAAGGCGTGGTTCGGTGCCAGGACCATGATGGGCACCTTATTAAAGTAGTATTCGGCATTGACGCCCACCTCGATGGCGCTCAGGAGCTCGTTGTAACGGCCGTAGTCAAACCGGAGGGCCACCTTGCCGTGGATCCCGGGTTTAAAGGCCAGTTCCCCCCAGCCCGTACCCAAACCGGTCCCGCCATAGACGTTCCCTAAGAAAGCAGCGCTGTCCTGCTGGTTGTATTTGATATTGATGACCTGGCCGGTGGAGTCCTCGGTCTGGACGTAGTACGGCCGCAAAATCCCCAGCGAAAGACCGCCCGCATAGATACCGGACACCGCTACGCCGTTTTTATTCCCTTTTCCTCCAATCATATACTGCTGACCAAAACCCAGCTTGAACTGGTAGAAGTAGTTTTGTTTGCCGTAAATAAAAGGGGTCCCCGACGTATACGGGTTGTCCGACACCGACACCTTGTACTCCTTGGGGCTCTTTTTCTCGTTCAGCTCAAACTGGAGAATGTTCGTCCAGCGCAGCGACTTCATCCACCCGATTTCGTAGGAAAGTCCGTAGCCGTCCGTGGCCAGCTTGATTCCGAAGGCAAACTGCTTGTTGTATGCCAGCACCCCCTCCTCTTCCCTTCGGATCAGGTCGTTGACCCGCTGGCGGTGCTCCCACACCTTTTGCTGGTGGGGGGTACGGGGAATGGTATCGGTCGTGGTCTGGGCAAAGATCCGCCCCCAAAACATCGCCGGAATCAATACTACGGTTGCTATAAGGTGTCGCACGATCAATCGATTATGAGGTATACTAGCCATAAAAGTAGGCAAATTGAGGTTAAAACGCGAAGCCTTATGAAAAGTTGTGTCCATAAATGGAATAAATTTGTGTATGACTTCCACGGTAACATACGAAGGCGACCTCCGCACTATCGCCCAACACCTCCAAAGCGGCAGCGGCATTGAAACCGACGCCCCCACCGACAACCAGGGCAAAGGCGAACGCTTCTCCCCCACCGACCTCGTCGCCACAGCCCTCGGCAGTTGCATGATGACCATCATGGGCATCAAAGCACGCGACCTGGGCGTCGACCTCCGCGGTCTGAAAATCGACATTACCAAACACATGGCGGCGGATCCCCGGCGCATCAGCGGGATCGACGTGGGGCTCCATTTTCCCCCGGAGTTAAGCCTGGATGACAAACAGCGCGTGATCCTGGAACGGGCGGCGCTGACCTGTCCGGTGATGCAGAGTATACATCCGGATATAAAGGTAAATACGAGTTTTTCCTACTAGGCGTTGGTTACAGTGCCGATAAAGTACGGACCACCCTGCTGACCGGCAACCCCATCACATTGTAAAAATCCCCGTCCACGGACTTGATCCCGACGACCCCGATCCATTCCTGTATGGCGTAAGCCCCCGCCTTGTCATAAGGCCGGTACTTATCGACATAAAAGGCGATCTGGGCCTCCGTCAGGGGGTGAAAAAGCACGCGGGTCGTATCTGAAAAGGATAGTTCCCGGTCGCCGCGACGGCAGCAGACGCCCGTGATGACGCGGTGTTCCTGCCCGGACAGCCGCATAAGAATGGCAATGGCGTCGTCGCGATCCCGCGGCTTCCCAATAATCTCTTCCCCAAGGACAACGACGGTATCCGCCGCCATCACGATCCGCTTCCGGATCCCCGCGAGAAACGCAGACCGCTCGGTCGCCAGCCCGTCAAAAGGCAACGGCGTGGAAGAGGACGTCAGGAAAGACTGCACCGCGAGCGCCTTCTGTCGCGCAATAAACACAGGCACTTCGGAAGCCGCCATCCCGGAAGGATAGGACTCATCGGTAGACGGCACGACAACGTCAAACGCCACCTCCGCCCATTCCAAAAGCTGGCGGCGGCGAGGCGACTGGGAAGCGAGGATGATGGGCTCAAGCATAGTATTTGAAGAAAAGAAGTGACAGGATACCCGTGAGCATGATGACCTTGACCAGCGAGCTGAGCCGGTGGAAGTCGCGGGAGGAAGTGGCGCGGATCAGCCCGCGGAAGACGGACAAGAGCGGAACGATGATCGCAAAAAAGCAGTACGCCGCGCTCAGCCACATGTGGAACTGGAGGACATAGATCACGACGATGGCGAGGGCCCCGAGCAGGACGACGATCCAGGTACCCGTAAAGACCTTGGCGGTGGTAAACCCCCAGGCGATGGGGAGGGTCCGGCAGCCGTACCGGGCGTCGCCCTCGGTGTCTTCCATGTCCTTGATGACCTCGCGGATCATCGATATGATGAAGGAAAAAGAGCAATAGAGGACACCGATCCGGGCAAACCGGGCATAGTTGACGCCGGGTTTGGCGGGGTCGGCCCCGGGGAGGATGCCGAGGTGGTGGAGGAGGTCGTCGTTGACGCCGATGGCGAGGAGTACGCCGATGGCCCAGGCGGTGAGCACGGACACGACGATGTTCCCGCTAAGGAGTTGCCGCTTCAGGGATACGGAATAGAGAAAAAGCAGGACCACGGCGGCGAGGTTCAACAGCCCCAGCAGGTAGAACTTGAGGACGAACCCGAGGTAGGTGCTGATGACGATCCCGATCAGCGACAGGAAGCCGTGCCACCAGATGGCCCAGCGGCGGCTGATGTATTTGTCAACGACGAGGCGGTCGGGTTTGTTGACGAGGTCTATGTTGAGGTCGAAATAGTCGTTGATGATATAGCCCGCGGCGGCCATGGCCATAAAGGCGAAGCTGAGCAGGCCGAGCCGTCCCCAACCGAGCGAGGGATACCAGCCCGAGCCAGTATAGGCGGGCCGCATCACACAGTAGTAGAACAGGAACTGGGTGAGGACGACAATGACGAGATTGGGCCACCGGATCAACCGGAAAAATGCCTTGAGGGTTTGCATAAGGATGCGGAAAATTAAGAAAAATCGACACTACTTACTCGCCGGTGTGTGGTCCGTTGCCCAGTCGTCATTTAGCTTCAAAACTTTCTCGATCACATCGCGGACACACCCCTCCCCCCCCTTTACCGGGGAGATGTACTTGGACACCCGGAGGATTTCGGTGGCGGCGTCGGCGGGGCAGCAGGGCAGCCCGACGGCTTCCATGGGCTGGAGGTCAGGGATGTCGTCCCCCATATAGAGGACCTCGTGGGGCGCCAGGCTGCGTTCGGCCATGTATTGTTGCAGGACGGCCAGTTTGTCGTCGATGCTCATGTGGACGTCGGTAATGCCGAGCTTGGTGAGGCGGAGACGGGCGGCGGCGGAGTTCCCCCCGGAAATCACCACGACGTGGTAGCCGCGGCGGATGGCGAGCTGGAGGGCATAGCCGTCCCGGGTGTGCATCCGGCGGACCTGCTGTCCGTCTTCCAGTACCAAAACGCCTCCGTCGGTGAGGACGCCGTCCATATCAAAGGCAAAAGCCCGGATGGGCTGAAACAGTTCCAGAATGTTCATGGCGGGCAAAGATACCCGCTATTTTGTTGCTTAAGTCGCGGGAGATGCGTATTTTAAACGGTGTACCTAAAAAATTGCTTGCCATGACTCTGATTAAACGCATCTTGTGGGTCCTCGCCGCCCTCCTTTTACTGATTATCCTCGTCTCCTTTTTCCTCCCCGGTACAGTGCACGTCGAACGCGCGAAGGTGATCAAAGCGCCCCCGGCCACGGTGTTTAGCGTGGTGAACAACCTGCGCACCTACAACGACTGGATGCCCTGGAACCGGAAAGATCCCAATATGCACCAGACGTTTGGGGATAAGGATTCCGGGCAGGGGGCGTCGTACAGTTGGACGAGCACGGACAAGGAGGTGGGGAACGGGACCCTGACCATTACCGAAAGCGTCCCGGACAAAAAGGTAGTCACGGCCCTGGACTTTGGGGACATGGGGACGTCCATGGGGGGGTGGAACCTGTCGCCGGTGGATAGCGGGACGATGGTCGTCTGGTATATGGACTCAAAAATGACGGGCAAAAACGTATTTTATTCCCTGGTGGGTAAATATATGGGGTTGTTCATGGACAAAATGGTGGGCCCGGACTTCGAACAGGGGCTGGACAGCCTGAAAAGCATTTCGGAGCGGGCCGGTGTCACCCGTACCCCGGTCATCAAACTCGATACCATGACAGTCCATGCGATGACCATATTATATATATCCGATTCGGCGGCCACCAGCGGGGAAATATCCAAAAAGCTGGCAGGGATCTACGGCCAGGAGCTGGCAGCCTTTATCGCGGGGAACCACCTGAAGATGACCGGCCCGCCCATGGCGTGGTACTCCGGGGACCAGTTCCCGCTCCTTTTTGACGCGGGTGTCCCCGTGGACAGGACGCCCGACGCCACCGAGGGCCGGGTCAGGATCCGCAAGACGGTGGCGGGCCCGGCGCTCGTGGCCCATTTCTGGGGGCCTTATGAGCTGGACCCCCTGGGGTATAAGGCCCTGGCGGACACGCTCCGGCAAAGTCGCCGGAAGGCCGCGGGCATGGCGTACGAGGTCTATGTGGGCGACCCGGGGGTCGAAAAAGATCCTTATAAGGTCCAAACCGATATTGTCCAGCCGGTCCACTGAGCGCGCACAACCGTGCAGAGGAGCCGGCCGGTCACATGGAGCGCGCGGGGCCGCGCAGAGCCACAACGCACCGTAAGGAACCACAGCTCGCCGCAGGCGACCACGCGAATCCCCCCTGACTTAAGGGGCTGCGCACCCCACGGTATTTGCAGATATTTACGACATGAACCTTATCCAAGGCAGCGGCGGCGCTTGGTATGCACTGTATACCCGGCCCCGTTCCGAAAAGAAGGCTGCTGCCACCTTATCCGCCCGGGGCATTACGGTGTACTGCCCGATCCAGAAGGTCCGCAAACGCTGGCACGACCGCTACAAGATAGTGGAGGAGCCCGTTTTCCGCTCTTATGTCTTTGTGCGGATCCGTCCGGAGGAGCGGTCTGCTGTCCTTTCTGATAACAATATTATTACCTTCGTGCTCCACTGCGGCAAACCGGCCGTGATACAGGACCGGGAGATGGAGGGGGTACGTACGTTCCTGGAAACCTACCAGGACTGGGAGCTACGGGTGGAGACGAACGACAGGGTCCGTATCGACGAAGGTCCTTTTGCAGACTATACAGGCATCATCGTACGCAAAACGAAGAAAAAGGCGAGCATCCGCCTGGAGCTGTTGAATGCCTACCTGGTGGCTGAGTTTAATGATACCCAGTACAGCAAAGTATAGGGTAAAAAAAATAAAAACATGGTACTGACGTGGGCGAAGCCTGCCCGGTCGGGAACAAAGGGAACAACATATTCTATGGAAAAAGACGCAAAGATTTACATCGCGGGGCACCGGGGCATGGTCGGCGGAGCCATTCTGAGGCACCTGCAAACACAAGGTTATAAAAACCTGCTGACGCGGACCTCCAAAGACCTGGACCTGCGGAACCAACAGGCTGTTGCCGACTTTTTCGACAAGGAACGCCCCGCCTACGTCTTCCTGGCCGCCGCCAAAGTGGGGGGCATCCTGGCCAACAATACCTACCGGGGAGAATTCCTCTACGACAACCTCATCATCGAAGCGAACATCATCGAAGCGGCGCGCCGATATAGTACAACAAAACTGATGTTCCTGGGCAGCTCGTGTATCTACCCGAAACTGGCGCCCCAGCCCCTGAAGGAAAGCTACCTGCTCACGGGTCCGCTGGAGGAAACCAACGAACCTTACGCGATCGCCAAGATCGCGGGGATCAAATTGTGTGAAGCCTATCGCGACCAATACGGATGTAATTTCATCAGCGTCATGCCGACGAACCTGTACGGAAAGGGAGACAACTATGACCTGCAAAAGTCACACGTCCTCCCGGCCCTGATCCGGAAGTTCCACGAGGCGAAGGTCAAGGGCGACAAAGAGGTGGTGATCTGGGGCACGGGCACGCCCAAACGCGAATTCCTCTACGCGGACGACCTGGCCGAAGCCTGCGTTTTCCTGATGAACGAATACGACGGGAAGGAACTGGTCAACGTCGGCACCGGTGAAGACCTGAGCATTAAGGAACTCGCGGAGCTGGTCGCCAAAGTGGTCGGGTTCGAAGGCGCATTAACCTTCGACACCACCAAGCCGGACGGCACCCCGCGCAAACTCATGGACGTGTCGAAGCTGCACGCCTTGGGCTGGCGTCACCAGGTGGAACTCCCCGAGGGCATCCGCCTTTCGTACGAAGATTTTTTACAACACAAAGACAATACTGTAAAAGCAACTGGAGTCGCATGAAGACAGCACTGATCACCGGTATCAACGGCCAGGACGGAGCCTATCTGGCCGAACTTTTATTGGAAAAGGGATATATGGTCCACGGCATCAAGCGCCGGTCTTCCCTGATCAATACGGACCGCATCGACCACCTGTACCAGGACCCGCATGCGCCGAACGTCCGGTTCAGGCTGCACTACGGGGACCTGACGGATTCCACGAACCTGATCCGCATCATACAGGAAACACAGCCGGATGAAATTTACAACCTGGGGGCCATGAGCCACGTCAAGGTGAGCTTTGACACACCGGAATACACGGCCAATACGGACGCGATCGGCACCCTCCGGGTCCTGGAAGCGGTCCGTCTCCTGGGGATGACCCACAAGACAAAGATCTACCAGGCCTCGACCTCGGAGTTGTACGGGCTGGTCCAGGAGGTTCCCCAAAAGGAAACGACGCCGTTTTACCCGCGCAGCCCGTACGCGGTGGCGAAGTTGTACGGCTACTGGATCACGGTGAACTACCGGGAGGCCTACGGCATGTTTGCCTGCAATGGCATTTTGTTTAACCACGAAAGTCCTTTGCGCGGGGAAACCTTCGTCACGAGAAAAATTACCCGGGCGGTGGCTGCCATTGCACTGGGGCTTCAGGAGAAGCTGTACTTAGGGAACCTGAACGCCCGCCGCGACTGGGGGCACGCCAAGGACTACGTCCGCGCGATGTGGCTCATGCTGCAACAGGACAAACCCGAGGACTTTGTCATTGCCACGGGCGTCACCACACCGATCCGGGACTTTGTAAAGATGGCGTTTGCCGAAATCGGCGTCGACATTGTCTTTAAAGGCGAAGGAGTGGAGGAAAAAGGATATGTGGCGGCGTCGACCAACCCCGACTACCTGCTGCAGGTAGGGAAAGAAGTTGTTGCCGTAGACCCGGCCTATTTCCGCCCCACGGAAGTCGAACTCCTCATCGGGGACCCCACCAAGGCCAAAACCAAGCTGGGGTGGACAACCGAATACGACCTGCCGATGCTCGTCAAGGAAATGGTGGCGAGCGATCTGGACATCTTCAAAAAAGACAACAAAACACAGTGGGAGCACCTTATCGGATAACAACCTTCCGGATTGCTTGCGTCGCGGTTATACTGGCTCTGTTGGTTTCCTCTTGCGCAGATACACGCAAATCCGTCTACTTTAACGGTATCCGGGATACCGTCTTTACCAATGCGGCCACGGCGCCGGCCCAGGTCATCCAAAGCAACGACCTGCTGAGCATCACGGTCACCAGCCTGAGCGCCGAAGCCACGGCCATCTTTAACGGGGGCAACACGCCCCTGCAGGCAAACCCGGCCATGACCGGGATCAGCAGCCAGATCGCTACCAACGGGGGAATCATGCCCTCGGGGACCAACACCCAGATGACGGGGTACCTGGTCAACCAGCAGGATTCCATCAAGTTCCCCGTGCTGGGCAGCATCAAGGCCGGGGGGCTGACCAAGGAACAACTGGAACAGGAGCTCACCCACCTGCTCGAAGACCAGAAGCTGCTGACGGCGCCCATCGTGACCGTCCGCTTTTTGAACTTCCGGGTGACGGTGCTCGGGGAAGTCCTGAGACCCAGCACCATCAACGTCACCAGCGAGCGCATCTCCATCCTGGAGGCCCTGGGGCTGGCCGGCGACCTGACGGTCTATGCGAAAAGGGACAACGTCCTGCTGATCCGGGAAGAGAACGGAGCCAAAATCGTCCGGCGGCTGAACCTGAACTCCCCGGATATCCTGACGTCACCTTATTACTATTTGAAAACGAATGATGTGATCTACGTAGAACCGAACAAGGCAAAAATCGCGAGCGCCGGCCGTTCCCAACAGCTGCTGCCGATTTTCCTGAGCGCCTTGTCCCTCTTGGCCATCATCGTCAGCTATTTTGTATTCAACCACAAGTAGACCATGCGCACTTTCCGCCGCCCCAACAGGCAAGACGAGGACGAAAATGTTTTTGTCCAGATTTTGTTCAAGTACCTGCCCTATTGGCCCCTTTTCGTGGCTTCCATCGTCGTGTGTGGGATCGTCGCCAAAATATACCTCCGGTACGCGACCCCGATCTACGAAGTCAAGGCGTCTTTCCTCGTCAAGGATGAGAAAAAGGGGGTCGACGACCAGAACCTGATGGAGCAACTGGACCTTTTTGGATCGAAGAAGTTTGTCGAGAACGAAATCGAGGTGATCCAGTCCCGGGTACTGATGCGGGAAGTGGTCCGGAACCTGTCCCTGTACGCCCCGGTGACCTACGAGGGGAAGATCAAGTCGGTGTCGGGATATATCTTTTCGCCGGTGATCATCCAGGTGCCCAACCCGGATTCGCTGGTGGAACGGAAGAAGGAATACTTTAGCTACGACAGCGCGGACAAAAAGGTCATCTTACACGGGAAGCGCTACCCGTTGAATGAATGGGTCTACGACAGCATCGGTGTCCTGCGCTTCATCCCCAACCCCAACTACGTGGCGCCGGTGGAGAAAAAGCCCTTGTTTTTTTCCCTGATCAGCGTAAAGTCAACGGCCGAAGGGGTCCTCCATAACCTGACGGCCAGCCAGGCCACCAAGTTGTCCTCGGTCATCGACCTGACTTACAAGGACCCGGTACCCACGCGGGGCGAGATCATCCTGAACAACCTCATCGACGTCTACCAGAAGGCGGCCATCTACGACAAAAATGCGCTGGCGGCCAATACCCTGAAATTCATCAACGAGCGGCTGGGCCTGGTGACGGGCGAGCTGGACTCCGTAGAGCGCGGGATCGAGCGGTACAAGGCCCGGACGGGCATCGTCGACCTGAGCGCGCAGGGAGAAGCCTACCTGGAAAGCGTGGGGGACAACGACCAGAAACTAAGCCAGGTCAACGTACAACTGGCAGTCATGGACCAGATCGAGCAGTACATCAAGTCCAAGTCCAACGAACCCGGGCTCGTGCCCTCCACCTTTGGGGTCGACGACCCGGTACTGGCGGCGCTCCTGCAACAACTCTACGCCCTGGAAGCGCAGTACGCCGGTCTCCGGAAAACGACGGCGGAGAACAACCCGATGCTCCTGACGCTGCAAAGCCAGATCGACCGGATGAAACCCAACATCCTCGAAAACATCCAGAACCAGCGCACCAACCTGCTCTCCGCCAAAACCGCCCTGGAAGGCACAAGCAGCAAATACGCCTCGATCCTGCAGGGCCTCCCCGCCAAGGAACGCGGGCTGCTCAGCATCAGCAGAACGCAGACGATCGAAAACGGCATCTATTCTTTCCTGCTGCAGAAAAGGGAGGAAACGGCCCTGTCCTATAATTCCGCGGTCTCCGACACCCGCATCATCGACGACGCGGAAGCCAGCGGCGCGCCGGTCAGCCCGAAGAGCATGATCATTTATGCTTTTGCGTTGATCGTAGGGCTGGGGCTGGGTGTGGTGTACGTCGCCATCCGCGAGGTCTTTAACCAAAATATCATCTTCCGCAAGGAAATCGAGTCCATGACCACCGTCCCCGTCGTGGCCGAGGTCATCTATGATGGGTCCCACCAGCACTTTGCCGCTGCGGACGGCGGCCGGAGCGTCGTGGCGGAACAGTTCCGGCAGCTCCGGACCACCCTCACCTACCTGGGGATCAACAGCAAGAAAAAACGCATCCTCGTGACATCGAGCATCAGCGGTGAAGGCAAGAGCTATGTCTCGTCCAACCTCGCCCATGCGCTCGCGATGTCGGACAAAAAGGTCGTGCTCCTGGAGCTGGACCTGAGAAGACCCGCGGTCTCCAAGGCGTTTGGGATTTCGCGGGAAGTGGGGATCACCAACTACCTGATCGGGCAGAAGGAAGGGGACGAGATCATCAAAAGCACCAGCGTGCACAAGAACCTCTTTTTGATTCCGTCCGGGCCCATACCGCCCAACCCCTCCGAGCTGATCTCGGGTGAGCGCGTCGCGGCCCTGTTGGACTACCTCGACACGATCTTTGACTACATCATTATCGACTCCCCCCCCATCAACCCCGTTACGGACAGCTACCTGATCGCCCCGCTTTGCCACGCGAACCTGTACGTCGTCCGGCACGCCGTCACGCCGAAGTCCAGCATCAAGGTGCTCGACGCCAACATCCGGTTGCACGGTTTGAAGAACATGGGCATCATCTTTAACGGGATCAAGAGCCGGGGGCTGGGCAGGTACGGATACGCTTACGGCTACGGGTATTCGTACAACTATGGATACGGCGAAAACGGCCAGGGCAAGAAGAAAAAACGCAAGAAAGTCAACAACGTAAACTGACCATTATATGGCCATGGAAGCTGCCTTGTCTGTATTCTACAGGCTCAAGACCAAGCAAAAAATCATTTTCAACTCTTTTTGGGTCGTTCTCGATAAAGTCATCCGTCTCCTGGGCAGCCTGGTCGTCGGTGTCTGGGTCACCCGGTACCTGGGACCCATCGACTTCGGAAAGTTCAACTATGCCGGCAGCATCATCGGTTTGTCCATCCCCTTGGTCAACCTGGGGATGAACAATATCGTCCTGACAGAGATGATCAAGTACCCCAAGCGGGGCGACATCCTCTTCACGGCCTTGATCCTGAAGCTGTGTTCGGGAGCGTTGACGATGCTGGCGATTTATTGTTTTTCGCTCACCATGCACGACGACCAGGTGACGCGGATCCTCCTGATCATCCTGTCGGCCCAGTGTATCCTCCAGGGCCAGGACCTGTTCGACCTGTTCAACCAGTCCCGGGTAGAGTCCAAAAACACGGTGATCGCCAAGTCGACCGCCTACCTGATCATCAACATCGTCAAGGCCATCGGGTTATACTTAGGTTTTACGATCATCCAGTTTACAAGCCTGACCATCGCGGAAACGATCTTGGGTACGTTTATCCTGGTGCTGTTTTACTTCCGGATCTCCAAACAGACGACGGCCGGGTGGTATTTCAACTGGGAGTTTGCCCGGAAGACCCTTAAACTGTCCTGGCCGCTGATCATCTCCGACCTTTTTATCATGCTCTATATGCGGCTGGACCAGCTCATGCTGAAGTCGCTGGCGGGGTACGCAGAGGTGGGCCGGTACAGCGCCGTGGTCCGGATCAGCGAGATCCACTACTTTGTCGCGGGGGCGATTTCCATATCGGTCTACCCGTCCATCGTCAAGATGCGGGAGCGGGGCGAGGACGCCTTCCGGGAGGGGTATCAGAAACTGTTTAACATCCTGACGACCATATCCGTGAGCGTCGCGTTGTTTTTTACCGTTTTCTCCGGCCCCATCACGCATTTCCTGTACGGGGCGCGTTTTGCGGGCATCGGGCAGATCCTGTCGGTACACATCTGGACGGGGGTCTTTGTGTTCTTAGGCGTCGGCGCCAGCAACTGGTACATCATCCGGAACTGTACCCGGTACATCCTGATCTTTACCATGACCGGTCTTTTTGTCAACATCGTCCTGAACCTGGTGTTGATCCCCAGGTACCTCAGCATGGGCGCCGCCATCGCCACCTGTATCGCGCAGCTTTTTGCGGCCGTGCTCTCGAACGTGTTCATCAAACAAACCCGGGAGCTGTTTATCCTGCAGGCGAAGTCGTTCCTCGTGTTCTTCAAGCCGTCTTCGAAAAACTACCTGTAATGACGCCACCGATCCTGATGATCGCCTTTAACAGGCCCCAACACGCCGCCCAGGTCTTGAACGCCGTCCGCCAGGCCAAACCGGCCCGGTTGTACATCGCCATCGACGGCCCCCGGGCCGGCAGGGCAGACGACACGGCGCGTGTAGCCGACACAAAAAAACTGTTTGATACCATCGACTGGGACTGTACCGTCTACCGCCTGATCCGCGAAGAAAACCTGGGGTGCAAAAAGGCCGTCAGCTCCGCGATCACCTGGTTCTTCGAACACGAGCCCGAGGGGATCATCCTGGAAGACGACTGTCTCCCCGACCCTTCTTTTTTCTCCTACTGCGCCTGGTTGCTCGACCGCTACCGCGACGACACTTCGGTGATGCACATCAACGGCGTCAATTTCCAGGACGGCCACCGGCGCGGCCCGGGTTCTTATTATTTCTCAAAGGTCTGCCACGTCTGGGGTTGGGCCAGTTGGGCCAGGGCCTGGAAGAAATACGACATCGGGATGCAGGGCCTGGAGGAATTTTTCGAACAAAAACTGGAGCAAAGCGTCATCACCCCCAAAGGCTCTTCGGAGTACTGGCTGGATGCCTTTTCAAAAACAAAAAAAGGACTCATCGACACCTGGGATTACCAGTGGGTTTTTTCGGTATGGAAAAATAACGGTGTCAGCATCATGCCCAACACCAACCTGGTCTCAAACATCGGCTTCGACGAACACGCCACCCATACAAAATCCTTTAACCCCACCGTATCGGGCAAACCGCTCGTGGGTCTGGAGGGCGGTATCCGGGACGTGGACCTGATCGTCCCGAACTATGAGGGGGACCTATATTCGTTCTCCCAACACTTCGTCTATAAAACCAGCTTTCTGTATAAGGTTCGCCGAAAACTGTTCTCCATCGTAGGTTTATACAAATGAAGACCAAGGTCCGCATCGTGGATATGTTCGCGTTTTTGTTTGGCGCCGCCCTTCCTTTTTTCGGCGCCTGGGCGAAGACCGGCCATACCCTGGGGAATGAGAAACAGGTCCTGGGGTTGTTGGTCTTCCTGTACTTGTTTTTGGGCAAGTCCTATTTCCAGTTGAACCCCCATCGCAATAAATTGCCTGGTTTTGCCAAATACTACCTGGCGTTTGCGCTCCTGACGTTTGTGTCCAGCGCCTTTAACCTCGTCACCAACGTCGGCATCGCCCAGTTTACCACCATCCTGATCGTGGGGGGGATCTACTACCTCCTCGCGGAAATATGCTTCCTGGAGTCCACCCTCGACAGCCTCTACAAAGGGCTGCTCGCCGGTTTCCTGGTATCGGTCTTTATCGCAACCATGCAGTTCCTGCGGATTTCCGACTTCGACATCTTCAAACCCGAAGAACTCAACGCCAATACCGCCTATACCGGTGACGACGACGGCCTCGACATGCTCCGGGTATGGGGGCCCTTCGGCAACGCCCTCACCTTTTCGTTTTACCTGTCCGTGGTCGGCGTGCTGATGTACGGCTACGCCGCCTTTGTCCGCCGGAGCCGGGTCTTTACCTGGGTCATCATCGGCGCGGGGCTCGCCGGCATCACGTTTACCATTTCCCGGACGGCGACGGTCGCCTTTCTCGGTTGTATCGGCCTGATGTATTTCCTCACCGTCAGCCGGGCGAAAAGAGGCCTTATTGCCGCCGCCGCCGTGGTCGTGCTCGCCGCGGGTTTTATCTACCTCCCCACCCTGATCGAAAACAGCCCCATCCTCAGCCGGGTCAACGACACCGGCACGGACTTCAAGGGCGGCCGCCTCGCGCTCTGGAACGTCGGCTACAATGTATGGCTCGACCACCCGCTGTTCGGCGCCGGCCCCGGCAACCTCAACATGGAACTCTACCGCTACGGCTGGCGCAATATGCAAAACGACATCCTCACGACGGTCCCCGGCCACGTGGAAAGCTTTTACCTCACCCTGTTGTTTACCTTCGGCGCCCTTTGTTTCAGCGTGTATTTGATGTATCTGGTGCTCTTTACCCGCAACAGTTTTGAGGTCTTCCGTGCCGGGCTCCGGAATAAGAAATTCGTGCTCGGCGTACCCGTCTTCGGCGCTTTGTTGTGCGTATTTATCAACAACGCCGTAGACCCCGCCATGATCTTCGACTTCCGTATGCAACTGCTCATGGTCCTCCTCATGGTCATCGGCGGGAACACCTATAAACAGTGGAAAGCCTCCCTATGAACATCCTGGTCGACTACCAGATATTCCTGGCCCAGCGGTATGGAGGGATTTCGCACTACCATGCGAAGATCCACCATGCCATCAACCGGGGTGCTTCCGGGCACCGGTCGGTTCTTGGGGTCTTCGGCTCCTCGAATAAATACCTTGGTTTTTTTCCGGATCCGTTCCGGTTGCTGAACCTGAAGGGTAAGGCCGTCCTGCGGTCGCTCAACCAGGCGGCGACAAAGACCTTCGTTCGCAGGTTTGACGTGTTTCACCCGAGTTACTACGATAACTACTTTTTGTCCGCCCGGCGGTTGCCGCCGTTTGTGCTCACCATACACGACGTGATCCCGGAGCGGTTCTTTATGGACGCGCGGGGGCGGGAGCTGGTGGCTAGGAAAAAGAATTTGATCCCCCGGGCGGCGCATATCATTGCTATTTCGGAGGCGACGAAGGCGGGGCTTTTGGAATATTATGATGTGCCGGAGAGTCGCGTGAGTGTGATTCCGCATGGGCGGCCGGATCATTTTGAGCGCTTTGCAGCGCGCTCTGCCCCCCCCGCGCGCGCCGCGTCCGCGGCGTCCGAGGCTGCCGCCGGCCACATGCTGCTCGCGGCCTCAGCGGCCTCCGCGGCGACCGGGGCGACCGCCGCGTCCTCCGGAAACGGCCAGCCGTACCTTCTCTATGTGGGTCTGCGGTCGTCCTATAAAAATTTCGCATTGTTTGCCGACGGCGTCGCCCCCTTTGCGCGCCGGCACGGCGTCCGCATAAAGGTGGTGGGGCCCGCCCCACTCCCTGACGAGTTGCAGCAAGTGGAGCGCCTGCGGCTGGCGCCCCTCACCGACTGGCTGACCGGCACCACCGACGAGGAATTGTATCGGTTGTACCGCCACGCCTTGTGCTTCGTTTTCCCCTCGCTCGACGAGGGCTTTGGCATCCCGTTGTTGGAAGCGGCGGCGGCCGGGTGCCCGGTCTTGTGTTCCGACATACCCGTTTTTCGCGAGATCATGGGGGACGCGGCCCTGTATTTCGACCCCCGCGCTGCGGAAAGCCTGGAGGGCCCGCTCGAACAGGTCAGCGGTTTGCGGTCCGTCCTCGTGGACCGCGCTACCCGGAACCTGGATCGCTTTTCCTGGGACGAGGCGGCCCGGCAAACGCTTCAAGTATACCTAAACGCATGACTTTTTCGATCGTTATACCCATCCACAATCGCCTGGAGCTGACCCGGCAGGGGCTGGCGAACCTCTATGAGGCGCTGGGCCGCTACCGCGGGGCCGCTGCCGCGCACCAGGCGGGTACCGCGGTCTCCAGCCGCGCCGGCGGCAGCACCTTCCACGTCATCGTCGTCGACGACGGCTCCACGGATGGGAGCGCCGACTGGATTGCGGCACACTATCCGGACATCCACCTGCTGAAGGGGGACGGGAACCTTTGGTGGAGCGGGAGCGTGAATGTGGGCGCGCGGTATGCGGTGGAGACGCTCCACGACGACTTTGTGATTCTTTGGAACGACGATACGGAGTGTGACCCGGAATATTTCACGGAGCTGGAGAAGGTCATGACGCTGGATCCGGTGTACCGGGAGTCGATCCTGGTGTCCAAGATCCTTTGGCAGGACCAGCCGGATGTGCTTTTTAACTTCGGGTGTTATTTTGACGCCCGGCGGGGGAAGAAGACCCTGATCGGCTGGAACCAGAAGGACGGGGCGGACTATGGGCGCATCATCCCGGTGGACTGGTCGGGGGGGATGGGGACGGTGATCCCGGCATCCGTCCTGAAAACCACGGACTACTTTGATGCAAAAATTTTCCCTCAATACCATGGAGACAGTGACTTTTTTTTGCGGGCGAAGGACAAACAGACCAAGGCTTTTGCCATCCCTACCCTGCGGATCCTGAACAACCGGGGGACGACGGTGGGGGGACCAAAACGGCTTTCGGACCTGAAAAAGATGCTGTATTTTAAGGGCTCAAGATTTAACCTGAAGCAGAACATGCAGTTCACCGCCCGTCATGCGAACCACCTGAGGGGCTGGAGCACGCTGCTGCGTACGTATACTATAGTCCTGGCCAAATCTTTAAAGCAGATCTTATGGGGACCCTCCTAGCGAACATCGTCAGAGCCGTCAGAATTTATTTGTACAATTCGTTTATCAGCAAAATACCGATCCACTTTATACGGTTGCCGCTTGTCCGCTGCTATGTCATTTTAGGAAAAGGGTCCAATGTATTACCGAACGTCAAAATCCTGAACCGGAAGTTCAAAAGGGACTTTATCCAGATCGGGGATCATTCGGTGGTGAACCCGTCTTGTCTGCTGGACGGCCGGGAGGCGCGGATCATCATCGGGAACAACGTGGACATCGCCCGGGGGAGCTGGATCTTTACCCTGGAGCACGATCCGCAGTCGAACCTTTTTTCTTCCAGGTCCGGGGACGTTGTGATCGAGGATTATGTGTGGATCGCGTCGAGGGTCACTATCCTTCCGGGCGTCCGCATCGGCCGGGGGAGCGTCATTGCGTCGGGCGCGGTGGTGACCAAAGACATACCGCCCATGAGCATCGCGGGGGGCGTGCCCGCCAAGGTGATCGGACAGCGGACCTCTACGCTGGACTATACCATTAAATACTTTCCATTACTGGACACATGAGCAAACACATCGGTCTTTTTGTCACCGCGGGGCTGGGGAACCGGATCCGGGTCATCAATAGTCTTCTCAACCTTCTGGAAGACAGCGGGGTCACCGATTACAAGGTGACCGCGTACTGGGTCGTCGCGGACGAGCTGAACGCGCGCTTCGAAGACCTTTTCGAGCCCATCGACAAGGTCAGGGTGGTCAATGTACCCAAGGCGTCCCTACGGTTCCTTTGGCTCAAGGCCTGGTACAAGGCGGCGGCGTATAATGACGTCAGGGACAGCAGCACCATTGACGTGGGCACACCAAAAACGATTTATATCCACACGGTCCACGAGTTCCACCCGATCAATAAAAACTTCGTGTTCTTCAACCGGCATATCCACGAGCGCACGGACGTACCCGCGCAGCGGTATGTCGGGATCCACATCCGCCAGGGGGACAACCGTCAGTCGATCGAACACAGCCCCCTGGGGATGTTTGAAGACAAGATCCGGGAAATACTTTTGGAGGAACCTTCCACGTTATTTTACCTGAGCACCGACGCGGCGGACGTGCGTCAGCAGTTCCATGAACGCTTTGGAGACCGGATCGTGGTGTCGCGGATCCCAAAGCTGGACCGCCACACCCTGGAGGGTATCCAGGGTGCCGCCAGCGACATGATCATCCTCTCCCGTTCGGAAAAGATCTTCGGTTCATTTTACAGCTCGTTTTCGGAAGTTGCTGCCCGTTTCCACAATATCCCATTGATTATCCTTAAAAAGTGAGCCCATGCGTACGCTAGCCTGCCTTATCCTTTTTGCTTGCACTTCTTTCCTACCCGCGCCCCAGAGCGTGACCTTTTATGTGTCGCCCACCGGTAGCGCGGGCAACCCGGGGACCCAGTCCGCGCCCTTTGCCACACCGGACCAGGCCTTCCAAGCCCTTAAAAACATCAAGGGGCCCCTCAACGCCGCCGTCGTCATGATGGCGGGTTATTATTCGTTCCCCAAAAGCCTGTTGATCTCGGGCAACGGACCCGATGCGTCCAGAAACATCATGCTGACCACGGACCACAACCAAAAGGTGGTGTTTTCCGGGGGCGTGCAGCTCAAAAACAACGACTTCCACCTGGTCACCGACGCGGCGATCCTCCGGCGGCTGCCGGCCGGATCCCGCGGCAAGGTCTACCAGGTCAACCTCAAGGCCATGGGAATTACGGATTATGGGAAATCCCTGCCCCACGGCTATAAACTAAATGTCCCCGCGAACCTGGAGCTGTTTTACAACGGAAGCCCGATGACGATTGCCCGCTACCCCAATGCGGGCACGATCCCCATCGGCAACGTACAGGACCATGGCTCCATCCCCCGGAACGGGGAACACGACAACCGGGGCGCGGTGTTTGCCTGTGCCGATCCCCGGATGAGCCGGTGGACAACGGCCAACCACGCCTGGATCGGCGGCTACCTGTCCTATGGGTATTCGGACGACTACGTGAAGGTCGCAACGGTCGACCCGCAGGGGCAGGCCATCCACCTCCAGGACCCCGCCTGGTACGGGGTATACGCCACCGCCGACGAAAGCAACGACATCCTCAAAAACGGCGAGTCCGTCCGCGGCTTTTATATCTACAACCTGTTGGAAGAGCTTGACCAGCCCGGTGAATATTACCTAGACCCGGATAGCGGCATCCTGTACTTCATGCCGCCGGATAACGGCCTGGCCCAGGCCACGGTCGAAGTATCCGTCCTGGATCAGCCCATTGTGCGCCTGTCACACATCTCCAACGTGACCATCCAGGGGATCGCCATCGAGTGCGGCCGGGGACAAGGTATATACGCCGAGGGGACGGACCATATCGTGGTACAGCATTGTCCCATTTACGACCTGGGCACGGTGGGCATCCAGCTCGCCTCCCACGAGGGTTCGGGTAACAATACCCATTTTACCATCCAGCATTGCTCCGTGTACAACACCGGCACCGGGGGGATCATCCTCGACGGGGGCGACCGGAAAAACCTGGTGCCCGCCGACAACACGGCGACCAACTGCGAACTCTTCAATTATTCGCGTATCGACAAAACCTATTCCCCGGCCTTTTTTATGGATGGGGTCCGGAACCACATCACGCACTGCTACATCCACGACGCCCAGTGCTCCGCCATCCAGTATTATGGCAACGACCAGGACATCTCGTACAACCATATCAACAGGGTCGCTACCCTGGTCACCGACGCCGGCGCCGTCTGCACCGGGAGGGACATGTCCTCCACGGGGAATGTCATCCAATGCAACTTTTTTGAAAACATCCAAAACACCACCCGCGAATCCGTCTGCGCCATCTACCTGGACGACGCCAGCGAAGGCATGCAGGTAAACTGCAACGTGTTTTATAAGTGCAGCACCCCGGGCACCTACAATTTCGGTGTCATCCACGTCAACGGCGGCAGCGACAATACGTTCCGGGACAACTATTTTATCGACTGTAACAAGGCTTTTTCCAACTCCCAATGGCCGGACAAGGTCTACCGGGCAGCCATCACCGACGCGGGACACCTGCAACAATACTACAGCAAGGTGGACATCCGTTCATCGGTATACCAGCAGAAATACCCCCAGCTCGCCCGGCTGACGGACACCGTACACCTGGCCACGCGTCAGAACTATACGTATAATTCCCTGTGCTGGAACGTCAGCGTGTATGCCGACAAGACCAGCTATGTCAACACCAACGTGTACATGACCAGCCAGGACCCCGGGTTTAAGGACGCCGCCCGCAAAGACTTTACGTTGCTAAACGCCCCGCCTCAGCTTGCCCAGGCACAGGGCTGGCAGCCGGTACCCTTTGCACAGATAGGCCCCCAAGCGCAATGATGGTTTACGTATATCCCAACATTCCCCGCCACCTCATGGGCGGGGGGAACCCTTATGTGGAAAACCTGAAAAGGTCCCTGGGGGTCGACCCGCAGACGGCGCCCAACGCCTTCCGGGACCTGCTCCGGAAGGGTTTCCGGGCGGACGTCCTGGTCCTGAATTGGGTGGAGGACCTGCCCCTGCGCAAGTCCGGAACCGTCCAGGCGCTGGTGTTCCTCCTTGCGCTGCCCGTGTTGAAGCTGCGCGGCCAGCAGATCGTCTGGATCAAGCACAACAAGGACAACCACTCGGGGAAAAAGTCCTGGCTCGGGGCGCGCATTCGCAAGGCGCTCACGCGGTATGCGACGCTGATCGTGGTGCATTCGACGGACTGCGACTTGCCGGCGGCGTTGCCGAACCTGCGGTTTGTGCCGCATCCGAGCCATTTGCGGGCGGAGGACATTGCGGGCCCCGCCGCCGCGGACATCGCGGACATCGCCGCGGCAGACATCGCGGGCCCCGCCGCCGCGGACATTGCGGACATCGCCGCGGCAGACATCGCGGACATCGCCGCGGCAGACATCGCGGAGGCCGCAGCGGACATCGCGGGCGCCGCAGCGGACAACGCGGCCCCCCGCCCGGAGGCCGACCCTCCGCCGATCGACCTCCTCATCTGGGGCTCCCTGCTCCCCTACAAAGGCGTCCTGGAATTCCTCCGCTTCGCGGACCAGGACCCTTACCTCCGGACGCTCCGGATCCACATCCAGGGCAAGTGTGCGCCGGGCTACCGGGAAGCGCTCGAACCGTATGTAAAGGGCAACATAAAACTGGTCGACGACTATATCGCCGAAGACGCCCTGGAAGGGCTTTTCCGGCAAACAAAGTGCATCCTGTTTACCTACCGCAAAACGTCGGTGCTTTCCTCGGGGGTACTGATCGACAGCCTCCGGGCGGGTAAACGGATCCTGGGTCCAGACTGCGGGGCCTTCAGGGACCTCGCCACTTATGACTTCGTTTCCTTGTATAAAGAATTGAAGGACCTACCGGAACTCTTCCGAAGATACGAGTACGACTATCAATTGAATCAGGATTCCGTACGAGCTTTTGTGACGGACCATTCCTGGGACAATTTCGGCGCCCGGTTGAAGACCATGCTTACCGCCGACCCTGACCTGTTGAAAAATGTCAACACATGTCCCGAATCGCCATATTCGTCGTCTGGGTAGGGCCCCTGCCCAACGGCTTCTCCTTTTGGCTGGATACGGCCAGGAGACAACCTTTTGACCTGATTTTCATTACCGACCAGCCCCGGCCTGAAGGGGCGGGTGACGTGACGTGGGTCCCCACCACCCTTGCGGCGTTGAGGGAGGGGCTTTCCCGGTTGATCGGCTACCCGGTCTCCCTGGAGTACCCGTACAAGCTCTCGGAGTACAGACCCTTCTGGGGACTGTTGTACCAGGACCTGATCGAGGGGTATGACTATTGGGGGCACACGGACCTGGATATGGTCTTTGGGGACATGACGCCCTTTCTGGAAGAGGCCTTGCAGGGACAACCGGACAAGGTCTTTAACCGGGGGCACTTCGGGTTGTTCCGGAACATCCCCAGGGTCAACGAGGTTTGTTTCCCCGAAGCCGTGGAACGCCTCCGCTTTGTGTTCCAGACCCAGGAATCCTGTGGTTTTGACGAATGGCTCGGGATCGGAAGGGTGGCGCAAAAGGCCGGGCTCAAAATGTACCTGGAGGAAATCGTGGCCGACATCCGGCCCAACGACTACCGGTTCCGGTGCACCGCGGGCGCGGGCAACAGCTATGAACACGAGGTTTTCCTCCTGGAAAACGGCGAACTGGTCCGTTACTACGTGACCGGCGGGGCCGTCCAGGCAAAACGATACGCGTATATCCATTTTCAAAAAAGAAGGATGTCCTTCCCCGAACACTACGATCCCGGGAAAACCTACCAGGTCGGCATCGGCGGGATCCGGGAAATCCGGGCCTTTGGGGGCACCCCCGCGGAGGTGCGGCGTCTCGATGGCAGGGACTATATCCACGCCTTCCGGCGGCTGGTCAAACGGGCCAGGATCCGCCTGGGGCTTGCGCCGCGGTCGCTGAACCTTTACCTAAGCACACTCGAATACACTTGATATATGTATAAATCTGTGGACGTCCTTGGATACAACGTATTCAGCGGCACCCTCGCGGACCTGGACGGTTCCAGGAAGCACCTCATCAATACGTTTAGCCCGAATTCCTACGGTCTTGCCGTTAAGGACGAGGGTTTTAAAAAAGCGCTCAAGGGCACCGACGTGCTGGTCCTGGACGGGATGGGCGTCGCCATCGGCTCGATGCTGATCCATGGCAAAAACATCAAAAAGATCGCGGGGCAGGACTGTTTTGACTACCTGATGGCCCGGGCGGAGGAAGGGCGCTGGAAAGTATTTTTCCTTGGATCATCTCCGAAGACCCTGGACAAGATCAGTGCCCGGGCGGCGCAGGAATTCCCGCACATCACCCTGGGGTCCTACTCTCCTCCTTTCAAAAGCGAGTTTTCCGAAGCCGACAACCAGGCGATGGTGGACGCCATCAATGCCTTTGAACCCCACGTCCTGTTTATCGGGATGACCGCGCCCAAGCAGGAAAAATGGGGTTACGAACAACGGGACGCCGTCAACGCCCGCGTGATCTGCGCCATCGGCAATGTCTTCGACTGGTACGCCGGCAACAGCAAGCGGCCCGCCAAAATATGGGTCACGCTTCGCCTGGAATGGCTGGTGCGGATCTTTATCCGGCCGGAAATTTTCAAAAGGAACACCGGCAACCAGATGGTGTTTTTCAAGGACGTCCTTCTTCACCTATTGCACATCAAAAGAACAAAATAGCATGGTAAAAGTGGCAGTTATCGGGGCAGGTAAAATGGGGATCTCCCACCTGTCCATCCTCGGCGCGCACCCGGACGTGACCCTGGTCGGCGTTTGCGATACCTCAAAAATGGTGACCGACTTTCTTCAAAAGTACAGCGGGGTCCCCTGTTACGCCGACTACAAAAAGATGGTTGCCGAGGCAAAACCCGAGGCGGTGTTTGTGGCCGTGCCGACCAAATTCCACTACGCCATGATCAAGGACATCCTGGACCAGGGAATCCACGTGTTCGGGGAAAAACCGCTTTGTCTCAGCCCCCAGGAGGGGAAGGAACTGGCTTCCCTGGCGGAACGGAAAAAACTGGTCAACCAGGTCGGCTACCACAACAAATTCATCGGCACCTTCCGGGAAGTCAAACAACTTCTTGGAGAAAAAGCCATCGGTGAACCCTATCATTTTACCGCCGAGGCGTATGGACCCGTGGTGACCGTACGTAAAAAAGCCACCTGGCGCTCCGATCCCAAAGAGGGCGGTGGCTGTCTCCTGGACTATGCCTCCCATGTAATCGACCTGGTTAACGACCTGCTGGGCCCTGTGGAGCGCGTAAAGTCGTCCCTGCTGAAATCCATTTATTCCGAAGACGTGGAAGACAGCGTGTATTCCCTGCTGGAGCTGCGCAGCGGCTTGTCCGGTGTCTTGTCCGTCAACTGGAGCGACGACACCTACCGCAAGATGTCCACGTCCATCACCATCCAGGGGACAAAAGGCAAAATCATATCCGACGCCAACGAGCTAAAAGTATTTTTCCGCGAGGCCGACTGTCCTCCCGGCTATAGCAAAGGCTGGAACGTCAAGAACCTTACCGACTTCCAGGAGAACGTCGCCTTTTACCTCAGGGGAGAGGAATACTCTTCCCAGATCGATTACTTTATCGACGCGGTCCAGGGCAAGGTCCCCAACGTCATCAACAACTTCCACAGCGCCTGGCTGACCGACCACGCCATTTCTTTAATCAGGAACACCGCAAACTAATTTGTATGGACAGGATCTTATTCGGAGACAACCAGTTTTTTGCCGTCAACCATATTTCGGATGAAAAATCCAGGGCCCAGGCCATCAAGTTCAAAACCGACCAGGCCATCATGAAGGTCCTCGACGACGCCCTCGACTGCGGCGTCTCCACCTTTATGTGCACCACCCACGACCGGATCGCCGGTGTCTGCCAGGCCGTGCTCGCCGACCCCGCCCGCTACGAGGGTTTCAAAATCTACCCTTGCATGCCCTACGCCCACAAGTACGCCAACGCCGTCACCGAGCTCGGCGTCGCCGGCGCGCTCAAACAATACGTCCCCGGAAACTTCTTCGGTTCGCTGTTTAAAGGCGGCATGGCGTATATATCGAAAGACTACGAATCCATCATGGAACTGATGATCGACGCCGAAATGAAAATGTTCAAGGGCATCGATACCCCCGTCATTTTCCTCCAAAACGTCATCACCGACCTGTTGATCGGCCTCCGCGCCACGGAGATCCTCGTCGCCTTCCATACCTATATCCGCAAAAAGTACGACGCCGAAGCGGGGTTCATCACCATGAACATGCCGCGGCTGGTGCAACTGCTCACAGAGGCTGGTGTCTCTAACCCCATCGTGTGTGCCTCCATCAATAAAGCCGGCTTCCGGATGTCCGGGGGGCGGGAGGTCTACGAAGAAACGCTGCGGTCGAAAAAATTCCGCGCCATCGCCATGCAGGTGCTTGGCGGCGGCGCCATCCCCCCCAAGGAAGCCATCGAATACGTCTGCGGCCTGCCCAACATCGAGTCGATCCTTTTTGGCGCCTCGTCCCGCGGCAACATCGAGAATACCGTTTCTTACATCCACCACTACGACAAGCTAAAGGCCCATGGCGCCGATCGTCCTGTTTACGTATAAACGACCGGAGGCGCTGGCGCGGACTATAGAGGCGCTGCAGCGCAATGAGGGGGCCCGCGAGAGCGTGCTGTACGTTTTTTCGGATGGGGCGCGCGCGGCGCAAGACGCCGCCGCCGTCGCCGAAGTCCGGGCCTACCTCCGGGGCATCAGCGGCTTCCGCCAGATCTTCATCAAAGAAGCGCCCACCAACAAAGGCCTCGCCGCCTCGGTAATCGACGGAGTCACCGAGGTCATCCGGGAACACGGCCGGGTCATCGTCCTGGAGGACGACCTCGTCACCGCGCCGAACTTCCTCGCGTTTATGAATGCCGCCCTGGACGCGTATGCGGGCGATCCCCGCGTCTTCTCCGTTTCCGGGTATACGCTACCGGTGCGGGCGGCCGGTGACGTCTATTTCACGCAACGGGCGAGCTCGTGGGGCTGGGCGACCTGGGCGGATCGCTGGTCGTCCGTGGACTGGGCCGTCGAAGACTATGCGCAATTCTCCCGCGACGCGTTGGCACGTCGCCGTTTTAACCGCATTGGCTCCGACCTGAGCGATTCCCTGCGGAAACAAATGGAAGGGCGGATCCATTCGTGGGCCATCCGTTGGGTGTACAACCAATTCAAGCAGGACAAGCTGAGCGTCTTCCCTACCCTTTCCAAGGTCATCAACATCGGGTTTGACGGGGGCGCCACCCACACCCGCCGGGGACAGGCGGGACGGTTTAGCACGGAGCTGGATCGCGGAGGCGCTTTGAGCTGGAACTTTACGGAACCCACCCTCGATCCGTCCACGGTAAAACAATTCGCGGCTTACTACAGCCTCCCCGTACGCTTGAAATACAAATTGATTCAATGGCTTCCCTCCTGATCCTGTCGCAACAGCCGCCGCCCTTGCACGGGGCGTCGCTGATGAACCAAAGGACCGTGGAAAGCCCCGCGCTCCGGGAAGCCTATGACGTCACACTGATCAACATCACCACGGCCAGGGAGCTGTCCGATACACGAAAGTTCGAAACGGGGAAGCTCCGGGTGTTTGCGGGGCAGGTGTGGAAACTCCTAGGAGCGGTTGTGCGACGGCGTTACGATATTTTTTACATCACGCTCAGCACCGACGGGCCGGCCTTTTACAAAGACGTGCTCCTGTGGATGATCGCCGCGCCTTTTGTCCGCAGGCGGGTGCTGCACTTTCATACCAAGGGGATCACCCAGGGGTCGGCGCCGAAGCTTGCGCTGGTCAGGTTTGTCCTGAAGCGGTCCTCCGTGATTGCGCTAAGCGCTTTCCACGGACGGGAGGTAGCGCCCTACGCGAGGGCGCTGTACGTACTCAACAACGGGATCCCCGTGGAGGCCCCGGCGCCGCCCGTTGGTGACCCGGTCCCGCGCGCCGACGCCGCGGCCCCGCCCATGGGCGCTCTGGCCCCGCGCGCCGACGCCCGGCCCGCCGGCGCCGCAGCGCCCCTGACCCTCCTGTTCTTTTCCAACCTCCTGGTAGAAAAAGGCATCTTCCAGTTCCTGGACGTCTGCACCCGCCTCCGCGCGCAACAGGTGCCCTTCCGGGCGGTGATCGCGGGGAAAGCGCTCAACATCAGTTACGACCGGCTCCGGTCCGAGATCGCCCAACGGGAATTGGAAACCGTCGTTATGGTCAAAGAAGCCGTGTATGGGGAGGAAAAAGTAAACGTGCTAAATGAAGCGGACATCTTACTTTTTCCCACCTATTATAAAGGAGAATGTTTCCCCCTGGTGATCCTGGAAGCCTTTCAATACGGCCTCGTGCCGGTGTGCTCGGACGAGGCGTCGATACCGGAAATGATTGAGCAGGGGCGGGACGGGTACTATTATCCTTACCAGGATACCGGCGCTTTTGCGGAGTGCATCAAAGCGCTGGCCTTTGACCGTGACCGGTTAAGAACACTTCAGGCAAACGGCCGCGCAAAATTTATGGAGAAATATACGTTTGGCAAATACGAAGAAAACCTTATCCAGATACTCGAAGCCGTACGCACCCATTCATAGGGTGCCTCGCCTCGCGGCGTTCCGCCGCTGAAACCTTCAAACCCTGTAAACATGGAAACCCGCTTGTCCTACTTTTTCCGGCTCGGACTTGTCTTTGGTGATTTCTGCATTGTGAACTTCAGCTACCTCGCCGGCTACCTGGTCATGAAATACTGGGTGCACGACAGTCATGTTCCGAATGTCGTCTTCAGCCAGATCCTGATCTTCAACCTGGGCTGGCTGACGCTGGCGTCGGTGTTGAAGCTGTATTCACGGGAAACCGTGGTGAAGATCGAGCAGATCTTCCGGCAGACGGTGAAGACGCTCGTGGCCCATGGGGTCTTTTTTGCGATCTTCCTGGTCTATAGCGACGAGAAAAGGTACGCCCTGAAGTTCCTGCCCGCGGCCTATGGGACGCTGTTGTCCCTGCTGACGCTGCGAAGCATCGTCCTGACCTACCTGACGGATAAATTCCTGAAAAGGGCGAAGTTGCACACCAAGACGGCCATCGTGGGCCATAACCAGACGGCGCTCCGGCTGGCCCGGTACTTTATCGTCCATCAGAACATGTATTCTTTCGAAGGCTTTTTTGACGCCCGCCTGGATTATGTAAACCCGGATGACGGCCGGAAGGGAGAGGGGCAGATCGAGAAATACATACATTTTGCGGCGGCCAACGACATCCGTGAAATTTACTCCACGATTCTGCCGGAGAAACAACAGTTGAACCGGATCATCGAGGTCGCCGACCAGTATTGTATCCGGGTAAAATTTGTCCCGGACTTCAGCGGCGCGTTGCAGTCGAACTATCACATCGACTACCTGGACGCGGTGCCCATCATCAGCATCCGGACGGAGCCCTTACAACAAGACATCCGCAACCAGGTGAAAAAGCGCGTTTTTGACGTCGTTTTCAGCCTGATCGTGATCCTTTTCGTGATGTCCTGGCTCACGCCCCTGATTGCCTTGCTGATCAAGCTGGAGTCGAGGGGACCGGTATTTTTCCGTCAACGCCGGACCGGTAAAGACAATCAGCCCTTTTGGTGTTACAAGTTCCGCAGTATGCGCGTCAACGGGGACAGCGACAAGGTCCAGGCCACCCGGGGCGACCGGCGGATCACCCGGATCGGGGCGTTTCTGCGCAAGTCGAATATGGATGAGTTCCCGCAGTTCTTTAACGTACTGGCGGGGGACATGAGCATCGTCGGCCCCCGCCCCCACATGCTGAAGCATACCGAGCAGTACAGCGCCTTGATTTCCAAATACATGGCGCGGCAATTCCTAAAGCCGGGGATCACGGGCTGGGCCCAGGTCAACGGCTACAGGGGGGAAACAAAAGACACGGAGCTGATGGCCAAACGGGTGGAGCATGACATCTGGTATATGGAGAATTGGTCGTGGTGGCTGGATATCCGGATCATCTTTATGACGATCATTAACGCGTTCCGGGGGGAAGACAACGCGTTCTAGCCGCCTCCGGCGGCGCGGCGCGCCCCAGGGGCGGCCCCTTAGCGGTACAGGAACGTCACCGTCGCAGTCGTTCCTTTCCCCCTGCCGCTCTCTATGGAGAGCGTTCCATAAAAATTATTGACAAGATAGTGGGCAATCCTGAGCCCCAGCCCCATACCGGGGGTGTTGCCCACATTCGACCCGCGCTCGAAGGGTTGGAAAAGCCGGTCCAAATCCTCCTCCGGGATACCGATCCCGTGGTCCTTCACCTGCAGGCCCCAGACCTCTTCGCCAAAGCGAAGCTCGACGATAGGCGCCTTTTTCCCCGGAGAATATTTAAAAGCATTTTCTACAAGGTTGCGGAGCACCAACTGAAAAAGCGCGGGGTCGATCCGGACCAGCCGGGGTTTGCCGGTGACCTTTAGTTCCGCGCGCCGGCCGTCTTTCCAGGGATGGAAATCCTTGGCCAGCTCTTCCCGGGTAGCGATGAGGATGTTGGAGGGGTCGGCGACAGGGGGGATTTCCCCTGGTTCCCAGCGGCTAAAGTGCACCATCCGGTTGATCACGTCGGTGACGTGGGTGATCTCGGAAAGGATGGCCTGGGCGTGTTCCCCCACGAGGTCTTTGTCCTCGCCGGTCAAACGGGTCTGCAACAGGACCAGGAGCTCGGCGCTGGTTTGTATGATGGAAAAAGGCGTGCGTAATTCGTGGGAAAGCGTCTGCAGCAGGATGTGCCTCAGCACAGGCGGCGCCGACGGTTCCAGGAGAACCGCTTCTGGGGTGGGGTTCTGCATGAAAATGAGATAAGGATAAGGCGGTTATGAAATGCGATCAGTTCGGCAAAAACCTGGCCAATAACTCGTATTTGGAATTCACATTCAGCTTCTTATAAATCTTTTTCTGGTGGTCGTTGACGGTGCTGACCGAAATCTGCATCACCATGGCGATCTGTTTGTAGGTAAAGCCCTTCAGAAAGTAGCTCACGACTTCCGCCTCCTTTTTGGTCAGGATATCCTCATAGTCCGTCCGTCTTTCTTCCGTAATGCCATTCAGCTTCCGAACCAGGATGTTGGCGGCGACCGGCGAAATAAGGGTCGACCCCTCGCGGATCTGGTAGAGCTGTTCCTTTAACTGGGCAAACGCGACCGGTTTCAGGAGATACCCTTTGGCGCCCCTGACGGTGGCGCTCCAGATCACGTCTTCGTCCATGTTCCCGGTAATGATCACGATGTCGGCGGAAGGATAGATCTTTCGGAGAATGGGGATCCCATCCAGCCCTGAAATGCCCGGCAGCTCTATATCCAACAGGATAACAGCGGGTGAATTCTTGTGGAGTTCTGTGTTTGAAATCAATTGTTCGACAGAGGGAAGGGAAAAGTACAGATCCATATCAGGATCGTAGTCAAACATCTTTTCCAGGTTCTTTCGCAGCATCAGAGAGTCCTCAATCATACCAATCGAAATCATAACGCTAGGTTTTAGTTGGTTAATCAGCAGCCCAGTCATATAAGCAAAAAACAATCTACCCTTCTCAATACAGCAAGGTGGGACGTTCTCACATAGGAGCAATCGTTACGAGGAAAATACTTTTCCTGAGGAGATTGGATGGACGAAGTTTCAGAATGGTAAGCGAGAGCGTTAAACTATTTTAATGCCAATCCCCCTTCTAAGATGCAAATAGACTGCCAAAGTTTAAAAGAGGAGGCGTACGTAAATATACTTTTTTTTTCGCATTTTCCGCCCCTAAGTTAAGGGGATAAAGCCATCGATACAAAAATCAGGGGTGAACGCCATATTTTCTAGCGTAGAAAGACCTGATTTTGTTGGTAAACGCATTATACCACTCCAGTAGCTCCGGGTATCCTTCCAATTGCTCCTGGTGCTTCCTTATCGTCGCCTCATCCCCCCGGACCGCAGGCCCCGTCTGCACTTCCGCGGGCGGGAAGTCCTTTAACCGGCGCACTGTTTCGGCCATCAGCGGGAGCAGCATGTCAATACTTTGCCCCTTATCCTGTAGGAAAAGATCGGTTTGCGTGTAGAGATAATTGGGGAAGTTATTCACAAGCACCCCCCCGATGTGGAAAAAAAGCCGCTCGGCGTCATTGCACCTTTTTACCATGGGGGAAATCGTTTTCGCCACGCCTTCAACGATCGACCGTACGTCCTCATCGGAGCCGTCGACCAGCAACGGGATGATGTCGGGGTCGGTTTCTTTCCGGAGGCTTTGGAGGGGGTAGAGGACGCCGTATCGTTTGGAGGCCTCTTTTAAGACGTCCAGGGGGACGGAGCCGGCGGTGTGGACGACGAGGGCGTCGGCTACGCGTATCTGGCCGGCCACGTCTTTTACGGCGGTGTCGGAGACGGCGACCAGGTAGAGGTCGGCTTTTTTGAGGTTTTTCGGGTCTTGGATAGCCTCCGGCGCCGCGTTTGGCGCCTCCCCTTTTCGCGCCTCGGCCCGTAGCGCCGCGCCCAGCGCCTCCGCATTCCGCGGACTGCACACCTGGAGGATCGTGTGCCCCGCCCGCTGCAGCCGCTTGCCCAGCACCGTGGCGACATTACCCGAGCCGATCAAAGTGATGGTCATAAGGGGTTCTGTTTGGGAGGTATATAATCGTACGGCAGCAGGTTCCCGATTTTCTGCCACCACGTCCAATAACCCTGGAACACGAGGTCGGTGTTCATATAACTGCCGTTGGGAAAAACTTCCATGGGAAAGCCCCGGAGGAGCTCCAGGTCCGTGGACATACCGCCCGCGCCCCGGTAACGGTCCGGTGGCGCTGCCCTAAGGTACAACACTTTCAAGACCAGGTCCCAGTCCAGGACGACGGTATTGGAGTCCCGGGCGACGACGATGGCCTCCCGGGGGTGTACCTCGTAGGGATAAAAAATGAGGGGCTCGTTCCTTATGTCATCGAGCGCCCGGTTGTATCCCGTTAAGAAATCCTGTTGTAGCAGCGCTTCCGGCATCGCCCGGGCGCCCTCCGGTCCCGCGGAGTCCCTGGCCGCCGCCAGCGCCTGCCTGAGGTTGCCCTTCAGCCGCCGGATAAGGACGCTGTCCTTCCGCCCCTCCATGTGCAACGTAAAACCCTCTTCGGTCAACCGGTCCTGGTAAAGCGCCCTGAAAAAGTGAAGGGCCGATCCGTAATACGCCGTGGCCCGGTTCCGCTCCCAGCGGGTCACTTTGGTGGGGCTGCCCGGCATTTCTTTAAAAAGGGGGAAAAAGGAAAAGGCAACGGACCGGGTGGTCATTTCGTACCGGAAACTTTCCAGCGTTACCTGGACTTCGTACCCCAGGTCCCGGTTCTCCACAAGGATGGGCCCGTCGGAGTAAGCGTCCAGTACCTGGCTTTTGGGCGCATAGTGGATACGGATCACTTCCGGGTTAAGGATACGGCAGCTCCGCGCGAAATCGGAGGTCCCGATAAAATTATCCCGGAAAACGGCGCCCCAGCGCTTGTACCCGTCTTTGTCAAACGCCTGCACCCTGACCTCACCCAGCTCGGCGACCTTGGTCCGGAGCGAGACCTCGAAATCCGTCCGTGGGCTGCGGCTGTCGATGGCCTCCAGGTCGGTCTGGTAACCCACACTGGAAATGACCAGGACATAGCGGCCCTCGGGGACACCCGTAAGGGTAAACGCCCCGTTTTCATCGGTCACGGTTCCCCTGGAGGTATTGCTGATAAAAATGCTCGCCCCCGCCAGGGGTTTACCGTTATCGGCGGCGGTCACGTGCCCGTGAAGGGTGCTTTGAGCGGCAACTGCGAGCGGCAGGACGGCCGCGAGCAGGGCTAAACGCTTCATGGAAAAAGGTTGGCCTCGACCAACTGGCAAAGGATGTGCCCGATCAGGATGTGTCCTTCCTGGATCCGCGGGGTATCCTTCGAAGGCATGGGGAAAAGGTGATCGCTCAGCCCCGCCATCTTTCCCCCACCCTGCCCCGTAAAGCCGATGGTGATGACGCCTTTGGCCCGGGCGGCCTCGAACGCCTTGACGATATTCCCCGAATTCCCCGAGGTGCTGATGCCGAAAAGGACGTCGCCCTTATCCAGCATGCCTTCCACCAGGCGGGCATAAATGACATCATAGCTATAGTCGTTCGCCACCGCTGTCAGGTAGGACGTATTGCAGTGCAGGGCCTCCGCCGGCAGGGCCTTGCGGTCCTTGTAAAAACGGCCCGAAAACTCCGCGGCCAGGTGCTGGGCATCGGCGGCACTGCCCCCGTTCCCGCAAAAATAAACCCGGCGTCCCGCCCGGAAGGCGTCCGCGATCAACACGCTGGTCTGCGCCAGCTTCGCGTGCAAGGCTTCGTCAGCAAGGAGAGCCTGTTTGACTTTTACGGACTCTTCAAGGATGTGCCTGATGGTTGCTATCATGTGGGCAAAAATAGGGGTTTGCGGGCAACGGCGCTCCGCTACCGCTCCAGAAGAACGGTCCCTTTTCGGACAAAAGTGTCCCCCGTATCGCAGACGAAGACCATCTCATACACATACGCGCCCACCGGCTGATCAATCCCCCCGCTGGTCCCATCCCAGGCGTTGCCCGTGTCGCCCAACGCGATGTTGTGGCGTTCAAACACCAGTTTCCCCCACCGTCCGTAAATCAAAAAGCTGCTCACCACGCGGATCCCGGACCCCTTCGGGTAAAAAAGGTCGTTGTACCCGTCGTGGTTCGGCGAAAAGCCCCCGGGTATGGCCACCCGGTCCTCTATACAGATCAGCCGGATACGGACCGTATCCGATGCCTTACAGCCATAGTCCGTTTCCCCGGTGACGGTGTAGAGCAGCGAGGACCGGGGCGTACAGAGCGGGTCCGCGCAGGTCGCGCAACTCAGGTAGTCCGGCGGCGTCCACAGCCAGGAGCTGACGTCCGCACTGCCCGTCGCCGTCAGCGTGATGCTGCTCCCCGCGGGGATGATCCCCACCTGGGTGGCATGGACGGTAGGTCTTGGCACGACCGTGACCTCGATGCTCGCCGTATCCGTAAAGCAATGGTCCTGGTCGTAGCCCACGACCGTGTAGGTCGTACTGACCGTCGGATCGACGGTAGCGGTATTGCCGGTCAGCCACCGGTAGGTATAGGCGCCCTGTGGGTTCAGGATCAGGGTGTCGCCGATACACAAGGGGGTGTCCTTGCTCAGGGTTATTTTGAAGGGGGTGGCAACGAAGACGTAGACGGAGTCTTCGGCTTTACAGTTGTTGGCGTTGGTGACCGTCACCTCGTAAATCGTACTCTTTACCGGGCTGGCCACCGGGTCGGGTATGGCATAGCCGCTCAGCCCCGGGGTGGGCGCCCAGGCGTACGTCATCCCGTCGTGGGCCGTCAGTTGGACGGAGGCGCCCAAGCAGATGCGGGGAGCGGCCGGCGTGAGATCGATCGCCGGCAGGGCGTATACGGTTAGCGGGGCGGTGGTGGTGTCGGGGCATTCGTTCCAGGTGCTGATAAGCCGGATCGTGTAAACGCCGGCTGGGGCGGTCCACGGGGCGGGGGCTGCCGAGGTGTCGGGGGCGCCGGGTGATCCGGGCGTTCCCGTCGCTCCCGGGAAAACCCATTGCCAGGTGGGTGCGCCTCTTAACGCCTGAGCCACATAGCGCAGGCTATCCCCGGCGCAAGCCTGCGTGGGCCCGGTAATCCGCGCAGGCGCAGACGGGTCGACCCGCACAGTATCCGCGATCGCGGCCGTACACCCGGGCCCCGAACGGACGTGGAGGACGACGGTATACGTCCCGGTATCCGTATACCGGAAGGTCGGGTCCGCCGCTGTACTGGTGTCCGCCCCACTCTGCCACCGATACGACAGCGCCTCCCCCAACTGGTTATAGGAAATGCTATATATCTGGGGCGTAAAAGTTACATCCCCCGAATCGCAAACGTGGTACCACTTGTCCTGGCTGACCTCCAGCGTGTCCACCACTACGGGAACCGACGGGTTAAAGGTGGCCGCGCAACCCAAAGAGTCCTTCAGGATCAGGGCCGGGTTGTACACCCCTGGCACCACGTACGTATGCGTCTCGAAGGTATCCGCCGCGCTGATCACCGTCCCGTCCCCAAAATCCCAGGTATAGGAAACGGCATTTACTGCCTTGGCCGTGAGCGTGACCTTATCCGGGGCGCACGCCTGGGTGACGTCCGCGGTGACGGACGCGTAGGGGCCCTTGACCGTGATCGAATCCGTCACGGTGATCACCGTGTTCCCTGCCCCGGTAGCCGTCAGGCTTACGTAATATTTGCCCGGTTTGTCGTAGGTGTGGCTGGGATTGGGATTGCCCGCAGCCGTGGCCCCGTCCCCGAAATCCCATTGATAACTGATGACGTTAAACGTGGTGCTGGTAAAGTTGACCAGGACCGGCGGGCAGTTGTTGTTGTTGACATAGGAGGTCGTCATGGTAAAGGCCGCATTGACGTTGCGAACCGGCACCACCTGGACCTGGGTATCCGACGAACAGGTATTGGGCTGCGCGCTGGTGACGATCAGCGTCACCGTGTCGGTGGTAATGTTCGGGTAGGTGTGGTTGACCGAGTAAAGGCTGGTGGAGGTAGATCCGTCGCTGGTAAAGTGCCAGGTGGCCCCGTCATACGGACCGGTGCTGTTGTTGATAAAGGTGGCCGTCGTACCCGGGGAGATGTTGGAAGGCGTCCAGTAAAAGGAGGCGCTTGGCCCGGAGACGACGACATCATTGGTATACGGCTGCGTCTGGTCGGAACAGCCGTTGGCGTCGGTCACTTTGAGCGATACATAATCATAGGTACCCGGGGTGTACGGGTGGGTGGTATATCCCGTTGTCGTCGTCTGTTGCGGCGTGCCGTCCCCAAAGGTCCAGAGCCATTGTGTGATGGGGACGCCCGGCGCGGCTTTGGACGCATCCGTAAAGGTGACCGGTGTTTTGAAACAACCCGAATTGCCGATGGTAAACCCGGCCACGGGTCCGCTGATCTTGACCGTGACCCAGTTACTGGTATCGTAACAAGCCGGGGTCAACCCGGTTTGCGACAGGATCACCCGCACGCTGTCTTCTTGTGGAGGCATATATTGCAGCGTCGCATCGTACACGGTGGTATACCCCGTAACGACGATGGGGTATCCCCAGGTATTGACGTTGCTATTCTGGTGTGTTCCATCCCCGTACTGGAAATAGTCCCAGTTATAATAAGGCCCCCATATCCCTACGTTTTCGCCCGCGTAATAGTTGGTATCCAGGTTGGAAATGGTCAGGTTAAGCGGCCCGCTGGAACACACGGCCGTCTGCGTGGTGGTCAGCAACGGATGTTGTGTCAACAACACAACCACCATAACGGAATCCCGGTCGGTACAGGCTCCGTTGACGGTCTGGAGCACCGCGTTATACGCCCCCGAACGGGCATAAGTGTGCACCACACGGCCCCTCCCGCTACCCGACCCCGCCGGCGCCGACGACCCATCGCCAAAAAACCAGGTGGCCGAAGTGGTGCCCCGGATGGAATCGGTCAGGGTCACCGTCCCCCTGTTCCCCACACAGGTGTTGGAGTCGCTCAGGATCTTGGGAAAGGCCGGGTCGACGACTACTGCCGCCACCTTCGTCAGGGTATCCCGGCAAAAGGAATAATTCCCCACGGCGATCATCGTAACGGTATAGGTTCCTTCCTTTGTGTACTGATGCGTTGTCTGGTTAAAGTTCACCAAAAGGCCTGTGTTGGCACCGTCTCCAAAATCCCAGTATACCGAATAGGCGTTCGAGGACAGGTTCTGGAAATTCACCGGATCGTTGCCGCATATAGGATTGGATGGGCTGATGCTGAAATTGGCCACGGGTTTTGGCAAAACCAGGACCGGCTCGTACGCAAACGAACTTCCCTGGCAACCGTTCTGATTGACCCATTGAAGCGCAATGGTGTAGCTCCCGGGGTTCGAATACGTATGGGACGGCAGGGAATCGGTGGACGTCGTACCATCCCCGAAATCCCATCGCCATTGGACTAGCGGGACATTGACCGACGCGCTGCAATTGACTGTGATGGCCGAACAAGAGGTCAGGCCCGAGGGGCTGTTGGTCTGTATACTTAAGGAAACCTGTGGCTGTTGAAGGACAAAATATTGGGTGGCCGTTGTCGTGCACCCATCGGCACCCGTGACCGTCAGGGCGGCGACATAAAACCCGTTACCGGTATAGAGATAGGAAGCCGAGGGGGTCGTGGCAAAAGAAGGCGTGTTGTTCAAGAAATTATACGTTTGCGTCGTTTGCCAGGACCAGGAAACGGCGCCGTCCTTTGAGGTATCCTTGAATTGCATCTCGACCGGAGCCCCGCAGAGCGAATCCGCTTTCATGCTGAAACCAACGCCCGTAGGAGACGGCTGTACCGGGATCGCCTGGGTGACACTGGCCGTACAGGTGCCGAACTGGGCCGCCAGGGTAACATTGATGTTCCCGGATTTTTCAAACGTATGATAGGCCTGCAATCCATACTGGTAGGTATTGTCGTCGGCGAAATTCCAGGTCTCGCTCCCCCAGACCGGCGCCGGGTTGCTGTTGTCCGAGAACTCGATATTTTGCCCCGTACAAACCTTGGCCGGGTTGATCGCAAAAGAAGGCGTAAAGTCCTGCGCATTGATGTACGCGGTTTTGACCAGCGAGTCCACGCAGCCCACGGAACTCGATGCGATCAGCGTCACGTTGTAGATCCCCCTGGCCGCATACGTATGGCTGGGGTTCGCCCCCGTGGCCGTTGTCCCGTCTCCGAACCGCCAGGTATAGCTGAGGATCCCGGGCCCCGTCGTCGTATTGTTAAAAAGCTCCGGGTCCTTATAGCTGCACAACACCGGTGAATCCGCCGAAAACGCCGGCACCACCGCCGGGCTGATGTTGATAAGGTTGGCCTGGGAAAGGGTCGCCGAACATCCGTAGCTGTTGGTCACCGTCAGGCTGACCGTGGGCTGGCCCGGGAATTGGTACGTATTGCTGACGGTTGCTCCCGTGGCGGACTTGGTATTCCCGTCCCCGAAATCCCAGAAATACTGGCTGATGGTCCCGTCCCCCGCGGTGGACGTGCTTGTGAAGCTAACCGGAACCGGGACACAACCCGCTCCCCCGCTGGCGCTAAAGGCCACTACCGGCGTTTTATATACCGTGACCGTCTCTGTCTTTGTCGACGTCTTCCCCCCGTCTGTCACCGTCAGCGTCACCGTATACGCCTGCTGAAGCGCGTACGTCGCCCCGACCGGGGCGTTGATGTCCTGTGTCGACGTCTTGTTCCCGTTTCCGAAATCCCAGGCATAGGTGGCGGTTGCCGAGGCACCCGTCGTGGTATTGGTAAAAGAAACCGTTAGCGGGGAGCACCCGCCCGTCTGGCTGGCCGTAAAATCCGCTTGCAGTTGGGCGCCCGCGTGCAGGGCGAAGCCCAGGCACGCAACAGTAATAAAAAAGGAAGGGTTGGGCATGGTTCCAGGGTGTCAGGACGGAACCCAAACATAGTATAAAATTACTTCATTTGGTGCCACTTTGCGTACAACGCCCGCATAAAGTACCCCCCGACGACGCTCCTCGCCTGGAATCCAACCTGTTTGCCGTCCGTCGTTTCGTGCCAGTCGCTTACCGGCACCCGGGAAGGTGTTTCGAGGACGTATTTGTAGACAGGATCCGACAGCGCTTCAAAGGCCGCCCGGGTGGACGCCAGCGTCGCCGTCCACTCGATCCAGTCAGACTTGGTATAGGTCTTCCGGCTGTCCAGGGGCAGGCCAAAGGCGTTTTGCTTTGTTTGGTAGAACGCAATTTCTTTGTCAAAAACCGCCTGTGGAAACAGGTGCAGATCCAGGACCTTGTCCCAAACCAGGTTATACTTCTGCGACCAGGTCCCTTTCTTGTCGAAGGTCAGGGCGAAATGATCCCCGTCGTCCGCCATGGTGACCCAGCGCCCCGCCATGTCCGAGGCGTGGGCGTGGTATTTTTCCGCCGCCGCCTTGTCGCCCAGCAGGTCCGCCAGGTGAGCATACGCCCCGATCGCCTCGATGGCCTTGGCGCTCAGGTTGACGTTCCGCGCCAGGTGCCCCGCAAAGTCGTCCGTACACAACTGGTTGGCCGGGTCAAACCCCGCCGTATCCAGGTAACCGACCCAGGTGCTCAGGGTTTTCCAATGCGCTTTCGCGAAGGCAGGACTCCCCTCGGCTTTAACGATGGCGGCCGTCAGCAGGATCATGTTCCCGGATTCCTCCACCGGCATGTCCTCCCCATACGTCTGCCCGTTTGCCAGCGGATAGGTCCCCAGGTCATGCGCCGCAAAAGGTTTTGTCCAGCGCCCGCTCTCGGAGAAGTAAAAGATCCCGTTCAACATCCCTTCCATCAGGCGGGGATTGTACAACAGGTATAAAGGCGCGGACGGATACGTCACGTCCACCGTATTGATCGACCCGTTGCTGAAATTCTCTTTCGACAGCCACAACAACGCGCCTTCCGGGCTCCGCACCAACTGATGGGCCGCCACGCTTTGGCGATACGCCAGGGCGCAAAGACGGGCGTAATTTTCCCCACCCGCTGCTTTGGCCTGGTCGAACAATTGCCGGTTGAATTTTTCGCATTTTTTGATGACCGCATCGTGCTCGTCCATCGCGGCTTTCAGTTCCCCTTCTATCGTATGGGCGCTGTCCCGGTTCCACCACGGCCGCAGGTTGCGGTGAAAGTACTGGATGGCAAAGCCTTCGTCATAGCCCACCAGGACGGTCCGCGTTTTTGCGGACGCGCCCACCATTCCAAGGGGAATGAAGGTGCGCAACACTTCATGGACACCGCTCTCCTCACTAGTCCCCGTCTCCTGGAAGGGATTCGTATCCGATGCATGCGCTACATCCTGCCTGGCCCCGTAGGCCGCCGGCACCGCCACATACGCATACCCCCAGTCGATCCTGAGGTCGTCCCCCTTTTTCTGCAGCACCGGTTGGGCTACCGTGCCCACCTTTTGGATCGCCAGGCTGTCCGCCCAGTATTGATTCATTTCCACCTCCTGGTCCGGTTTATCCACCGCGATGTTCGAGGAAACCCCGATGAAGACGACCACCTTGTGCGCCGCCCCGTCCGTCGCATGCGCTGCAAAATCGATATAGGAGACGGGCCTGGACAAAAGATCCAGGTCGCTTACGATCAACGGAGACGTAAAATCCACGGCCAGGTCCACCGGTCCGCAGGCAAAAACATACTTCGTCTGCGTGGCGTTCAGGTGTACGCTTTTTTGCGTGGCCACCGGCACATAAGCCGACCCCATAAACCGGTAGACATGGTCGTCCACTAGGACGACTCCCTCCAGGGGTTGGGGCTTGCCCGTCCAATGCGTGGTTTCCGTGCCGGTCAGGTTGTCCGAGAAGGACCAGATGCTGAAGTAGGGATCGTGGACGATCAGGGGGTAGGCGGGCGCCAGGCGCTGAGCGGGTACCGGTCGTTGCGCCGCCGCGGGCTGTTGCGTGGCCGCGGGCTGTTGCGCGCGCGCGGCGCCCGCCAGCACGGCGAAGGTCGATGCAAGGGCGAAGAATCGTTTCATGGTGCCGGCAATTTACTACTTTTGCCCAGCAAAAACGTTTTAACCATGAAATACCGACTGTTGGGCAATACCGGTCTGAAGGTATCCGAACTTTGCCTGGGCACCATGACCTTTGGCGGCAAGGGAGGCATCTGGTCCTCCATAGGAGAAGTCACACAAGACGACGTCGATCATTTGATAAAGCGCTCCCTCGACGCGGGCATCAATTTCATAGACACCGCCAACGTATACAGCTATGGCGTCAGCGAAGAAATGACCGGCACCGCCTTCCGCCGTCTCGGCCTTGACCGCGACAGCCTCGTCCTGGCCACCAAGGTCCGCGGCATGCCTGCAAAGGCAGGACCGAGACGACCGCCAGTGGCGGTCGGCGAAGGTCGGGTGAAGGCCCCAACGAGGTCGGCCTCACCCGCAAACACATCCTCCACCAGGTCGAAGAAAGTCTCCGCCGTCTCGGGACCGATTATATAGACCTCTACCAAATCCACGGTTTCGACCCCCTCACACCCTTCGAAGAAACCCTCGGCGCGATGGACGACCTCGTCACCAGCGGCAAGGTCCGGTACATCGGTTGCAGCAACCTCGCCGCCTGGCAACTGATGAAGGCCCTCGGCATCTCCGAACGCGACCACCTCCCCCGCTTCGTGTCCCTCCAGGCCTACTATACCGTCGCCGGCCGCGACCTCGAACGCGAACTCGTCCCCCTCCTCCTCGACCAACGCCTCGGCCTCATGGTCTGGAGCCCCCTCGCAGGAGGCCTCCTCAGCGGCAAGTTCGACCGCAACACCACCCCTTCCGAAGGCCGCCGCACCGTCTTCGACTTCCCCCCCGTCAACAAGGAACGCGCTTTCGACATCGTCGACGTCCTCCGCCCGATGGCCGCTTCGCGGGGAGTTTCCGTCGCCCAAGTCGCCCTCGCCTGGCTCCTCCACCAACCCGTCGTCACCACCGTCATCATCGGCGCCAAACGCCTCGACCAGCTCGAAGACAACCTCGCGTCCGTCGACGTGACGTTGTCCGCCGACGAACTGGCCCGTATAGACGAAGTCAGCCGGCTGGCGCCGGAGTATCCGGGGTGGATGCTGGCGCGGCAGGGAGGGGATCGCACGTAGGTGCTGGGCCGGCGCGCCGCGTGGACTGCGTTTAAGGGCGTCCGGCCACCCGCGCCTGCACCTCCGCCGCAAAGGCTTCCAGGCGTTTGTTGTTCCAGGCCAGGGACAAAGAAAATTCCTTTCGAACGCCCTCTTCGTCCAGGTAACGGACACGCCAGCGGCGTTGCCCATTTTTACTGAACATGGCCGTATAGCTGTACATCTGTACAACCCGTTCAAGGGGAATGACCTTTTTTTGCCAACCCCTCGCCACATATAAATACTGATCGTCCCGCGTTAGCCTTTTTTTCGTCAACCAGTGGAGCCCCAGGGCTATCCAGACCATGATGATAAATACAAGCGGTTCAAAGCCTTCCTCGACATAGGAACTCATAAAAAAAAGAAGACCCGCCAGGGCGCACAGGAGGTGGGGTATGACCATAAGCCAGGGCGAATCGGTCAGAAGCGTGCGCTCAGCAGGTAGGCTCATGAGCGCTTTTTTGCACCGATTTCGCTTTCCAGAACCTCCATATTCCCATTATTCAAAGGAATGGTAAACGACACTTCGTCCTTCTCCCCATCCTCCCCGACAAACCCGATCACCCACCGGCGCCGGTAGGTCCGGAAAGAGCTGAAGTCATTATATACTTCAGTGATCCGCTCCACGGGTATAACAAGCAATTCCCGTCCGCGGGTGACATATACATTGTTATCGTCCCGGGACAACCGGGTCATCGTATACCAATGGAGACCCAAAACGATCCAGACGCCGACGCATACCACGAACCGGAAGACGCCCAGCGTCAAAAGATGGGAGGAAATCATGTACGTGAACATCAGCGCGATCACCGCGTGGACGATCCCCTGCACCCAGGGGGGGTCGGTTAGAAGGATACGATCAGAGGGAAGGTTCATACAAGAAATGTAGGGAAAAATCCTAGGTTTAACGGATGGGAAAAGCGCTTCTTTTTATTTTTCTGTGCGGCGCCGCATTCTGTAGCCGGGCGCAGACACTCGTGTCGAGGAAGTTGATGGTCGTTCCGCTGACGGCATGCTGGCCACCACTGCCGGATACCTTCGCACCGGCGTCCCTCACCAAGGCGGAGGCGCTCCATGTGCGACAGCTACTCAAAAATACGCGGCACATTTCCAAATATTATATCCAACTGGCCGCTGCGACCAACCGCAGAAACGAAAAAATCGTTTTCGTCATGGGTGCTTGTGAAAGGCCGGAGGGCTGGCCGGCCAAGCCCATGGGGGTCGTCATGGATGGGGGCAATTGCTATTTCGAGGCCCAGGTGAACCTGACCCAGGACAAAGTCACCGCCTTCGGATTTCATGGCTGGGGCATGAAAATTTGGCGCAGCCTCAAACGACCACCTTTTTGTTTCTTAAATTATTCCATTAATATTGCCGCGGCGGTAAAATGGAGGCCGTGGGGGGACGGTCCCCCCGCCAAAATCCGTAAGCCCTTTATAATTAAAGAATTATGGCAAAGAACCTGTTAATAGTGGAGTCTCCGGCTAAGGCTAAGACGATTGAAAAGATCCTGGGAAGCGATTTTGAGGTCAAAAGCTGCTACGGACACATCCGGGACCTGGAAAAGGACGACATGGGGATAGACCTTAAGAATAATTATTCCCCTCGTTATATCATCCCTGAGGACAAGGAAAAGGTCGTCAAGGAGCTGAAGAGCACCGCCAAAAAATCGGACGAAGTGTGGCTCGCAACGGATGAGGACCGTGAGGGGGAGGCGATCAGCTGGCACTTGTGCGAGGTCTTGGGTCTGGACCCGAAAACGACGAAACGTATTGTTTTTCACGAAATTACAAAACCGGCCATCGAGGCGGCGGTGCGTACGCCGCGGCTGCTGGACATGAACCTGGTGAATGCCCAACAGGCAAGGCGGGTGTTGGACCGGATCGTGGGTTTTGAGCTGTCGCCGGTACTTTGGCGGAAGATGAGCATGCGCAATTCGCTGTCGGCGGGGCGGGTGCAGAGCGTGGCGGTACGGCTGATCGCGGAACGCGAGCGGGAAATCAACGCCTTTAAGGCGGAAAGCACGTTTAAGCTGGAGGCCTGGTTTAGCGCCCATGACACGGCCAAACGCCCGGTCACGTTTAAGGCGGAGGGCGGCAAGTACAAACAGGCGCAGGACGCGGAGGCCTTTTTAAAGAGCTGTATCGGCGCGACGTATACTGTGAAGGACATCCAGGTCAAACCGACGAAGAAAACGCCCTCGGCGCCGTTTACCACGTCCACCCTCCAGCAGGAGGCGAGCCGGAAGCTGGGCTACTCCGTGAGTAAAACGATGTTGCTGGCGCAAAAGCTGTACGAAAGCGGGAAAATCACCTACATGCGTACGGACAGCGTCAACCTGTCAGAAACCGCCATGGAGGATATAAAAAAGGCGATCGAAAAGGGATACGGAAACCGGTTTATACAGGTCCGTAAGTATAAGAACAAAAACGAATCGGCCCAGGAAGCGCACGAAGCCATCCGGCCGACCTATATGGACGAGACGAGCGTGGACGACAGCGATACCCGCCGTTTGTATGAGTTGATCTGGAAGCGGACCATGGCGTCGCAGATGGCGGACGCGGAGCTCGAAAAGACGATCGCCAAGATCGATATTTCGACCAACAAGGAAACGCTGACGGCGCAGGGTGAAGTGCTGAAGTTCGAAGGCTTCCTTAAAGTCTATATGGAAGACCGGGACGAGGAAGACATCACCGAGGAAGACGATGCCGAAGGCATGCTGCCGCCGTTGGTCGTCGGCCAGGAACCGGCCTTTAAGGAGATGAAAGCTACCGAGCGGTTTAGCCGCCCCTCGCCCCGGTATACGGAAGCCAGCCTTGTCAAAAAGCTGGAAGAGCTGGGGATCGGCCGGCCGTCTACCTACGCACCGACGATTTCCACGGTTCAAAAACGGGGATATGTGGAGCGCAGGGACAAGGAAGGCGTCAAACGCGATTACCGCGTTCTGTTGCTGGCCAAAGACAAGATTTCGAGCGAGACCCATCAGGAAAATACGGGCGCGGAAAAGGCGAAACTTTTCCCCACCGACCTCGGGCTGGTGGTGACGGATTTCCTCAACCAGCACTTTACCGAGATCATGGACTATGGGTTTACCGCCAAGATCGAAGGAGAGTTTGACGAGGTCGCGGGCGGTCAGCAGAAGTGGACCAAAATGATCGATGAGTTTTACAACCCTTTTCATAAGGACGTGGAAAACACCCTCGAAAACGCCGAACGCATCAAGGGTGAACGCGAGCTGGGGCTGGATCCTGTGTCGGGGAAAAAGGTCGTGGCGCGGATGGGGCGTTTTGGTCCCATGGTCCAGATCGGGGATGTGAGTGACGAGGAAAAGCCGCGTTTTGCCAAGTTAAAGAACACGCAAAGCATCGAAACCATCAGCTACGACGAAGCCATGGACTTGTTCCGGCTGCCCCGCAACCTGGGCCAGTTCGAGGATACGGACGTGGTGGTGAATATCGGCCGCTTCGGGCCGTACGTGGCGCACGATAAACTTTTCTACTCCCTGGGTAAGGAACTGGATCCGTATAGCGTGACGCTGGAAGAAATGATTCCGCTGATCACCGAAAAACGCCAGGCCAAACAGGAGCGGACGATCAAGGTGTTCGAGAAGGAAAAGATCCAGTTGCTCCGCGGTCCTTACGGTCCGTATATTAAAATCGGCTTACGTAATTTCCGCTTGCCGAAGGAGGCACAGGAGCGCGCGGCAGACCTGACCATCGAGGAAGTGAAGGCCTTTGTAGAAGAGGCCAAGGCCAACCCGCCGAAAAAAGCCGCCAAGTCGGCTCCCAAAAAGAAAAAAGCATGACCCCTTCAAAGGGGTCTTTTTTTTGCACATTAACCATAGGTTTGGACAAAAATTAAATAGCTTTTGCTAATTTAGGATTACATGAGAGAGACAAAAGAAATAAACGCCCTGTTGCACCTCATAGACGATCCGGATGAAGAAGTGTTCTCGACGGTAAGCGAGCGGATTGTGTCCTATGGAAAAGGCATCATCCCCAACCTGGAGAATCTTTGGGAGAACACCCCGGATGAAACGACCCAGGAACGGATAGAGCTCCTCATCCATAGCCTGCACTACCGGGACCTGAAAACAAACCTCTCGGATTGGGGCAAGCTCGAAAACCCTGAGCTATTACAAGGAGCGTTGCTGATCGACCGCTACCAGTACCCCGAGGTGTCTTTTAACGGGATCACCCAGGAGCTGGAACGGATGCGCCGGAACATCTGGCTGGAGTTGAACAACTACCTGACGCCGCTTGAACAAGTCAACATCATTAACGGTATTCTCTACAACTATTATAAGCTAAAGGGTACCGAGGTCGCCTACACGAACCCGGACGAGTTCTTTCTCCACAAGGTCATCGAATCGAAGAAAGGCAACGCGATTTCCACGGGTATCCTCTACGCCGCCCTTTGCCAGTTATTGGACATCAACGTCCTCCCGGTGAATATTCCCCGGCAGTTTATCCTGGGGTATTTCGACCCCAACTACGACGTCCTGCACGCGGGCGGGAACCCGGCCCATAAGATCCAGTTTTTCCTTGACCCCATGACGGGTCAGGTATTTACGCACAAGGACGTGGAAACCTACTTCAAACGCATTTCCGTCCCCCCCATACCCACGTATTACAAACCCCTCACGCCCAAGCGTACGATTCAATTGCTGACCGAAGAGCTCTCCAAGTGTTTTGGGAGCCAGCCTTACAAGCAAGCCGAGCTGGCGCAATTGTCGCAGCTCCTCGGAGACTAAAATTGCAATTTTATATGAGCACCAACACCTCCGTTGTGGAAAAGCACCACCCCACTGTGTCTGCCAACACAGGCATCCTTCCCAAAAATTCCGAAGCGGTCGCCCTGATCCTGAACACGCTCCTGTCGGACGAACAGGTTCTCTACGCCAAGATCCGGAACTACCATTGGAACGTGGAAGGCCCCAGCTTTATGGAACTGCACAAGTTCTATGAAAGCATGTACGAAGCCATCGCCGACCAGATCGACGACGTGGCCGAACGCGTCCGTAAAATCGGACACTTTGCCGAAGGCCGTTTGAAGGACTTTATCGAATTATCCCACCTCGAAGAAGGGGAATACACAAAAGATCCCCGCGAGCAACAAAAGAACCTGCTCGACGACCATGAGACGATCACCCGTTTTATCCGCGAACACGTGGACGAAATAGCGGACAAATATCGGGACGCCGGGTCGAATGACTTCCTGATCGGGGTGATGAAGGAACACGAGAAATGGGCGTGGTTCCTACGAGCTTATCTGGGCTAAAAAAAAAAGGGGCTAGTCGACTAGCCCCTTTTTTTATGCCCGCTGGCGGCTAGTACAAGGTTGCATCCAGGGTGATCTCGGTATTCAGTAACTTTGAGATGGGGCAATTCTCCTTGGCGTCCTTCACCGCCGTGTCGAATTGTTCCTTGGTCATCCCGGGCACCTTGGCCTTCAGGACGAGGCGGGAAGAAGTGATGGTCCCGTTGTCGAGGGTTACCGCGGCAGACGTCTCCAGGGACTCGGGCGTGAGGCCCATGGACCCGATGACGAAGCTGAGCTTCATGGTGAAGCAACCCGAGTGGGCGGCGGCCACCAGCTCTTCGGGATTGGTCCCGACACCATCTTCAAAGCGGGATTTGTAAGAAAACTGCGTTTGGTGCAGGGTGCCGCTTTGCGTATCGAGCGTGCCCTTGCCGTCCTTGCCGGAACCAAGCCATACGGCGGTAGCTGTGCGTGTCATAAGTGCTATTGTTATTTGTTCAAAGATATGGAAACAATTCTGCCAGCCGAATTTGAAAAACTGGACATCCGGGTCGGTACCGTGACCGCGGCGCGCGTCTTCCCCGAAGCACGCAAACCGGCCTACCAGCTCGAAGTGGATTTTGGCCCGTTGGGCGTCAAACGGTCCAGCGCACAGATCACCGCCTATTATGCCCCCGACGACCTGGTGGGGCGCCAGGTCATCGGGCTGGTCAACCTGCCCCCCAAACGGATCGCGGGCTTTATGAGCGAATGCCTGGTCCTGGGGGTATACGACACCGGTGGGCAGGTGGTCCTCTTGCAGCCGGACCGGGCGATGGAGAATGGGTGCAAAATCGGTTAAACCCCCGCGCCCCTTCGGGGCGCGTATTAAACTATTGCGATTTTATCGAGTCCAATGACCTACGTTGCCTATTATCATTCCCCGGTGGGGATCCTGCGCCTCGGTGGCACCGAGCACTATATCAGTGAGATATACTACCTCGATGCCTTGCCGCCGGACGCGCGGGTTCATCTTAACCCTTTGCTGCAAAACTGCCAGGAGCAACTCATGGAATACTTCCAGGGGCTCAGGAGGACATTCGACCTCCCGGTGCACCAGGAAGGCTCCGAATTTCAGCAACGGGTCTGGGGAGAACTGATGGGCATTCCCTACGGACGGACCATCACCTATATGGATCTGGCTAAACGGGTCGGAGACCCCAAAGCCGTCCGGGCGGTGGGAACGACCAACGGGAAAAACAAGATTGCGATCGTGCTCCCCTGTCACCGTGTGATCGGGGCCAGAAATGACCTGGTTGGCTATGGGGGCGGCTTGTGGAGGAAACGCTGGTTACTGGAACACGAGAACAAAATCGCCCATGGGGTCCAAACATTATTCTAAAGTCATGCAAACCCAACTTGTCGTCTTACAGGGGGACATCCGCCAGCTCAACGTGGATGCCAAAGCCCTGGACCTTACCGAAGACACCGCCACCGCCTATCGCAAGGCCCTGCTGCGGGCCAAATCCGACAACGCCCGCTCCATCGCATTCCCCTGCGTGAGCTTTGGGAACAACCCCTCTGGTGCCGCAGAGGTCGCCCTCAAAACCGTCCGCGACTTCCTTTCCGAAAACCCGGGCACCTTTTCGGAGGTGATCTTTGCCTGCTGGGACACGGAAAATTACAAACTGTATAAAGCCATGCTCGGCGGGGAGAACCGCGTGATCAATATCCCGTAAATTTGGGGATGATCCTCCTTCGTGTCGCCGGCCGACGTTCCGAAACCCACGATACCGTTACATTCCTTTTGGAGGGGCCCGCTGTGCCGTATGCGCCCGGTCAGTTTCTGACGCTGCTCGTGGATCACTATGGGCGGGAGGTCCGGAGGTCTTTTTCCCTCACTTCTTCGCCGGGGGATCCTTTTTACGCGATTACCGTGAAGCGGAAGCCTAATGGGGAGATTAGCCGTTTTTTGCAGGATCGCTTGCGCGTGGGGGATACGATTTCGGCCTTGCCGCCGGCGGGGAGGTTTACGTTCGAGGCAGCCGCTGCCCTGCGCGACATCGGTTTTATCGCCGCCGGGAGCGGCATCGCCCCCATACTGCCGCTGATTCGCCAGGCGCTGCGCGAAGAGCCGCAGAGCCATGTGTGGCTGATTGATCAGAACCATTCGGAGGAGGATGTGATCTTTGCGCAGGAGCTCGAAGCGCTGGAACGCGGCGCGGGGAGCGCCCCGCGTCTCACGCGTATCTCCCTGCTCAGCTCCCCCCACGCCCACAACATCCTCCCCCGGCGGCTCAACAACGCCAACCTCGAAACGCTCGTCCGCGGCCTGTTGCGGCACGACCCGAAAGACGCGGTCTTTTATTGCTGCGGTCCCGAGGCGCTGATGCGGATGGCGCGGTTTACGCTGCGGCTGATGGGGTTTGCGCCGGAACAGTTCCGGCAGGAGCACTTTACGGTGGACCCGGTCCCCCACCCTCCGCAGTTGGTGGAGGCAACTCCGCGAACCATAAGGCTTCACTGGAAAGGCGTTGTGCACGAGTTTACCGTTACCTACCCCACCAACCTCCTGCAGGCGGCCCTGGACCAGGGCATTCCTTACCCCTACAGTTGCCGGGGCGGGCGCTGCTCGGCCTGCGCGGCGCGCTGCACCAGCGGCAAAGTCGTGATGAGCATCAACGACGTGCTCACGGACAAAGACATGGCGGAGGGCTGGGTGTTGACGTGTACGGGCTATGCGGCGACGGACGTGGAACTACTCGGTTGACCGCAGATTTTCCACCGGCTTCACAGACGACGCCTTCCAGGAGCGATACCCCACGGTCAACGCGGCGATGACCAGCGTCCCGGCCAGCGCGGGGACAAACACACTCCACCCGATGGTGATGCGGTACCGGAAGGATTCCAGGTAGCGGTGCATAAACCACCAGCCGGTGGGCGCGGCGAGCAGGAAGGCGATCCCGATCAGGCGGCTAAGTTCCCGGCCGAACAACCAGAGGATCTGGGGGGTGCCGGCGCCAAGGACCTTGCGGACGCCGATTTCCTTTGTTTTCCGTACGGCCATAAAGGAGACGAGGCCGTAGAGACCAAGACAACCGATAAAGATGGCGATGCCCGCAAAGAATTCGATCAGGGTCAGGAGCATGTCGTCGAGCTCGTAAAAACGGGCGATGCGCTCGTCCAGGAACTGGTGGCTGTAGACGTACTCCGGGTAGGTGTCGTTCCAGATGCGCTCCATGGAGGCCAGGACGGGCGCGACGTGGCCGGTGCGCAGGAGGAGGGCGCAGGTCCGGTAGTCCCGGGGATGGGTGTATACGACGACCGGCGCCATGTCCCCGTAGAAGGACAGGCTGTTGAAGTCTTTGACGACGCCCACGATCGGCGCCTTAACGGTGCCGTCCACGGTGAGCTGGTGACCGATGAGCTCCGCCGGGGTGCCGGCCTGGAGCTTGTTGACCGTGGTGACATTGATCACAAATCCATCGACCGTGTCCGAGGGAAAAAGGTTGCGCCCCGCCACCAGCTTGAGCCCGAAAAGAGGGACGTACTGGTCGTCGGCGTATTTCTGGCTGACGGCCCAGTTCTCCGGTTTGGGCCGGCCCGCGAGCGTGATGTCGGTGGCGTTGTTTGCGGCGGACGCCGGCGGTTGAAAGCAAAGCGACACCCTTTCCACCCCCGGGATGTCGAGGAAACGCTCCCGAAGGGTCCGCGCCTTGACGGGGTCGCTAACGGGCAGGGGTACCGTCACCACGCCGTCTTTTACAAAACCCAGGTCGGCGTGTTCGGAATACCAGATCTGCCGCGCGATGACAAGACAACCGATGATGAGGAGCTGGGAGATGGAAAACTGGAAAACAACCAGCACGCGTCTCAGGGAAAAACCGCCGATATGCTTTTGATCGAGTTTGCCCTTGAGCGCCGGGATGGGCTGAAAACGGGCCAGGACAAACCCCGGATACGAACCGGCGAGCAGCACAACGACCGCCAGGATCAGCAACAGGTACGCGCCCAGGGTCCAGGAACCAAAAAGGTTCATGTCGATATGGACCTTGAGCAACCGGTTGAGGGTCGGCAACCCGAGATAGGCCAGCCCCACCGCCAGCAGGAGGGCCGCAAAGGTGATCAAACCGGTCTCCAGCATAAACTGCCGGAACACGTCCAGGGGTTCGCTGCCCAGGACCTTCCGGACACCCACTTCCCGGGAGCGGATGAGCGCCTGGGCCGTGGCCAGGTTGATAAAGTTGATGCTGGCGGTAACGATCAGGAAAAGCCCGATAAAACCCGCCGCCCAGAGGTACCGGCGGTCGGCGGTCCCGTCCAGGTCGGTATTGAAGTGGACGTCCCGGATCGGCTGGAGCCTGAACTGGTAAATCCTGGCGTCGTCGGGGCTGTAGTACTTACGGCTAAGCGCCGGAAACGCCCCCTCCACCTGCGCCGGCGTCACCCCGGGTTTGAGCCGGATAAAGCAGTTCGAACCGCCATACACCGCGCCCCAACTGCTGTCGCTCGCCAGGTACGGCTGGTAATCCTTATAGCTGGCCCAGCTCAGGTAGATCTCCTGCCGGCGGTCGGTATTGCCGGGCAGGTCCTTCAACACCCCGCGGACGACATAGTCGGTCTGGTTGTTAAACCGGAGCCGCTGCCCCACCGCTTCTTCCTTGCCAAAATATTTGCGCGCCAGCGTTTGGGTGATCAGGGCTCCATACGGATCGGACATGGCCGCGCGGGCGCTTCCTTCGACGGTGGGAAAATTAAAAATGTCAAAGTACTCCGGCTCCGCAAAAGCCACCCCGTTTTGCTCCTGGAATTTCCGCAAGGGTGCCCGCCCGGGCAGGGCCACCAGGGTGTTGGGATAAAACACGACCCGGGCCACCTTTTCGGCATATACATAGTCGTTGCGGAAGGCTTTGCCGAGGGGTATGGGCACGGCGGCGTTCCGGGTAACGCCTTCGTCGTGAAATTCGGTGATGATACGATAGATCCTGTCCGCTTCCGGGTGAAACGTATCAAAGCTGGAGTGGTAACGGATCAACACAAAAATCAGGATGGAGCAGGCGATCCCCAGGGTAAGCCCCAGGACGTTGATGATCGCATACCCCTTGTTCCTGAGCAAGTGTCTCCAGGAAGTGAGGAAATATGTCTTGAACATAGCCGGCTTAAAGATACTACAACCCCTTCAACCGAAGGTAGGCGATATAGTCCGTCACCGGAAGATGCGCCAGCCCCCCTTCCTTGAGCAACTGTCCGATCTGGGCGCGGTGGTGCGTACCGTGGTTGATGACGTGGGCGAGTAGGTCACCGACTACATTGGTATACGTTTTCCCGGACTGGTTCTGATACGTGAGTTTTTCTTCAAAGTCCGTGGTGGATTCCAGGTAGGCCTTCCACCCTTGTGCATTTGACTCCTTCAGGCTTTCCATCTCCCCCCAGTGCGGTTTTGGCCAAAGGTCCACGGACAGGGATGACTTACCCTGACAGCGGAGCAGCCAGGAATACGAAGACGCCAGGAGGTGCGCCATGAGGACCTGGGGCCGGTCGTTCCCCGTCGGGGGCGCGTCCCGGAGGGCGGTGACGATAAGCCCATTGGCGACGTGGTCGTAGTCGAATAAGCGGAGGAAGTGTTGTTTCATGATGGAGCGGTTTTGGTACCACAAAAATACCCCCCGGATGCTTGCAACGCTCCGGGGATGTCTTTTGTCATGCCAAAGTATGCGTAAATATATCTGGGTCCTCCTGCTGCTGGCCGCCTGCCGCAAACACCACGACAATACCCCCTCCGGGACGGGGACCATCGTCCGTGTGCAACCCCGGCTGACCGACACCTTGCTGGGCGCGTCCGCCCTGGATTCCATAGCGGCCCTTTGCCAGGCAAACGGGGTCTCCATGGTGAACCAGCAGTTCTTTATGTTTTACCAGGACTCACCGCTCCTCGTCGCGATCGCCCATATCTATCTCAACGGGCTGCCCGTCGCCGTAGCGCAAACCAACCTGTATTTCAAGGCGGGCGTATTGCAAAGACCGGCCAGCTATACCGATACCAACCTTGTTGCCGCCGACAACGACACCAGCGGACACCAATCCCTCGCCCAACTCCGGGCGGATTTCCTGGCCGCCCCGCTGGTGAAGAACGGGTATACCAACCCGGACGTCCACTACGCCGATTCCAACCTGACCGCCAACCTGGCCTACGTCCCTTCTGTCTTTTTCCTCGGTCCCCCCAGTTCCGGGTATCCCCTCACCAAGGCCTGGGTGATCCATGGATTTTACCAGTACCCTTATATATGGGTACGGGATGCCGACGGACAGATTGGCTACACCGACGCCGCGATCGACTAGTACCCTGATGTTGGCGGTTTCCATTTATGTAAGTAACTTTGCAAAATAACTTACATAAATGCCGCTATCCGATGTTGACCTGGCGGCCGGCCTTCGATCGCAAGTATCCCGGCTGGTCAAGCTCTTGCGCAAACAGACGCGCAACGACGACCTCCTCTCCCTCACCGAGCGCGCGACCCTGTCGCGGATCCACGAACACGGCGACATCCTCCCCGGCGAGCTCGCGACCATCGAAAAGGTCAGCACCCAGGCCATCTCCCAGGTGCTCAACCGACTGTTGGAACTCGGTCTGATCAACAGGACCCCTTCCGAAGAAGACCGGCGCAAGGTCATCGTCACCCTGACCGAGACCGGGAAACGCGGCGTCCGTCAGCGATTGCAGGAAAAACAGGAATGGCTCGCGCGGTCGATCACCGAGAAATTGACCGCCCGGGAAAAACAAACCCTTACCGAGGCCATAGACATTTTGAATAAATTGATAGGATGATCAACACCTTTAGGGCTTTTCGAAGCCGCAACTACCGTCTTTATTTCGTGGGCCAGTCCATCTCCCTCATCGGGACCTGGATGCAACGCACCGCCGTCAGTTGGATCGTATACATCGTGACCCACTCCACCTTTATGCTCGGGGTCACCCTTTTTGCCACCCAGTTCCCGTCCTTCCTGCTCTCCCTCGCGGGGGGCGTGGTGTCCGACCGCTACAACCGCTTCCGCGTCCTCCTAGGCACACAGGTCGCGTCCATGCTCCAGTCCCTCGTCCTGGCCCTCCTCGTTTTTGTCGAGGGCGATCACCTCAGCGTATGGGTCATTATTTCCCTGGGCACCGTGCTCGGCGTCATCAATGCTTTTGACGTCCCCGCCCGCCAGGCCCTCGTTTATGAAATGATTGCCGACAAGGAAGACCTCCCCAACGCCCTCGCGCTCAACTCTTCCATGGTCAACCTCTCCCGCCTGATCGGCCCCGCCATCGCGGGTTTTGTGCTCGAAAAGCTCGGCGGCGCGACGTGTTTTTTGTTGAACGCCCTCAGCTTCGTGGCGGTGATCAGTTCCTTGTTGCTCATGAAACTTCCCCCCTACGTGCGCAAACCCCGTACGCAAAACTCCTTTGCCGACATGAAGGACGGTCTTCGCTACCTCGTCACCCACCGCGAGCTCGCCTCCCTCATCCTTATGCTGGCGCTGATGAGCTTACTCGTGCTTCCTTTCAATACGTTGCTGCCCGTATACGCCAAGGTGATCTTCCACGGCACCGCCTCCACCTTTGGGATCATCGACTCCTTTATCGGCATCGGCGCCCTTGGCGGGGCCATTTTCCTTGCCTCCGTCCCCACCGGCAGCAACCTCCGGCGCATCCTCCTCATCAACACCGCCATCTTTGGCTTCGGGCTCATTGCTTTTTCCTACATGACCAACTACCCCCTCGCCCTCGCCTGTATGACCGCTTCGGGTTTTGGCATGATGTCCCAGACGACCGTCACCAACACCCTGCTCCAGACAAAGGCCGCGCCCCAGATGCGCGGCAGGGTCATCAGTTTTTTTGCCATGTCCTTTTTCGGGATGCAGCCCCTGGGGAGCCTCCTCATCGGGAGTGTCTCGCAGGTGATCGGGACGCCGCGGACGATCCTGGCGGAAGGGATGATCGCCGTCGTCATTGCCCTCGTGTTTTCCTACTATGTGCGGAAGGCGCGGCTGGAGCGGGAGCAGAGGGCGACGCTTGCGGCGGCCGCCGAAGGCGCTGCCGCGTGAGCGGCGGCACCAGGCCGCTTTGGTCATGGCCTCCGATGGCGTGGCGACGGCACCCGGCGACATAGCCGCGCTACCGCGCGCTTTTGAAGGTACACCCACCCCCAGGTAAATTTTCCTTTTTTTTAATTGAATGAACGTTCATTCAATTATTTTTGCAAAAAAAAGGACTCCCCGCATGCGCCCGTACGACACCCAAAAATGGTTCCTCCTGCAAAACAAGGCGATAGAAGTACTCGTCAGGGAGGGCTTTACCGGGTTTAGCATGCAAAAGCTGGCGCGGGAAGCCGGTCTGTCGGTGGGAAGCATCTATACCTATTACCAGGACAAGGACGAGCTCCTTTTACGGTGCTTTGGACACGCGGTGGGGATGGAAACCGGAGCGGCCCTGCGGTTGTTCCGCCCGGACATGGGGTTGGAAAAATGTTACAACTGAATCATCTGAGCCTTTCGGTGCCGGATGTAGCGGCGACAAAAGCGGTATTCGAAGAATTCTTTGGCTTTACCTGCAAAACCATAAAAGGGGACAACGTCATCGCCGTGCTGAGGGGCGAAGGCAATCAGTGCGTGGTGCTCACCACGCAAAAACAAACGGAGGCCTATCCCAAAGACTTTCACTTCGGCTTTATCGTAAAGACCCAAAGCGAAGTGGACGACACCTACCAAAAACTGGCGCAGGCGGGCTTCGCAGGAGAAGCACCGCGTAAGATCCGGGACTCGTATGGCTTTTATTTCCACATCCCGGGCAACATCCTTACGGAAGTAAGTTGTCCGTTGTAAACGCCAGCGGTAACAACCCCCGCGCATCTTCCACGACCCATACGGGACCAAATTCCCCGCCCATGAGCAAGCGGAGAGGCCGCCCGGTGCGACCCTGGAACTCCAGGAGGGACTGGCGGCAGATGCCGCAGGGACTGATGGGTTCGCGGCTGCCCGCGGCCGTGACGGCCAGGGTGTCGATGGGTTCGCCGGGATACAGCGTGGACGCCACGGACAGAAGGGTGCGCTCGGCGCAGATACCGACAGGATAAGACGCATTCTCCTGGTTGGACCCGGAAACAATGGCACCGGATTGCATCCGCGCGGCGGCGCCTACACGGAACCGCGAATAGGGCGCGTAGGACAGCCGTGTGGCGTCTAGGGCGGCGCGCATCAGCGCAGCGTCCTCCGAAGGAAGCGCGTCGACCGAGTCGTAGACGGTATAAGACAGGTGAAAGTCGCGCGTAGCCATTAGTGTATCATCCGCATAATCCTTTTCCACCTTAGCCCCCCGGGCCCATAGCTCATCCAGATCATGGACGCGCGGCCAACCACGTGGTCCTCCGGCACGAAGCCCCAGTAACGGGAGTCGAGGGAGTTGTGACGGTTGTCCCCCATCATCCAGTAATAGTTCATCTTGAAGGTGTAGGTGTCGGTGGCCTTGCCGTTGATGGTGATTTGCCCGTTTTTCACCTCCAGGTCATTGTGCTCATATACGGAAATGACGCGGTAGTAGAGGGCGATGTTGGCGGGGGTGAGGGTGATGGTGGCGCCCTTCGCGGGGATCCAGACCGGGCCGTAGTTGTCGCGGTACCAGCGGCAGTGGGCGCGGTCGTACGGGAACAGGTCGGTGGAGTCGTTGATGCGTTCGTCGAGGACGACCGAGGTGACCATGGGCAGGTGTTTCACGTCGTCCACCATGGAGGGCGTGAGGTTGATAAAGTAGCTGCCGTTGCCCTCGTAGTTATAGTTGCCGCCGTTGGTATTGCCCGCGGCGGTGTCGCTCTCCAGGTCGATGCGGAGGTCTTGTTCGATAAAGTCGTCGGGGATGGGTTTGCCGTTGGTCGCGACGTGGTAGTACATCTCGGACTCGGGGGGCAGGCCCTGGTCGACGCTGTTGATAAAGACATGGCCGTGACGGACACTCAGGGTGTCGCCGGCGATGCCGGTGCAGCGTTTGATAAAGTTTTCCTGTTTGTCGACGGGACGGGTGATGAGGGGATAGCTGTCGGGGTCGTTCAGGATGGTATTACGGCCCAGATCGCGGACGGCGGAATAATAGGTCCGGATGGATTGGTAGTTGGGGAGGTCGATCACGGTATCGCCCACCGGAAAGTTAAAGACCACGACGTCACCGCGCTCCACGGGGCGGGGAAATACGCGGTAATAGGGCCAGTGGACCCATTCCAGGTAGGACTTGCCGTCGGTGACGGGCATGGTATTGTGCACAAAAGGAAAGCTCAGCGGCGTCTCGGGGATCCGGGGGCCGTAGCTGAATTTGCTCACGAACAGGAAGTCGTTTACCAGCAGGGTCTTTTCCATCGAGGGCGTGGGGATCACGTAGGCCTCGAATACAAAGGTCCGGATGATGGTGGCGGCTACGATGGCAAAGACCGCGGCGTCGATCCATTCGCGGACCACGGACTTTTTGTACAGCTTGACCTTCTCGGGGCCGATGTAGTGGATGTTCTTGCTAAACCCAACGTAGGGCAGGTAAAGAAAGGGGACAAAGACAACAAGGGCGTGCTCGATCAGCGTATAGCGCCCGAAGTGTTTGACGAATTCGATGGTCAGGGAAATGGTGATGAACTGGCCCACCACGGGAATGAACTGGAGCCAGAACCAGACCTTCTTCTTGCCCATCAGATTGACCATGATCCAGGTGTTGTAATAGGGGATCAATCCCTTCCATGCGTCCACACCTGCTTTGCGGAACATTCCATAGAGTCCGTAAAGTGATCCGATCAGTCCGAGTATAAATATGACGTAACCCATGCTGTTGTTTGTCGTTTGGAATGGGCAAATGTAACGATTCGACCCAAAAATATATAGATTTTAAAGGTCCGCTAACAATAGGCGGCTGACCTGGTCCGCCCTGTTATGGACCATCAGGTGGCCCGCGCCGGGTATAATATGGTCCGGTTTAGCCAGTCCCACCGGGAAGATCCGGTCCTTTCCGCCGTGAATATGGAGGCTCTTTCCCGGCGGGGAGGACGCCTCCCAGTTGATGATGGCGTTGATGGCCCAGCGCAGGTAAGCGGTGTTCACGCTGCGGCGGTACTCGGCGACCATGGCGTATTCGTCAGGGGTCTCGACCCCCAGGTTGTAGTTTTCCAGCGGCCCCATCCAGCGTTGGGGGTTCAGCGGCAGGAAAAGTTTGTGGAGCGGGAGCGTCTTGCCCATACGCATGTACAGGGGCATCTCGCGACGCTGTTTGACGGTCGATATAAGCCAGAGCCGGTGCAACGGGAGGTACTTGGCCATTTCGATGGCCATGATGCCCCCGAAAGACATCCCCATCAGGATGGGTTTTTCGTGACGCACGGCGGCGGTCATGCGCGCCGCGTAGGCGGCTATGGGCTCGTGTGCGAGGGGTTGCAGCCACGGCAGGTGTACCAGTTCCAGCCCCGGTAAGGTGAGGTGTTCAAATACGCGGGCATCCGCGCCAAGACCGCTGATGCAATACACGGTCATCCGGGCAGGACATAATTGTGTACGTCCTCGACTTGTATGATTTTGCCGGACAGGATGACAAGGCGTTCGACGACGTTGCGCAGCTCGCGGATGTTCCCGGTCCAGTTGTATCCTTTCAGGGCTTCCACCGCCTTGGTGTCGATGGCCTTTTTGGGTTGGTTGTATTCACCGGCGATCTCCTGCAAAAAGAAGTCGACCAGCTCCGGTACGTCTTCTTTCCGGTCGTTGAGCGAAGCCACGTGGATCAGAATGACGCTCAGCCGGTGGTAGAGGTCGAGCCGGAAGGTCTTGGCGTCGACTTCCTGCATCAGGTCCTTATTGGTGGCCGCGATAACGCGGACGTCTACGCTGATGTCTTTGTCGGCACCCACGCGGGTGATCTTGCCTTCCTGGAGGGCGCGGAGTACCTTGGCCTGGGCCGATAAACTCATATCACCGATTTCATCAAGGAAAAGGGTACCCCCATTGGCCTGTTCGAACTTCCCGATGCGTTGTTTGATCGCCGAGGTAAAAGACCCCTTTTCGTGTCCGAAGAGCTCGCTTTCGATGAGCTCGCTCGGGATGGCTGCGCAGTTGACCTCGACGAGCGGGCCCTCGGCGCGGTTGCTTTTTTCGTGGATCCACCGCGCCACCAGTTCTTTTCCTACCCCATTCTCCCCCGTGATCAATACACGGGCGTCGGTGGGCGCCACCTTTTCGATCGTTTCCTTGATCCGGACGATGCCTTCTGAGGTGCCGATCATTTCCTGGGTGCGTTTGACCTTCCGCTTTAGTGCTTTTGTTTCGGTCACCAGCGTCTGGCGATCCATGGCGTTGCGGATGGTGATGAGCAGCCGGTTCAGGTCCGGGGGTTTGCTGACATAGTCGAAGGCGCCTTTTTTCACGGCCTCGACGGCGGTCTCGATGGTCCCGTGCCCCGAGATCATGATCACGGGGACGTCCGGGTTGGCCGCCTTTGCTTTTTCCAAAAACTCCAACCCGTCCACCTTCGGCATCTTGATGTCGCAAAGGACACAGTCGTAGGTCTTCTCGTTGAATTTTTTCAACCCTTCTTCGCCGTTTTCCGCGTCCTCGATCTTGTACCCTTCGTAAGAAAGAATCTCGCTCAGGGTCTTGCGGATGGCCTTTTCATCGTCTATGATCAGTATGCTGGACATGGGGTAAATTTAGGGTATTCTGACCGAACAGCCCGCGAAGACGTTCCGTCCCGGCGCCGTATTATAGTAACGGCCGCCCGCGGCGTTGAGGTCGTTCCCCAAACTATAGACCTGGTTCAGGATGTTGTCCATCCCCGCAAAAACGTTAATTTTTTTTCGTTCCCAGCCGAGTTTCGCCTGCCACAGGTCATAAGACCCTGCCCAGGCGTCGCTGGCGTCGTCCAGGGGGAGTTTGTCCGTATACGTAAACGTGGTGTTCACATAAACGCCCCACTTGATTTTGGCATCCGCCCCGAGGACCAGGACGTTCCCGGGGACGCCGGTCAGCGGGTGCCCCACTTCCGTATTGTTGGTAAAGTGGTAGTCCTGGAGGGCGTAGGAAGCGAACACCCTTACCCCATGCAACCACGCGGTTACCTGGGCCTCCACCCCCTTCTGGCTGGTATTCCCCGCGTTGACATAGTACGCGTGACCGGCGCTGTCATACCGGGGCGTGATGGTATGCCGGAGCCTGAATTCGTAAGCCGCCAGGGTTACCTGGAGCAGGTTTTGTAAAAAATATCCTTTTACTCCGAATTCATAGTTCCATCCCTCTTCCGGCTGGAGGTGGTTGTACAAAAGCGCCGTCCCCGGGAAGATCTCCGCAATGGTCGGTGGCGAATACCCCTGGCTGACCGTGGTGTAGACGGAAAGAACCCCAGGCACAAAAACGTATTGGAGCGACAACCGCGGCAGGACCTGGGCGTCCAGGTTGATCCGCTGAGGCGTACCTATGATAAGCGGCGTGTAATGATACTGGAACGTATTGACACTCATGCCCGCCTGAACCAGCCAGCGCGGTGCAAAGCGCCATTCAGCCTGAGCATAAGGCAGGAACTGAAAGGCCTCCAGCTTGTTGTATGACTGCGTGGTGTCGGGCGTACCACGGCTGTTTCCCCAGTCATGTATAAAAGAGCGCGTGTATTGATATTCAGCCCCCAGGACGACCCGCCACGCAGCCCTGTCGTAAATCCAGCGCGTCAGCGCGTCCAGGGTGAGCTCTCTTCGCTGTTCATAGTCAGTCAAAAACGGGTTGTCAAAATGCGTACCCGACGCCAAAACGGTCGTCGCATTGGTCCACCCGCCCCCGGCATCATACCGGTTGGTGAGACCCGCAAACCACGTCTGGGCATAGATCGCCGCCTGTTGCTGGACCGCGCCCGGGATCGTCGGGGAATTGGGGCGGGCCGCCTTGGGATTTTGCGCCAGTTGTGCGGCCGTGAGCCCTCCGGGGGTTTGATAGAAAAGATCGGTATATAGCCCCAGCCAGTCGAGCTGGTCGTTTTTCGAGATTTTTATGTGGCCCCAGTCCTGGTAGGTATCCTTGTGCGACGCACTGTGATCGCGATAACCGTCCGCCTGGCTGTGGCTTTGAAACGCGGCGTTGAAAAGTCCCTTATAGCGCGCCTGTCCCATCGCATCTTCCCCCCATTGATTGTAGGAGCCACCTCTTAGCTGCACCCGGCTCCCCGTAGACGTATCCCCGTGAAAAAGGACCACGCCCCCGGTATTCGCCCCGTACATGCTGCCCCCCGGGCCCTTGAGCACCTCGATGCTTTGGAAGGTATTCATGTCCAGGACGTTGATGTATGTGTTCCCGCCCGCATCGGTCAGGGGCATATCGTCCCAATAGATCTTGACGTTGCGCACGCCGAAGGGAGACCGCAGCAGACTCCCCCGGATCGATAACCGGTAGCTTTGCGGAGAACGTTCTTCCATCCGTACACCGGGGATCGTATTCATCGCGGGGAGGAGCGAGGTACCTTGTGTCCGCTGGAGGTCTTTCTCCGTCAGGTACCCGATGGCCGAGGGGGCTTCGGACAGCCGCTGACCGGACGCAAAGCCCTGGACAACGACCTCGGGGAGCGTGTCTTTCTGAGCCATGCCCACCAAAGGCAAGGCCATTATCATGAGGACGTAGATGCCCCGGATCATATCTTTATAAACGAGACTTCTTCAAAAGTTTCGGACACGCCAAATACAGCATACGAATGGCGTTTCAACGTTTCCAGGAGTTTGCCGGTCTTTGCCGTCCCGTCGCGGAAAAAACGTTCGTGCAGCTCGATCAGGATCTGGCCGATGGAGACGGGAGAGGACAGGATATGGTCGATGATTTCGTATTCGGTCCCTTCAATATCGATCTTGACCAGGTCGACATGCTGGTGTCCGAGTTCCCGGGTGATGTCGGTAAAGGACTTCATGGGCACCAGGATCGGCTCGCTTTCGTCCACGCCTTTGTGCTTCTCGATACTCCCGGAAACATATTCCTTGTTCCTGGGCAGGTTGAACTGTACAAAACCCGTTTCTGCGTTGATCCCATAGGGATTAAAAATAAACTGGGGCGGCAGCGTTTGCCGTTTCACCCATTCGATGGACTTGGGCGTAGGATCAAAGCCGTACACGTTGCACCCGTGCTTTTCGATCATCGTCAGGTCAAACGACACGTCTTCTCCTATGCCAAAAGAGTAGACGACAGAACGGTCGTTTAAAAGATCAGGGTGTACAAAAAAACCACCATACGCATTCCCATACCATTCGTGAGGAATCGATACTTCGGTTTTTATAGGGGTGATCTGACCGGCAAAAACAGCAAGCGTCCGTTTTAGCTTTCTAATTTGTGGCTGAAGCATACCTGTTAAAGGTAATCAATTTGCCCTGATTTCCACGTCGACCACGGCATCCAATGCCTGCAGGTCAAGCGCTTCCGTACGGAGCAGCAACCGCCCGTCCTTCACCGAATACGTCACAGGAGCCCCGCTGGCAAAGGCCTTGGCCGATCGTACTTTATAGGGAAAGGGCAACGACAAGGTGTCCCCGGAAACGTGTAGTAAATGTACGAAGACGTGGTTACCCTTTTGGGTCACGGCGCCCCAGTCCTGGGGCCGTAAAAACCCGCCACGGGTGCCGTAGATGGTGCCGCCGTAGGTTTTCAGCCAGTCGCCCATCCCCTGCAGCCGCTCCTGAAACTCCGGTTGGATAACCCCGTTAGGCAGGGGCCCGATATTGAGCAGGAGGTTCGCGCCATACCCCGCCGCGCGGACCAGCAGCGTGATCAGTTCCTTGGGGCTTTTGTAGTGTTCGTCGGTGATGTTAAAACCCCAACTGTCGTTCATCGTCACGCAAGACTCCAGCGGCAGCCGCGATATGGGTTGAAAATCGAGGCCGGATTTATTTTCCCCGGGCAGGTCCTGCTCGAACATCTGGAAATCTTCACCGGGGAAGGGGGATAGGTGATGGTTGTTGCCGATCAACGCCTGCGGCTGGAGCTTATGGATGAGCGCATAAATCTCGTCGAGCTTCCAGTCGATCCGCGGCGTACGGTCGGCGGCGCCCTCGGGGGCGGTCTGGTCCCAATAGCCGTCAAACCACACACCGGCGATCTCGCCATAGTTGGTGAGGAGCTCTGTGAGCTGGTCCTTCATAAACTGGAGGTAGTGGGCATAGTCCGACTTGGCCGTGCGCCCCGTACCCTTCCCGGTGCGGCCGGTCTCGTAGGGATAGTCACTGCGGGTCCAGTCCAGCAGTGAATAGTAGACAAAAAGTTTGATGCCTTGTTTATGGCATTCGTCCGCGATCATCTTCACGGCGTCCTTTCCCCAGGGGGTATTGGTGATCTTCCAGTCGGAAGCCTTGGTATCCCAATCGCTAAAGCCGTCGTGATGACGGGTGATCAGGGTAATGTATTGCATCCCCGCGGCCTTGGCAATGCTGACCCAGGCGTGGGCGTCAAAGGCCGTAGGGTTAAAGATCTGCTGGAGGCGCTGGTAGTCCTGCACCTTGATGTTCCGGTTGTTCATCACCCATTCCCCGTCACCCAGGACGCTAAACGCGCCCCAGTGGATAAACATCCCGAAACGCGCGCTGTCAAACCAGCGGCGGGCGGCGAGGTTCTCCGGTGCGGGGGTGTATTGGGCATGCGCGGCACTGGCCACGAACAGCAATAGAACTGCGATCTTTCTCATAGGCGCAAAATAGAAAACCCGGAGGACATCCGGGCTTTTCCAAAAGAATATCGCTTAAGCTTATTTAACCTGGTACATAACTTCCTTAACCAGCTTCACCGTGCGGGGCACATCCGGCAGGTACTGCGCCACGAGGTTGGGGGCGTAGTGCATCGGGGCGTCGGCGCTGGTGATGCGGCGGACCGGGGCGTCGAGGTAGTCGAAGCCTTCCTTTTGGATGCGGTAGGCGATCTCGGAGGAGACGGAGCACATGGGCCATTGCTCTTCCACGATCACCAGGCGGTTGGTCTTTTTAACAGACTCCAGGATGGTGTGCCAGTCGAGCGGGCGGATGGTCCGCAGGTCGATGACTTCGGCGGAAATGCCTTCCTTCTGGAGCTCTTCGGCCGCGCCCAGCGCCACCTTCATCATCTTGTTGTAGGAGACGATGGTAACGTCGGTACCGGCGCGTTTGACGTCGGCTTTGCCGATAGGAATGAGGTATTCCCCTTCGGGTACTTCCCCCTTGTCGCCGTAGCCCAGCTCGCTTTCCATAAAGATCACGGGATCGTTATCGCGGATGGCGCTCTTGAGGAGCCCTTTGGCGTCGTAGGGATTGGAGACGGACACCACCTTGAGACCGGGGATGTTGGCGTAATAGCTTTCAAAAGCCGTGGAGTGCTGGGCACCCAGCTGACCGGCGGAACCGTTGGGTCCGCGGAAAACAATGGGACAACCGACCTGTCCGCCGCTCATGGCGAGCATCTTGGAGGCCGTATTGAGGATCTGGTCCAGGGCCAGGACGGCAAAGTTCCAGGTCATGAACTCGACGATGGGACGGAGGCCCTTTTGGGCGGCACCCACCGCGATGGCGGCAAAACCCAGTTCGGAGATGGGCGTATCGATCACCCTTTTGGCCCCGAATTCTTCCAGCATACCCTGGCTTACTTTATAAGCCCCATTGTATTCGGCCACTTCCTCACCCATCAGGAAAACGCGTTTGTCGAGCCGCATTTCTTCACTCATGGCTTCGCGCAGCGCTTCACGGAAAGCTATTTGTCTCATGGGCGCAAAGGTATTGGGAACGGAGGAGATAATCAAAAATGATTACCTTGACGGCATGGAACCATCAAGGCACATTCTCCTGTTTGGCGCCGGCAAATCCGCCACGGGCCTCATCGATTTCCTGACCCGGCAACCGGGCCTGTTCGTGACGGTCGTCGACGCCCGGGAAGAAACGGCACTGGCCAAAACCAAGGGCGCGCCGGGAACGAGGGCCGTCGGCCTGGACGTCCTTGCGGAAGCGGAGAAACGCCTCGCCCTCGTCCGGGAGGCGGGCGTCGTGATTTCCCTCATGCCGCCCACCTTGCACCAGCTCATCGCGTCCGACTGTCTCAGCATTGGCCGTCACCTGCTCACCGCCTCCTACATCGATGACGCGATGCGTGTGTTGGAGCCGGAGGTGCGGGCCAAGGGGTTACTTTTCCTTTGCGAAATGGGCCTCGACCCGGGGATTGACCACATGAGCGCCATGAGCCTCCTGGACGGGATCCGCGGCGAGGTGCTTAGTTTCCGCTCGCACTGCGGCGGCTTGGTGGCCCCGTCGAGCGATGACAATCCCTGGCACTACAAAATCAGCTGGAACCCCCGCAACGTCGTGCTGGCCGGCAAGGCCGGCGCGCGTTTCCGCGAAGCGGGTGTCGACCGCCAGGTCGCCTACGAGGCACTCTTCGACCCCGGTCGCCGGGTCGCCATACCCGGGCTGGGTGAGCTGGCCTGGTACCCTAACCGGGATTCCCTCCCCTACGCCTCCCTGTATGGTCTGGAGCACGTGCCCACGTTTATACGCACCACGTTGAGACACCCGGACTTTTGCAAGGGCTGGAACAAGGTGATCGGGCTGCGGCTGACCGACGAGACACCGGCTTATGATACCGATGGGTTGTCGCTGGCCGAATTCTTCCGGATACACTGCCCGGGTGCCGCGCCCGACGAACAAATGGAATACCTGGGCTGGAACGACGCCACGGAAATCAACCGCGGCCGCTGCAGCGCCGCAGACGTACTTCAATTTGCATTGGAAACGAAGCTGACGTTAAAAGAACACGACAGGGACATGGTCGTGATGTTGCACGAGATCGAGTACCGGGAACAGGGCGGGGTCAAAACAATCGCGTCCTCGCTGGTCGTAGAAGGCACCGACGCCACCCATACCGCCATGGCCAAAACCGTAGGCCTCCCCCTGGGCATCGCCGCCATGCTGTTGCTGGAAGGGCGGTTAAAGCTAAGGGGCCTGCACATCCCCACCCTACCCGATATCTACACCCCCGTGCTGGAACGACTGGAACGCGAAGGCATCGCCTTTACTTAGTCCGGGCAAACACCCCTTCCACCGACGTCCCGTAGTTGCACTGGTTCAACCCGTGCATATAGGCGATCACGACAAAATCCTTAAAGACGCGGATTTTCAGCTTGCAACCCGGGCGGCCGGGAGAGTCGTATTCCGCGGCGCTCCCATCAAAGGGCACCTGCGGGGATTTGACCATGGCCGACGCATAGTCGGGCGGTCCGCTGGCGCACCCCAGGTCTATGGAAATAACGTTGGGGGCTTGTTTGTGCAGGATGATGCCCCCCGCGGCGCCCACGTCTCCGATATGGTAGGAGTAGATACCGTCTACCCGCACCGCCTGGAAGGTCGTGTCGATCCCGGGGGGAACGGTGTCGTGGCGATAAAGGTTGCACGGGTAAGCGGTGTTGGAGACCAAGCCAAAACTGGTCCCCTGGAAAAGGGTGTCGTTGATCACCTTCCCCGAAAAACCAAGACCCATATTGCCGTCGGCGGAAAAGGTGCAGAAAAGAATTTTACCGTCGTGTTCCACGGTGCCGTATACCGGAAGACTATCCCCCTGAAAAAGGGTGTCGCCCCAACGGCCGTAACGGATCACCCCTTTGATCACGCTGTCCTTGATGGCCATCCACAGAAAGACGTGCGCGGTGTCGCGGATGCGGCCGGAAAACGTATAAAATGACCGGAGCGGCAACACTTCGTTGCGTTTGTGTTTTTTGGGCGGCAGCGGCTTGGCGCCAAAGGCGGTCGTGTCTTGATGATGGGAATGGAGCAGGTGGAACTGGGCATGCGTGCCCAGGGCCCACAAGAGGAAAGCACAGAGGACGGGAAGCTGTTTCATAAGAATATCGGCGACCCGAATATAGAAAAATTTCCTCAAATATCCCAGTGCATCTGTATGAGGTTGGCCACTAACGCCGTCCACCCGGTCTGATGACTGGCGCCGAGCCCCTCCCCGGTCTCCCCGTGAAAGTATTCATGGAAAAGAATGTAGTCCTTAAAGTGGGGATCCGTCTGGAATTTCTCGCGGCGGCCAAACACCTTGCGGCGGCCGCTGGCATCCCGGGCAAACAAACCGATCAGCCGGAGACTGAGGTCCCGGGCGACCTCGCCCAGGTCGTGGTATTCACCACTGCCCGTGGGATGGGGGACCCGGAGACGATCCCCGTAAAAGTCCTTGAAGCGATGGAGGCTGCGCACGAGCATATAGTTGACGGGCATCCAAACGGGGCCCCTCCAGTTGGAGTTGCCGCCGTACATATCGTTGTCGCTTTCGCCCGGCAGGTAACGCACGCCAAAGGTGCGGTCGGTGTGGGCATACAAATACGGTTCTTCTTCGTGGGCCTTGGACAGGGACCGGATGCCGGATGGACTAAGGAATTCTCCCTCGTCCAGCATGCGGCGCAACACGCTTTTTAACCGGCGGTCCCGCACAAGGCTCAGGAGGTGCCGGTCTTCAAACGCTTCACCGGCCCAGCGCGTGACCAGGGCAAGGAGGTCGGGGCGGTTTTCCAGGAACCAATCCACGTGACGGAGAAACTCGGGCTCGCTGTTCAGCGCCCGGCGGTCGATGACGTCCACCGCGAAGAGCGGGATGAGGCCCACCATGCTCCGCACCTTTAGCCGGACCGTGCTCATGTCGAAACGGCGCACCTGGTCATAAAAGAAACGGTCCTCCCTGTCCCATAAGCTGCTCATGCCATCCCCCATAATATCGATGGCGCCGGCCATATAGAGGAAGTGGCTAAAGAACTTGCTCGACATGTCCAGGTAACGCTTGTTGGCGTGCGACAGCTCTATGGATATGCGGAGCATGTTCAGCGCAAAAAGGGTCATCCAGCTCGTGGCGTCGGCCTGTTCCAGGATGCCGTCCTCCAGGACCATGCTGCGGTCAAAGACGCCGATATTGTCGAGCCCGAGAAAACCACCCTCGAAGATGTTGTGGCCGCGGGTATCCTTCCGGTTGACCCACCAGGTAAAGTTGACCAGCAGTTTGTGAAACATGCCTTCCAGAAATTCGCGGTCTCCCCGGCCGCCGCCCGCCTCCTTGCCCATGCGATACACTTCCCAGGTGGCCCAGGCAAAAACGGGTGGGTTGGCGTCGTTAAACGACCATTCATACGCGGGCATCTTCCCGTTGGGATGGATGTACCAGTCTTTGGTCAGGAGCTCCAATTGATGCTGGGCAAAATCAAGATCCACCAGCGCCAGCGTCACGCACTGGAACGCCAGGTCCCAGTTGGCGTACCAGGGGTACTCCCACTTGTCGGGCATGGAGATGATGTCGTCGTTGTGGAGGTGTTTCCAATCGTAGTTGCGCCCGGACAGCCGGGACTCCGGCGGTTTGGGTTTGGCGGGATCGCCGGCCAGCCATTGCTGGACGTTATAGTAGTAGAATTGTTTGTTCCAAAGAATACCGCCCAGGGCCTGCCGCTGGATGAGCCGGTGGTCTTCATCCGCCACGCGTTGTTGCAGGTCTGCGTAAAAGTCGTCGGCCTCGCGGATACGCGCCGCAAAGACCTCGTCAAAGTCCGCAAAAGCATCATACGCCCCGGCCTCCAGGTCCCGCGGCGAGAGCCGCAGCCGGATGGTCCGGCTTTTCCGGCCGGGGATATACAGGGCGTAGCGAAGGGCGGCCTTGGTGCCCATCCGCCTGGGATCGACGGTGGGCAGGCCGTGTACCACGTGTTCGTGGACACCGTCCTTGTAAAACGATTCGGGGGTGTCGTTTCCAAAAAGCCGGTGCGGGTTGGTCTCGTTGTTGCAAAAAAGGGCCTCGCCCCCTTCCTCGAAAAAACACGTCTTTACGCCCACGTCTTTGTGGACAACCGCAATGCCGCCGTTGCCAAGCCCCATGCCCGGTTTGTACGAATGCTCCTCCCAACTCCAGGTGTTGCGGAACCAAAGGGTGGGCAACAGGTCCAGGGAAGCCGCCCTACGGCCGCGGTTATGCGCCGTGATACGGACGAGGATGTCTTCGGGTCCGGCTTTCGCATATTCTATAAAGACGTCGAAATACGCGTCGTGGTCGAACACCCCCGTGTCCATGAGCTCGTATTCCGGCTCCTCCCGGGTGCGCCGGGCGTTTGTGTCTTTTAGTTTTTGGTAGGGGTAAGGGGCCTGGGGGTACTTGTACAACATCTTCATGTACGAGTGGGTCGGCGTGCTGTCCAGGTAATAGTACAGCTCCTTGACGTCTTCCCCGTGGTTGCCCTCCTTGTTGGCCAGGCCGTAAAAGATTTCCTTCAGGATCGGATCCTTGTGGTTCCAAAGCGCCAACGAAAAGCACAATTGCTGCCGGTCGTCCGAAATACCCCCGATGCCCTCCTCACCCCACCGATAGGCCTTGCTCCGGGCCATGTCGTGGGTGGAGTAATGCCAGGCGTCTCCATTCTCGCTATAGTCTTCGCGAACGGTCCCCCATTGCCTGTCCGATACATAGGGCCCCCATTTTTTCCAAACGCCGTGCCTTAGCCTTTCGCGCTCCTGGTTCATGGCGCAAAGATAAAAAATGCACCGGTGTCAGGACAACAAGATAACTATCTAATCGTTACTTTACAGATGATGAACATTTTCTACGCCCTTATCCTGCTCGCCACCTGGCACTATGACCTGGACGAGGCCAAACAACTGGCTCAGAAAGAGCACAAACACATCCTCCTGAATTTTTCCGGGTCCGACTGGTGCGGCCCCTGCATCGTTCTTCGCCAGGAAGTCCTGGACAATCCTGCGTTCCAGCAAATGGCGGACACGACGCTCGTGCTCGTCAACGCCGATTTTCCCCGCAAAAAAAAGGACCAGTTGCCCGCCCGCCAGCAGGCCATCAACAGCGCCCTTGCGGACAAGTATAACCCCGACGGTCACTTCCCCCTGACCCTGCTGCTGGATGCCGATGGCAAGGTCGTATATACCTGGGACGGGAACCCCGGCCTGAGCGCCGCCGCCTTTGCCACCGAAGTGAAAAAGCGGGCCGATGCGGACCACCTTTAAGCAGACCCAAAAGCTCATGGGCAACCGCTTCGAACTGAGCGTCATCGCGGAGGACGAAGCCTGGGCCATGGCGCGCATCACCGACGGTGTCGAAGAGATCCGCCGGATAGAGCGCCTGCTAACGACCTTTAGTGACGACAGCGAAACGGCGCGGGTCAACCGGCACGCGGGCGAACACCCGGTCGCCGTCAGCGAAGAGACCTTCGCCCTGATCGAACGCTCGCTCCGGCTTTCTGCGCTGACACAGGGTGCTTTCGACATCACGTACGGATCCGTAGACAAACGCCTGTGGAATTTCGACCAAACGATGACGGAGCTGCCCGACGCCGCCACGGTCAAACAGATGGTTCGTCTGATTAATTATCGGAACGTACTCCTCGACAGGTCCGCCCACACTGTATTTCTGAAAGAACCGGGCATGCGGATCGGCTTTGGGGGAATCGGTAAAGGGTATGCGGCGGAGCGCGCCAAACAGGTCATGCAAGCCAGCGGGGTCACCGACGGCGTCGTTAATGCATCGGGGGACCTCGCCGTCTGGGGGCATCAGCCGGACGGCAAACCCTTCACCATCGGGATCGTAAATCCCAACGCCGTGAACCATGTCTTTTCCACGATGGAGGTCACGAACATGGCGGTAGCCACGTCGGGGAACTACGAGAAATACGTGATGATCGGCGGGCGCAGGTATTCCCACACCATCAACCCGCGGACGGGTCTGCCGGTGACGGGTGTCAAAAGCGTAACGATCCTTTGTCCCAACGCGGAGCTGGCCGACGCCATGGCCACGCCCGTCATGATCATGGGCATCCGGGCGGGTCTCGACATGATCGACCAGATCCGCGACATGGAAGCGATTTTGATCGACGACAACGATCATCTTTTTACCTCCAAAAACATACATTATGCATAAATGGTGGCTCCTGGCATTGTTATTCACCACTGGCTGTACCACGGTCAAGGAATATCAAAAAAACCGTATCAACGATTCTGAGATGACCCTCTCCAATAGAAAGGTCGAAAAAGAAGAGCTCAATTTTCAAAACTACCGCGAAGGTTCCTCCGGGGCCAACGGTGGCAAAACAGGGGGGGGCTGCGGCTGTAACTGATGAGAAGGGTTTGTCTAACGGTCATCGGCATGTGCCTGACCATCGTACACGCATTTTCGCAAACAAAGGATACGAGCGCTTATAAGTCGCGGCCGCTTCGCCTCGACGAGGTCAACATCGTCTCCAGCTATTACACCCAGACCGCGGACAAATCAGCCGTCTCGGGCGGTCAGACCGGGGCCATCGGCAACGGGGACGTGACCGACCTGGCCAACGGGATCGAGATCAAATTCGTCGGCTGGGACGGAAAGGGCCGGAAAAACAACCTGACGGGCGGGCTCGGCCTGGACCACCACACCGCCGCCTCCCAGGGTTATGTCGACCTCAACGGGACGGCCAAAAAAGACGGGAGCCGTCTCTACCCCACCCTGGACTGGTCGATTGAAAACACAAAAAAAGGCACGGAGTTTGGCATAGGCGCCTATTACTCCGCCGAGCACCACTACTACCACTCCATCGGGTTAAACACGTCCTGGTCCAAAAAGAACAAACACAACGGCGAGTTCAGCGCCAAGCTGTCCGGCTTTTTTGACAACATCCGGATGATCTATCCCGCCGAGCTGATCCCGGTCGACTCCGCCACGGTCACCACGCCGGGTGACAGCACGGTATACGTCACGACCGCCAGCGGCCGGACCGAAGCCCTGACCTATTCGACCAGCGGGACCGTCACGACCGTTGTGGCCAGTGCGCCCATCTCGTCAAAGACGCGCGACTCTTATGCCGCCTCCTTTGGCTGGACCCAGGTCATCAATACGCGGATGCAGATGGCGTTCCTCATGGACCTCGCCTACCAGAACGGCTACCTCGGGCTGCCCTTCCACCGCGTCTATTTCAAAGACAGCGCGACCGCCGTCGTGGAGCACCTCCCCTCCAACCGTTTTAAACTCCCGTTGGGCGTACGCCTGAATTACTTCCTGGGCGACAACGTCATCCTACGGGCCTACTACCGCTTTTACGTGGACAGCTGGGGGCTGACGTCGCATACCGCGAGCCTGGAAGTCCCCGTCAAGATCACGCCCTTTTTCTCGGTGTCCCCCTTCTACCGCTACTATGTGCAAACGGCCGCGCGCTATTTTGCGCCCTACCAGCAGCACACCGCGGAGGACACCTACTATACCAGCAACTATGCACTCTCGGCCTTCTCCGCGAATTTCTTTGGCGTGGGCGTCCGGATCGCACCGCCAAAGGGGATTTTCTTCAAAGGGTTTAATACGCTGGAGATCCGGTATGGGCACTACGCGGAGACGACCGATCTGACGAGCGATGTGGTGTCGGTGGCCCTAAAATTTCGTTAGGGTTTCTCCAGTACGAGTACCACCTTGTTAAAATCCGCGGAGGCGTTTATCACTTTTTTAAAGTGCTCAAACTCCTCCAGCGGATAGCGTATGCTCTTGTACGTTTCCCGGATCGACACCGTGACGTCGGAACCGTTTTGCGCATACGTGGACGTAAAACCCATATTGGGAAACGACACATCCATGGCAAGGTCCTTCAGGTTCCTGACGGTATACCCGTCGGGTACGTGCAGGGTGATGGTCCGGTTTTCCTCGTGCGGGAAGGGCATTTCGGCGGGGAGCTGGCGCGGGCGCTCCTGGTACATTTCAGTCTGGGTGCCGATGACTTCCCCGATCTTGACGAGCAAACGGCTGCCGGCGTTTTCGATGAGGTCGGGGCAACGGATGTCCGCCTCGATGACGAGGGGTGTGTTGTGAAACGCCTCGGTCATAGCCGAATGGGAGACGTTGATGTTGGACACGTCGGCGCTGTTGCCGATGGACTTGACGATGTCTTTGTTGGCCTCGTCCTGTTTGTCTTTGGGGAGAAAGGTATAAATGGGGCGGTATTCCGCGGCGCCGTAACCGGTCATGATCTGGCGGCCGTGGACCAGGAGGGTGTCCAGGCCGGTGCTAAACCGCAGGTCGGCTTCCATGTTCAAACCGCTGGAGTCCCAGGGCGCAATGGGGACCATCCCGAAGGTGGCCAGGGCCGTGGTATACGAACCCAGCGACAAGGTCTTTAGAAAAAGCCCGCGGCCGCCGGCCATGGTGGGCCGGATGAGGGGATAGCGCGTGGCGTCCTGGGTGGGATCGAGATAGGCCCCGGTGCCCGGGAAAAACAGCAACACGTTCTCGGCCCGGTCCCAGTCTTCGAGCTCCGGATCCAGGGGAATGCCGCCGCGGTCGCTGGCAAGCACCAGTTCGAAGGGGATGCCCATTTTGTCAAAAAGCGCGGCAAACAAGCGGATGACACCCTCGTCGTTGGCCGTATGGGTGTTCAGGATCTGGGGCAACAGGTCGCCCCCGGAACCGGTGAGCTTTTTATCGATATCGATGTGGGTCTTGACGTAGTCCTCCAGATAGCTGATGCGGCCGCCCAGGGACGTGTCCGGGGCCGCGGGAATTTTGCCGATAAAGCCGTCCAGGGCCTTGTCGTCCTTGTCGGTCCGGGTCGTGTAAAAGTCGTAGGCGCGTTTGCCGAGGTCTTTCCAGGTATACAAACGGACGCTGGCGGCGTTCCCCATATTGTAGCTGAGCTTGAAGTCTACCCGGGCGAGGTATTGGTCACGGAACGAATATTTCTCCTCGGGCAAATCCCTGATGTTGTCCTCGGCGCCGGCGATGACGCGTTTGTCGCCGATGACGCTGTCCGGGCTCACGGCAAAGCCGTTGTAGCCTTTGGCGCTAAACTTCATACCGGCGGGGCTGATGAGCAGGTAACGGGCCCGGAGGCAGGGCACCTCCCCGCTTTGAAAGAACTCCGAACCAAAGAGGTAAAAGGGCCTTTTCTCCTCGTAATAATATTCTACTTCCGAGCCCTTCTCCACCCCGTCCATGGCGAACTGGCGGTACTGGGCGCCGTCCTCTTCCGTGGACTTGATCTTGTCCGGCGTTACGTCGATGACCTTTCCGGAAGAAAGGATGGTCCGGGCCCGGATGTTGGTGACCTCGCTGCCTTCCCGGATGGGGAGGTACATCTTGTTGAACATCTCGATCCCCTTGTCGTCCCGGATGTGGACGATCTTGTGAAAGGCCTCGAACACGGCAAATTCGTTCCCGTCCTTCCGGAATTCGGTGGAGCGTTCGTCGAGGATGGTCACCGCGCTGGCTTCCCCGAAAGCCGGGGGAACGGTGTGGAGCTGCGGATGATCCGGCCAGCTGACGGGCGTGGTATAGTCAAAGGTCTGGGCGGCGCAGGCGGAAGCGATGCTGAGGGAGGCAGCAACAAAAACAGTTCTCATAGACCGTTCTTTTTGACAAAGACGAGTTGTTCTTTATAGTGATTGAGGATCTGCTTGACGGCCCCGTTCCAGCGGGGGAAGTCTTTCGATTCCATCAGCAGGGTTTTGTCGGAATAGGTCTGGCGGCAGATGACCTGCCCCGTCTTTTGGGTATACCGGATGCTAAAGTCCATGTTGTCGTCGCTGTAGGCAAAGTCCTTGGGGAGGTAGCTGAGCTCGTACCCCTGCGGGATATCGAAAACGGTGAACTGGTCGATGACGGACTCGTAATCCCTGGCCATGGGCACCTTGCGCAAGGACGTATCGATGATCGTCGACCCGGTAAAGAACTTTTCCAGGTTGAGGTTGATGTACAACTCGGAGCCGATCGTTTTCCCATACCCGGGAATGTCAAACCCCGCCTGGATATTCACCAGCTTCCTTGTGTCGTCCAAATAGCGGATGGCATAGTCATTCAGGATAAATTTGTTGCTGCCCTTGCCCATGCGGTACTTGACGTAGTCCCGGGCGTCGCTGGTGTCTTTGAACAAAAGATGGTCGCAGACGTCGGAACCGTAGTAGCCCTTGTAGTACACGCTGCTGCTGCCCTTTAGCCCGCTCCCGGTCCAGGCGATAAAGGTGCTGTCGGTCACCAGGCTCGAATCCGCCCCCACCACGGGCACGCGCAGGGTTTTGTATGCATCGGGCGACAACGCCACCAGCGCCTGTTTGCCCTGGATAAAAGCGCTGGGGTAGCCAAAAATACAATTGGGGTCCGTACCGTCTAAAAAGATCCACCGGTCCCCGGACCGGAACGTGGAGATCATGTGGTTGTCGCAAAGCGGCAGGGGCAGGTCGGTATGGTCGTAGGGAATGTCCCGGGTCCCGATCCAGGTAAAATACGCCTGTAGCCCCGCCATCCGCAGCAAGGCCGTGAGCAGGCTCGCCATATCCTTGCAGTCCCCGAAACGCCGGTTACACACCAGGGCCGCGGGCCGGGGGATAAACCCTTCCAGGCCGTCCTCGAAGGCCACGTAACGAATGTGGTGCTGGACCCAGTGATAAATGGACGCGGCCTTGGCTTCGGGGGTGGTCAACCCTTGCGTCAGGCTGTCCACCAGGAGACGAAGCTGGCCGTCGCTGATACTGTCCATGCGGCCGATAAAACCATAGTCCCACGCATACAGGTCCTTCAGGCTGTCCAGAAAGGAGACGCGCTGACCCGCCTCGTCCTTGTACGCACCCAGCCGCACGATGACGTGGGGTTCGTACCAGGCGGGCGGGGGGGCATCGGCAAAAGACGTTTCGGGTTTGACGTTGTCCGCCGTGAACGTCAGGCCGTGTTTTTCTTTGGACACGTGGACCAGGCTGCCGGGGTCGTTCCGGACGTCGTACCGCACTTCCATATCGGAGGGGTAGGTCACGTGATAGGTCTCGTGGACCACCGGGATATAGCGGATGAAATAAAAGGGCGAGAACAGGTGGAGCTCCTTTTGCGTCTCCGTATAGCTGACGTAGGCGATGGCCCCCTGGGACAAAGAGGGGAAGTCAAAGACGGTCCGTTTGATGTCGTCGTAAAATACGTCCCGGTCTTCCGCATTTTCGGTCTTTACACCGGCCACGCGTAACCGCTTGCCGCCGGGCACGTCCGTATACGCGTCCAGGTGGTCGACGGTCGTAAAGTCCCCGTGGTATACCTCGTATTTGTTAAACAGACCGTTGGCCTTGTCGTCCAGGATCATCAGCTTTTCCGTGATCTTCGTTTCGGCCTTGGGCACGCCCGCGTCCATAAAAAAACGGGTGTCGCTTTGATAGTCCAGGATCACGGCGTTGTCCCCCGGGTAACGGGCCCGGAGCTCTTCCAGGCTTTGGGCGCGGACGCTCCCCCACCCTGTCAGCCCCAGAAGCGCCCACCTAATATATTGCTTGCAAGACGCCATAGTAGTAGACTGTTGTCTGTTTCAGGTTTCCCTTTGGGTCATACATCACGCTGACGCCCTCCAGGTCCCCGTTATAGTAGTACTCCTCCCGGTAAAGAACCCCCGTGGGATAGTAATACCTGCATCGTCCATGCAAGTTATCGTAATAATTTTCTTCTTCCGATTTTATGTGGCCATTGGGATAGTACCCTTTTTGCAGCCCCTGATCCTTGCCCATCTTTTTCAGCCCGGTAAAATCCAGCTGACCGTTGGAAAACCAAAGGGTCCGCACCCCATCCACCTCGCCGTCCACCACGGTGAGCTCGGCGCTTTTTTGCCCGTTGGGGTAAAAGGCCTTTACCGTCCCCGTCCCCCCGGGGAGCGGGAAAAACCTGCCGGCGTACCCATACCCGTACAAGTTTCCATGATGGTAGAAGTAGGTATAAGACACCCGGTTGCTGTCCCCATAGTGCTGCATGGGGCCTTCCAGCGTGCCGTCCTCGTAATTCTCCTCCCGTAAAAGCGTGCCGTCCTCGTTGTAGATCAGGTGTTTGCCGTCCATGTTGTCGTCCTTGCAGGTATACGACGTGCGGAGCGTCCCGTCCGGGTAGTATTCTTTCCAGAGACCCACGCGGCTGCCCAGCCGGTAGGTGCCTTCCATTTCCTTTCCACCGTCATGGTAGTACTCGATATAGGTACTGTCCGCCAGGCCTTGCCGGTAAAAGCGCCGGGTCAGGAGTTTATGGTCGGGATAAAAAAATTGAAATGCGCCATCGGGGTGGTAGTTCCGGTAGTGCCCCTCCGATGCTTCCTTCCCGGGCGCAAACCAGGTGTGGAAGGCGGTTTCCCCCGGGGGGATGTCCTTGTCCTGGAGCAACCCGCCGGCCGTATCCCATTCGGTGATATGGACGGGCCACCCGGTCCGGTAGCGGAATTCGATGGTTTTCCGTCCGTTGGGCGCGTAGTTCGTGGCCAGGCCATTTTGCTCCCCGTTCACAAAAAAGGATTCGGAGGTCAGGTGCCCAAAGGCATCGTACTCCCTGTAGGGACCCGTCCTTTCCCCGGCGTCGTACCATCCTTCCTGGCGGACCCGGCCGTTTTCATAATAGTAGGCATAGTACCCCTGTTCCTGGCCTTCCGCATATTGGATGCTGTCCTCCAAACGCCCGTCCCGGTAGTAGTTCACGCGGGGTCCGTCGAGCGCCCCCGCCTTGTAGACGGACCGGCCGCTCACCTCGCCCGTTGGATAGAAGTAGGTATAGACGCCTTCCTTATCCCCCTTGAAGGAATACGCGCCCTCGCTGATCCTGGTGCCCAGGGAATCATAATAGGTCAGGGTTCCCCCGGAAGCGCGGATAGCGCCGGACTGCGTGGGTTTTCCATCCGGACCGTAAAATTGAACCGCGCGGATTTTGCCCTTTTCGTAGGTATCTTCTTCGAACAAAAGGCCGCCCTCTGTATAATCGGACTCCTTCCCATCTGCCTTGCCCTTTGTGTAGGGCTGGGTTTGCCTGACCTTCCCGTTGTCATAATATTCCGTATACACGCCCTCCAGGTCACCGTGTTCGTAGGTATAGGTTTCGTGGACATGACCCGAGGGATAAAATGTTTTCCAGGGTCCGTTGGCTTCCCCTTTGTCGAAAGAGGCATCCTCGGTGAGCGTCCCGTACGCGTTGTATTTCAGGCGGCGCCCCTGCAGCTTGCCGTTGACATAGGGCTCCTCCATCGAGGTTTGCCCGTTGATAAAGTAAGTCGTACAAAGCCCATCGGGTTCCCCGTCCTTCATCGTAAACCGGGACAAAAGGAACCCGTTGGAGGTGTATTCGATGCTAGGGCCTGTTCTTTTCCCACCCTCGTACTCCGATACCATGTGGGGCAACCCGTTGTAATACCAGGACCGGAAATGGCCCTGGATGTGGTCGTCCACCCAGGGGACGACCTGGTTTAGCATCCCGTTGTCAAACCAGGCGTGTGTCGTGTCCTCCAGCTTTCCCGCCTGGTAATGGCTGACCTCCTTGAGCAGGCCGTTGGGATGGTAAAACCGCCATTCCCCCGTCCGTTGCGTATGGTCGTCCAGCGCGCCCGTGGACTTTACGGCCCCGGTATTGTAAAAAAACACCCAGGGGCCCGCGCCCAGGGTCACGTCCTGGCCAAAACCGGTATAGTTCCCCAGCCCCTCGATGCGGTTGTCGTACAAAAGACATTTCCGGGTGACCGTGTCCCGGTTCGCCGGGATCAATTGTTCCGTGCTGACGATCTTTTGGAAATAGGCCTCCGACGCCTGCGCAAACGCCTTGATCTCGTCGTTGTGGTGTTTGAGCCATTCCGTCACTTCCTTGATATTGAACCCGCTGAACATATCATAGACCAGGGCGTTGAACTGCCCGTCGTCATAGACTTTTTTGAAATAAGGGACATAGTACTGCATCCAGAAACCCGTATCCTCCGGCCGGTACGCCGTTTTCTCCAGGAGCGCCTGCATCTGGCGGACGATCGGGTCCTCCAGGTCGCAGTGGAGGACGTATTTTTTGTCCAGGGCCGCCTTGCTCAAAAAGATTTCCGTCTCTTCCGCGAACCCGGTTTCCTGGCGTTTTGCCGCCAGCCCCGCCACCTCGTCCGTCACGTTGGACAGGCTCGTCATCAACGCCACCACCGTGCGGGCATACCTGCCCTGCGGTTTGAGGGCCAGGTACGTCATAAAGCTCAGCATACAGGGCACCACATTCCCGTCCTGGATGGCCGTCAGCCCCAGGAAGTAATGCGCCGACGCCATTTCCGGCTGAATCAGCACGCACCGCTCAAAATCCCGTGTGGCTTCCGTCATCCGCTGGAGGTGGTACAAACAAACACCCCGGTTGAAGTATGCCTCATAGTTGTAGGGCGACCGCTCGATCGCACGGTCGTAGTCCGCCAGGGCGGAATCCTTTTGCCCCAGTTCATCCAGCGCCTCCGCCCTCAGGGCATACCAGTCCGAGGCCTGGTCCGGGAACCACGCCAGCCCTTTTTCTGCGTAGCCTTTTGCCGCTTCGAAGTCGCTGTCGGCATACGCGCTCATCGACAATTCGTGGAGGACCTGGCTATAATTGGTGTCGTTGGGGGATACCGTTTGGTACAGCGCGATGGCTTGTTTGTACTGGCCGTCGTCGTGGAGCTTGCGGCCATTCTCAAGGAGGTTGCCGCTGTTGGGAAGCTCGCCCGGTTTTTGCCCGTTGCCGGGGTTTTGGCCGCCGCCGGGCGTTTGACCGTAGGCGCCGGCGCCGATCGCGAGGGCAAGGAGGATGCAAAGGGTGGGTCTCATCGGATAATGGGTGGACCCTAATGTACAATTTACTTACGTAAAAGGATGATTTTTTGCGTGGAAACCAATCGATTCTGATCGTAGAACGCCAGCACATACATCCCCGCCGGCAACCAGGGCACCGATATGGTCGCGGTGCCGTTGACCTCGTATTGGCCGACCCGCTGACCCGCCCGGTCATACAACTCCATCCGGAGCACGCGGTTGAACCCAAACGTATTCACGGTAAAGAAGCCCACCGCCGGGTCGGGCGAACAAACGATCGCCACGAACGGCGGCACCAGCCGGACCACCGAATAACCGGTGTGCCCGTCCTGCCCCACGATCTTTACCCGGTAATACGTGACGTCCCCGTAATAGTCGTCGTCCTCCTGGTCATACCGCACCGGGGTCGTGCTGGTCCCGTTGGCCGTTTGGGTCGGCACCACCGCCACCGTATAAAAACTGTCCTCGTCCGCCCTTCTTCTTTGCAATTCATAGTGCGCCACGCTGCGTTCGTATTGCGTGATCCAGAACGTCCTGACCAGCCGGATCGTCTGCCGGTACGCCTGGAACTCCAACTGGGCGTCCGCCGGCGTCTGTTCCGCCACCGACAGGTACGCATTCGCCAGGAGCACGCTTGTAAAATCCCTTAGGTTGGCAAACGTGCTCGGCAACTGCGCCCCCGTCGTCAGCGTCCCCGGGTTCAGCACCCCTTTCGGTCCGGTGGTATCCCAATCGTTGCCCGTAAACAGGGAGATATAGCTGCTGTCCCGGTGCAACGGGAAAAACCGCCCCTCGTCTCCTATATCGTGCTGGAGCCAGACCGACACATCACCGATGTTCAGCCCCGGCTGCCCCACGTTCCACGTCTTCAGCACCACCGTTTCCGGGTTCGTCGTCCCCGAGGTCGCGTTACTATAGACGCTGTCAAACACCCGCGCGTGAAATGTCATCGGGTAGGCCGTATGCGATTGGAGCGCCAGGGGTGAATAACTCCCCGGGTAAGCGCCCACCGGAAAAACGACCAGGTTGTCGTTTTGGGTCAGCGACTCCCGGTAAAGGCTACCGCCATTGGGTTCCAGGCCGGTGACCACGAATTGCCGGTCGGAGTAGCCCGTGATGGTGCTGCCATGGCTCATGTTGAGGTTGTTCCCATTCAAGAAAACGTATCCGGTTTCAAAGTTCAGGCTATGCCGGATTTTTACATCCGAGCCGGGTTCCAGGATGAGGCCTTCGGTGTTGGCGATGCTTATACCTGGGAAGCCCGGGCCCTGCCCGGTTGCTTCGTTATACGCCCCCGTTACATATTGCGGGCTGCTTTGGATGAACCGGAAAATGCCGCCGGCGCCCTGGGTCGTGTCCAGGCCATAATAAGCCTCATCCGGCATTTGCCCTCCCGCGCCATTTTGCCACTCGGTGCCGTAGAAATTTATGGCGGCGCCGTTGAGGGTGCCCCAGCGGCCGCTGTTGAGGACGTTGCCGAAGATGGCGACCGTGTCGCCGGGGTGGACGGTGAGGTCGGCACCGGGGGGGAGGTACACTTGCGCAGCGGCGGTGCTTGTGCGCAGCAGCGCCAGCACGCAAAGGGGCCATATCGTTTTGGCGCAGGTCACTGGATGATGGTGATGTCGAAGACGGTGCCCGACGGGATCGTTGCACCCAGAAGCGTCGAACTGATAAAGCCGATCGTCACTTTGCCCGCCTGATTGCAATACGCAAACGCAATCGCCACACCGTTTGGCAGGGCCGTTTCCGGGGATACCATGACCGTGGAGTGAAGGGCAACGGTGTTAATGTTGATTTGTTGCGTAATGGTGCCCCCTGACGCGGGCACCGCAATCCCACTGCCATTGACGGTATACGATCCCTTGATTACGTCATTCAACACCGTCCCGCTACTCCCCAGCTTAAACGTCCCCCCGTCATCCAGGTTCGCCGCCGGGCTGGTATTGGCAATCCCCACCTGCCCGCTGCTGTTGATCCGCATCGCCTCGTTGGTGGTCGCCGTACCCCCGGTAAAAAAAAGCAGGTTGTGCCCCGAGGTTGCGTTCCCGATGACAAAATCGTTGCCCGTGCTATAGAGATACGCGTTGTCCGGCCCACCCGTGATCGAGGTGGTATTGTACTGGCTCGAATTGATCCCCAGGTCCACATAGTTCACCGACTCGGTCCCGTTGTCCGCCGTGGCCACCACATCCGAACTAGCGCCGGAGTTATTGCTCAGGTTGTTGATGTTCAGCTGGAAGTAATTGGCGACCGTTCCCTTCGCCACGATGGCGTTGTATGAAGTGGTCGTACCCGCATTGACCAGCAACTTTTCGGCAGCACCCGACGTAAACGTATTGGTCCCGATCCCCACCGTCCCGTTGACGCTGTCCAGGTACATCCGTTCCACGTTGTTCGTCCGGATGTGCAGCCCTACGTTGTTGGTCGTACCGAGAAAGTTAGTGGTCCCGCTGGTGGAGCCGTTGCCGCTAAGATTCCAGTCCACCCCGCTGGGCTCAAAGGTCGAAGTCGCCAGTTTGCGCACCAGCCCGCTGGTGATCGTGAGCAGGCTGTCCGTGGTGGCGCCCGCCTGGACGCCGGTCAGGGTCAGGGGGTTTGTCCCAAAGACGTGCAGGACGGTCGCCGGCGAGGGTGTCCCGATCCCCACATTCCCCTGTACCAGGAGTCCGTTGGTGGGCGCCGCGCTGCTTCGGTAGCCGCTCCCGATGGCCATGTTGCTGTAATCCCAGACATAAGACGAAGGCGTCGTCGAGACCCCGTCATCCCCGAGGATGACCGTGGAAAGCGCGTCATTCCCATACCCTACCCGGATAGGCCGCCGTGTGCTGTTGTCCCCGGAAATGGCGTCAAGGATGGTGGAGCCATTGCTCGTGGACATGCGGATAAACGTACCGTTGACGTTCCCCATATAGTCTGGGTCTCCCAACCATAACTGCTTGTTGTTTGTTTGGTTGAACCCCAATACCATGGCGGCCCCGGTGCCGGTATTGGTCCCGCCGATCGAATTCCCCGTCAGGCGGATCCCCTTGCTCGTCGCACCCGTGCTTTGGTAAACCGTAAAATCGGACCCGGGTGTATTCGTACCGACGCCCAGCCGGACATTGGTGGAGTCCCAGAAAAGGGAGGCGTTATTTTGCCGGAGCGCGCCGCCCGTCCCGGCAAACGGTATCGAACCCGCCGTCAATCCCGTCGTCGTCAGATAGGTGGGCGTCACATTGACCCATTTCGTACCATTGTATTGCAACAGTTGCCCACTGGAAGCACTCGCCAGTGTCACGTCTAGCAACCGGCTCAGCGAGTCCTTTGGCAACGCAAAAGACGTCCCGTTCCCGGTCGACGAATTGACCGTCACATTATAGCCGCTGACGCTGCTGCTCAGGTTCGTCACATAATTTGCCGCGGGCAGTTTCCGCACCAGCCCGTTGGTGATCGTCAGCATGCTGTCCGTCGTGGCGCCCGTCTGCACCCCCGTCAATGTCAGCGGGTTCGTCCCGAACACATGCAGGGCCGTCGCCGGTGCCGTTGTCCCGATGCCCACCAGCCCACTACCGGTTATCCGCATCGCCTCATTGGTGCTCGCGGTCCCCCCGGTAAAAAAACGCAGGTTGTAGCCCGTCGACGCATTGCCAATAACGAAATCGTTGCCCGTACTGTACAGATAGGCGTTGTCCGGCCCACCCGTGATCGACGACGTATTGTACTGGCTCGAATTGATCCCCAGGTCTACGTAGTTCACCGACTCCGTTCCATTGTCCGCCGTCGCCACCACGTCCGAACTGGCGCCGGCGTTATTGCTCAGGTTGTTGATGTTCAACTGGAAGTAATTCGCGACCGTGCCCCGTGCCACGATGGCGTTGTAAGAGGTGGTCGTACCCGCGTTGACCAACAACTTTTCCGGCGCCGCCGCTGTAAACGCATTGGTCCCGATCCCCACCGTCCCGTTGACGCTGTCCAGGTACATCCGCTCCACGTTGTTCGTCCGGATGTGAAGCCCCACGCTGTTCGTCGTACCGAGAAAGTTGGCGATCCCGTTGGTGGAACCGTTGCCGAAGAGGTTCCAGTCGACGCCACCCGGTTCAAAATTCGAGGTCGCCAGCTTGCGCACCAGCCCCCCTGTGATGGTCAATACACTGTCGGTCGTAGCGCCCGTCTGCACCCCCGTCAGCGTGAGCGGGTTCGTCCCGAAGACGTGCAGGGCCGTGGAGGGCGTCGTCGTCCCGATCCCGAGAAAGCCGCCGCTGGTCAGCCGCATCCGCTCGGTATTGTTCGTCACGAACGGCAAGTCATAGGCATTGCTCGTCCCGAGGGTCTGAATACCCGTCATGGTGTTCCCCCCTAGTAGCCAGGCGGTGCCCGACGACACGTAGGACGGCGTCACGTTGACCCATTTCGTGCCGTTGTATTGCAACAATTGCCCATTGGACGGGCTCGTAAATGTCACGTCCAGCAACCGGTTCAGCGAGTCCTTCGGCAACGCAAATGAAGTCCCGCTCCCCGTCGATGAATTGATCGTTACATTATACCCGCTCACGCTGTTGCTCAAATTGGTCACATAGTTCGCCGCGGGCAGCTTCCGCACCAGCCCGTTCGTGATGGTGAGCATGCTGTCTGTCGTTGCGCCCGTCTGCACCCCCGTCAGCGTGAGCGGGTTTGTCCCAAAAACGTGCAGGGCCGTGGAGGGCGTCGTTGTCCCGATCCCAAGGAACCCACCGGCGGTCAGCCGCATCCGCTCGGTGCTCCCGGTGACAAACGGCAAATCCGTGCTGCTAAGCGTCCCAAAATTCTGCACACCGGAAAGCGTATTGCCGCCCAACAGCCAGGCGGTCCCTGAAGAAACGTAGGAAGGCGTCACATTGACCCATTGCGACCCGTTGTATTGCAGCAGTTGCCCGTTGGACAGGCTCGCCAGTGCCACGTCCAGCAACCGGCTCAGGGAATCCTTGGGCAAGGCAAAAGAAGTACCGCTCCCCGTCGACGAGTTGATGGTCACATTATATCCGCTCAGGCTGCTGCTGAGGTTTGTCACATAGTTCGCCGCGGGCAGCTTCCGCACCAGCCCGTTCGTGATCGTTAGCATACTGTCGGTCGTCGCCCCCGTCTGCACCCCCGTCAACGTGAGCGGGTTGGTGCCAAAGACATGCAGATAGGTAGACGGTGTCGTCGTATTGATGCCCAGGAATCCGCCGCTGGTCAGCCGCATCACCTCGGTGCCCGACGCCATGATGCTGGTCGCCGTATAGACGAGGCCGGTACGGAAAGTAATGGGGATCGATGCCTCCGACCCCAGCATCATCTGGGTCCCGTCGTTGCCTAAGAACGAGGTATTGACGTTTGTTTTTGTAAACGCAAACAACAGGTTCCGGCTGCTGCTGCCCGACCCGTACTGGACGACGCTGCCCGTCTCGTTGGCGGGTACGTTCGTCTCGCCGAAGGCCATCCGGTTGGCGGAGTTGTATGCATAATTGGGATAGGTCGTCGCCGAGGATACGATGGTCCCGTTGACGTCCAGCTTTTGCCCGGGCGTCGTCGTTCCGATGCCGACACTGCCGCTGCTGGTGATCCGCATCCGCTCCGACAGCGCGTTGGCGTCCGCACCGGGTATTTTTGTAGAAAAAAGCAGGTGCGCCGAATAGTTGCCGTCATCGAGCACCCCCACCATTCCGTTAGGGTTGGAGGTACCGCTGTACGTTTTGAAAAGAATGTTGGCCGTTCCCGTCCCCCCACCCCCCGTCGTGGTTTGCAGGAAAAGCACGGTCCCATTGGTGGTCAGCACGTGCAAGGGAGCGGCGGGTGTCGTTATCCCGATGCCCAGGTTGCCCCCACTCGTGAGCCGCATCCGCTCGGTATTGTTGGTGGCAAAAGGCAGGTCGTAGGCGTTGTTGGTACCCAGCGTTTGAACGGACGAAAGCGAATTTCCGCCCAACAACCAGGCGGTCCCCGAGGACAAGAAGTTGGTCGCGGGCAGTTTGCGGACGAGCCCGCTCGCAATCGTCAGGACACTGTCCGTCGTTGCGCCCGTCTGCACACCCGTCAACGTGAGCGGGTTCGTCCCGAAAACGTGCAGGGCCGTGGCGGGCGCCGTTGTCCCTATCCCAACCAACCCGCTACCGGTAACCCGCATCGCCTCGTTCGTACTGGCGGTACCCCCGGTGAAAAACCGCAGGTTGTACCCGGACGACGCATTCCCGATCACAAAATCGTTTCCTGTACTGTACAGATAGGCATTGTCGGGCCCGCCCGTGATCGAAGACGTATTGTATTGGCTCGAATTGATGCCCAGGTCTACATAGTTCACCGACTCCGTCCCGTTGTCCGCCGTCGCTACCACGTCAGAGCTTGCGCCCGAATTATTGCTCTGGTTGTTGATGTTCAGCTGGAAATAATTCGCGACGGTGCCCCGCGCCACGATGGCGTTGTAAGAAGTGGTCGTACCCGCGTTGACCAACAGCTTTTCCGGGGCCGCCGCCGTAAACGTATTGGTTCCGATCCCTACGGTTCCGTTTACGCTGTCCAGGTACATCCGCTCCACGTTATTGGTCCGTAGGTGCAGCCCGACGCTGTTCGTCGTCCCGAGAAAATTCGTGGCGCCGTTGGTCGAGCCGTTACCTAAGAGGTTCCAGTCGCTCCCGCTGAGTTCAAAGTTCGAGGTCGCGAGCTTGCGCACCAGCCCTCCGGTGATCGTGAGCACGCTATCGGTGGCGGCGCCCGCCTGAACGCCGGTCAGCGTGAGCGGGTTCATCCCAAACACGTGCAGGGCCGTGGAAGGCGTTGTCGTCCCGATCCCGAGAAAGCCGCCGCTGGTCAGCCGCATCCGCTCGGTGCTCCCGGTGACAAACGGCAGATCCGTGCTGCTAAGCGTCCCAAAATTCTGCACGCCGGAAAGCGTATTCCCCCCCAACAGCCAGGGCAACCCCGATAAGCTGACGGTCTGCCACCGCCCCCCCTTGCGCAACCGGAAGCTGCTGTCCCCGTTGAAAAAGATCAACGTCCCCGTCGGCGCCGTGGTCAGGGGGACGAGGGTCGTATCCGGGATGCGCGTCAGCAAAAGACCCTGGTTGTTGCTTTCGAGCTCCAGCAGGGAGGATTTGTTGATGGTCGACGGGTTGTTTCCCAGTTTGAGCTGCTGACCTTCCGCCACCAGACACTGGAGGGAAAGAACCCACAAAAACAGCTTCCGTGTCATCTTATTTCTTGATCACATACCAATTGGTGCCGTCGGTCTGGAGGCAAACAAAGGTCCAGTCGTTGTAGATGATGTAGTTGGCGCCCCCGTCGATCGTGCCGGACGTGGGGGTGATGGTCAGCGCGTTGTCGATCCCGCCGGTACCGATCTTTTTGATGGTATAGATCCGTCCGTTGATCGTGCCGGGGTTGGGAAGGGTGATGGTGATGGCGGCCGAGGTGGCGTCGGCGAGCACCGTGTTGTCGGTGGCCGCGACCGTATAGTTCCCGGTGACCTTGGTGATGTTGGACCCGATCGACCCGTTGACCTGGAAGGTGGAATTGGCGGTCGTCCCCGTGGCCAATCCCACCGCGAGGGAATCCTTGAAGTTCTTGTACCCGCCAAACGACTGTCCGCTCGTGTGGTTGACGACGCCCCTGACGGTTGGACTGGCATCAGGGATGTCGATCACGGTCTGGGTGGCGGAGCTGCTGTCGATGTGGATATCCTTTACGGTCCCCGAGTCGGTGCCCGTCACAAGCTGCTTGAAGGCCGCCAGGCCGATGGTGCGTTGCTGGACGGTCCCGTTGGCCGCCTGGATCAGCACGCTCACGCTGTCGTTGGCGGGTGCCTGGGGGGTATTGGTCAGCACCAGGTTGCCGTTGACGGTCGCGTTCTGGTTGGCCACAACGTTCCCGTTAAAGGTCTTGGCGCCCCCGAAGGTCTGGGTGGTGGTGTCCACGCCCCCCGGGTGGGTGGCGTCCGCCGCGTGGAGGATGAGGGTTCCGTTGGACAAAGTCATCCCGGTCGAGTCCGGGGCGGTGGAAAACAACGTATGCAGGATCTGGAAGCGATAGGCGGAATCGAAGCGCAACCAGTCGTGATAACTCAACAACCCCCGGGAGGTGACGCCGTTCCCGTTCTGGGTGGGGATGTTGAACGTATGCACCCCATTGGAGGACGTAATGGTAAAGTCCGTGGTCTGGGCACTGTCGACGGCAAAGTTCTGTACCGAGTCCCGGAGACCGTTCAACGACACAATGGCGTTGTCAAAGGCCGCCGCGGACAAGGACCGTTGCACGATGGTCCCCGTCGAGGTGTCGATCACCATCACCTGGACCTGGTTGGACCCGACCGGGACCGTACCCGAAGCAACTTTCAGGTTCCCGTTGGACGTGACCCGCAAACGCTCCGCCCCGTTTGTCTTTACGATCAGCGGTTGTGCGTCGGTGGTCCCCAGGAAGTTCACCGTGGAATCCAGCCCGGCATTCCCCGTGGTGTTCCAGTTTTTGGCGTTGGCGACGCTGTCTGCGGACATCCGTTGCCAGAGGCCGTTTTTCCGGATAAACAGGCTGGTGGAATCGGTCACATATATGATCATCCCGTCCGGTGCCGTACTCAGGGGGGCTGTCGTCAGGTTGGCCCCGGGAATCCTGGGCAACAAAAGACCCTGGCGGGTGCTTTCCAATTCCAAAATGGAGGACTTGTTGATCGTGCTGGGATTGGAGCCGATCTTCAACTGCGCAAAGCCGCACTCTCCCATAAGCAACAGGAGGGCCGCAAAAAGAAGTCGTTTCATGAACACAATTGTTTTAGTGTAGGATAGGCCGAGGGCCACGACAGAGGCACGGTTCATCATGTTAATGATATTGGATGTCGGACAAAAATAATAGCTTATTCCGCCCAACCGAAACATCGGGGGCATTCATTCCATTCATTCCCGTTTAGTCGTGCATTGGAGCGCCTACGGGCGGTTCAGGAGCCGGGCGAGCACTTCCTGCATCCCCAGCGTCGCCGGCTGTTCGATCAGAACGAGGTGGGGCGAGGGCGCCACCGGCGGTATTTTTTTGTCGACGACAAGGACAGGCACCCCGGCGGGTGCCATGTTGATCAAACCCGCCGCGGGGTATACCTGTAACGAGGTACCGACCACCAGAAAAATGTCGGCGGAAGCCGTCACCTGGGCCGCCCGCCCGATCATCGGTACGGGTTCCTCGAACCATACGATGTGCGGCCGCCACCACCCGCCGTCCGGTGCCAGGGCGCCTTCCGGCATATCGTCGTGGATGGCCTCGACGAGGGTTTCATCCCGGTCGCTGCGCATCTTAAAGATCTCCCCGTGCAGGTGGATGATCCGGGTCGATCCCGCGCGTTCGTGGAGGTCGTCGATATTTTGGGTAATGACCGTCACATCATACTGCGCTTCCAGGGCAGCCAGCGCCTTGTGGGCTGCGTTGGGTTCGGCCGCGCGCACGTCCCGCCGGCGCATATTATAAAAGTCCAGCACCAGCTTTGGATTCCGTCTCCAGGCACGGGGCGTGGCGACCTCTTCGATGGCGTAGCCTTCCCAAAGACCGTCGGTATCCCTAAAGGTCCGCAGGCCGCTTTCCGCACTGATACCGGCGCCGGTCAGGACAACAAGATGGGGCTTGGACATACGTCACTTATTATTGTGAGGGAGGGATCGTCAATTGGGTACTGACCTCCGGAAAAGGTTTGCGGATCGTGGCAAGGTCTTTATTGCTCGCATCCAGGAACGTCCAGTGGTGGCCGCCGTCCATGGAAAAACCAATGAGATAGGTCGTTGAATGTATGACCCCTGAAGGCGCTTTCAGGTCCAGATATTCAGGCACCACGCATTGTAAACCGCTGTTTGTTTTTACGATCGAGGTGGGTGTACCTACCGAGACACCGGTGATCGTGACCCCGTTATTTTGCATTTGCGCCCGCTGGGCTTTTATAACCGCGGACATTTTGTCCTTGCCCCCCATCATCTTTACAATTTTGGGATAGGTATACTGACCGAGGACCGTATAATTCTCATTGGAAAAGGCCTCCGCCATCCGGGCTGCCTGGGCATGGGCACTATCCGAAACAGCCTGGGCGAACGGGAAAAAAGGGAGACAGGCAAAAAGGACGAAGGGAAGGATATATTTCATGCCCTAAAATACAATTACATTTGAGCTCATATATGAAAAATTATTTCTCCGGCAAAACCGTCTGGATTACGGGTGCCTCCTCCGGCATCGGGGAAGCCCTCGCCTACGCCCTCGGCGCCGAAGGCGCGCAACTGATCCTCTCCAGCCGCAGGACCGACGAACTCGAACGCGTCCGCAAGGGGTGCACCAACCCCGGGCAGGTACGCATCCTTCCCCTCGACCTCGTGGACATGGCATCGCTGCCCGGCAAGACCGCCGAAGCCATTGCCCTTTTCGGCCACATCGACGTCATGGTCCACAACGGCGGGATCAGCCAGCGGTCGCTGGTGGTGGATACCGCCCTGGACGTGCATCGCCGGGTCATGGAGCTGGATTATTTCAGTTATATCGAACTGACGCGCCTGCTCCTCCCCCACTTCCTGGAAAGAAAGACGGGGCACTTCGTCGTCACCAGCAGCGTCATGGGCAAGCTGGGCACGCCGCTCCGGTCTGCGTATGCCGCGGCCAAACACGCCCTCCACGGTTATTTTGATTGTCTTCGGGCCGAGGTGGCCCATGCGGGTGTACAGGTGACCATCCTCACCCCCGGGTATATCCGCACCCAGATAGCGCTCCATGCGGTGACCAAGGACGGCACGCCCCTGGGTTCGGCTTCTGAAAACATCGACCATGGGCTGGATCCCGCCGTCGCCGCCCGCCAGATCGTCCGGGCCGTGTCCGCCGGGCGCTTCGAAGTCTATATCGGGAAGTTCGGCATGGAGGTGATCGGGTTATGGATGGCGCGGTTCTGGCCCAGCTTCGTGGTGCGCCAGGCGTCGAAGTACGCGCCGAAGTAAGCCCCCCTTACAGATTCGGGACGTTCGCCGTCTTGGAACTCACCGTATGCGCACTAAATATCCCGAGCGCCCCACCGGTGATGTTCGTCGTAGGATTCCCCGGAGCCGCATTCCCCGCCTGGCTTTCCGTGATCTGCGTCACCTCGTAAAAGTAGTTGTAGACATTCTTGTCGATACAATACATGTCGATCCGGCACTGGTCAAACGGGTGGATATCGGACGTGTCCGTCTGTAACGGCTCGTGGATATAACGGCCGTCGGACAACCGGTCGCTGAACACAAAGGTCTTCTGCACCTCTTTGCCGTTGTCATACACCACGAACTGGTAATAGTTCGCCACCCCCGCGGGATCCTGGAAGTTGGGGATGGGTTGGATATCCTTGTTTTTGCCGCCGAAGCTGGCGTTGTAAAAGGTAATGCTGTCCAGGTTGACCGGGGCCGGCATGGTGGACATGGCCGTGTACGTATTCCCACTCGATGTCACGGCTAATCCGTATGTATGCCCGGAAATACCCTGGATCGTATGCGTTTTATACAAACCGGGGCTTGTTTCCGTAAGGGTGTCCGCGAAGTTGGCGTTCACGTCGGCGATGATGACGGTGGCGCCGGTGACCGGGGGAAAAGTATCGTTGGCGTAGTAATCCACCGATGTACTGAGTTTGACGGTATAGGGGCCGGCGAGGTTGGTCACCTGTCCGTCGATGACGAGCTGGGGACTGGTGGTGTCCAGGTTCAGGTGGACCGTCTTTTGACAGGCAGCCAGACCGGCCAGGACGACAAGGAATAAAAGGCGGGGGGACTTCATTATGCTTAGAATTTGAAGTTGTAGGTGATGGAAGGAATGATGCCAAACAGCGCCGTTTTGGTGGCGATGGTCTGGCTCGGATTGTTCGGGTCCTGTTTAAAGGTGATGGTGTAGGCGTTCCAGCGGTCGTAGGCGTTGTAGACCGAGAACGTCCAGCTGCTTTCGCGGTGGGCCGTCTTTTTGGTAATAACGGTCGCGCCTAAGTCAAGACGGTGATAGGCCGGCATGCGGTTCCCGTTGCGTTCGGTATACAACCAGACCGGTGCGCCGTTGACCTCGTACTTACCCGACGGCCAGGTCACGGGATACCCCGTGTTGTATACCCAGTTGGCGGAAAACGACCACTTTTTGGTGACCTTGTAGGTACCCACGATGGAAATGTTGTTGGGCTCGTCCTCGCGGGCGGGGAACCAGGTGTTGTTGTTGATCCCCGGGACCTTGATTTCCGTCTTTGACAACGTATAGGAAATCCAGCCTGTCAGGCGCCCTTCTTTTTTCTTTGCATACAACTCCAAACCATACGCGCGGCCCGGTCCGTATAAAAGGTCCGCCTCCACGTTCTCGTTGGCTTCGAGCTGCGCCCCGTTCTTATAATCGATCTGGTTCTGGAGCGCCTTATAATACACCTCCGCCGACAGTTCATACCGGTTGTCCGAGAAGTTCCGGAAGTAGCCCATCGACACCTGGTCGGCGATCTCCGGTTTGACATTCGGGCTCGACGGGATCCACAAATCGGTCGGGGTGCTCGACGTGGCATTCGACAGCAGGTGCAGGTTCTGGACGTTGCGGGCGTACGCCAGTTTTAGCGAACTCACGTCGTTGAGCTGGAAGCTCGTCGAGAAACGGGGTTCGAGGTTAAAATAGCTGGTGACCACTTTACCCGAGGCCGCGGTTTCCGTATGGTCCACATTGCCCACGGAATCGTAGGAATAGAAATTACCCGGCCCCAGCACCTGGAACAAGCTGGCGCGCAACCCATAGGTGACCTTCCACCCGCGGGCCGGCGTCCAGTCGTGGGACACATACGCCGCGCTTTCCAGGGAATACTTCTTTTGAAGCGAGAGAGGATTATAGCTGGCCCCCGCGTTCGTATTGATGATCCCCGGGGAAAGCGTGTGATGGATCACGTCCACCCCGAAGTTCAGCTTGCTGTCCGTGCCGAGCGAATACTGGAGGTCTTCTTTGAAGTGAAGGTCGATGATCCGGGAGGCAATGGTGATGTCGTCGTTGTTGCTCGTGATCCCGATGTCGTATTTATAGTTGCTGTAGATCAGGGAGGTGTTGGAGAAAAGACGGTTGGAGAAGATATGGTTCCACCGCAGGGTCGCCGTGGAATTCCCCCAGTCGATCCCAAACTGCCCCGTGACCCCCAGTTTGTCCTGCCCCAGGTAACCCGACAGGAACACCCGGTCCTTGTCCCCAAAAGAATAGTCCGCCTTCAGGTTCAGGTCGTAGAAATACAACTGGCTTTTGCGGAGCGTCGTATCTGCCGATGCTTTGAGAAACAGGTCCGCATACGTCCGCCGGGCCGTGATCAGGAAGGAGCCCTTGTTTTTCTTGATGGGCCCTTCCAGGTTCAGGTGGGAAGCGATCAACCCGATGCCCCCGCTCACGCTATACCGCTGGTCGTTCCCGTCGTTCATCCGCACATCCAGCACCGAGGACAGGCGGCCGCCGTATTGGGCGGGCATTTCTCCTTTATACACCGTCACGTCTTTGATGGCGTCCGAGTTAAAGGTGGAGAAAAAACCAAGCAGGTGACTCGGGTTATATACCGTCGCCTCATCCAACAGGATGAGGTTCTGGTCCGCGGCCCCGCCCCGGACAAAAAAACCGCTGTTCCCGTCCCCGGCCGATTCGATACCCGGGAGCAACTGGATTGTTTTAAGGATGTCCTTTTCCCCAAAAAGAACGGGGATATTTTTTATGTCCGCGGTGGAGAGTTTTTGAACCCCCATCAGCGACTGGGTGATATTGCTGTTGGAACGGTTGCTCCGGATCACCACCTCTTTCAGTTCCTGGCCCACCGACAAGGATACCGAGACCGTCGTATCCCGGGTCAGGTTGACCGCCACCGTGTCCGGGGCGTACCCCGAAAAACTGATCAGTATGTGGTACCGTCCGGCCGGGGCCGTGATGGAATAAAACCCGTAAGCGTTGGTGACCGTCCCCACCGATGGTCTTTCCAGGAGGACCACGCTGGCACCGATCATCGTTTCACCGGAGGAGCCGTCCCTCACGGTACCGGCCAGGGTATGCCGGTCTTTGTTTTGAGCCGCCAGGGCCAGCGGTGCGAAAAGGGCTACAGATAGCAGTTTGATCATGGCGTTTTGCATGGTGCAAAGATGCTTTGTCAAATGTTAAAGATTTGTGGTATTGCTGCGAATCAAACAAATTTCACCTTGAATCGGACAACTATAGCGTTAACCAATCCAACAGGGCGGATACCCTGGTTTTGGCCACCACGATAGGTTCGTCGAAGGGGACCGACAGTTCGAGTTCGTATCTTCTTGGGAACGACTGGAATGCACCCTTTACGGCGGACCGGTTCACCAGGTATTGCCGGTTGGCGCGGAAAAACATCCGGCCTCCCAACTTTTCCAGTTGGTCCAGCGTGTGGTCGATGGCGTACGCGACACCGTCGTTTTTGATCAACCGGACCGTGTCACTGTCGATGTAAAAGAGCGCCACATCGTCCAACCGTATGGGTAAAACCTTGTCCCGGTAATAGACCAGTACGGAGCGGGGACGCTGCTCCAGTAATTCCGCGAGGCGCCCATAGTCTGTGACCGGGGAGAAGTGGCGGCTCCACTGCCGGTACCGGTCCAGGGCGCGCCGGACGGAGGCAGTGTCAAAGGGCTTTAGGATATAGTCGATCCCGTTGTGTCTGAAGGCGTCGATAGCGTACGCATCGAAAGCGGTACAGAAAACCACGGGCTGTTTTATGTGGCGTATTTGTCGAAAAATATCGAAACTCAGGCCATCGCTGAGTTGAATATCTGAAAAAATGAGGTCTGCTTCGAGGTCGACGGGCCACCACGCCACGGCATCCTCCATCGAATGCAGGATTTTCGCGATCACCACGGCCGGGTCCGCTTGTTTGAGCGTCTCCGCCAGGTCCTCCGCGCTCATGGGCTCGTCTTCAATAATGATGATCTTCATCTGCTGGCATCAAACCCAGGCTCACCTGGAAAAACGTTTCGTTTGTCGTGACGCGTATGTCTTCCTTTAACAACATCCGGTAGCGTTCCGACAGGTTCACCAGCCCCAGCCCCGTTCCCTCCTCCATTTGCTGTTTCGGCTGCCGGTTGTTCTCCACGAGCAGGCGGCCGTTTTCATCGAACCGTATGCATATAATGAGGGGCGACTTCAGGGTCAGGCTGTTGTGTTTGATGGCGTTTTCCAAAAGTAGTTGCAAGGAAAAAGCGGGCAACAACAGGCTTCGCCGGTTCCCGTCCGGTATGTCCACGATGTAGTGTAGCCCTTCCTGGAAACGGGTCTGTTGCATGTCGAGGTAGTACATACTAAACCGAAGCTCTTCCTCAAGGGTCACCAGGCTTTGTTGGGTATGGCTCAAAGAAAACCGCAGGAACTCGCTCAACTTGATCAGGTATCCTTCCGCATCCGGCGGGGAACGCCTGATCAGGGATTTCAGGGCGTTCAGGGAATTGAACAGAAAGTGCGGCTGGAGCTGCCGGATCAGTTTTTCGTGCTGGGCTTCGAGGTTGGCCACACGGAGTTCCGCGTTTTCCAGCCGGACCCGGGCGGCGTCAAGACGGGACAACACCAGCTCGATGATGACCAGGGCCAGGGTCTCCACGGCAATCGTACCGGACGTCAGCTTCAGGAGCCCTCCGTGGTCGTCAAAATGCACCCAAGCCCCAAAAATCGCCACCATCGTCAAGTATAGCGCGACAAAGCCAGGCAGGTAAAAGTTCAGCCAGCGGCTGGGAAACCGGCGCGAAAGCACGGGTTGCAGCCACCGCAGGACGGCGAGGTTCACCGCCCAGCAAAGCGTCAGGACCAGCGGCTGGGTCGTCAGGCGGAACCCCGGCGTGTGTCTGTCGCCAGGCCCTTCGTCCGGGCCACCCAAATAAATGTTGAGCAGCAACATGAGGAAGGCGAATACGATGAACACTATCCCTACCCGTATCAGTTGTTTGTATTTTTCCTCCATCGCCATGGACATAAAGGTAAGATAAGCCCATGCTTTCTTATACGCTGTGGGGGTGAAAGGGACAATTTGGCGGCCGGGTGGGCGATTTCGGGGCGCAAGCCATCCGGAGAAAAATTTCGTATATAGGATACAATAACGCGACTGCTTATGAAAAACAACCTTTTGTTGCTCCTGATCGTTGTCACCGGGTTGTCCTGTAATCGGTACTACTATCGCCCCAATGCCGTCAATACGCCGCTCTTTACCGGGGGCGGGCAGGCCCACTTCGCGGGGACCATGGGGGTTTCCGGTGAGAGCAAAAGCAACGGTAACGACTGGGGCTCCGAATTCTATAACCTCCAGGCCGCCATCTCCCCCGTGAACCACCTTGCGGTTCTCCTCGACTATAGCTCTTACAACTACCACACCAACAACCCCGATAACAACGGCAACGTCAACGCCTCCGCCCACCTCCTCGAAGGCGCCGTCGGCGGCTACTACGCCAAGGGCCGGAAGTTCAAACTCGTCACCGACCTTTTTGTCGGCTACGGCGCCGGCCCCATCTGGAGCGACGTCAACATGAACATCGACCGCTTCTACGTCCAGCCCGGGATCGGCGTCCGCTCCCCCTGGTTCGACGCCGCCTTCAACCTCCGCATCAGCAACGTCAATTATTCCCACTTCAACGCCAACGGCCACGACAACGCCTACCTCCAGGACCACGCCCTCATCGACACCGGCGGCGTCCGCATCGACGGCCGCAGTTACGGGTTCCTGGAGCCCGCTTTTACCATCCGCGGCGGGTACCGATTCTTAAAATTCCAGATGCAAACGGTGTTTGCACAGGACGTCAGTAATGTGCCATGGCATTACAATGGGTTTATGTTTACTGTGGGGATATACTTTAGTTTGGAGGATGCGCTGCACGCGCGTTAGGGCCGGTTGGCCGCCAGTACCCGCAGGAAATTGCCTCCCGCGATCTTTTGAATATCCGCGCGTGAATACCCCTGCTTCCGCAGCGCTTTTGCGATCTTTCGATAATCGCGGACATCGTCCATGCCCTTTACATAGGACTCCGCCCCATCAAAATCCGCCCCGATCCCGACGTGGTCCGCGCCGATCAGCTTCACCATGTAATCGATGTGCCGGATCAGCAGCGCAAAGGGCGGCCGCAGTGCGTCCACCTCGGCCGGATGAGCCGTATAGAGCCGCTGCACGGCCTCGTCCGGATCACCCCCCATCGCCTTTGTCAGGGAATCCAGCTCCACCCGGTGCCTGGCCAGGAAGTCCGCCCGCCCCGGGCTATAGGCACTGTCGATAAACGCGCTGTAAAAGTTGACAAACACCACCCCACCCTTCGCTGCCAGCGCCTTCAGCTGGGCATCCTTCAGGTTCCGCCGGTTGGGATCCAGCGCAAACGCCGAACTATGAGACGCGATCACCGGTTTTGTCGACGCCGCCAGCACATCGTAAAAGGTCTGGTCGCCCACGTGCGACACGTCCACCATTACCCCCAGCTCGTTCATCCGGGCCACGATGGCCCTACCCTTGTCCGTTAGTCCTTTGTGGGATAACGAGTCCTTTTTTAACACCTCGTCCCGGGCGGAGGTTGCCCAGGCTGTGCTGTTGTTCCACGTCAGGGTCATATACACCATCCCCCTCCTGGCCAGGCTGTCCAGGTAGTCCATGCGGTCTTCGATCATGTGTCCGCCTTCGACACCGATCAGGGCGGCAAAAAGATGTTGCTGCATCGCTGCCTTTAGCTCCGTCGCATTTCGTACCAGCACCATCTTTTTTGGGTTCCGCGCCGCCAGCGCCTGCAGCGAGTCGATCTCCTGGTTGGCCCTTTTGAAGGCCCGCCCCGGCCCATACTCTTCCCCGCACCAGATCGAAAACACCTGCGCCGCCATGTGCGCCGCCTTTGCTTTGGGCAGGTCCAACTGTACATCCTTCTGGGACCGGCCCAGGTCTTCGCCGCTGCGTACCTGTTCGCTCAGGACGTCGTTGTGCGTATCGATCCAGAAGAGGCGCTGGGCGCGGGTGGAGAGGGCGGTAAAAAGGAGGGCGGCCACCAATGATATACGCATGGCATAAGTTTCATTGAATGTACGCGATTTTCGTCTGGTAGTCGATCTGCAGCAACGACACCGCCCTCGCGGGCAACGCCACGGGCCACTCCAGTCTCCCGTTCCTGACGGGCACCGTCCGCACGGGCCCAAAGGCCTGCAAACCGCCGGCCTGCTCCAATTGCGCGACCTGCGCGGCCGTGGGCGTCTGGGGGGCCCCCATCCGGAGCCAGGCGGTGTAGGCGTTACTATGGGTCTCGTCAATGCGAAACTCCCGGACGTGGGCGATAGGGGCGGGGACGCGGAGAATCGTCAGGACGGCGCGAAGCGTGTCCTGGCTGGTCTCGTCGGCCTGGTAGTTCCAGGTCATGAGGTGGAGGCTGCCGGGGGTGGCGGTGGCGAGAACCGGTGCGGTCGAATCTGTCCCGGCGAGCCGCCCCCGCATCCTTGCCAGCATCCGAAACACATTGACGACGGGCTTATCCACCCCATTGGTCGCGAGGTCGCGGAACCCCGCAAACCAGGGTTGCCCTTCGAAGGTGAACGCCCAGGTGGTGGCGGCGGCGAGGTTCACGTGATAAAAAGCCGCCAGTGCATACAGCCGCGCAAACGCCTCCGCGGTATACCCCGAATACATGGTGCCATTGCGATATGCGTTCTCGGGGTTGGTAGCCACCGAACAGGCTGCGCAGCCCTCGGGATCGAATTCGGTCACCAAAACAGGCAGGCTGGCGAAGGCCGACCCGGAAACCAGGCGGAACCCGTTTTCCACATCTTTCAGCTCCGGCGCCATGTTCATCCGGACGTGGCCGTCGGCGATATGGGGGCTCCCTTTGGCGTGAAAGCTGACGAAGTCGAGGGGGGCGCCCGCAGCACCGGTAGCCGCGTTATGTCCGGAGTGACAGTGTTCCAAAAACGCCGACAAATAAGCGGATGCCTTATCCCAACCGGGCCCGGTGCTGGCCGGCCCGCCGACCCGGGCGCCGGGGCAGGCGCGGCGGACGGCGTCGGCCGTATAGTCATAGAGGCTGTCGTAGGCAGCCGCCGAGCCACGCCAATACCCGATATTGGGTTCGTTCCACACCTCCCACCACCAGGAGGCGACTTCGGCGGCCCCGTACCGCCCGACGCAGTGACTGACCCAGGCGTAGACCAGGGCGGCCCATTTACCGTAGTCGCGCGGAGGATAGGCCCAGCCTGTAAAGATGTCGCCGTAGGATTTACCGGGGGCCCAGTGGTGACGGTAGGGTTCGGGGTGGACGGATAGTGCTTCGGGCATAAAGCCAACCTCGGCGATGGGGCGGATGCCGCGATGAACGAAGGCGTCAAAAATGCGGTCGGTGATGGTCCAGTCATAAACAGGCTGGCCCGCGGCGTCCTCGGTATAAGCGTTGGTAGAGCCCCACTTCAGGGCGGGTTGACCATCGCCGGTGGTGAGGAGGTTGTGGACGCGCATGGTGACGGGGCCAAGCGAAGCCAGCTCGCCAAGCAGCTTCGAGCCGTCAGGGCCGTACGTATAATTGGGCTCATCGCAGCCGAAAGAGGCCCAAACAGGGGGTAGGCTGTCACCCAGACGGGCGGCGTCGACGATCCAGTTTGGACCCTGGGCCGAAACCCGCAAGGAAATAAGTGTCAGGAATACAGGAAGCAATCTGCGCATAGCCTTAAGCTACGCATTCCGCTCCAAATGGTTCATTTTACTTTTTCCCCCGCCAGTTCCATCAACACTTTGTACTCGGCGTCCTTGACGGCGCCGACGGAGAGCCGTCCCAGGCGGACGAGGTCGAGGTCGGTGAGGCGCGGGTCGGCCTTGATGGTGGCGAGGCCGACAGGTTTTTTGAGGCGCCGCACGGGCGACAGGTCGACCACCACCCAGTTGGCATCATCGGTGGTAGGGTCCTGGTAGGCGGGCGTAACGACCTCGGCAAGACCGACGATCTCCAGGCCTTCGTTGCTGTGGTAATAAAAAACCTTGTCGCCCTTTTTCATGGCGCGTAGGTTGTTCCGGGCGGCGTAGTTGCGGACGCCGTCCCAATGGGTTTTGCCGTCTTTTTCAAATTGGTCCCAGCTGTATTTGCTGGGTTCGGACTTCACAAGCCAGTAGGCCATACGCGAGAATTTTAAGCGTTCCACTCCCACCCGCTGGCGAGGACGTCAGCAATGTGCATGGTTTTCAGATCCACACCCTTGTGCCGTATCGCGCCATCCAGGTGCATCAAACAGCTGAGATCAGTAGAGATGATATATTGCGCCCCGGTGGCGACGGCGTGCCCGATTTTCTGCTCCGCCATCGCGATGGAGATGGGCTCGAATTTCACCGCAAAAGTACCGCCAAAACCGCAGCACGTTTCGACATCTTGCATCTCTACGAGCTCCAGGCCTTTGACGCCGGCGAGGAGGCGGCGGGGGCCTTCCTTGATCCGGCACTCGCGGAGGGCGGCGCAGGAGTCGTGGTAGGTGGCTTTGCCTTCGAGGACGGCGCCGACCTTGTCGACGTGCATGACCTCGGTGAGGAACTCGGTGAACTCATAAGAGCGGGCGGCGAGGTCCTTGACGGCGTTGTGGCGGGAGGAATTATCGAACAATTTGCTGTAGTAGTTGCGTACAAAACCGGTGCAGGAGGCGCTGGGGGCGACCACGTAGTCGGCGCCCTTGGTGTCGTTCAGAAACTTGGCGGCGACGTCCCGGGCTTCGTTCCAGTAACCGGCGTTAAAGGCGGGCTGGCCGCAACAGGTCTGGGCGGGGTTGTAGTGAACGGTGCAGCCTACCCGCTCCAGGACCTTGACCATGTTGAACGCGGTCTGGGGGTAGAGCTGGTCTACGAAGCAAGGAATAAATAATTCGACATTCATGGATGATTCGTACGCATCGCTTTTTGCAGAGCCACCATTTTGAGCGCGGTGATCGCGGCTTCTTCGCCTTTGTGCCCGTGGGCGCCCCCGATGCGATCAAAAGCCTGTTGTTCGTCGTTGACCGTGAGTATCCCAAAAATAACCGGCACCGGCAGGGACAAATTCAATTGGGTCACCCCGGCCGTCACCGACTGACAAACATACTCAAAGTGAGGAGTCCCCCCCTGGATGACACAACCCAGCGCGATAAAGACGCAAGGGCGGTGGTTCCAATATTTGGCGGATTCCCAATAGGCCCGGATGGCAAACGGGATCTCCACGGCCCCGGGTACTGTCACCGTGGTGATGGCCTCGACCTTGCGTTCGACGAGCGTCTTGCGGCAACCCTCTTCGAGGGCGTCGACGATCGCGGCGTTCCATTCCGTCCGGACAATGACAACACAGGCATCCCTTGCGTCCAGGATGCCTGCATCATCTATATATAGATTGCTGTTGCTGACTTGCGCCATAGTGTTTATTGTGTTGATCCGAGCCTGGCCAGGTACTTGTCGGCGATCATGCCCTTTTCGGTCTTGGGGTATTTCTCCTTGACCTCTTTGTAGAGCGCGATGGCCTCGTCGTTCTTGCCAAGGGTTTCGTAGGCAAGGGCGGCGCGGAAAAGGTCTTCACTGGACGTGAAGGGGTCCTTTTCGTTGAGGGTCCCGGCTTTCTTATAGTACTCGGCCCCCTCGGACTTTTTATCGCTGTCCATGTAGGCGTCGCCAAGCATGCGCCAGGCGCTGGACTGGACCTGGGTCGCGGGGGTCGAGAAGTCTTCGAGCTGTTTGATGGCGTTGGCAAAATCCTGTTTGCGCAGGTAAATGGCGCCCGCGTAGTAGTGTGCGAGGTTGGCCGCGTCGGTCCCGCTGTATTTGGATTCGATCCTCAGGAAACCCAGGTTGGTACCGTCCCCGTTGAGGGCCTTGTCCAGGGAATCCATGGCGAAGTATTCCTGGGCCATGGCGATCTTGTCGTTGGCCTGGGCTTTTTTCGGCTCCATGACCAGCGTCTTGTAGCCATACCAGCCTACGCACGCGACGATGATCGCACCGCCGATATACGTGATGGGTTTGGAAAACCGGGTCCAGAAGTCCTTGGCTTTCTCCACAAATTGGGCTTCACTATCGAGGTCTTGCACTACATTTTTCTCCTCAGTCATATAACAAGTAACAGTTTAATCGACAATAAAAGGATACCCTTCTTCCGCATAAATGTCTTTGTACATCTCGTCGTCCGGGGGCAGGGGGGACTCTTCGGCAAACTTCACGGCTTCCTCGACTTCCTGGTGTACCCGGTCGTCGATGGCCTGGATGTCCGCGTCGGTGGCCCATTTGTTTTTCTTCAGCACACCCAGGACGTAGTCGATGGGGTCTTTTTCCTTGTATTCTTCCACTTCTTCCTTCGTCCGGTATTTCGCGGGGTCGCTCATGGAGTGGCCCTTGTAGCGGTAGGTCTTGATTTCAAGCAAGGTGGGTCCTTCACCATCGCGGCCGCGTTTGACGGCGCGGGCAACGGCCTCGTGTACCGCCTCGGGGGACATCCCGTCGACGCTGTCGGCGGGCATATCGTAGGCATCCGCGAGCTTATAGATGTCGACCACTTTGGAGGTACGCGCCACGGAAGTACCCATGGCGTAGTTGTTGTTTTCGCAGATGAAAACAACGGGCAGCTTCCACAGCACGGCCATGTTGAACGTTTCGTGGAGCATCCCCTGGCGGGCGGCGCCGTCCCCGAAGAAGGTCAGGGAGACGGAATCCGTGTCGTTGTATTTATCGGCAAAGGCCAGCCCGGCGCCGGTCCCGATCTGGGCACCGACGATCCCGTGACCGCCGTAAAAGTTGACGTCTTTACCAAAGAAGTGCATGCTGCCCCCTTTCCCTTTGGAGCAACCGGTATATTTGGCATAGAGTTCGGCCATGCAGGACTTGGCGGAAACACCCTTGGCGATGGCCAGACCGTGGTCGCGGTAGGCGGTGATAAAGCTGTCTTCCGGCTTGGTGGCGGTCATACAACCGGCGGCCACCGCTTCCTGTCCGATGTAAAGGTGACAGAAACCACGGATTTTTTGCATCCCGTACATCTGCCCGGCTTTTTCCTCAAATCGCCGCAGGAGCAGCATCAACTCGTACCAGTATAAGTAAGTTTCCTTAGAGAATTTGGTCGCCACAGCGCTAAAATTTTGCGGGCAAAAATAAGGTTTTGCGCCCAATAAAAGTGTCACCCGGGCACAAAACCGAAAAAATCGGCCTATTTGGCAGAAGAAAAGTATATTGCACGGTGCAGCTTCAGCAGCTAAAATTAACCCAATATAAGAACTATTACATCGACCACTTCACCTTCGAAGAACGGGTAGTAGGCATAGCCGGCCTGAACGGGGTCGGCAAAACCAACCTGCTGGATGCCATTCACTATCTCTGTTTTACAAAAAGTTACTTCACCAACAGCGACAACGCCAACGTCCAGGTCGGCCAGCAGGGTTTTCGCCTGGAAGGCCTGTTCGACAAGGACGGAGAGCCCTTCAAGATTGCCTGTATCTTCCGTGGCCAGAACAAAAAAGAGATCTGGTGCAACGACCTGGAATATGAGAAATTTTCGCAACACATCGGGCTTTTCCCTTGTGTCATGATCGCCCCCGACGACGTGGAGCTGATCATCGGCGGGAGCGAACCAAGACGGCGCTGGCTGGATACGCTCTTGTCCCAGGTCGACGCCCAATACCTCCAGCAACTCATCGTCTACAATAAGGTGCTCCAGCAACGGAACAGCCTGCTCAAACAGTTTGCGGAAACCCGTAGGGTGGACAACACCCTGCTGGACGTCCTGGACGCCCAGCTCGTCCCGCCCGGCCAGGCCATTTTCGAAGAGCGGCGCACGTTTCTGAAGAGCATGCTGCCCGTGATCCAGCAACACTACCTGGACATTTCAGGAACGGATGAATTTCTCCAGTTGGAATACGAAAGCCCTTTGTTACAAATGCCGTTTGCCGAGGCCTTGCACCAGTCCCGCTCCCGGGATCTGGCCACCGCCCGTTCCAATACCGGCGTCCATAAGGACGATGTCGTTTTCCTGATGCGCAGCGAACCCTTTAAACAATTCGCGTCCCAGGGGCAACGCAAAAGCCTGTTGTTTGCCCTGAAGCTGGCCGAGTTCGACATCCTCCGGACCCATAAGGGTTTCTCCCCCCTCCTCCTGTTGGACGACGTCTTTGAAAAGCTCGACGCCCGCCGCATGGGCGCGCTCCTGGAACAGGTTTGCGCCTACGACGACGCCCAGCTTTTTATCACCGACACCCACAAAGAGCGCCTGGAAGAGGCCCTCAATGAACTGGATGTCATGCACCAGATTATTTCTTTATAAAACATCCGTATTTTAATGGAGAGGCCCCGTATCTTTACAGGTATGGGTGAATACTCCATGCAACACGCCCTGCAGGCATTCCTAAACAACAGCCGTCTGAAATACGATATTCAGGCGCTCCAGATCACGGCTGTCTGGGAAGAGCTGATGGGTAAGACCGTTTCCAAATACACGGAAAAGCTGGAGCTCGTCAAAGGCACCCTTTTTATCACCACCTCGATAGCCCCCCTCAAACAAGAGCTTTCGTACCAGAAGGACCTCATCGCCGGCCGGGTCAACGAAAAGCTGGGCGATTTTGTCGTCAGGGACGTGGTGATCCGATAAATTCCGATTCAACTATGCAGATCATACCGGTTTCCACTGCGCGCTTGGCCCACGACTTCATCCACCTGCCCCATCGCTTTTATAAAGACGACCCCAACTGGATTTCGCCCCTCGACGACGACATCCGGGCGGTGTTCGATCCTGAACTGAACAGCTTTTTCAAACACGGCGTCTGCACGCGCTGGCTGTTGCGCCGCGACGGTGCCACGATTGGCCGCATCGCCGCCTTCATCAACTTTGAAAAAGCACAAACCACCAAAACCGGGGGCATCGGCTTTTTCGAATGCATCGACGACCAGGCGGCAGCCAACCTGTTGTTCGATACGGCGGCGACCTGGCTGCGCGCCCAAGGTATGGAGGCCATGGACGGTCCCATCAATTTTGGGGAAAATGAGAAATACTGGGGCCTGCTCGTCGAAGGCTTCAAGCCCCCCAGCCTGGGGATGAACTACAATCCCCCCTACTACGCCCAGTTGTTCGAAACCTACGGTTTTCGCAAACAATACGACCAGCTCACCAACTTCCTGGACGCCACGATCCCCCTTCCGGAGCGTTTTACCAAAATATCCGGATGGGTGATGGCAAAACCGGGCTACAGCTTCCGGCACTTTTCCTACGCCGACCGCGAAAAATTCTTCAAGGACTTCCAGGATATCTACGACGACGCCTGGAGCAACTTCGATAACTTCACACCCCTCAGCCCCGACGTTATCCGCGAATCCTTCCGGCAGATGAAGGCGATCATGGACGAAAAGATCATTTGGTTTGCCTACTATAAGGACGAGCCCATCGCGTTTGTGCTTTGTTTGCCCGACGCCAATCAGATTTTGCGTCACCTCCACGGCAAGATGAACCTCTGGGCGAAGCTCAAGTTTTTGTATTACCGCAAGACCACCACCATCGACCGGCTACGCATCATCGTCATGGGGTGTAAGAAAAAGTACCAGAACCACGGGATCGAGTCTGCGCTCGTGCGTTGCCTCCAGGAAGAAGTGCTCCCCCGGCACACCATCAAGGGCGTGGAGCTGGCCTGGGTCGGCGACTTCAACCAGAAGATGCTGGCGATCCACGAGGCCACGGGGGCGACCACCGATAAGGTGCACCGCACGTACCGGTATATTTTCTCCCAACAATGATCACCCACGCGACCAGGAAGAAATGGGCCCATATATCCGGTCTGTGGATTTTCAGCGGTTTTTGGGTATTCCTCCTGGTGATGGCCTTCCGCGGATGTTACCGGGAAACCATCCTAGGTACCCACCATATAGTTACATGGGGAACTGTCGTTTTTTTTGAGCCCAGGTATGGCAAGCGGCCCCAAAGTTTAGACTATACCTTCAACGCGGGTGGCAAAACCTACCGTGACAGCTATAAGGGCGCCATACTATCGGACACGACCGGGGAACGGCTCGTCGGCAAATCTTACAGGGTCATCTACTACCCCGGAGACCCCGGCAACAGCGCTTTGTTGCTTCTCGCCAGCGACTTTGACCGCTACCATTTGCCGTATATTCCGCCGGAAGACAGCACGGAAACATTCCCCGATATGCCGTAGCCTACATGACCTCCTCAAAAATATCCTCCTCCGCCCCGTTCCGCTTCAGCAACCGGTAATGGTCCCACAGGGTCTTCCCCAGCGGAAACGCCCGGTAGGGCAAGTGACTCTGCGCCGCTTCCTCCCGGATGATGGCGGTTATCTCGGGATAATAGACGTGGTTGATGCTGGGGAAAAGATGGTGCGCCACGTGGTAGTTAAAACACCCCAGAAAAAACCGCGTGAACCAGTTGTCCTGGGTCACGTCGTTGGTGTGCCGGAGCTGGTGTTCGAACCAGGGATAGGGCAACCGGCCCTGGCCGTCGGGGAGCGGGAAGTTGTTTTCCGTATTGGCGTGGGGCGACAACAGGATCAGCAGGGAAAAGATGCTGGCCGAAAAAAGCAGCACCATGAAAGCCCCCGCGATGTCGAGCCAATCTAGCCCGAGCACGTATTTGGGCAGGACGATGGTATACCCCAGGAAAAACGTCTTGAAGAAAAACAGCTTCACATATTCCAGCCACGGTATGCGGATGACTTTCCAGACCGGGCGGCTGCGCATGAAATAGTCCTTGAAATCCCGCACAAGCAGCCAGTTGAACAGGTAGAGCGGGTACAGCATGGGCAGGTAGATCTGCTGGTACCGGTGCCAGGCTTTAAAAGGGCCATGGGGAAATATACGGGCCAGGGGGCTTTGCTCGATGTCGCTGTCCCACCCCATCACGTTGGGGAAGTTGTGGTGCAGCCGTACGTGGCGGGCCCTCCACACAAAGCTGTTGGCACCCATCAGGTCGAAGAAATGGACGTAGGTTTCGTTGAGCCATTTCTTCCGCCACAGGCTGCCGTGGACCGCGTCGTGGATCTGGTTTTGGAAAATAACGACGAGGAAAAGCCCCATCGTCAGGTAGGCCCCGTACAATACAGCGCGATGCGCCCCCCATGCGAGGGCGGACAAATAGGCACCGATATAGATAAGGGGGAAAAGAAGGGCTTTGATGATGATCAGGGGACGTCTCCGGGGCTCCAGCTCGTGTACGCGGGCCAGGACGCGTTTTTTCATCTTTTGGAACAAAGCCTCGTCGGGTGTCTTTTTAAAGACAGGCTTCTGCCGTTGGAAGGTGGTGTTTAACAAGGAGTCCATACACTCGTTTTTAAAGTCGCGCGCGCTTCCGGCGCCGCTAAGTGCTGGATGGGTTGATTTTCTGGTTAGGCGATACAAAGATACGGCCAAAAAAGATTTCTCCAAGGGGGGAGCCCCCTCGGGCACGACTATACGCGCGCCCGCCTGCGGCGGGCGGGGCCGGCGTTCGCGGACGACGACGTCGCCCTACGACGAATGAATGAAATTCTGGAGATGCTCTATCGTCTCCTGTTGCGACGAGATGGTCTCGCGCACGACGTCGTTGATGCTGATGATCCCGGTGAACCGTCCATGATCGAAGACCGGCAGGTAACGGACATTCTTGTTACTCATCAGCTCCATACAATCCTCCAGGGTGTGCTCGGAAGACACCCGGGGCAGGTCGGTGGTCATGATATCCTTGACGCGGGTGTCGCTGGAGGATTTTCCCAGCAGGATCACCTTGCGTGAATAGTCGCGTTCGGTCATCAGGCCCTGGTATTGCTCGTGGTGGAGTACGACGACCGAACCGATATTCCGGTCGGCCATCAGCTTCAGGGCGTCGAGGACGGTGGCATCGGGATGAATGCTGATGGTGTTACGTCCTTTGCGTTTGAAGATGTCGAGAACTTTTTTCATATAGCCATCGTTTACGCATAATATACGAAACGGAGCCGAAACTTACAAGTGATCGGCAGGGCTTTACATACCTGTGACACGGGCCCTCGGGTCGATCACGCCATACAGTATGTCTGTCAGCAAGTTGATAAAAGTAAACGCCGCGGCGGAGAACAACACCGACCCCATGACCACCGGGTAATCCAGTTGTTCGAGGGCGTCGACGGTGAGCTTGCCGATCCCCTTCCACCCAAAGATGTATTCTACGAAAAAGGCGCCCGCCAGGAGTTCGGCAAACCAGCCGGTGACAGCGGTCAGAACGGGGTTCAAAGCATTCCTCAGGGCGTGCCGCCAGACCACGACCCGGGGGGACAGGCCCTTGGCGCGGGCGGTCCGGATATAGTCCTGGCCAAGGACGTCGAGCAGGGCCGTCCGGGTCAGCTGGGTGATGATGGCCAGGGGCCGGATGCCCAGGGTGAGGGCGGGAAGGACAAGGTGGGACAGCCGCAATTGCCGGCCCGTAAAGGGTTCGGTGTCAAAAAGGCTCCCCGTCATGGGCAGCCCGGTAAAAGCGTGTCCAAGGTAGCCCAAAAGATAGGCGACAAGGATACCCATAAAAAAAGAGGGCGCGGATATGCCCAGGACGCTGGCAAACACCGCGGAGGTATCCATCCAGGTCCCCTTGCGCACGGCGGCCAACACCCCCAGCGGGATCCCCACGCACACCGCAAAAAGCAACGCGGCGGCCGCCAGCACCAACGTACCGGGCACGGCCTCCAGGAGGGCGGCGCCGACCTCTTTTTTGGTTTGGTAACTTCTCCGCAGGTAGGGCCACTTCAAGCCGACCTCCCCCACAAAAACCCCGTGCAGTTGTTTGCGGGCGACGTCCTCCGGGCTATGGATACACAACGGAGACACGTCGTTCAGGTAAAGGACAAACTGTTTCCATTTGGGCTGGTCCAGGTAAAGGTCCTTGCGGATCTGTGCCAGGGTTTTGGCGTCCCCCGACTGGCCCAGGACCATGCGGGCTGGGTCGCCGAAGCCTTGGAAAAGAAAGAACACGGCGGCCACCACGCCGAGGAGAACGGCGAGGCTGTACAGGAGTTTGCGCAGAATGAAGGAGGCCATCGCCTAGCGAATCTCGTCAAAATCCGCGAACCCATACTTTTTCCCCACCACGGGCCCGTCCATGCTAAAGATGCAGGGGTTGGTCCGCGCCGCTGTTTTGATGGCGGTAACGTCGCAGGTGTAGAGCGGCAGATCGAGGTGGAGCTGCTGGTTGAACAACTGGTCCGCGCGGTCGCGCTGCCCCGTAACGATGATAAAGGGGATGTGTTTGTCCCGCGCGGCTTTGGCAATACGCACCACCTCGGCCAGCCAGGGGCCGCCGGTATGCTCGTCGAAGTCTTTCCGGAAAAGGATATAGTACGCCCCCTGCTGGTTCAGCACCCCCAGGGTTGTGTCCGCACCCGCGGCGTTGAACAACACGAAGTCCTTGATGGGGGGCTCGTTGTCGCGGCCCTCACGGACGACCTTTTCGGTCCGGTCAATGTAGGTATACCCGTCCAGGTTGGCGGGCAATTGGTCCTGGCTGAAGGTGTAGCGTTTGCCGCCCTTTTCGTAGATAAAGGTCATGACGGTAGAGTCCGGAACGGCGTCCGCGGGCACCTGCATCTGCTGGACCAGGTTGTTCCCCGCCTTGAAGGGCAGACAGTCTTTAAAGGGCAGGTGTCTCAGGACATAGGCCTGGACCCATACGCAATACCCGACCGTGAGGAGCAGGACGAAAAGGCTCAAAAAGGACGGCAACACCGGCCGTATCGAGCCGCGGTGATAAAACAGGAACAGGATCAACAGTGACAGGACGATGTCCTTGATAAACGTCTGTATGGGCGTGAGCGGGATACAGTCACCAAAGCAACCGCAAGCCTTAATTTTCCCCGAAAACAATACATAGGAAGTGAGGAAAAGGAAAAATAAGATCAACAGCAAGAGCAGCCAGCTGAAGAGCCGCATCTGCCAACCCAGCAAAAGCGCGACCCCTGCCACGATCTCAAAACCGATCATCGTCACGGAGAGGGCCAGGGTATAATCGTTCCAGCCATGCCAGTTCCAGGCGTCAAAAAACTCCTGCATCTTGTAGGCCAGGCCGAGCGGGTCGTTGGCCTTGACAAGGCCGGAGAAAATAAAGAGCAGGCCGACCAGGATACGGCTGAGGGTAAGCGCGCGTTTCATTTGGTATCATTTAAAATAAGGGCAAATACCGCGTAGTTGATGATGTCGATATACCCCGCGTCCACCCCCTCGCTGATCAGCGTCCTGCCATCGTTGGCGAGGATCTGGCGGATGCGCAGGAGTTTGACGAGGATCAGGTCGACCAGGCCTTCAAGACTCATATCCCGCCAGGCTTCCCCATAGTCGTGGTTTTTGTCCAGCATGACGGTTTTCGCGCCCAGTGCGGCCGCGTCATAGGCCCCGGAGGCCTGCTCCACCGGGTACTCCTCAAAGTCCGCCTTCGGGCGGCCCCACTGGATCAACCCGATGACCCCGTAGTTGACAATCCCCAGGAATTCTCCCCGGATGTCGTCCCCTACCCTTTGCACCCCGGTTTCCTGGATGGTCCGGATCCGTTTGGCTTTTATAAACAGCTGATCCACTATCGAAATGGGTCTCAGGACCGTCCAGGCCGTCCCGTAGTCCGCCGTTTTTAGCAAAAAGATCGTCTTACAGGCTTCGATCGCCGCGTCGTACTGTTGTTCCGTGTTCATAGATTTGCAGGCTATGACCTCCAAAAGTAACGGATATACGTTGGACTGCAAGGGGCAATTGATCCCGCTGGACCGCCCCCGACTCATGGGCATCCTGAATGCGACGGAAGACTCGTTCTTCGCGGACAGCCGCGTCGGGGTGGCGGGCGCCGGCAGCGGCCTTTCCGGCAGCGCGTCGGGCGGCGGCGGCTTCCCGGCCGCCGGCGGCGTCTCTTCTGCCGTCGACCGCGCCGGCCGCATGCTCGAAGAGGGCGCCGACTTTCTGGACGTTGGCGGCCAAAGCACCCGCCCCGGCGCCCGGGCCCTCGATGCCGCCGAAGAAACGGACCGGGTCCTGCCCGTCATCGAGGCGATACGTAAACACTACCCCCACGCCCTCGTCTCCATCGACACCTACCACAGCGGCGTCGCCCGCGCAGCCGTGGAAGCCGGGGCCGTCATCGTCAACGACATCAGCGCCGGTCACCTCGACCCGCTTATGCTGGAAACCGTGGCCGCCCTGCGCGTCCCCTATATCGCGATGCACATGCGGGGCACGCCCCAGACCATGCAAGAGGCGCCCCACTACGAGGACATCACCGGCGACGTCCTGACCTACCTGGCCGAAGCCGTCCACCGCGCGCAACAAGCCGGTATCCACGACGTCGTCGCCGATCCTGGTTTTGGTTTTGGAAAAACAATCGCCCACAACTATACCCTCCTCCGCGGGCTCGACAAACTCGCGATCCTGGACCGGCCCCTGCTCATCGGGTTGTCCCGAAAGTCGATGATCTACAAGACCCTGGGCACCACCGCCGAACACGCGCTCAACGGGACGACCGCGCTGCACATGGCGGCGCTGCTCAAGGGGGCGCACATTCTCCGCGTCCACGACGTCGCACCCGCGCGGGAGGTGGTGCGGCTGTGGCAGGCGCTGCACGCGTGAGGCGCAGCGCGGGCGGTGCACCACGGGCGGCGCAGCCGCGCTTACCACCCCGCCGGATACCCCTCGCTAGCGAAGAGTATATCCCCGCTTTGCATATCCACGGTACAATACCGGTACGCCTGGCGCAGCCCCAGGCGGTCGTAGCGTTTTTCGAGGTGTTCGAGGTGCGCCTGGTGGGCGCCCAAGGCGATTTCGTATCCCACGCCGACCACGATAAAGACACAGGCGAAGATCAATGCGCCCTTGGCATCCATCCCGGAAAAGTCGCCGCCTGAAAAGTTGGGACCGGAGCTGGTAGGCGTTTCCGCGTCTGCATACATGGCCCCGAAACGGCAAAGCTGCGCATACCGGTCGGGAACCGACCATGGGATGTAGAAGTGAAACCCGGTAGGATCCCTTTGCAAGGGAAGGTAGCCGGCACTGCCAAGGCGGATAAAAAGCTGATGGCCGTCGCAAACCGCCCAGGGGGTCGCGAGGCAGCGTAGGTCTTTCGCGTTATCCCGGATGAATAACCGGTAGAGGCTGTCGGCCTTGGGGTCTGGACGAAAAACGACAGAGGCGGACAGGAGGTGGTTGTCCCGGAAATCCGCAAAGCTCATATACAATCCAGCGGCGGTATCAAGGGAGGTCTCGATCGGATGAACACGCCGCTGGCGCCCGATCTGGTCGGGGTATACCAGGTTCCCGGGTGGGGCAAACGTGTAGACGTGGGTGTCCCGGAACTTCTTTTGCAAGGCAGGCCGTACCGTTACCGGCCGGCCCAGGCTCTGTTCCCGGGCGATACCGGCCACTTCCAGCAACTCGGTGGATACCCGGGCAATGGCGTGGGTATGACCGTTGCGGGCGTAGGGAAACCTGCGGCTGACGTGCACCAGTTTTTGGTAAAGCCCCTCCGGCGTGCGTAGGTAGGCGTCCGCCGAAAAGATCAGCACCATGCCCAGATCGGGGTCGTTTGGAATGGACAGTTGCCGGATGTTGACCAGGAGGTCGTCCGTTCCACGGGTCAGCCGGTTGAGCCAACCCTGCATGCAACCCTCCAGCACCTGCTCCGCCGGGCCGGCAAAAGACACGCGGCGGACGGGATAGTGTCCGTCCTCTATGGTATACACAAAGGATGTATCAAGCCGGTTGTCCAGGACCTGTACGCTCCGGAACGGTGTGGTGGCGACCCCGCGGGGCGGCGGCGGTATTTTCAAAAGAAGCTTGTGCAGGGTCACCTGCGCGGGCGAAAGCACCGGCGCGAAGAGGAGCAAAAAAAAGGGCAGAGGTCGTTGCATACCTCTGCCAAAATACTATCTGAAACGTAGCTGAAAAGTTAAAATCGCGCGGCACCGCGCGGTGCGAAAAAGCGCGGCGAAACGCGGCTTAGTGCCCCGCCGGCGCCTGGCCTTTCTTAGCCGCCTGCGCCTGCTGCATCGCGCGGATCTTCGCCATCATTTCCGGCGTCAGCCCCCCACCGGGACGACCCATCCCCATGGGTTGATAGCGGTGAACGGTGTCAACGCTCAGCACCTCGATGTCAAAGATCAGGTTTTCGTTGGGCTTGATCTTCGGCTCGCGGCCGTAGGAACCGTAGCCGAGGGCGGAGGGGATATACAGACGGGCCTTGGCGCCTTTGTGGAGGAGGAGGATACCGTCGGTAAAGCCGGTGATCATACCGCCCCTGTTGGGAGACAGGCTCATATTGACCTTCAGGGTATCGCCCTTGTGGTGGAAGGTGGAGTCGGTGTTGGAATCGAATGCGTCACCGCCCAGGGTGCGGCCGGTATAGTTCACGCCGACTTCCTTGGAGCTGTCGATGGCAGAACCGGTGCCGGGGTCGAGGATCTCGACATACGTCCCTTTAGGGGATTTGGTCGCCTTGATGTTGTTCTTGGCCAGGTAGGCTTCAATGGTCTGGTCGTCGAGCTTTTGCTGGGCGATGGCCTTGATGGAATCCTGCTGGCGGATCAGCTCGCCCTCTTGTTTGGCGTCGGCTTCCCCTTCTGCCTGGTTCTGGAAGACCGCGCGGATCTTGAAGAAGGAGGTGATGTAATTGTTTTTCTTTGCAAAAGCCGGCATGGGCTGGTTGTGGAAGATCGAATCGGTCAGTTGTTTGACCACCACGCTGTCCCCTGCGCGGACCTTGCTGAAGATCCGGTAATAGGGTTCGGGGAGACGCGCGGAATCCACCGGTGCATAGGCGGGCATCTGGCCCACCGTGGTCCTCAGGACCGAATCTCCATACTTGAACGTGATGTCGAATTTGATGACGGTCCCGTTCATGGCATAAGAACCCGTATCAGAAGCCCCGTGGATGATCTTGTACCAGGTTCCGTGCTCGGCCTTATTGAAACCCGCGTTTTTACAGCTTGTGCTGCCGGCGATGACAGCGGCAGCCATAAAAAACAAAGCAAATTTTTGCATGGTGGATATTTATTGATTCTTATTCGTTGTTGAGTGATAGGGGGTATTCGGTCTGGAGCGCCTCGATGTTCTCCTGGAGGGCTTTTTTAAAAAGAGCGGCGGTTTGGGCGAGGGAGTCGGTGCTCCGGCCGCCCGACGCGTTGAAGTGACCCCCTCCGCTGAAATACCTCCGGGCAAACGTATTGGTGTCGAAATCCCCCTTGCTCCGGAAAGACCACTTGCGTTCTTCATCCCGGTCGATGACCAGGCCAGCCAGGCGGATCCCCTGTATGCTGAGGGGATAGTTGACAAGCCCTTCGGTATCTCCCGTCTGGATCTCGAAACGGAGCAGGTCGCTTTTCGGGATGGTAATGAGGGCTGCGTTGTATTCATAAAAGACCTCCATCCGGTTGAGCAGGACGTGTCCCATAAACCGGAGGCGGTTTTCGAGGAAGTTGTCGTAGACGTATTCGTGGACCAGCCAGTGTTTCAAACCCCGGTCCTTGAGGTCGGCCACCATGCGGTGGACGGCGGCGGTGGTGACGGGGAAACGGAAAGAACCCGTATCGGCCATGACCCCGGCGTAGAGGCATTCCGCGATGGTTTCGTTGATCAGGTCCCCGTGCCCGGAATGGATGATGAAGTCATAGACCATCTCACAGGTGGAGCTTTTGGAAGGGAGACTGATTCCGTATTGGAACTGGGCCTCCTGGGGCTCCTCGTGGTGATCGATCAGCATCTTGGTGCACGCCAGCCCCTCGATCACCGGTCCCATGCGCTTGGTCCGGGAAAGGATGTTGAAATCCAGGCAGAAAATCCATTCTGCCTCCTGGAGGACGGCCATGGCCTTGTCCTGCATGCCTTCGAAGTCGAGGACGCGGTCGGCGCCCGGCATCCAGCTCAGGAAACGGGCCCAGTTGGTGGGGGAAATCACGGTCACCTCATGCCCCAACCGGACCAGGAAATGGTACAGCCCCAGGGCGGACCCCAGGGCATCCGCATCCGGTTTTTGGTGCATGGTGATCACCACCTTCCGGCGCTGTTTGTCCAGTTCGCCGTATATCTCAGAAATAGGTTTCACGCGATAAAAACGGCAGCGAATATCTAATTTAAGCCGCAGAATCCCAAATTTGTTTAGTTTTGCCGCCCAAATCACTATCATATCATAATATGAGCAACAGAACTTTTACCATGATCAAGCCCGATGCCTGGAGTAATGGACACGCCGGGGCTATCCTGGACCAGATCATCAAGGCGGGTTTCAAGGTTATTTCCCTGAAACTCACCCAGCTGAGCCCGGAAAGGGCCGGCGAATTCTATGCCGTCCACAAGGAAAGGCCTTTCTACGGGGAGCTGGTGGAGTTCATGAGCAGCGGTCCCATCATCGCCGCCATCCTGGAAAAGGAAGGCGCGGTGGCCGGCTTCCGTCAACTGATCGGGGCGACCAACCCTGCCCAGGCGGAAGAAGGGACGATCCGCAAACGCTTCGCGGAAAGCATCGGCAGGAATGCCATCCACGGCAGCGACAGCGACGACAACGCAAAGATCGAGTCGGACTTCTTTTTCTCCGGTCTGGAACGCTTTTAGGATCACTTCCGAAATAGTAAAAAGGGAACGGCTACCGTTCCCTTTTTTTGTTATATTGTTCCAGTTTAACCCTCTGACTATGCGAAAAGCGTCCGTGCTTATACTCCTGCTCGTCCGGTCCCTGGTGACCCTGGGACAAAAAGACATCCCCGCCTACGGAAAGATCGACAAGGACGATCTGACCATGACCACCTGCGACTTCGACCCCGAGGCCGACGCCGTGGTGCTGATCAAGACCGGGGAAACCACCTTTGTCCTGAACGGACAACCCTATCTCCAGACGGCCTACCGGTTCCGGATCAAAATCCTAAAGGACAAAGGCGTCGAACACGCCAACATCAAGATCCATTATTACTCGAAGGACCGTTGGGACGAAATCGACAACATCAGCGGCGAAACCTATAACCTGGACGCCGCGGGGAATATCGTCAAATCCAAACTGGACAAGGCCAACATTTACAATAAAGCGCTGGACAAAACCTATTCGGAGATCGCTTTTACGCTCCCGGATGTGAAAAAGGGCAGCGTCATCGAATACAAATACCTCAAGGTCTCCAAGGACTTCGGAGACATCGACAACTGGTACTTTCAGTACGAAGACATGCCGGTCAGGTATGGCCAGTTTTTTATCTCGATCCCTTATGCGTTGGTATTTACATACCATGTCCACCGGACCCTCCCCATGGAAGAGAAAGACGAGACGTACCAGGAGGCCCAGAAGACCTTTACCATGAAAAACATCCCCGCCCTGAGGGATGAACCCTATATGTCCGCCCCCCGAGACTATCTTCAAAACATCGACTTCCAGCTCTCCGCCATCCGGGAGCCGGGCGAACCGGACCACAGCTACCGCACCACCTGGAACCAGTTGTGCACGGAGCTCCTGGACGATGAAGATTTCGGGGGTCAGTTGCACAAAAACGTCCCCCATACCAAGGACCTGGACCTGCAACTGTCCCTTCTGAAGGACAGCCTGTCGCGGATGGGCGCGGTGTATGATTATGTGAAGAAAAATATGGACTGGAACGGAGACATGCGGTTGTATTCCGACGGCATCAAATCCGCCTGGGACAAAAAGACGGGGTCGACGGCGGATGTCAACCTTCTCCTGGTCAACCTCCTCCGGGACGCCGGTCTGGACGCCCATCCCCTGCTCGTCAGCACCCGGGACCACGGGCATACCAACCCCTATTATCCCCTGCTCGCCCAGTTCAACGAAACCATGGCGTACGTCCGTATCGGGGACGAAAACTACGTCATGGATGCCACGGACAAATACACCCCCTTCTGGATGATCCCGGAGGAGGTACAATACACCCGTGGCATGCTGGTGGATAAGGACGCGCCCCAATGGATTACGATGGTCCATGACCAGGACCGGTACAAGACCATCGTCGTCCTCAGCGGGGACGTGGATTCCACGAACAAATTCAGCGGCACGGCCACGATCTCCAGCTTTGGGTATAGTCGGAGCGACCGTTGCGCCACCCTTAAAAAAGGCATGGACCATTTCAAGGACACCTATTTCACAAAGGCCTATTCCAGCCTCCACGTCGACAGCCTGACCGTCGAGGACAGGGACAACGACTCCCTCCCTCTCAAACAAACCGTGGACTTTTCCTCCGAGCTCAGCAGCTCCGGGCAGTATACCTTTCTCAGCCCCAACCTGTTCCTCGGCCTTGAAAAAAATCCATTTGTCGCCGAACACCGCTTCACCGACGTCGATTTCGGCGCGCGGCGGTACTTCATGATCGTGGGGTCTGTATCGATCCCCGATGGATACACCTTCGAGACCCTGCCCAAAAACATGCGCATGATCATGCAGGACACCAGCATCGTCATGGAAAGACTTATGCAGGCGGACGGGAGCCACATCAACTATCGCATCAGCCTGGAGTTTAAAAGACCCGTGTATTTCACGGAAGAGTACGACGACTTCCGGGAATTTTATAAAAAGCTTTTCGCCACCCTTAACGAACAGGTGGTGATCCGAAAAAACAGTTGATTCATGGTCAAAGCCGCCGTCCTGTCCCTATTGCTTGCTTTCGCGGGCGCCCGTTGCCTGGCGCAATTCAACTACGCCACCGCTCTGATTCCGGATTCGCTGCGCAAGGGCGCGCATACCGTCATCCGGGAGTCCCGGGAAAGCTATGTCATCTCCTCTTTGTCCAAATCCACGTATTCCATGCACGAGGTGATCACCGTACTCGATCCCCACGGCAAGCAGGCGCTTTCGTTTGGTATCAGGGGCTCGTCACTGGCCAGGTTGGAAGATGCGGATGTATACGTGTACGATTCATTGGGCCGCCCGATGCAGCACATCCGGCAAAAGGATATGGAGAAGTCCGGCTGGGGGGAAGAATTGGTGGAAGACGGCATCTATACCTACTGTTCGGTCAACGATGCCACCTACCCGATCACCGTGGAACGGGACTATACCCTCGCCTATAAGGGTAGTAAAATATTCCCGGAATTCGACCTGTCCAACGCAGACGGCTCGATCCAGCAGGAGACCCTTACGGTCACCCTGCCCAAAAGCATGACCTTTCGTTATCACGGCCATCATGCGCACCTGGAGCCCACCATAGCCGATGCCGGCAAGGACGACCATGTTTATACCTGGACGGCTTCGGGGATCAAAACGATCCCTTCCGAAGCGGGGGCGCCTGCTGACTGGGGCCCCGCCATATACATGGCGCCTACCCAGTTCGAGCTGGCGGGTTATGCCGGCGACATGACGACCTGGCAATCCTTTGGTAAATGGGCCTATGACCTCAACAAGAACGCGATCGTGCTCCCCGAGGCCAGCCGTCAGTTGTACCTCAACATGGTCAAGGACGCGCCCACCGACCTGGACAAGGCGCGTATCCTGTACCGTTACCTCCAGAAAAACTTCCGGTATGTCGCGATAGAACTGGGTATAGGCGGTGACCAGGCCTTCCCCGCCACTTTTACGGAGAAAAAGAAATACGGTGATTGCAAGGGTCTCTCCTGTTACCTAAGCGCGTGTCTGACCGCCGTCGGGGTGAAAAGCTACCCGGCCCTCGTCAACTATGGTGATCTGTCGCAACCGGTAGACCCGTCTTTTCCCCAGGACAGGTTCAACCACGTGATTCTTTGTATCCCCCAACCCCACGACTCCGTCTGGCTCGAATGCACCAGCAACCACACGGATTTTGGCGTCTTAGGTGCTTTCACCGAAAACCGGAACGCGCTCCTGCTGACCGAGAACGGGGGCGTCCTGGTCCATACACCCTCTTCCACGGCCATGGAAACCCGCCGGGACGTGTTTACCAGGGTAAACCTGTCCGAAGACGGGAGCGGCAAAGCCGAGGTCGCGATCAAGGCCACGGGTGAAGACCGGTATAACGAAATCGGCTACGTGTACGAACAAAACCACGACGACCAGAAAAGGTTTCTCGTGGAAGAAATGGAATTTCCCCAGCCCGACGACTTTACCATCAACCTGGAGCAGGTCGACTCCCCGTTGTTGCGGACCCATATCGCTTTGGCATTCGAAAAGGTGCCGGACTTCACCGCCGGCGATAAAATGTTCCTGCGGCCGCACATCTACCACCTCCACCTGACCCACCTCCCCGAAAGCAAAAACCGCACGCAAAGCTATTTTTTCGACCACCCCTTCGAGGAATCCGACACGACCTGTTACCAGTTGCCCACCGGGTATGTCGTGGATGAGCTGCCCCAGGCCAGAACATTTTCCTGTCCCCACGCCAGCTATACATCGAACTATTGGTACGATACTACTCAAAAAGCCGTGTATTCCTATACCTCCATCATCCTGAAGGACCGCATGGTGCCTGCCAGTGACTATGATGCGACACGACTGTTTTTCAGCCAGGCCATCAAAGAGGAAACGGCAAAAATCGTGGTAAAGCCGGCGCAATAGGCGCCCGCCGGCCGGTCCGGCCATTTACGACCACTTGACGATTAATTTGTTAAAATTTTGTTAGCGGGTCGCTAACTGTTAAACCTTTCTCAAAGGGCAGGGTCCTATACCCCAGAACCTTAGAAAACACCCCCGTTTTTAAACCCCCCATTGAATCGAAACGTATTTAAGATAGTGAGTTAAGCAAGGTTGAACAAAAAAAGGTCTGACCTTTCTAGGTCGGACCTCCTTTTTTTATACCCGCGCTCACGCCGCGCTTAGGGGCGCGCCACCGCTTCCTCCCCATACATCTGGTCCTTAAATCGAAGAGAGGGCGACGCGATAAAAGCGCCGATCCCCAGCGACGCCCATTTGGCATCGACCGAGGCAATCGTTTGGTCGTCGGCGACGATGATGTTGGGCCAGTCGCGCGTAAACCCGTCCAGGGCGGCGGTTTTCAGGGTGCCGTCCAGGCCCAGGCAGGCGAAACGGGCCGTGGTGGCGCCGGTGGCAGCTTGGCCCGCGGAGGCAGCTTGGCCCGCGGAGGCGACGTGGCCCGCGGCGGCGGCATGGTCCGCGGTGGCGACGTGGCCCGCGGTGACGGCGCCCGCAGTGGCCGGCCTGTCAACGAGATAGTGATCCCGCTTGGGATCAAGGTTATTGCACAGGCGCCAAAGCGCCACCCCCAGGTCCCCTGCGGGGACGGTGTGCTCGACGTATAAGATCATCTTCAACCCCTCGGCCCGGGGGTCTGCGCAGAGACGCGTATGAAGGTCGGCCACGTGCCCGGCCCTGTTTTTTTCCACAGATAATATCAGACACGGAATCCCCAACCGGACCAGGTCTTCGTTTACGGCCCGGACTTCAGGGAACGCCTGAAAAAGCCAGGAGGCGTAGTCCGCCAAAAGAGGCCCCCACGCATACCGCGGATCGCTTTCCTCGGGCTGTTTGGCCGTCCCGTCGATACACATTTTCCCGCCAAAACCAAGGGCGTTGCAGCTATGGTCGAGCACGTCCATCGGGCCCGCGCTAAAGGCGATGTCGGTGGCCACGTTGCAGTGGGCAAAGACATAGCGCGCCAGGGCGGTATAATCGCTCAGGGGCGTCTCCCCGTCGGTCAGGACGAGGATTTTGTTGAACATCATCTGCCCGGCCCCCCACATGGCGTTCATGACCTTTTGCCCCTGGCCCGGGAAGTCCTTGCGGATGCGGGTGATGACAAGGTTGTGGAAAACGCCTTCGACGGGCATATCCATATCGACGATCTCGGGGACAAGGGTCATCTTGATGGGGGCAAGGAAAATACGTTCGGTGGCTTTTCCCAGCCAGGCATCTTCCTGCGGGGGAATCCCCACGATGGTCGCGGGATAGACGGCGTCTTTGCGGTGGGTAATGGCGGTAACGTGAAAACGGGGATACCAGTCGGGCAGGGAGTAGTAACCGGTATGGTCGCCAAACGGCCCCTCCCATATCAATTCTTCCCCGGGTTCGACATACCCTTCGATGATAAAGTCGGCGTCCGCCGGGACCTCCAGTTCGGGCTGGGTCAGACAACGGACCAGCTCCACCTGGCGTTTGCGCAAAAAACCCGCGAGCATGTATTCGTCTACGTTTTCGGGTAAGGGCGCTGTGGCGGAATAAGCGTAGACGGGGTCGCCGCCCAGGGCAACGGCCACGGGCATACGCCGGCCCAGCTTTTTATATTCGGCAAAGTGCCGGGCGCTGACCTTGTGTTTGTGCCAGTGCATCCCGGTCAGCAGGGGTCCGAACACCTGCATCCGGTACATACCCACGTTGCGGATACCGGTCCCCGGGTCTTTGGTGTGGATGACGGGTAAAGTGACAAAACGCCCGCCGTCCTGGGGCCAGCATTGGATGATGGGCAGTTTCCCGAGGTCGGGGGCGGTCATCACCACCTCCTGGCAGGCGCCCCTGCCCTTGCGGACCTTGGGCATCCAGGAGGCAAACTGGCTCAACTTTGGCAACATGCCCAGCTTGTCCAGGATTCCTTCCTTTGGGCTCGTCAGGAGCTTAAAAAGAGCTTCTATCTCGTGGGTAATATCGTCGAGGTCGTCCACCCCGAGCGCCATACACATCCGGCGCTGGCTGCCGTAGGCATTCATCAGCACCGGGAAGGCCGTACCGGTGTTTTCGAAGAGAAGGGCCTTGCCGCCGTCCTTGCTTTTGCTGACACGATCGGTGATCTCGGCGATTTCCAGGACGGGGTCTACGTATGCGTTGATGCGGACCAGTTCGCCCGCGCTTTCCAGTCTTTTGATGAAGGCTTGCAGATGGGGATATGCCATCCCGCAAAACTACGATAAATGCGCGTGCAGATAGTTGACCAGCGCCTTGACGGTCGTCAGCTTTTCCGCTTCTTCGTCGGGGATCTTGATGCTGAATTCTTTTTCCACGTCGGTGAGCAACGCAAAAAGATCCAGGGAGTCAACCCCCAGGTCATCTGCAAAGGAGTCGGTCATTTTGATCTGCTCCTGTTCCAGACCCAGCTTTTCGGACATCAATACCCAAAGCTGGGTTTCCAGGGTTTCCGTTGTCGTCGTGTTCATAGCGCATGCCGGTTTAACTGCAAAGCTCAGTCAAATCACGTTACCTCCAGGGAAGATTAATTTAATCTAATACGCGCTTCCGGCGGGCGCGTCCTCCGGCGCCGTCCCCCATTTCTTGTTGGGCGCGGGCCCCATGTCAAACTCCAGGGTGCCCCCGGACAGGATGTCTTTGTGGGTGATATAGGTTTTGTGATAAGGGCTTCCGTTCAAGCGGACGGCCTGGATGTAGATGTTTTTGCCACCGGCCTTTGGCGCGAGCACGGTAAACCGGCCACCGTTCGCCAAACGGATGACGGCCTTGCGGAGCTGGGGCGAGCCAAAGCAATAGACGCTGCTGGCGGGGTTGACGGGGTAAAAGCCCATGGCGCTGAAGATGTACCACGAACTCATCTGCCCGCAGTCCTCGTTACCGGCGTAGCCGGAGGACTTGTCGTTGTAGAGCTCCTGCATGATCCGGGCGGTATAGAGTTGGGTCTTCCAGGGCTGACCGGCATAGTCGTAGAGGTAGGGCGTATGGTGGCTGGGTTCGTTGCCGTGGGCGTCCTGCCCGATAAAGCCGGAGGCATTGCCGTTGACGTCCGCGGGTTTGGCCTGGAGCGTAAAGAAGGTGTCGAGTTTGTCGGTAAAAGAGGATGCCCCGCCGAGCAGGCGGATCAGGCCCGGCACGTCCTGGGGCACATACCAACAGTATTGCCAGGCGTTGCCTTCGGTATAGGGCGCGCCGCCATTGCCCCCGTAGGTCAGGGGATCAAAGGGGCTTACCCAGTTGCCGTCTGCGTTTCGCCCACGGAAAAAACGGGTGTCGGCGTCGTACAGGTTGCGGTAACTGCCCGCGCGGTCCATGAAGTATTTGTAATCCTCGGTCTTGCCCATGGCGTTGGCCATCTGGGCAACACACCAGTCGTCAAAGGCGACTTCAAGCGTCAGCGAGACGGACTGGGATTGTTTGTTTTCGGGGAAAAAATGATATTGATCCAGCAACCGGAAGGGCGCCCCGGGGTGTTCAACGACCGAAGAAGCGCGGATGGCGGCATACGCCTTGGCATAGTCGATACCGGGCAGGTGCTTCATATACGCATCCACGATGACGGGGATGGCGTGGTTCCCGATCATACAATAGGTCTCGTCCCCCCACAACTGCCAGATGGGAAGATACCCGTACGTCTCGTACTGGCGCAGCATGGAATTGATAAAAGCGGCGTCGCGTTCGGGTTGTACGAGGGTATAAAGGGGATGGGCCGCCCGGTAGGTATCCCAAAGCGAAAAGGTGCTGTAGTGCGTCCCGTCGGCCGCCTTGCGGGTGGTGAAGTCGGTGCCTACATACGCGCCGTCTGCATCGGCGAGGTTGTTGGGCTGGGTAAAAGCATGGTACAAACCGGTATAAAAAATCCGCTTTTGTTCCTCGGTGCCGTCCACGCTGATGCAGGACAATTCCTTGTTCCAGGCGGCGCGGGCGTCGGCCACGGTGGCGTCGAAATCCCAGCCGGGGAGCTCCGTTTCCAGGTTCCGTTCGGCGCCTTCCCGGCTGACGCTGGACAACCCGACCTTGACCAGCACGGGCTGGTCTTTGGACGCGTTAAAATCCAGCACGGCCTTGACACGGGTACCGTTGACGACGGTGCCCGCTTCCATGACCTTGCCGCCCTCCAGGAGCGCGTCGCTGACAAAGGGCTGGGAAAATTCCGCGCGGAAAAAGACCTTTCTCAACCGGCTCCAGCCGGTAATGATGCGGTAGCCCTCGATGGTATGGTCGTTGACCACCCGGACCTGGGCGGAGATGATCCTGCAGGGCCAGTAAAAACGCTTTTTGTCCAGGGAGTGGTCGAGGTCGATGATGACGTGCCCCCGGGTGCCGGTGGGGAACGTATACCGCTGCAACCCCACGTGCGTCGTGGCCGTCAGTTCCACCTTGGTATTCCACGTTTTGAGCAGGACGCTGTAATAACCCGGGGAGGCCTTTTCTGCGTCGTGGGTGAAGTCGGACTTGTATTGGCCGGGTTCCCACACCACCTCACCTGTATAGGGCATGCATAATATATCGAAGAGGTCGGCTACCCCCGTCCCGCTGAGGTGGGTGTGGCTAAAACCGAAGATGGAATGATCATTGTAATCATAACCGCTGGCCGGGTCGCTGGGGCTTTCCCGGGTGTCGGGGCTGAGCTGTACGAAACCGAAGGGCGTGCAGGCCCCGGGAAAATTGCTGCCGGAGAGACTATTGGTGTCCACCGCCCCTGTGCCGATAAACGGATTGACGAAAGAAGCGGGATCCGCCGTTTGGGCGTGAGCAGAAGACAATAGGGCCAGCGAGGCCAGCGTTATGCGAACGATACCACGAACCATGTTTCACCTCTTTTTTGGAGGGTACAATAATACGCATTGTGGAAGAATATACACAGGAAGATCCTATGAACGCCCTTGACACCGGCGGCGCGATGGTGCAGGACACCTTTCATGCCTGCCCCCACCCCATTCTTGCGCTGGGGCCCGTGTTCGATGCCGGCGGCTGTTTAACCGACTTTGCTATCTTGACCGCCAACCACGCGCTGGGCGTTTTTCTCGACAGGCCCGGCCTGGACTTTACCGGGTGCCTGATGCGCAGGGACCTCCCCATGCTGGGGTCTTACGGCCTTTTCGAGGTGTACGCCACCGCGCTCCAGCGGGACCGGCCCATGCAAGTGGACCTTTACCTGGAAGAACGGGGCAAATGGGTGGAAGTCGCCCTGGTCCGGAACCCGCAGGGTCTCGTCGCCACCATCACGGACGTCACGGAGAAAAAGCGCGTGGAGCAACAACTCAAGAGCAACTATGTGGAACAGGTGACCCTTAACCGCGCCCTCCGTCAAAGCAACCACCACCTGCAACAGTTTGCGTCTACCGCTTCCCACGACCTCCAGGAACCCTTGCGGAAGATCCTCCTGTTCTCCCAACTGCTCAAAGACAAGTATGGACCGGACCTGCAGGAAGGCGGTTTGGTATACATCGACAAGATCCTTCGCTCCGCGCTGCGCACCCAATCGCTGATCACCGACGTCCTCGCCTACGCCAGCCTGCCCACCCAGGGCGTCCCGTTTGAACGGACCTCCCTGAAAAACCTTCTGGCCGACATCCTGGAAGACCTGGAGCTGGTCATCCGGGAGAAAAAGGCGCGGATCTTCCTGTTCATGGGTCCGCTCCCCGACGCCGACGTCCTCCCCGGCCAGATCCGGCAGGTGTTTCAAAACATCCTTGGGAACGCCCTGAAGTTCACCCGGGACGACGTCCCGCCCGTGCTCCGGATCAGCGCCGACCTGATTGCCCGTCCGGCCTTTGACGCGCCGGCCCTGGAGCTCCTCGACCCCGGCACCGCCCTGTCCGAACGCGGGACCTTTGTCCGCATCCGCTTTTGCGACAATGGGATTGGCTTTGACCCCCAATACGCCGGTACGATCTTCGACCTTTTCCAACGCCTCCATTCCAAGGACAAATACGAGGGGACCGGGATCGGGCTGGCGATCACCAAAAAGATCGTCGAGGCCCACGGGGGGATGATTACGGCACGGGGGCGCGAGGGGGAGGGGGCGGAATTCACCCTTCTTTTGCCGCTACGGCACCGGGCCTGAGCGCCAAGGGCTTTTATTTATCGGTCGAATGGTTTATATTTCTAATCAAATGCTTGCTATGCCCCAGGACACACCGATCGAAATCGCCCGTAACAAAAAGAACCTGGCCTGGTACCTGGCCGGGGGATTACTCTTTTTTGCCATAGGTCTTTTCCTCCTCATCGACCCCGGTTCCTTCCTCGACTCCAAATGGATCACGCCCTTTATCATCGAAGCCGTGGGCGTTTCCATCATGGTGGCCGGGGGAATCTACAGCTACATCATGGCCGTCCGTATCGCCACCGTTTTCCCCGCAATGATCATTTCGGACAAGGACATCTACGACCATACCGGCACCCCGGGAGACGGGCTCATCAACTGGGACGACATCTCTGGGATCCGCGAGTCTGAGATTAAAGGCAAACGATACCTGACCATCGATGTCAAACACCCGCAGCTGTACATCGACCGCCAGCGGAACACCGGCAAACGGAAGGTCCTCGTGCGCCTGCTCGAACAAACCGGTTCGCCGATCCAGATACCGGCACACGAGGTCGACTATGACCTGCGGAGCCTGATTACGTTGCTGGAGACGAGGCTGGCGGCCTATCGGCTTACAGGCGCCCGGTAAGGCGCATTTTTGGCGCCCGGTCAGCCGCATTGTTGGCGCCCGCCAGCCGCGCTAGAGCCGCTCGATCAGCAGCGCGCTGGCGCCCCCGCCCCCGTTACAGATACCGGCCAGGCCGAAACGCCCGCCCGTCTGCCGCAGGATGCTCAACAGCGTCACGGTGATCCGTGCCCCGCTGCAACCGATCGGGTGCCCGAGCGCCACCGCCCCACCCCACACGTTGAGCTTTTGAAAGGGAATCCCCATATCCTTGGCGTTGGCCATCGCCACGCAGCTAAAGGCTTCATTGATCTCGAAAACGTCAATGTCTTCCGTTTTCAGCCCCGCTTTTTGGAGGGCACGAAGCATCGCCAGGGTCGGCGTCGTGGTAAACCATTCGGGATCCTGACTGGCGTCTGCATAAGACACGATTTTAGCCAGCGGTTTCCAGCCGTTCTTTTTGACCGTCTCTGCATCCGCCAGAACGACGGCAGCAGCCCCGTCGTTGATCTTGGACGCGTTGGCCGCCGTGATGGCGCCGTCCTTTGTAAACGCCGGTTTCAAGGTGGGTATCTTGTCGAATTTGACCCGTTTGTACTCTTCGTCCTCCCTCACGGTGATGGGTTCCTTCCCGGCTACCTCCACCGGGGTCAGCTCTTCTGCGAAGTAGCCTTTGGCATAAGCATCGGCCGCACGTTCGTAGCTTTTTATGGCGTAAGCGTCCTGCAGCTCGCGGGTCAACCCGTATTTCGTACTGCAAAGTTCCCCCGCATTTCCCATCGCATAATCTTTATAGGGGTCCCAGAGCCCGTCCTTCAACATCCCGTCGATCACCTGCCCGTGTCCCATCCGGTAGCCGTTCCGGGCTTTATCGAGGTAATACGGCACGTTGGACATGCTCTCCATCCCACCGGCCACCACCACGTTGACGTCCCCGAGCAGGATGCCCTGGGTGCCGGTCATGATGGCCTTCATCCCCGAAGCGCAGACCTTATTCACCGTGGTACAGGGGACCGACGTAGGAATCCCCGCGAAAATACTGGCCTGGTTGGCCGGGGCCTGCCCTATGTTCGCCGGGAGCACGTTCCCCATAAATACTTCCCGAACCTGCCCGGGGTCCACCCCCGCCCTTTCCAGCGCGGCCTTGATGGCCACGGCTCCCAGCCGGGGCGCCGGTACGGACGCCAGGGCGCCGTTAAAACTGCCGATGGGGGTGCGGGCGGTGCCTATGATGAAGACTTCTTTTTGTGCCATTCTTTTGGGTTTGAGGGGTAAAGATAACACTTGTTAGTATATTTAAATTTACCTAATTTTGGTAAAAATTCCATGTACCATGGAAGTCGTATTTAGAAACGCTAGCCTGGAAGTGTTGTATAGAAGTGGAAGAGAAACCGGGAAGCCGGTTTTTGGAAAGGAGGTGATCCGAAGCTTTATAAGAAAGATCGCGGTTCTAAAGGAAGCTACGCACGCCATCGAGTTGACCGCCTTCAAAAGCCTGCATTTCGAAGCGCTGACGAAAGAGGAAAGATTCCGGGGAATGCACAGTATCCGGGTGAACGACCGATACAGGCTCGTACTGAAGATCGCAAAGGAAATCGTAGAGATCCACGAACTCACCGATTATCATTAGTTATGGAAAACCAACACGTCATTGTAGGAACCAACAAACAAATCATCCATTCCCCCGTTGCCGTACATCCCGGCGAAATTTTGAAGGACGAAATTGAAGCGCGCAAGCTGGTTAAAATGGAAGTCGCAAAATCCCTGGGGATACAGCCGGGCCACCTCAGCGAGCTGTTTAAAGGGAAGCGCAACATATCCCCTTTGCTCGCATTGAAACTGCAACACCTGCTCGATATATCTGCCGAAACCTGGTTACGGCTTCAAAATTCCTATGACCTGACCATACTCCGGTCATTGATGGCAAAGGACAAAACGCGTACCCGGAAAAAGAAATCCGTGGCTTAGGCCACCCGTTCCTGATAACCGGCTAAAAACCTGCGAAACCGCCCCGACCGCATCAACCCCTTTTCCCAAAAAAATATCCCCACCACGGCACACCCAATCCCCGCCAGCACATCCAGCACATAGTGGTGGCTGGTATACACCGCCGCAAACCAGATACCGAGTACGACCAGCCCCAGGAAAACGTTGATCCAGCCGGCCCGGCTTTTCAGGCCGTAATACAGCGTCACCAGGGGATACGCCGCGTGGAGGGACGGCATGGCTGCAAACACGTTGGAGCTTTTGGCATACAATCCTTCGAACAGGTGGATGCCAAAGAAGAGGTCAAAACGGTGCAGACCGGCGGTGTTCCCCGGGGTATGGAGGTTGAGGTCGAAACCGTGCAACTGCACGTACCAGGGCGGGGCCGCCGGGAAAGTATAGTAGATGACGAACCCCAGGAGGTTGACCCAAAGGAAGGTCAGCGCAAAGGGGACGACAAAGGCCCGTTTACGCGCGAATAAATAAATCCCGAACCCCAGGGGCACCGGCATCCAGCAGAGATAGGCAAACCCCGTGGCCAGGTCGAGCGGGGTGCTGGTATGCGCGGCCCAGTATTCGTTGTACGACAACCCGCCGACGTGGAACAGGCGTTTGTCGGCCTCATAAAGGTCCCGGATATGCACCGGGCTGACGGCATAGTTCGGCAGCGCCTTCATAAAGTCGAACAACACCCAGAAGACGATAAAGGCGCCAAAGGCGAACAGGAATTGCCGGGTGCCGGTGCTGACAAAAAACAGGGCGAGGCAGAAAACGGACAACCCGACCTGTTCCGGTTTAAACCCGACGAGAAGTGTTGCCAGCAAGAGGTATGCGACGGCGATGGCCATGGCGCGCGCGCCGGCTTTGACGGATGTTTTTGGAAAAAAGGCCACTATGCTTTCTTTTGCCGTACGGCCCCTTCGGGGCCCATTTTGGGAAAATCGGAGTGAAAAATCTTGTCCCAAAGCACGGAGCTGACGCCGTAGCCCTTGGACATGTCGTCGTAGTGATGCAGCATGTGGTGTTGTTTGATGCGTTTGAACCACCCGCTTTTGAAGTTGGCGTGGTGCATGGCGTAGTGCATCATGTCGTATACGAGGTAGCCCGTGACAAAACCCGGAAAGAAGGCGTATAAATGCGCTGCAACGAAGAACATGCGGAACAGGAAATAAAACCCAAAGGCCAGGGGGATGCTGGCCGAGGGCGGCATCACCAGCCGGAGCGCGTCCCGGGGATAGTCGTGGTGCACTCCGTGGAAAATAAAGTGCAGCCGCTGTCCCCACTTCGAGCCCGGCTGGTAGTGGAACACGAACCGGTGCAGGATGTATTCGGCGATCGTCCAGGCCAGGAGCCCCAGCGCAAAAAATCCGGCCACCGAGGGCAGCCCCGCTCCCGCAGCGAAGGAACGATAGAGGAAATACCCCACCACCGGTATGTAGATGATCAACGGTACAAAGAAGGGCACCTTGCTCAGGGCCTCCATCCAGCCGGCCTTGAACATGCGGGTCGACTCCGTCGAATTGGAAATGTAGTTGCGTTTCATGTTGTTCAGATTTTGATCCTGCCCACCACGTCCTTGCCGTTCGCGGGGTCGATCCCTTTTAGTTCCACATACTCCACGTGGGGTGTCCAGAAGGACCCGCCCCGGATCTCCAGATAGATCCGGTGGAGGATGATCACGCGCCCGTTGAGGTCGGCAAAAACATGGTATTGATGATCCGCCGCCTTGATCAGGTACATCGAATACTTCTTGTAGGACACGAAGTGGAGCTCGTACTTTTCCGGCCCCATCCGCCTGGATTTGATCCCGTAGGCAAAGGTACGCTGTATGTAGTTTAATTCCTGTCTTTGCCCCTGTTCCTGGTACCGCAGCCAGAAAACGTGGACGGGGTTGTCCGGGTTGGGCACGCCGTCCTTGTCGTTGAGCTCGATCACAATGGTGTTGGTGTTGGGGGTGCGCTGGAGGTAGAACAATTGTTTGGGGTTGCCCGTGGGGGTGGGCATCGAATCTACGGGGATCAGGCTCAGTAGTAAAAATAATGCCGGGATCATCGTCCTGCCTCCTCCAACGCCGCCTTGGCGGCCACCAGCCGCTTGATGGCGGTAATGTTTGTCAGTACGGCCATCACGGTAAGCGGTATCGTAAAGATGGACATCGTTTCAAAGAGGTGCCAGCGGATCCCGCTGACGTACCATTTGTAGTCGCCGCCGATAAAGTGGGCGGTGGTCCCGCAGGCGATGGCGGACAGGCCCACGAGGATGACGCGCTCGGGGCGCTGCATGAGGCCGCCCTTGTTCTGGATGCCGAGACCCTCGCTCCGGGCGCGGGTGTAGCTGACCATCATGGACCCGATGAGGGCCAGGAAGGAGAACAGGGAGCTCAGGAAATAGTGGTGGGCGACGAGGTAGTAACAGATCCCGAGAAACATGACGAGCTCGCTGTACCGGTCCAGTACGGAGTCGTAGAGGGCGCCAAAGGTGGAGCTCATATTCCCCAGGCGGGCGACCTGCCCGTCGAGCATGTCGAAAAGTCCCGCGAAAAGGACCAGGCCACCGGCCCAGCCGACGTAGGAGAGGTCTCCGCGGTTGCCTTCCTCGGCGCCTATGATAAAGATAACGGCGACGCCTATGTTCAAAAGAAACCCGACGGTGGTCACCACGTTGGGGGTGAAACCGATGCGGATCAGCCCTTTGACAAAGGGGTTGATGACGGCGTAAATCCCCTTTTGGATGCTGTCGCGCGCGCCGAGGCGGCGGGAAACGGGGAGGGTGCTAGGTGTTGTTGAGTATGCCATGCTGCACAAAGTTAAAATTCAAATTTGGTACGTACGCGAATCCCCCACTGGTCGACGAAGGGATGACTCAGGTAGGTCAGGCGGCGGACATAGTCCACGCGCACGACCTTAAAGATGTTGCCGATCCCCCCGCTGACCTCGATATAGGGCCGGCCGTCCAGGGAATAGGTGCTGGGATCGCCGGTGGCATAGGTCGGGAACTTGAACAACCCGGGGGTTTTGTCGGGGTTGTTTTCGTCCCGGATGCCGCCAAACAGGATCTTGGCGCTGCCCACTTCCCGGAGCCGCAGCCTTTTGAGGAGGGGTATCTTGTTAAAAAAGAAGCCCCCGAAGTTCTGGTCGACGTTGAGCGCGCCGTAGTGGTCGCTCACAAACTCCATAAAATCCATGAGGTTATACGAGTTGAGCTGGTAGGCGTAGGTTTGGTTGGCGCGGTGGATGTCGAGGAGGGGGAAGGGGATTTTCCCCAGGATATAGCCGCCTTCGAGGGTCACGTCGGAGTACCCGAGCTGCCCGAGGTAAAAGCGTTTATAGGCGCTCCCCCACAGGTTCCCGTAGTTGTATTGCCCCCCGGCGAGCCCCTTGATGCCCTGGGAATATTTTATTTCGAAAATAGGATACTTGTTAAAGATCGGGATCCGGTAGACCTTGCCCTGGTAAAACTGTTCGTTGGGCGCCCAGCGGAAGTCCGCCGAGAGTTCGGCGGTGGTCACATAAGGGATGTCCATGGAATCCACGGCCTCTACCTTTTCATAGTCGATGTCGCCCGCGGGTACCTGTTTCCAGTACTTGAACCCGAAGTTGTACGACAGGCCCCGGCCAAATTCCCGCACATAATTGAGCTTGAAGATGTCGTTATACAACCATTTGTTGTTGTCCCCCCGTTTGAAGCTCAACAGGAAGTTGTCCTCCTGTACGAACTGCAGGTCCTGGCCCGGTATCTTGGTATCGTGCTGAAAGCTGGCCTGGATATAGTTAAAGGGATAGTCGTAGATCGTCCGGTGGTTCAGGGCGTAAGTGGCGCTTAGGAAGTACTTGACCTGCTGGTCCTTAAAACCATAGGCCACGTAGGTCTCGGTATAAAACGTCTTGCTCAGGGACGGTAGCGACCGCCCCCCGAACCTTAAACGGAAGCCTTCTACCGGGTTAAAGCTGTAAAAGGCGCTGACGGGCCCCACCTCGAACCAGGGACCGGAGCGTTTGTACCCCGCCAGCAGAAGGGTGGCATAGTCCAGGGTCCGTTTAAAGGACTTCATGTTCTGAAGGCTGTCGATGTTGGTGTAGATCCTGGCCTCGACCGGCGACAACGCCTTCCCCCGGGCCGCGTACAGGACGCTGTCCGTCTGTGCGGGCGCCGCGGCCAGGACCACCTCGGAAGGACCTTTGTAGACGCTGTCCGGGGCGGGCTGATTGATGACATAGTTCGAGTAGGTCACCGCGCGCTCGCCCATGATCCCCCCGGAGGAGCTTTTCAGCAGCGAAAACTCGGCGAGGATCTCGCTGTACTTGATGTGGTAGCGCTGGTCTGTCCCGCGCTCAAAGTTTTGCCGGATATGGACATCCCTCGCCCAGTTGAGGTTGGCGTACTTGCTCACGCCAAAGTCCACCTTCTGTATGGCGTACTGCCCGTCCAGGGTGATCCAAAGGGTCCCTTTGAACAGCAGGTCGTTGGGGTTGCGGGGATAAAAGTTCATCCGCACCAGCCTGATCCCGTCCACCTCGGTCGTGTCCTGTATATAAAACAGGTAAAAGGTGGGCGCGAGGTCGGCAATGGGGCTCATAAACTGGGTAGACAACAGCGCAATATTGTTGTCATACACATCCACGGGCATGTACAACCGGTTCAGGTAGTTTTTGATCCCCCGCATATCCAGGTATTCCCCGTAATTCACTTCCCGCTTCGACAGAACATAGCTTTTCTCTTTCCCGGGGTCCTTCCGGAAATACCGCTGATAGGCGGTTTCCTCCAGGTAGATGGGCAAAAGGGCCTTGCCCGGAAGGATGGTCGTGTCCCGGTTCTCGAACATGAACTTGAAATTCTTGAACAATTTGCTGTTCATGAGTTTCTCCGGCTGTTTGGTCAGCGAGCACTCCATCTTTTCGTATTCCTGGTATTGCAGGTATTGGTAGGACCCCACCCTGTTGACCGCCTTGTGGTCGATCACCTTGCGGATCAGCTCCACGGCGGGGTTCCCCTTGTTGCGGTATTTCCCTTTGCCCCTTGCCGTAATCACGATATTCTGCAATTGCCCTGCCAAAGCCAGTTGGACGCTGACCGTCTGGTCCTTGCCCGGGGCGATCGTCCGGGTCACCGTGGTATACCCGACGTGGGAAAACTGTACCGTCGCCAGTTTTGTATTGGCGGTGGTCAGGACAAAAGTGCCGTCCGTTTTGGACAGAACCCCGTTCCCGCCTTTGAAATACACGCTCACATCCTCTACGGGCTGTCCCGTGGAGGCGTCTTTTATATCGCCCCGGACCACCGTCTGGGCAAAGACCTCCGGTCCGGAAGTGATCGAGGTCCAGAGGATGCCGGCGGCCAGTCTTATGATTCGTCTCCAATACTTCATTCTTCTATCGTTTTGTCGCTCCGTGTGGGAACACGAACCACCGTTGCATAAAGTAGCTGTACGTCAGCCCCATCACAACGGACACGCCCACCCGTGCAACCATATAATGTACATGCACAGCCAAAGCCTTGACCAAAAGGGTGCTCAGGACGATGTTTCCTATCCACACCAGGCCGTACCGGATCCCTTGCCCCAGGGCCGCACCCTGCCGGGCGTCAAACACCCAGGTCCGGCCCATCACAAAGGCCAGGATGCCCCCGCAGACCATGCCCGTGGCGGTGGCCGGCCCTACCTTCATCCACCCGGTATGCACCAGGAGGCCGAAGACCAGAAAGTCCACCAGCGACGCCGCGATGGCCGCCATATTTGCTTTTATATAAGTAAACATAAACTCAACACCACGTTTGCGTAAATCCCCGCCACTATATCATCCACCATCACCCCCCATCCCCCGGGCAGCGCCTCCGTCTTCCGGATCCCCAGCGGCTTCCAGATGTCCAACACCCGGAAAAGCACAAAACCCGGCAGGATGGTTTTCCACCCTAGGGGGTGGAACAACACCGCTACATACATCCCCACCACCTCGTCCAGGACTGCTTTCGGACTGTCCTCGCCCCATACCGCCTCGACCCCGTTCCCGGACCAGATGCCTAAGAAAGTGAGCGCAAGCGTGAACAGGGGCAACCAGAGCCATCGAAAGGAAACCGCGGCACCCGCGGGGGTAAGCGAAAAACCATATAAAAGGAGGGCGGCCACGGCAGCGGCCAGGGTCGCGCCTCCTTTTTTCAGAATATATCCAAGGCCGCCTACGGAGGCGACAAATTTTTGCGCCCGGAGCCGGCGGCTCATAAAATTTCGGCCAGCTCCTGGTAATAATCCAAACCCAGGTGGGTGATCAGATCCTCACCCATGATATGCCTCAGGGTATTCTGCAGCTTGATGAGCTGCCTGAAGATATCGTTGTCCGGGTGCAGCCCCGGTGCGGTCTGGGGAGACTTCAGGTAGAACGACAGCCATTCCTGGATGCCGTACATACCCGCGCGCTTGGCGAGGTCGGAGAACAGGGCGAGGTCCAGCGCCACCGGGGCGGCTAAGATGGAGTCCCGGCAGAGAAAGTTGATCTTGATCTGCATGGTATACCCCAGCCATCCGAAGATGTCGATGTTGTCCCAGCTTTCCTTGTTGTCGCCGTGCGGAGGATAATAGTTGATCCGGATCTTGTGGTACAGGTCACCGTACAGCTCCGGGTGCAGGTCGGGTCTCAGGATGTCTTCGAGGACACCCAGCTTGGAGACTTCCTTGGTGCGGAAGTTGTCCGGGTGGTCGAGGACATACCCGTCGCGGTTGCCGAGGATGTTGGTGGAGAACCAGCCCCGTACCCCGAGCGCCCGGGCCTGGAGACCGGGGGCGAGGATCGTCTTCATCAGGGTTTGTCCCGTCTTGAAGTCCTTGCCCGCGATGGGTGTCTCGGTCTTTTTGGCGAGGGCCACCATGGCGGGGATGTCACAGGTCAGGTTGGGCGCCCCGTTGACAAAGGGGATCCCCTGGGACACCGCCGCGTAAGCATAGATCATGCTGGGCGCGATGAGCGAATGGTTCTCGCGAAGCCCCTGCTCGAAGCTTTCGATGGTTTGGTGGACATCCACGGCCTCGATATACTTTTCCGTCGAACCACACCACAGGACCACCAGACGGTCGACGCCCGTGGCTTTGCGGAACGCTTCGATGTCGGCGATCACCTGTTGGGCCAGGTCCCATTTGGAGGCGCCCGTCTTTACGTTTTTACCATCCAGGTTGGTGACATAGCTCCGGTCAAACACCGCCTTCATGGGCTGGATGGCTTCCAGCTCGTCCTTTACGGAGTCGAGCAAGGGCTGCTCCAACACCCTGGCCTTGCTGGCCGCCTCGTAGACGTTGTCCTCATAAAGGTCCCAGCCGCCGAAGACAATGTCGTTCAGGTCGGCCAGGGGGACGAAGTCCTTTATTTTCGGGTAGCGGTTGTCCGTTCTTTTCCCGAGACGGATGTGCCCCATCTGGGTCAAAGACCCGAAAGGTTGACTCGGCTTGCCGTCCGGGCCCGAAGGGGCTCCTTTGCGAACAGCGGCCACGCCGGCGATCAGGGTCGTGGCGACGGCGCCAAGACCCGGGATGAGGATGCCCAGTTTACCACGGGCCGGAGACACCCCGGCCTTACCATTGAGATTACTCATATAGTGCTTTTAAACGTTAATGACAGATCTAATTACAGCCAGCCGTTTCTTAGGTACCACTCTAAGGTCTCTTCGAGCCCGTTCTTGAGGTCATAGTCCGGCCAGAAACCCAGCTCGCGCCGGGCGGAGTCGATCCTGCACACCCAATTGGGGGCAGTCAGCTCCTGTAGCTTTTCGCGGTTCAGGGCGGGGGACTTGTGTCTCCGCTCATACACGCGCTCCAAGCCGGTGGCAATGATTTTGACAAGAGGCACGGGGACAAAGAACTTCAGGGTGCGGCGGTGGAAATAGGCCTTGACGATCCCGGCAAGCTCGTAGCGGTCATAAGCGCGTCCGTCGGTGACGTTGTAGAACCGGTGCGTATGCTCGGTAAAGAGCGCGTGCACGGCGAGGTCCGACAAGTCTTTGACATAGACGAAGCTGAGACGCTGCGGGGCTTTCCCGATGTAGGGCTCCCATCCCCTGCGGATCAGACGCAGGAGGATAAAGATGTCCTTGTCACGGGGTCCGTAGACGGCCGTCGGCCGTAGTACCAGCCATGGTAGGGGTTGAATGGCCAATCTGCGCTCGGCGAGGAGTTTGCTCCTGCCGTAGGCAGTAACTGGGTTGGGTTGGGTATCTTCTGTAATGGCTTCCTCCCGGTTGCCCAGCGGCCCTATGGCCGCAAGGCTGGAAAGAAAGACCAGTTTTTTCAAGTTCGGCAGCGCGGTCCGGGCCGCTTCCGCCAGGTTTTCCGTGGACGCCGCGTTGGCGGCGTCGTAGGCTTCCTGCGTGGGCGCCTTGGTGGCCCCCGCCGCATGGATGATAAAATCGTAGCCTCCTTTGTCCAGTTCTTCGGCCAGCTGATCCTTTCGGGCCAGGTCCAGGGTGGCGTACCGGATCGCCAAACCAGACAAATGACCGACCTGACTACTTTGCCTGATCCCCGCGGTGACGTCGAGTCCCCGGGCGAGCGCCGATTCAATCAAATGGTATCCTACAAACCCACTGGCGCCCGTGATCAGTACTTTCATATCGCTTTCTCGTAAATCCTGTACTTCTTGTATACTTTGCCGTTCACACTCTCAATGCCTTTATTCATCAGGTCGTTGTGTTCGAGTATCCAGGAGGCTTCCGCGCCCTGCATCCCGCGTTCCAGGCCGCGCTTGATGATGTAGGCATAAAAACAGGCCTCTATCCCCAGCTTGCGGTAGCCGTCCACCACGCCCAGCGCCAGTACGCGAATGCTCTTGATCTTTTTCATACCGGTGAGCAGCTTGATGATCCCGAAGGGGAGCAGGCGGCCGCGACGGACCTTGATCAGGATCTGGTTGATGTCCGGGATCGCCAGGGCAAAACCCACGACCTTGCCCTCGTGCTCCGCCAGCAGGCAAAGCTTCGGGTCCAGGAGCATTTTCAGGTCCTTGGCCAGGTAATTGAATTCATTTTCCGTCATCGGTACAAAACCCAGGTTCTTGTCCCAGGCCTTATTGTAGACCTCCCGGAGCGCAGCCGCTTCTTTAGCAAAATCTTTAACGCGGACCGGCCGGATGGTGATCCCGTGGCGGGTCAGGCGCTGCTCCAGGGAATCCAGGAGCCGCACCGTCCGGTCATTTCTGCTTTCGCGGTCGATCCACCAGGCCAGCAGGTCCACCTTTTTACCCAGACCGGCGTTTTCCAGCAAACGGGCATAGTACGGTTTGTTAAAGGTCATCATGGCCACGGGGGGCTGGTCAAAACCCTCGATGAGCAACCCGCAGGTCTCGTTCGTAGACGGGTTGACGGGTCCGATAAACGTCGTGGCCCCCTTGCCCTTCACCCACCCAGCCGCTGCCTTCAGCAAAGCATCTGCCACCGGCTGGCTGTCGATCACGTCAAAAAAGCCAAAGAACCCGTCGCTCGCCTGGTTGAAGGCGTTGTGGTTCCGGTTGAAAATCGCGGCGATCCGCCCCACCGGTTTACCGTCCTCGTAGGCCAGGAACTTCTGTATCTCGGCGTTCTCGTGGAACGGATGTTTGCCGGGGGTCAGCAGGTCCCGCTGGGCGATAAAGAGCTCGGGAACATAGTTGGGTTCCCCTGCATACAGCGTATGCGGAAAGTCGACGAAGGCTTTCATGCCCTTTGACCCCTCAGCGGGTACTACTTCGATCATATAGCTTGGCTTTTTGGAATAAACTGGATGTTCAGGTCGCTCGCGGCCTTGGAGAGCTTCTCCACCGCCTCCTCGATCTGGGCGTACGTATGGGTCGCCATCAGCGAGAAACGGATCAGGGTATCTTCGGAGGCCACGGCCGGGGAAACGACCGGGTTGACAAAGATGCCCTCGTCCTGGAGCCGGCGGGTCAGCTGGAAGGTCTTTTGGTTATCCCCGACATAGATCGGGATGATGGGGCTTTGGGTATGACCCGTATAAAATCCTTCGTCCTTGATCAGCGAAAGGGCATACCGTGTATTGTCCCACAGTTTCTCGATGCGCTCCGGTTCCGCCTGGATGATGTCCAGGGCGGCGAGCACACTGGCGACATTGGCCGGGGGCATGCTGGCGCTGAAGATCAGCGACCGTGCCCGGTGTTTGAGAAAATCGATGGCGACAAAATCCCCGGCGACAAAACCGCCCAGGGAGGCCAGCGACTTGCTAAAGGTGCCCATGATCAGGTCCACCTTGTCGGTCAGCCCGAAGTGGTCGGCCGTCCCCGCCCCCAGGGTCCCCAGGACCCCCAGGCTGTGCGCGTCGTCGACCATGATGTTGGCACCGTATTTCTCGGCCAGCTCCACGATCACGGGGAGGTTCACGATGTCCCCCTCCATGCTGAAGATGCCGTCCACCGAAATCAGTTTGATGACGTCCTCCGGAAGCCCCTTCAGCCTCCGCTCCAGGTCGTTCATATCGTTATGGGCGTACTTGACGGTGCGGGAAAAAGAAAGACGGCTCCCGTCGATGATCGACGCATGGTCGGACTCGTCAAGGATCAGGTAGTCCTGGCGGCCGGTAAAACCCGACAACACCCCGAGGTTGGTCTGGAACCCGGTGCTGAACAGCAGGGCGGATTCTTTGCCGACATAGGCGGCCAGCCGGTCCTCCAGCTCATGGTGTATGTCCAGGCTGCCGTTCAGGAACCTTGAACCGGCGCAGCCCGAACCGTATTTGTCGAGCGCCTGTTTGGCCGCTTCGAGAATTTTGGGATGGTTGGTCAGCCCCAGGTAGGAGTTGGAGCCGAACATCAGCACCCGCTTCCCTTCCAGGATCACTTCGGTATCTTGTCCCGACTCGATCATCCGGAAGTAAGGATAAAGGCCCGCGGCCCGGGTCAGCTCGGCGTCCTTCCATTGTGACACCCTTTCTAGTAGATTTTTCTGCATGAATAGCTCCTCCTTAAGCAAAATGAACAAATGGTGTTGCAGCCGTTGGGTTGGGAGGGGGGCCCCGTAGGGGCCGGACCACAGGTTGAGATCGCAAAGGTCGCAAAAACCCGTTGATCCACCCATGTCTTTTTCTCCTCTAATTATGTCCAAATGTCGGCAAACAAACTATATCGCTCTCCTGAACTCCGATGGCGTGAGCCCCTCGTGTCTCTTGAAAAATTTACGGAAAAAAAACTGGTCGCTGAAGTGCAGCTCCCCCGCAATGTCGTTGACCGACAACGCCGGGTCGCCCAACAGGCGTTTGGCCTCGCGCATCACCATCTCGTCGATCAGTTCCCCTGCCGTTTTGCCCGACACTTCCTTGACCGTTTCGGTCAGGTATTTGGGGGTGACGAAAAGTTTTGCGGCATAAAACCGGACGCTCCGCTCCTCCCTGACGTGGTCGTTCAGCAAGTGATGAAAACGCACGTGCAGCTCTTCCTTCCTGGTTCTTTTCATCTTCCTGCCCGTGCGTACGCGGCAAAGCGACGCCAGCTCGTACAAAAACGCCAGGAAGTGATGCCGGATCACTTCATCGGTGTAAGGCTTGTCCTTTTGTTCCTGGCTTTTGTGCTTCAACAGGTGCAACAGGGATGCCAGCGCATCCGCTTCCTGTTGCTCCAACATCAGGTGCGGGGGAAAATCAAACGCGGGTATTTGTTCCTCCAGCACACCGATACGCGCCAGGTATTGACGGGTAAAGACGATCCCCGCCGCCGAGGCGTCCGTACCGACATGAGTCAGGTCCCGGACCGTCCGGGGGGATGCGATCGTCAGCGTATTTTTCGTGAGAAAAACGGCAAAATAGTCATTGCGGGCCTTCTCTTTCCACTGGCCCTCGAAGTCCGCAATAGCCTGTTCTATACTCAGCATATTCACACTACAAGTTACAGAAAATTAACACACTTTTATCGCATTGATCACAAACCGCGCCACCTCTTTTTTGCGCCGCTGGATCATTTTCCAATATCCTTCCTCGTCCATGTCAAACGCTTTTTGCAGGTAGGCCTTACCGATAAACGGGAAAAGGATGAGCGAAATGATGTGCAGGAACAGTTGTTCCGCGTCGATTTTGACGACATGCCCCGCCTTGTGTTCTTCCTGAAGGGCCGCCGAAAAGTTATCGAGGAAAACTTTATACAGCTTCCCCACGTTGCGCCGCTCCATGATGGCCGGGTTCTGCATCATCTCGTGCATGATGAACATCGCGTTGCAGGGGTTGGCCTCGCAAAGCGATATTTCCGCCTCGACCAGTTGTTCGATCTTCTCAAACAGGGGGATGTCCGCCACCATGATGGGTTGTACGGTCGTCAGGAACCGGTTGAAGGCTTCGTCAAAAATCACCTCGAACAACTTTTCCTTGGACCGGAAATAGTAATGCAACAAGGCCCGGTTGATCCCGGCCTTGTCCGCAATGTCCTGCATGCGCGTCCCCGAAAATCCCTTTTCGGTGAATACTTTCCGGGCGGAGGCCCGGATGATGTCCTCGGTATTCTGGTCCATGGTCCCTCCTTTAGCAGATATGTTTAACCAACTTGTTAATGCAAGGTAAATAAAAAAGCTAGATTTCCAACTTCGTGCATCCCCATTCCTTTCATCGTTGCGCTGGCGGTCTTTTGGGTGTAGCTGGCGGTGATGCCTCTATAGACGATCACCCAGCCGTAGTCGATTTCCGCCACGCCCCTTTTGAGGTTGTCCGCGTACCCATCGATCTTTGCGACATCATTGTGATTCAATGTTTTAGATAAAACACCCCCTTCCAGCAACGCGTTATACGCGGTCCATTCCGCCCGGGGCGAGCCAAAAATGTAAAACTGGGCCCGGCGGGGCGCTCCATGTCTCGGGCCTGCCCAAACGTCCATTTTGCGGGGTTTTTTGCCCTGAAACTGGGCTGCCCACCCGTCAAAATAGGGGTTCATCCACCCTACCCTCACGGTGCTGTACACGGCGCCTCCGTCCAGCATGGTCCCAAAATAACCGGTGGTGCCCGCAAACCATTCCAGCCCACGGCCGACATGCAGGATCTCCTTTTCCACCGTCAGGTCTTCGTTGAGCAACAGGTCGTTGGGCAACTGGTTGTTCCAACCCATCGGCTTCTGGTAGTGGATCAGTCCGTGGAACCAGGACTGGATGGGGCCTGCCGCCGCGATGGGCCCCATGACGCCCATCACCAGTTCGGTCTGGAAGCTCAGTTTGGTCACCGGGTTATACGAGAGTTTGTCGTGGACCAGGAAAAGGGCACCCGAATACGGGTAATTGTTGGGCATATAGTCCTTGATCTTCAGGTTGTTCGGGGTGTACATGACCTCCATGATGCCCCATTCGTATGTATTGACACTGCCCCTGCCCGCCGAGGGCATCAGCCAGCGGTCCGCCAGCCGGTCCCGGTGGCGTTTGGCATAGAAGTAGTCGATCCGGGAGCCGTTGGTGTACCCTTCGTCGGTACCAATGCCGCGGATGTTAAAGAAGTCGTCGTCTTCGTAAATTCTTAATACGGGGGAGGTTGTTTTGGCGTCTTGTGCCTGTGCGTTTTGGTGAGGCCATACGATTCCCGCCAGCAACCCCAAAATGAGGTAGAACTGTTTCATAACCAATCTTTTGAATTTGTGTTTGGAAAAAGTGCGTCGACTGGTGGCTGGGATCCTAAACGTCGGGGCCAGAAGAGGGCGTAGTTGGCGGGATGAATTCAGATGTAAAATTATAACACTTTAACAATACGGTTAAACACTTTGGATAAGTTTTACATTCCGATTACAAACCGTCCTTTACGGACCGTATCCCATGGGGCGCCACAGGCGCCCCGGCCGAAGGCCCATCATTAGCGATGTTGCGGCAGCGGACTAAATTGTCCGCTAGTCCGCTGCCGCAACTCCTAAAACACGTACATTCGGGCCGGAGCGCATGATCACCCAGGAGACCATACAACAGATACAAAACCGTATCGACATCCTCGACGTCGTCGGGGAATTTGTAAAACTCAAAAAAAGGGGCGCCAACTACCTGGGACTTTGCCCCTTCCACAACGAGAAGACGCCTTCCTTTACCGTCTCCCCCGCCAAGGAAATCTATAAATGTTTTGGCTGCGGGCGGAGTGGGAATACGATCGGGTTCCTGATGGAACACGAGAAGTATTCGTACGTGGAAGCCCTCCGCTGGCTGGCCAACCGATATGGGATCGAGGTGGCGGAAACCGAAACCTCCCCCGAATACCAGCAACGGCAACAGGTATCCGAAAGCCTTTTTATCCTCAACCAGTACGCCCAGAAATATTTTTCCAAAACCCTGGAAGAGACCGAGGAAGGGCAGGCGGTGGGCATGTCCTACCTGGAGGAAAGGGGGTTCCGGGCCGACATCATCCGGAAGTTCCAGCTCGGGTACTGTATGGAAAGCCGGGATGCCTTCTCCAAAACCGCCGTGGCCGCCCAGTTCAACCCCGAGCTCCTCCAGCGCAGCGGTCTTTCGGTCCTGAGGAACGAACAACTCTACGACAACTACAGGGGGAGGATCATCTTCCCGGTGCACAACCCGTCCGGGAAAATCCTGGGGTTCGGTGCCCGGCAGATCCGCACGAACGACCGCTCCCCCAAATACATCAACACCCCGGAGAACGAGATCTATGTCAAAAGCAAGCTCCTCTACGGGTTGTACTTTGCCCGCCAGGCGATCGACCGCCAGGACGAATGTCTCCTGGTGGAAGGCTATACCGACGTCATTTCGCTCCACCAGGCCGGGGTGGAAAACGTGGTCGCGAGCGGGGGAACGTCACTGACACAGGACCAGCTCCGGCTGATCAAAAAATATACGGACAACCTGACCATCGTTTATGACGGCGATGCCGCGGGGATAAAGGCCGCCCTGAGGGGGCTCGACATGGCCCTGGAGGAAAGGCTCCAGGTCAGCCTCGTCCTGATCCCCGACAAGGAAGACCCCGACAGCTATGTCCGCAAGGTGGGCCCCGAGCGCTTCCGGGAGTTCGTGGTCGCCAACAAAAAGGATTTTGTCTTCTTTCAACTGGACGTCGCCCTCAAAGACGCCGGGGACGATCCCCGGAAAAAGGCCGCCGTCGTCAACCAGATCGCCGAAACGCTCGCCCGGATCAACAAGGCCGAAGACTTTACCCGCCAGCAGGACTATATCCGGCGCAGCTCGGAGCTCCTGAAGATCGACGAGGCGGGGTTGAATGCCCTTGTCAACAAGCATATCCGGGAGAAGGTCGGGAAGCTGGAAGCTCGTCAAGCTTCGGAGCCTTCGGCGGTCGCACCCGAGGCACCCGCCGCCGGGGACGCCGATGCCTTCGACCTCCTCAACAAGGAAGAAGCCAACGAACGCGCCCTCATCCGCTGTCTCCTGGAATACGGGAGCAAACACCTCGACGAGGACGGGGCCGTGGCCGAGTTTATTTTTGCCCACTTCGACGACGCCGAGCTGTTTGACAACAAGGACCTCTTCCACGTCCTGCACCTCTACAAGGAACTCTACCGTTCCGGTGCACAACCGGACATGCGGACCTTCCTCTACCACCAGGACCCCGGCGTCAGCAGCCTTGTCATCGGTCTTACCGACACCAATCACCAGCTCAGCGATCGCTGGCACACCCGCGATGCCGACCTGAATTACAACACCATCAAGGACGGATACCTCAAGTACCTCGGCAAAGACTATGTCGTCAAGGAAGAAGCAGCCGACCAGGAACGCTACAAGGAGGAAGTACGCTCCACCGTGACCTATATGCAGCTCAAAAAGATCAAAAAGATGATGCGGGAAAACCAGAAGGACATGGAAAAACCCCATACCCCCGACGAGCTGACCCTGCTCAAGGAAACCCACCGCCACCTCAAAGACCTGGAAATAGAACTCACCCGCCGGCTCGGCACCGTGATCCTTAAATGACCGTATGTTCGCAAAGACCCGCCCCTTTCTTATTCTTTTTCTCGTGTTTATTATCGTCGGTGCCTGGCTCCTGGCGACCTATTCCAAAGCAGACCTGCTGCTGGCCGTCAACGGGCACTATTCCCCGTTCGGGGATGCGGTGATGCCGTGGTGGACGAATTGGGGGGATGGGGGGGCGCATATCGCGATCATCGTCCTGCTCATCGTTTATGCACGCCGGAAACTTGGTAAAGCCGCCGCCATCCGCTGGGGCTGGCTCGCCTTCCTGGCCTTCGCCCTCCCCTCCCTGCTCTCGCAGGTCCTGAAAAGCGAATTCTTTAACAAGGAACCCCGGCCGGTGACCTTTTTCGCGTCCACGCCGGACGTCCTGCACCACGTCCCCGGGGTCGAGTTGTGGACCTACAACAGCTTCCCTTCCGGGCATACCATCACGGCCTTTAGCATCGCGTTGACGCTGCTGTACCTGCTGGCGCCCCGGCGGGTGTGGACCTGGTCGGTGCTGTTGTTCGTGTGGGCGTGCTCGGTAGGTTACTCCAGGATGTACCTGGCGGAGCACTTCTTCAAGGACGTGTACGGGGGGGCCATCATCGGTGTGCTGGCCACGCTGGCGGCGCTGTGGATCGGGGAGCGGTCGCTGCCCCGGCGGTGGCGGAAACGGGCGGCCGGCGGTGGCGTGGCGGCCGGCAGTGCCGCGGTAGCCGGCAGTAGCGCGGCCGCATAAGGTCTAGCGCTGCCCCAGATCGCTATACGACCGCGTCAGCAGGTCCTCCTCGCGAATGCCCAGCGCCTCGCGAAATTGGCAACACTGGGCCGCGAGTTCTTCTTCCGTGGCGGAATCGTCCACGTCCACCGCCTCGATCTCGACAAAACACCCCAGGCCTTTGACCTCATCCAGGTGGAATTTGACGTTGTCGATGAAATAGATCTCCCGTTTCTTCTCGACGACGACATTGGTGCCCAGGGCCTTGTCCAGTATATCATCCAGGAGTTGCGCACCGGCGGTTTCCAGAGCGAAATACCCCGGATCCCCGGCGCCGGGATCGAGTGGGCCCATCTTTTCTTTAAAGATCAGCGCGTTTTCGATGGTTCCCCGTCTTAGCTTGAGCTTTCCGTTGGGTACGTGGAAGTAAGTATCCTTTTGGACATCGGTCGTCACCAGGCGGGCCTGATGTTCCATTAAAAAAGCCCGTATCGGTTCCAGTCGGTCGAGTCGGGCTTTTAATGCTGTAAGATGTTGCATAGTCTATTTCTCAGTGGGGTTCTTTTTGCCGGCCCGGAGCTTTTCGAGGGCGGCGTCCAGTCGCCGTTTGCGGGTGTCTTCGCGTTTGGCTTCGGTGATCCAGCGTACGTACTCCTTCTTATGGGTGTACGGCAGGGTGTCGAAAAAATCTTTTGCCTTCGGGTGCAGGGTGAATATGTGTTCGAGGTCCTGCGGGAGGGCGACGGTGCGCTTGCCCACCTGGGCTTCCGCGGTAGCAGTGGCTGCGGCGGCGCGGGCCGCGGTGACGGCAGCACTGCTCGCAGCGACACCGGCGCGGGCCGGGGCGGCAGGGCGGCTTTCCACCGGAATCCCGGCGGGAAGCGCAGCAGCGGCGGCTGCCTTCTCCGGGCACTCGGCCCTCGCAAAGCGAAGCGCCGTCCACACATGGTCCAGGGGCTCCGACCAGGCAATGGCATACCCGTGATCGCAAAGGCAGTTCCAACTGCAATCGCGGTTCAGGTCGCTGGCGATCTTGGAGGCCGCTTTGGGATAAGCGATCCACAATTTCGCATGGGGTTGGAGCGCGGGGAGGACGTCTTTAAGAATCGCCTGCAGTTGCTGATGGTTGATGGCAAAGACCAATGCGAAATCGATCTTTTTCATCCTCAGCAGAGGCGTTACGTTTTTAGCAAAAGCCAGCTTGACAAATTGTTTCTCAATAGAGGAGGGAAGGCCCTGGATCAAAAGATTCTTTTCGTCTTTGAGTTGCAGTTTTTCAAACAACGTTTGCGACATGCGACAACACTTTTTGGCGTCAAAAAAGTTTTGAACGGAATGCAAAATTAAGGAAAAAATCTTGAAACCAGCGGCGGGACGCCGCTTTTAGTTAATCCACATCGTCCAGGTCACGCCGGCGGGCTTTGCGCCGGTCCCTGTACTTCAGAATGCCCGCCTTGCTCTCGTTCCCTTTGAGCAGGCGTCCGATATTCTTTTGATGGGTCAGTAGCACCAGCAAAGCCACGGATACGGCGAAGATACGGTAGAGCTGCTGGGGTTCGTCGAAAATATAGAGAATGAACACCGCAAATGCGACCCCGGCCAGGATGGAACTCAAGGATACGAAGCGGGTCGTATACAAAACCAACAGGAATACACCGACACAAGCCAGGGCGACATAGGGTTGAATCGCCAGCACCATTCCAAACAGGGTGGCGACCCCTTTTCCTCCCTTAAAATCCGCCCACAAGGGGAAGATGTGCCCCACCACGGCGGACAGCCCGAGACCGATCTGAAGGTTGACCAGGTCGGTGGTGTGGATGGGATCGGTGTAGTAAGGGATGAGCAAAAACAATTTCACCGCGGCCAGCCCCTTGAGCATATCCACGACCATTACAATGGTGCCGTACTTGGAGCCGAGCACCCTGAACGTATTCGTAGCGCCCATGTTGCCGCTTCCATAGTCCCGGATGTCTATTCCAAAGAACACCTTGCTCACGATCAATGCCGTTGGAATAGAGCCGATACAATAAGCCAACAATAGTACCAGGAATTCATTCATAGTCCATTGGATTACACGTAGTCTACTAAGTTACGTTATTTTGCCCAATTCCTAACGCCTTTTTCCATAGCTGTGCCAACCAACCCAATGCCTGCCGTTCTCCGTCAAAAGCAAAACCGGCCTTTTCCGCGGCTTCGCCTATGACAACTCTATCCTCCAAAAGGATGCCACTTAGCAGCAGCAGCCCCCCTGGCGCCAATAATGAATACAATGTCTCCATATACTCCAGGAGCACATGCCGGTTGATATTCGCCAGGATGACGTCCGACACCGGCACCCCGTCAAGGGACGCAGACAAATGCAGACTCACCAGCCCCGCCTCGTTCCGGTCACGGTTTTCCCGGGCGTTGTCGATCGACCAGGGATCGTTATCGAGGGCCCAGATGGCCCTGGCACCCAGGCGCTCGGCGAGGATCGCCAGGACGCCCGTCCCCGTGCCGAAGTCTACGACGCGTTTGTCTTCGATCGGCATCGCCCGCATGGATTCGATCATCAGCCGCGTGGTCGCGTGGTGACCCGTGCCAAAACTCATCTTCGGCGTGATCACGAGCTCGTGACGCACCCCGGTGATCGCGGGATGGAATTCCGCGCGGATACCGCAAAAGTCATCGATCACGACCGGCTCGAAATTCGATTCCCAAAGCAGGTTCCAGTTCTGTTCAGGGAGGACGTTGCGCTGGACCGTCCCATACGCCGCGGCGACCTTGCCGAAAGCCAGTTCATCCAGGAGGTCTTCCCGGATATAGGCCTTCAGCCCGTCCTCTTCTTCCTCGAACCCTTCAAAACCCAACGCCTCCAGGTCGGGGACCAGGAGGTCCCGCCGGGTGGGATCGGGCTCCGGAATGATTAATTCGATGTACGACGGCATAGGATGCAAAACGACCTGTCTGTTTTCAGAGCAGGTCGTTTTTATGGTTTAGTTTTCGTTCGCAATGTCTGGAGCGCTTTCGCACTTCCGCGCTGTCCGAGCGCCGCCGCGTGGCAGGAGCGCCGCCGCGTGGCAGGAGCGCCGCCGCATGGCAGGAGCGCCTAGAGCTCTTCAGCCCCGTCGCTCTGGTGAGGATGCGGCTGCTCGCTGTGCTGCGGCGCATCGTTCCTCGGCTCGCGGTGAGGTTCGCGTTCGCCCCTGGGTTCCCGATCGCCCCTCGGCTCCCGGTCGCCGCGCGGTCCGCGGTCTCCACGGTCGCGATCACGACCACCCCTGTCGCCACGATCACCGCGGTCTCCACGGTCGCGGCGGTCACCGCCACGGTCGCCGCGGTCACCGCGCTCACCCCTTTCGGGACGCTCGGGGCGTTCTACGTAACCCTCGGGTTTGGGCATGAGCACCTTGCGGCTCAGCTTGTATTTACCGGTCTTTTGATCGACACCCAGCAGTTTAACCTTGACCATGTCGCCCTCGTTAAGGACGCCTTCAAGGGTCTCCAGGCGCTTCCAGCTCACCTCGGAAATATGCAGCAAACCCTGCTTACCCGGCATAAACTCAATAAACGCGCCGAATTCCTTGATGCCCTTGACGGGTCCTTCGTAGGTCGTACCTACTTCCGGCATCGCGGTGATGCCCTTGACCCAGGATACCGCCTTGTCGAGGCCTTCCTTGGCGGGAGAGAAGATGCTCACCTCGCCCTGGTTGCCGACTTCTTCGATATTGATCGTGGTACCGGTTTCGCGTTGGATCTCCTGGATCACCTTGCCCTGGGGCCCGATGACCGCACCGATGAATTCCTTGTCGATAAACAGCTTCACCATGCGCGGAGCGTGCGGCTTCACGTCCGGGCGGTGTTCGGAAATGGTTTCATACATCGCGTCGAGGATGTGGAGACGGCCCTTGCGCGCCTGCTCCAGGGCTTCCCTCATGACGTCCATGGGAAGGCCGTCGACCTTGATGTCCATTTGCACCCCGCAAATACCGTCACGGGTACCGGTGACCTTGAAGTCCATATCGCCCAGGTGGTCTTCGTCCCCCAGGATGTCCGTCAGGATCGCATATTTCTTGTCGCTGGCGCGGGTGATCAGACCCATCGCCACGCCGCTCACGTGCTTGGTAAAAGGTACGCCGGCGTCCATCAGGGCCAGCGAACCGGCGCAAACGGTCGCCATGGAAGACGACCCGTTGGATTCCAGGATGTCGCTGACGACACGAACCGTGTAGGGATATTCGCTGCCCGGCATGATCTGCTTCAGGGAGCGCATGGCCAGGTTGCCGTGTCCTACTTCCCGGCGGCCGGGGGCGCGCATCATCTTCACCTCACCGGTGGAGAAGGGCGGGAAGTTATAGTGCAGGATGAACTTCGAATAATCGGAAGTCGCAGCCGTCTCCAGCAGGAGCTCGTCCAGCGGCGTACCCAGGGTCACCGTCGTCAGGGACTGGGTTTCCCCGCGGGTAAAGAGGGCCGAACCATGCGGCGTAGGCAGGGGTTCGATTTCCATCGCCAGCGGCCGGACCTGGTCCAGCTTACGGCCATCCAGGCGGATGCGGTCGTCGAGGATCATGTTGCGGACCACTTCCCATTCCAGGTCGGCATAATATTTCTTAGCCAGTTTCTTTGTCTTGTCGTCGGCTTCTTCGCCAAGGGAAGCGATCAGCTCGTCCTTCAGCGCGCTGAAGGCCTCTGAACGCTCATGTTTGGCCGTACCCTTGCGGGCGATGGCCCACAGTTTTTCGGTACAGAATTCCGCCACTTTTTGTTGCAATTCCTCGTTGGTCTCGGGCTTTTTGTAGTCCCGTTTGCCGGTCACCCCTACCTTACTCCTCAGCTCTTCCTGAGCCTTGATCTGTACCTGGATGGCCGCGTGGCCTACTTCCAGGGCCTTGACCAGGTCCTCTTCGGCGCACTGCTTGGCTTCCCCTTCCACCATCATCAGGTTCTTTTCCGTCGCCGCGATCATGAACTCCAGGTCACACTCGGCGAGCTGTTTGCGGGAAGGGTTGATGATAAAGGACCCGTTGTGCCGGGCCACGCGTACTTCGGAGATGATTTCTTTAATGGGAATATCGGAAACGGCCAGGGCCGCGGAAGCGGCCAGACAGGCCAGCGAGTCCGGCAGGACGTTCTCGTCGGAGGAGACGAGCGTCACCAGCACCTGTACGTCACAAAAATAATCTTCCGGGAAAAGGGGCCGCAGCGCGCGGTCGATCAAACGGCTGGTCAGCACTTCATAGTCGTTCAGCCTCGCTTCTCTTTTGAAGAAGGACCCCGGGATACGCCCGGCAGAAGCGAATTTTTCCTGGTAATCTACGACAAGCGGGAAGAACTCCTGTCCTTCCTTCGGGTCTTTGTTGGCGACGACTGTCGCCAAAATGATACAATTTCCCTGGCGAACCGTTACGGCTCCATCTGCCTGGCGGGCCAGCTTTCCGGTCTCGATCGTCACGATCCGACCGTCGCCCAGGTCAAATGAGCTACTGATTGGTTGTGTTAACATACACTATTGGGATAAATCTGCGTAAAAAAATATATGTACAAAAAAACTATTCCCAACCGGAATTTACAGTTGGGAATAGTTTTTTACAGACATCGTGTCCTTATTTCCTGATACCTAATTTTTCGATCAGCTGGCGGTAGCCCGTCAGGTCGTGCTTGCTCAGGTACGTCAGCAGGCGTTTGCGCTGACCTACCAGGTGCATAAGGCCCCTTTGCGTAGAAAAGTCTTTCTTATTAGCCTGCATGTGTTTGGAAATATCGTTGATTCGCTCAGTGAGCAAAGCGATCTGGCCCTCGATCGAACCCGTGTTCGTGGCTTTACCTCCGTACTCAGCAAAAATGCTGGATTTCTTTTCGGTTGTTATCGACATCTTAGATAGAAATATTGCGGCTGCAAAGGTACGAAAAAGATTAATTAAAAAACAATTATCTTGCCCGAGCCTATGGTTCAGCTCTATTCCCCAGCTACCACACCCCGTTTGGAATACGTCCTGGGCGTGATTTTCAGGGACCATCTCCGGGTCCCCTACCGGCTCACTTCCGACCGGGACGACTGGATGGAAGCCGAAGGCCCAAAGATCAACTATTCCAGTGAAAAATTGCCCGTCGGGCTTGCGATTTCACCCTCCGGGATTCTCTCCGAGCGGTATGTGCCGGGGCAGGCGCCCCTGGCGGATCCCCTGCGGGGGGCGGGGCCCCTGCCGGGCGGGGGGGCGACCGCCGTGGGCGGGGTTCACCCGGGCGGAGGTGCCGCGAGCGGAGGCCACCCCGGCGGGGGTGCGGCGGCTGCAGGCGGGGTTCACCCGGGCGGGAGCGCGGCTCACTTGGCCGGGGCGGCCACCCCCGACGCGCCTGGCTGGCCCTTCGATCTCTTTGGCGCCGTTTTCTATCTATTGTCCCGGTACGAGGAATATCTTCCCCAAGCCCTATACGACCACTTTGGCCGTTTTGACCCCGCGGGGTCGTGGGCGGCCCGGCAGGGGTGGCTCGAACGACCGCTGGTGGACGAGTGGATCGCGGCCCTCGCCGCGGAGTTGCACCTGGGTGGCACGCCCGCCGGGGCCGCTGCAAGCGGCGCTGGTGCGGTTAACGGCGGAGTGGGCCGGGCGGCCACAAGCGCTGGCCCCGCCGGCAGCGGCTTTTTCGCCACCTACGACATCGACCAACCCTGGTGTTATCAGAATAAGGGATTGACCAAGAACTGTTTATCTGCCGGAAAGGCCCTCACGGGGGGGCGCTGGACACAGCTCCGGGAGCAGGCGGAGGTCCTGAGCGGCAAAAGGCGGGATCCCTTTGACAATTTCTCGTGGATGGACCGGGTGAACGAAGCCCTGCCCGAGACACCCGTTTATTTTTTCCCCCTATCGGCGAAACGGACGGTGTATGATAAAAACCCCTCTCCGGGGAATGGCGCCTACCAGGAGCTGATCAGGGCCCACGCGGGGCGGTACCCGGTGGGGGTGCACCCGTCCTTTCACGCGTCGGATACCCCGGGTCTCCTGGCTTCGGAGTGTGCGGTGCTGAACCGGATCACCGGGCTACCGGTGACGGTTAGCCGATTTCATTACATCCGTTTCCGGCTTCCGCAAGGGTATCGGCTGTTGCTGGAGGGCGGGATCCGGGCGGACTATTCCATGGGCTATGGGGAACGCAACGGTTTCCGGGCGTCTTATTCCCGGCCCTTCCCTTGGTATGACCTCGAAAAAGAAACCACCACGGCCCTTCAGGTCGTTCCTTTTTGCTGGATGGAGGCGACGAGTTTCCACAACAGCGGGCTTTCCCGCGAGGCCGCCCTGGCGGAGCTTCAGGGCTACAAACGGGCGGTGGACCTGGTGGGCGGCCGGATGACGGTCATCTGGCACAACAACAGCCTCGGGGAAGAAGCGCGCTGGATCGGGTGGCGAGAGGTCTACAAGGATTTTTTGAAGCCGTTTGTGCCTACCTTGCCTTCATGAGCATGCCGCCCCATATTTGTATCGCCCTCATGGATGATCCCGTCTACAAACAGTCCTCCATCCGGGTGGCGGATGCCCTCGTCCGCGCGGGGTACCGGGTGACGCTGATCGGGCGGCGGCTGGATCCGGAGCGGCCCGCGGGAGCGGAGCCCGCGGGGGCGGCCGCGGGCGGGCCGAACGAAGCGGGCCCACATGGCGCCAGGCCGAACACAGCGGTGGCGCGAAGCGCCTCGGCCGCTGACGCGGCCATCGAGGGCTTGGCGGGCCCGGCGCCCAGCGGCGCCGCGAGCGGGCCGAACGCGGTTGCCGCTTGCGCGAAGCGGGTTCGCTTCCGCCCCGTTTTCAAACGGGGCAAACTCTTCTACGCGGAGATGAACCTCCGCATCCTCCTCTACCTCCTGACCCACCGCGTGGACCTGGTCTGCGCGGTGAACCTGGACACGATTATCCCGTGCTGGATCGTTTCAAAGCTAAAGCGCATCCCGCGGGTATACGATGCGCGGGAGCTGTTTACGGAGCTGGCGGAGGTGGTGGCGCGGCCGCGGGTGCAAAAGATGTGGCTGTGGGTGGAGCGGACGATGGTGCCGCGGTTTCCGAACGGGTATGCGGTGTGCCAGAGTATTGCGGAGGAATTGGAAAAGCGCTATAACATACAATACGCGGTGGTGCGTAACATGACGGTGTTAAAAGCGCAGGACCCGGGGGAAAACCCGATGGACAAACCCTATCTGTTGTACCAGGGCGCGGTGAATGTGGGACGGGGCCTGGACGCGTTGATCCCGGCGATGCAGGGAATCGACCTGCCGCTGGTGGTGTGCGGGACGGGGAACTTTATGGAACAGTGCCGGGCGTTGGTGGAGAAGCACGGACTAGACGACAAGGTCATCTTTACGGGGCAGCTACCGCCGGGGGAACTTATTCCCTACACCTATCACGCTTTTGCGGGGTTGAATCTGGTGGAGCGGGAGGGCTTGAACCAGTACTTTTCCTTGCCCAACAAACTCTTTGACTATATACACGCGGGCATTCCGCAGGTGACGATGGATTACCCGGAGTACCGGCGTGTACAGGAGCAGTTTGAAGTGGGGGTGCTCATACCGGATGTAACGGTGGAGAACATACGCAAAGCGGTGGAGCACTTGCAGAAGGACCCGGCCTTGTACGACCAGCTGCGCGCCAATTGCAAAAAAGCCAGAACCGCGTTCAATTGGCAGGTGGAGGAGCCGGGACTGATCCGTGTCTATAAGGCGGCCTTAAAATCATAACCCATGCACCTACACCTGTTGTCTTTTACCATCCCCTACCCTGCTGATTTTGGCGGGGCGATCGATGTCCTGGAAAAAATAAAGGCGTTGCACGCGGAGGGGGTTCGTGTGCACCTGCATTGCTTCCGGTATAACCGGCCGGAGGCGCCGGAGCTGGAACAGTATTGCGCGGAGGTGCGGTATTATAAAAGACAGACGCGGTTTTCGCTGACGTTGCCGTATATCGTTTCTTCGAGGGTGAGTATGGACCTGATGGGCGTCCTGGACGCGGACGACTACCCGATCCTGGCGGAAGGAGTGCATACGGCGTATGCGCTTTTGCAGGGGCGCTGGCCGGGGCGGGTGATGGCACTGCGGCTGCACAACGTGGAAACCAATTATTATGCGAACCTGGCGGCGCTGGAGAAGGCGGCCTTCAAGCGGTCGTATTACCGGCTGGAGAGCTGGCTGTTGGGGAACTGGGAACGCAAGGTGTCGGGGCTGCCGCTTCTGGCGATCCACCCGGGGGTGGGGACGTATTTCCAGCAGCACTACAGGAGCGGGCAGGTGACGTACCTGCCGGCCTTTACGAGCTATGCGCCGGGGAACAACCCGACGGGGCGGGGCGAATACGTCCTCTTCCATGGGGACTTTTCGGTCGTTGACAATGTGGAATCCTTACGATGGCTGCTGGAGGAAGTGGGGCGGGGATCGGACCTGCCCTGGGTAGTGGCGGGCCGGCGGGGACAAAACGTCGAACAAATACTGAAGGCGCACCCGTATGCCCGGCTGGTGGCGGATCCGGGCGCGGAAGAAATGGAGACGCTGATCCGGGAAGCGCAGGTGCACGTGGTGCATTCCTTTAACCCGGAGGGGATCAAGATAAAACTGCTCCATGCCTTGTTCGCGGGGAGGCACTGCATTGCGCAGGAGGCCTTGCTGGAGGGCACGGGGCTGGAGGAAACCTGCCGGCCGGCGGCCAACGCGATGGCATTCAAGACGCAGTTAGACATGCTGTGGGCATTGCCCTTTACGGAGGAGGAGAAAAAGAAGCGCACCGAAGTGCTACGGGCTCAGTTCGACAACCGCGCGAATGCGCGGAAACTGATGGCGCTGATGGGGCTGTAGCCGTGAGGCGCAAAAAAAGCTAGAACACACTGGCATTATCCAGCACCTTCCCCCGCTCGGTCTTGACCGTCCGGGCAGGAAACTTCTGGATGACCCTATAGTCGTGGGTCGCCATGATCACGGCGGTGCCGTAGTCGCGCGCGATATAAAAGAGGAGCTGCATGATCTCGTCGGAGGTCTCGGGGTCGAGGTTACCGGTGGGCTCGTCGGCGAGGATGAGCTTGGGGGAGTTGAGGAGGGCGCGGGCGATGTCGACGCGTTGTTGTTCGCCCCCGCTCATTTCGAAGGGCATTTTAAAACCCTTGGCGCGAAGACCGACCTTGTCGAGGACGTCTTCGATCTTTTCGTTCATGAGCTGCTGGTTTGTCCAGCCGGTGGCTTTGAGAACGAACTTGAGGTTGTCGTAGACGGTCCGGTCGGTGAGCAGTTGGAAGTCCTGGAAAACGACGCCGAGGTTGCGGCGGAGGTAGGGTACCTTTTTCCAACTGACGTCGCGGAGGTTGAACCCGGCGACCATGCCGTCTCCCTGTCTGAGGAACAGGTCCCCGTAGAGGGTTTTGAGGAGGCTGGATTTGCCGGCCCCTGTTTTCCCCACGAGATATACGAACTCGCCTTTGTGAACGCTGAGGTTCACGTCCTGTAGGATGAGATTATCGCCCTGGTAGATATTGGCGTGCTGCAAGGAGACGATTACTTCTGCCATCGAAGACATTTCGTGCAAGTTACAGAAACTGAGGGAAAATCATTATACCTAAAAAAATAGTTGTTGAACTAAAAATATAGTCATACCTTAGATTCATGCCACCCAAAACATTGACCAAAGCGGAAGAACAAATCATGCAAGTCCTCTGGAGCGTAGGCAAAGGCTTCTCCAGGGACATCCTGGAAGCACTCCCCCAGCCCAAGCCTCACCAGAATACGGTGGGCACGATCCTGAAGATCTTACAGGACAAGGGCTTTGTGGGCACCAACCTGGTGGGCCGCAACCACGAGTACTTTGCGTTGGTGTCGAAAGAGGAGTATTCGAAAAGCTCGGTAAAGAGCCTTGTCAAGGGCTATTTTGACGGCTCCTTTTCCAATATGGTCTCCTTTTTTGTCAAGGAAAAAAACCTTTCGGTGGAGGAGCTGGAAAAATTATTGCTGCAGATGAAAAAACAAAAGAAATGACACCCTTGTTCGCCTACCTGCTCAAGATGTTCCTGGTGTCGGGTGTCCTGTACACCTACTACCACCTGGTCCTGCGGGACAACCGCTTCCACGCGTGGAACCGGTTCTACCTGCTGTCTGCGGTCTTGTTGTCGCTGACCCTTCCTTTGTTTCATATCCCGGTGCACAGCACGCAGACGAGCGACAACCGTTTGCTTTTTGCGGTCTGGCAGTTGCTGGGCAAAAACAACACCGGAACCGTACAGGCGACCGGCCCCGTTGCCACGGGGATCACCTGGATGACGCTCCTTTCCGGGGTGTACGTGCTTTGGGTCCTGATCCAGTTGGGGATCATGGGGGTGCATTTGTGGCGGTTGCGCCGGCTCCGGCTGGCGTCTCCGGCGGGCCGTCTGGACGGGATCACACTGGTGACCACGGAGGACAGGGGCACGCCTTTCTCCTTTTTCCGGTGGATCTTCTGGAACCGTTCCCTGGAGCTGGATTCAGCGGAGGGGCGGCGGATGCTGACACACGAGCTGACCCACGTACGGGAAGGCCATAGCGTAGATAAGGTCATCCTGCAGGTTGTGTGCGCCTTTTTTTTCCCCATCCTCCCGCTCCACCTGATGCGTAAAGAGCTCCAGTTGATCCACGAATACCTGGCCGATCAGCAGGCCACCCAGGGTGGGGACATCTCCACCTATGCCGAGCTCCTGGTGAGCACGGCCTTCGGCACGTCGCCTTATGCTTTTGCCAATAACTTTTTTCAACATCCTTTAAGACGAAGACTTGCCATGATGACAAAATTTTCGAACCCCCGCTTTACGTATGTGCGGAAGCTGATGTTTCTTCCGCTGACACTCCTCCTTTTCGGCCTGCTGGCTTTCCGGGTGGAAAAGGACCATCCCCTGCTGACGATTCATTTTCAACAGGCGGCGGCCAGGCTGGAACAGGATGTACTATTTACAAACCGCCTGCCGGTCGTGACCCCGCCACCACCGCCCCCTTCGAGGTGGAAGACCAGGGTGACGCTGCCAGACACCACCCCGATGGCCCAACCATTACAGGCAGTCACCGTCACCGGTTACGCCCAACCGAAAACGGCACAACCACTGCAGGCGGTCACCGTCACCGGTTACGCAGCACCCAAGACAACCGATACCGTTCCACCCGCATCTGCGCCGGAGATCAGAATCGGACGGGGCGGCGAAGAGACCGTCTTGTGGGTCATCAACGGCAAGATGGTTAAAGACCGTAGTCAGATGCCCGCGCTCGACCCCAACCAAATCCAATCCATCTCCGTCCTAAAAAACGAGGCCGCTATAGCCAAATACGGACAGACCGGGCAGAACGGGGTTATCGAGGTCTGGCTGAAAGGATACACCGGCAGCGACATGCCTGCAACGGACGACAAGATCTTTACCAAGGTGGAAGTAGAAGCCCAGTTCCCCGGCGGTGACATAGCCTGGAACGACTATGTCCGTAAATCCCTCATAGCCAATATGGACCAGCTTAAGGACGACAAGAAGTCGGGGACCTGTGAGGTTATGTTTATCGTCGATAAAAATGGCGCCGTCTCCGATGTGCAGGCGCAGACGATGCAAGGCAGCGTCCTGGCACAGGTCAGCGTCGACCTGGTCGTTCGCGGTCCACACTGGATACCCGCCACGCAAAACGGCCACCCCGTAAAGGCCTTCCGCAAGCAAAAGATTTCCTTTCAAATGCCCGACTAATAAACGCCTATGGTCCTTTTTGGCATATACCTGGTTAAGGTCACGCTCCTCTCGGGGCTCCTGTACGCCTATTACCACTTCCTCCTCCGGGACCGGCAGACCTTTGGCTGGAGCCGCTTTTACCTGCTGGCGGCCGCGGGGGTATCGGTGGGGGTTCCCTTGCTGAACATTCCTTTGCACCTAACGGTGCCGCATACCGGTACGCCGACCGTGGCACCCCTGCTCAAGTGCATCCCGGGGACGGGAGAGGCGGACCCAGCGGGCGCCCCCATGGCAACGGCGGCCCCGGTGATCCCGTGGACCCAGGTGGCCCTCGGCTTGTATGCACTCGCAGGGACCGTCCTGCTGGGTCTGCTGGTCTATCACATAAAGGCGCTGTTCCGTCTGGAGCGGCGATCGGAACATCATCAAATGGGAGACGTCACGCTGATCGCGACGGATGCCCCGGGCACACCGTTCTCATTTTTCCGGTGGATCTTCTGGGACCGGCAGTTGTCCGTACATTCGGCGAACGGGCAGGCTATCTTCCGCCATGAGCTGGCACACGTCCGTCAAAGGCACAGCGTCGACAAAATGTTCCTGCAACTGCTGTGCGCCGTCTTGTTCCCGGTATTCCCACTGTACCTGATCCGGCGCGAGCTCCAACTGATCCACGAGTACCTGGCGGACCAGGCTGCCACCGAGGAGGAGGACGCCGGTGATTATGCACGCTATCTGTTGGAGCACGCCCTGTATGCCAAGGGGCATCGCGTTGCCCACGCCTTTCATCAACACCCCCTCGCCAAACGTATAGCCATGATCGGCAGACAAATCCATCCGCCGGCCTGGAGCCGGTGGATGATCCTGCCCTTCTTCCTCGCCGGATCCGCCCTCTTTGCCTTTACACCGACACCCAAAGCCGCCAGGACACTGACGGTCGTGATCGACGCCGGTCACGGGGGATTGGACCCGGGGGCGCCCGGGGGCGGTCTCCTCGAAAAAAACATCACCCTGGACATCGCCCGGGCAGTGGCCCGGCTGGCCCCGGGGTACGGGGTGAACATCCTGGAATCCAGGCCGGGAGACAGCCTTGTCGACATCGAGGACCGTATCCTTTTTGCCGGCAGACACAAAGCCGACGCTTTTGTGTCCATCCACGTCAACCTGTCCTCGCCGGGGGAAACAGGGATAAAAAATTTCATTTCCGTCCGCAACCGTTTTGCCGATTCCAGCGCCTTGCTGGGGTCGCTGCTGGCCGGACACCTGGGCCGGATCTATCCGACGGAAAAAGTATTGCGCACCCATGAGGAACACATCGGCGTCCTGGACAGAAACGTCTGCCCGGCCGCACTCATCGAATGCGGGTACATCAGCAATCCAAAGGACAGGGCGTTTATCAGCAAACCTGCGAACCAGGACAAAATCGCCCGCGCCATCCTGGAATCCCTGGCGGATTATGCGAATGGCCGTGGCGGCAAAACCTTACAGATCCAGGGCGGAAGCCAATAATAACACATCCTGAATGAGAAAATCGTTTTTTGCGGGCCTGCTATGCCTGCCCGTTCCCCTTTTGGCTCAAAAGACCCGGGTGGATACCCTCCGGGAGGTCCGCATCCTCGGTCAGCGTCCGCTGTTGGAAAAAAAACTAGACCGCACCATCGTTCACGTGGACGCCCTGCTGGCCAATACGGGCGGCCAGGCCTGGCAGGTCCTGGAAAACACGCCGGGTGTCCTGGTCGATGAAGACGGCACCATTACCCTCAACGGCAAAAGCGGGGTGCTCGTCATGATCGACGACCGCCCGACCTACCTGGAAGGGACGGACCTGGTCAATTACCTGAAGTCCCTGCCCGCCTCCACCCTCGCCCAGATCGAGCTCCTGCCCAATCCCCCGGCGCGTTACCCCGCTTCGGGCAGCGGCATCATCATCCTGCGGACAAAACGGGCGGAACGCAACGGTTTCCACGCGCAGCTGACCTCCAACTATACCCAAAGCCTTTTTCCGCACGTCAGCCAGAGTATAGACGTCAACGGACAGGAAGGCCCTTGGCAAATAACGGCCCGCGCGGGTTATGTATACAACCGCAACTACTTTGTCAGTGACCGGTACCGCCGGTTGTTTGATTCCGGGGATACGGACAACCAGGATATCGTCGAGGATAGCTGGGCCCAAAACATCAGCTACGGGGCCAGCGTGGAACACAAAGGACGGCATACGTCCTGGGGCGCGCTTTGCAACGGGGAGGTCGGTCCTTATCATGAACTCGGCCATTACCAGGACGGCTTTTTGGACGCGACGGGCAAGACCGATTCGTTGACGGACATCCGCAGCCATTACCACAACCAGTCCGCGGACGTCAGCGCCAACGCGCACGTGCGCCACGACTGGACACACGAGGGGCGCAGCCTTTCCGCGGATGCCGATTTTGTCTATGACCACAGCACGGCCTTCCAGGATGAAGTCTCCACCACCACCCTCCCGGGGGGCCAGGTTTCCGACATCTATGAGCTGATCGACCAGCAACCGTTTACGGCGGCCATTTACGGCCTGAAGGCCGATTATACGGATAAGTTCGGGCAACACCTGTACCTGGAAGCAGGTGCCCAGGAAACCTATTCCATCCGGCAAAATCAGGGGATCTATACAGACGGGACACCCCCGGCGCTTACCCCTGACACGGCTTTGAACAATACCTTTCGTTACGACGAACAGATCCGCTCCGCTTATGTGACGCTCCGGCGCGAAACCAAAGGTCTGGCGCTTCAGGCAGGGCTGCGGATGGAAAATACCTGGGGGAAAGGGAAAAGCCCGGATTCATCGTTCCGGCTCGACTATGTCAATCTTTTTCCCTCCGTGCACGCCCTCATCGGGGGCGTCTTATCCCTCGCCTATTCCCGCCGGATCGACCGCCCGGGCTACGGCGACCTCAATCCTTCCCGGTTCTATTTCGACCGCAACAGCTATTTCAGCGGGAACACCGCGCTACAGCCCGCCTTTTCGCAAAACCTGGAAGCCGCCTATACCTACCGGAGCCGGTATACCCTGACGGCCGGTTATTCCACCAACCGCGGGGAGATTCACCAGGTCTTTATCGCGGAAGGGAACACGTTTTATTACTACGCCATCAACATGGACCGCGCGGTGGTTACCCGTCTGGCCCTGGATGTTGCCACACCCCTGACCGCGCACTGGACGGTCAACCTGCACACGGAGGGCGGGATACACCACTACCGGTCCGCCCTACCCGATAGTACACTCCTTAACAAAAGCCTTGGGTTCGTTCAGGTGTCCGGGAACACCCGGTACAGTTGGGGCAAGGGCTGGAGCGCCGAGGCCAGCGGGTTTTATTTGTCGAACCTCCTGGTCGCCCAGTGGGTCATCCGGCCATACGGCCACCTTGACCTGGCCTTGCGCAAAAAATGTTGGGGTGACAAAGGCGCCGTGACCCTTCAGGGGATCGACGTGCTGCACACCTGGATCAACGCGCGGACCATCTACCTGAGCAACGCGGTGGCGCACTTCCGCAACGACTTCCACCACCCGGCGGTATCGCTGACGTTTTCGTATTCGTTGGGGCGAAAAGAAATCAAAACCACGGAGCATAAGACCGGCGTGGAAGAGGAGAAGGCGCGGCTTTAGCGCGTTCCGGCGATCACGCGTTTCCATGTGGAAGACCGGGGAAGACCGGCAACGGAAAAACTACAGAAAATCCTAGAAAACGATGCTTTCTTCCCCCCGGCGGATCACGAGCTCCTTTTTGGAGGCGGCCTCGACGCGCCCGATCACCCGGGCCTCGATGCCATAGCGGGCCGCGGCATCAAGAAAAAGCGGGGCGTCTTTCGAAGAAGTATAAATTTCCAGCCGCTGCCCCATGTTGAACACCTGCGACATCTCCCGGGCGTCGGCCCCGGACGCGGCCTGGAGCAGCGGGAAAACGGGCGGCGGATCGAAGAGGTTGTCCTTGATGATGCGTACGTTGTCCCCTACGTATTTGAGGACCTTTGTCAACCCGCCCCCGCTGTTGTGGATCAACCCGTGGATGGCGTGGAAATGGTTTTTGAGGACCTCCTGCATCAACGGCAGGTAGGTGCGCGTGGGGCTGAGCAGCAATTTGCCGACGGGGATCTGTTCGAGGATGCCCCCGTGGGAAACCCCCACCAGGTCGGTCATGCGGTGGGCGCCGATATAGACGACCTCCCGGGCCAGGGAGGGATCGTAGGTTTCCGGGTATTGGTCGGCGTAGTATTTGGCCAGCGCGTCGTGGCGGGCGCTGGTCAGCCCGTTGGAGCCGATTCCGCTGTTATATACCTGCTCATAGGCACAACGCCCGAAGCTCGCCAGCCCTACGATAACGTCCCCGGGTTGGATGTGTTCGTTGGTGATCGTGGCGTGAAGAGGCCAGCGCGCCGTCATGGTCCCGTTGACGGCGATGGTGCGGACGACGTCCCCCACGTCTGCGGTCTCCCCGCCCATAAACCGGATGTTGACGCCATAGTCGCTCATTTGGTCAAAAAACGCCTGGGTCCCGTGGATGATCGCCTGGAGCACTTCTCCGGGGATCATGGTTTTGTTCCGGTCGATGGTGGAGGAAAAAAGAAATTGATCATGGATCCCGACACACAACAAATCGTCGATGTTCATGACGATGGCGTCCTGGGCAATGCCCTTCCATACGTCCAGGTCGCCCGTTTCCTTCCAATACAGATAGGCCAGGATGCTTTTGGTCCCGGCCCCATCGGCGTGCATGACGTTGATCCATTGGTCGTCTCCACCCAGATAGTCGGGGTATACCTTGCAAAAGGCGTGGGGAAAAAGCCCTTTGTCCAGGGCCGCGGTGGCGGCATGCACTTCTTCCTTCTGGGCGGAAACTCCTCTTTGCTGGTATAGAGACATGGGACGTTTGTTAAGGCGCGAAGGTAAGGCAATTATTCCGTTCTCAGGCTCTGTACAGGGTTTGCGCTGGCCGTGGCAAACGCGCGGGCGGCGATGAGCAGGGCCACGGTCAACGCCATCCCGGCGCCCGCTGTGACGAACGGTAGCGGCGTCAGGTCGATCCGGTACACATACTGGTCCAGCCAGTGGCGCAACAGGAGATAGGCCACCGGCCAGGCGATGACGTTCGCCAGCAAGACCAGCCAAAGGAACTCCCGGGTGAACAAACCGATCAATTGGGGGATGGTCGCGCCCAGCACCTTGCGGATGCCCACTTCCCTGGTGCGCCGGACCAACGCCATGGAGACGATCCCGAAAATACCCAGCAAGACGATGACCAGGGACACCACGGTGGCGGCCCGGGCGGCCCTGTCCATGCGGAGCTCGATGTCGTACATTTTCTTCAGGGTATCATCCAGGAAGCGGTAGTCGAAGGGGGACTCGGGGAAAAGCTGTACCCACTGGCGGTTCAGGGCCTCGATCTGCGCCGGGAGATCCCCCGGGCGCAACCGAAGGGACAAATACCGGTAGACCTGGGCAAAGCGTAGGTGTGACATATACAACGGCCCTTCGGCATCCCGCATCGAGCCGAAATGAAAATCCTTCACCACCGCCCCAACGGTATAAAGCGCCTGGGACCCGTAAATGCGTACCTGCCGGCCGATGGCGTCGCCGGGACTTGTAAAGCCCAGGGCTTTCACGGCGGATTCGTTCAATATAAACTGTGTGGAATCGACCGGCGTTTGAAAAAAATGCCCCGCCACCACCCGGAGGTGATAGGTATCGGCATAGTGTTCGTCCACGACCAGGGCGGGACCGGCAACCGCCGTGGTGGAATCCTCGCCGGCCCGGTACATTTGGAAACCACCACCCGCGTTCCCATTCGGCACTTCGAAGGAGACGGCCGCGTCTTCCACTTCCGGGTGACGCGCAAGGATGTCCCGCTTAGACTCCACCCGCTGTACGCCCGCGAACGACCAGTCCCTGGGGAGGGTCACCGAAACGATTCGGTCTTTTTGATACCCCAGGTCGGTATGAAAGAAAAAAGCGATCTGGGCCCGGATGGTGAGGGCGCCGACAAAAACGACAATCGCGGATACGAATTGCAGCGTCAGGAGCGTGTACCGCAACATGCGCTTGTCTCCCAGCCCCTTGAGCTTGCCCTTGAGCGAGCATATCGACGACTGCGCCGACAGCGCGAGCGCCGGGTACAACCCTGCCAGACAGCCGATCCCCAGGGTCAGCACCGGGGGGATCCACCAGGCGTTTATTGCCAATGACGCTATGGATGGGAGGGGCCGGTTCAGCATACCGCTGAAACCAGGCGCCGCCAGTGCGTAGCCCGCCATGGCCAGGACAACGGCCAGGGCTACGGTCAGCACCGACTCTGAAAGAAACTGGGTGACCAGTTGTCCTTTGCGCCCTCCAAGCACCTTCCGCATCCCAATCTCCCTTAGACGGGTCATCGAGTTGCCCAGGGTCATGTTGACAAAATTGATCACGGCCATGAGCAGGATAAAAAGTGCCACGAGGGTTAAAGCACGAATCATCTTCAGGGTCACCCCCTTCGCCTCTTGCAGGTAATAGTCGTGGACCGGGGTAAGGTAAATGTGCATTTTCGCCCGCAGATCGGGCGTCAGGTTGGCGTCCAACAACTGCTGTATGGGGGCCTGGAGCTGTTCCGGGCGTACCCCGGGGGCCAGGCGGACATAGCTGATGATATAGGGAACGTTCCAGTTGGCAAAAGCCAGGTCCCTGTTAAAGAACTTCAGGGAAGAAGCCGGCAGGAAAAAGTGATTCCCTTCATTGGCGGTGGTATAGTAATTTATCGTATTGTACGGGGGTTCCTTCAGCACACCCCCTATGGTAAAATCCCGTTTTCCCCCGGAAAAGGATTGGACCGACAGCCGCTCCCCTACCACGTTTCTCCGTCCGAAATACTTCATGGCCATGTCCCCGGTCAGGACCAGCTTATCCGGCGCGTCCAGGGCGGTCCGGGCATCTCCATACAACAGTTGGAATCCAAACAATGTCAGGAAGCTGGGGTCCCCGATCTGCAGCCCCTCCGTATAGTGGTTGTCCCCCCTCGATACGATGGACATGATCGCATCGTGGTGATAAAAATCCGTCACCAGTTGGGGGTATTGTTCGTGCAGTGCCGGCGCGACAGGCCCCGGGACGGTAAAGTCCAGACCCGAGCTTGGGTCTTTCAGCGCAGCGCGGAGGATATACAACCGGTCCGGCATATCCGCATTGACCCGCCACTCGCCCCAGATATAGGCGCCGATAAGGAAAAGAAAAGTGAGGCCTGCGGCGAGCCCCACGATGTTGACCAGCGAAAGGACGGGGGTTTTGCGCAGGGACCGGAGGGCGGTCTTTAGGTAGTTGCGGAGCATGTTTGTTAAGATATAGCTCCGCTTGAAAAAATCCTGTTAAATCTCCGGTGCCGGGCCACCCTGGGGCGCCGCGGCCGCTTCGGCTACCCGCGGGTCGAGGCGCGGCCGCTGTTGAAAAATATGCGACAGCATCGCATAAAGGTCAGGATGCCGCTCCTCCATGAGGTCCGGCCTTTTGAAAAAGTATTCACTGACGACCGCGAGGAATTCTGCCCCGTTGGTGCCCCCATACGTGTTGATGTCTGTATGTCCTGAACGGACCGGTCCGAGATAGGCGTGAAGCAACTGGGTCCAGGCCTCCACCGAGGCCCCCAGCAACGATTCGGGAATACCGTCAACCGCGCCGTCGGACTTGTCGACGAGGTGCACGAACTCGTGGATACCGGTGTTAAAGGGCGCCGCTACCTGCGCAAAGCCCTCCCTGAGCGCGGGCCGGGAAAGGATCATGACGCGCTCCATGGCGCCGGAGCCCACCATCCCCAGGACGTTGTGGCGGTTGTCCGGGCCCGCGAAGTGCTGGGCGTCAAAGGCGCCTTCATACAAAAGGACGTCGCTCAGGTTGGTATAGTCCCACTCGGTAAAGCCAAAGACGGGGATGACCGAGCTGGCCGCCACCAGGACTTTGTCCACGTCCTCCAGTTCGATCTTTACCCCATGGATCCGGGCTTCCCGGGCAAAGGCCTCCGCCCGGCGGGCGAAGCGGTCCCGTTCGGCCGGGTCCAGGGCCCGGTAAAAACCGACATGGGTTTCCAGGAGCGCCCGGAAACCCGGTGGCAGGGAGGTGCCTCTTCTTTTTTTCCGCCCGGCATTTAGCAAAAGGATCCCGGTAATGGCCCCCAGACCCAAGACAACGATAGCCCACAACATTATTGAAAATCAATTACTTAAAAAATTTCGTTTGCCCCGTTAACAAGCCATTAAAGTATTCCTCAGGGGGTTATGGGTATCTTGTACGGTCCAAACTCTATGAATATGCCCAACCCATTCTCCGCGCGGGCCAAGGAAGTGTTGTCCTTTGCCAGCGAAGAGGCCATAAGGCTCGATGACCATACGCTTGATACCGAACATCTTCTCCTGGGACTGATCCGCCAGGGGAACAACTACGCGCTGACCTCCTTCCGCCATGCCCACATCGACCTGGATAAACTTTGGAAAGAAGCCGAGAGCGCTTCGCTGCTCCGCGGACACTCCCGCCGCAAACCCGACCTCCGCCTGCCCCTTTCCCGCACCGCGACAAAGGTCCTGGAAAGGGCAGAACGCGAAGCCCGGTCATTACAGTCCGCCCTGATCGAACCCGAACACCTGGTCCTGGCCCTGCTCCGGCACAAACGAAACCGGGCCGCCCGTATCCTGGAGCAATTCAGTCTTGGCTACGAGGAATTCCTCAGGAACCTCCGATGAGTGCGTCCGGGTTGTCCAGGCCTTCCAGGCCCAGGACGTCCTTTACTTTTGCTTTTGTCGGCCACCAGACGGCAAATATCAGGACAGCCATCCCCGTGATGGCGATATAGTCGGTGTTCCCGCAAAGGAAAAACAATATGTTGCCGACGGTCGACAGGGAATTCAGGGCCATATCCCTCCCCGCAAAGGCGGTCCTGTAGGCGGTGAGCTGGTCCGCCAGGGTTTCTTTTTCCCGGGCGCGATCCACCCGCGAGCGGTATACGAAGTGCGCGGCCGCCAGCACCGCAAAGGTTACCCCCAGGGCAACGTACAACCAGGGATTCACGGGCAGCGCAACAACCATGCGCCGCACCTGTTGTCTCACGACGACAAAAAGTATACAGGCAAACAGCAACTGACCGGCGAGCAACGCCGCATGCAGCACGGTCAGGGACCGGAAATACGCCCCGACGGTCATGTCTTTGACGGGTATGTTTCTTGAAACCATAGTGTCAAGATACCGCAAATTCCCCGTAGCTTCGCGCGAGACTTTGTCATCTATGCAGGTACATAGCGCCCTTGACCTTTTACCCGGATTCAGAAACGCAGTCATCACCATCGGCACATTTGACGGAGTGCACAAGGGGCACCAGGAGATCATCGCCTCCATGAAAGCGGTCGCCCGGGAAACCGGGGGCGAAACGGTCATCCTTACCTTCCATCCGCATCCGCGCCAGGTCGTCCGGTCTTCGGACGAACGCATCGCCCTGCTCAGCACCTTGTCCGAAAAAATCGGGCTGCTCGATGCCCAGGGCATAGACCACCTGGTGGTCATCCCCTTTACCCGGGAATTCTCCCAGCTCAGCGCTGAAGATTATATCGAACAATTCCTCGTCCGTTACTTCCAACCCCATACCATCATCATCGGCTACGACCACCGTTTTGGCAACAACCGGAGCGGAGACTTCCGCCTGCTCGAAGCCAAGGGGCCCGTTTATGGCTTCCGGGTGCGCGAGATCCCCGAACGCGTGCTGGACCTGCTCAAGGTAAGCTCCACGCGGATCCGCGAGGCGCTGCTGTCGGGCCGGCCGGAGCTGGCGGCGGATTTGTTGGGGTATCCTTACTTTTTTGAGGGGCGCGTGGTTCTCGGACAGCAGTTGGGGCGCACGTTGGGGTTCCCTACCGCAAATATCGAGGTCGAAGATGAGGAAAAGCTCATACCTGCTCATGGCGTGTATGCCGTTCGCGTGGACGCCGGTCTCACGGGCATGATGAACATCGGCATCCGCCCCACCGTCGGCGGCACCCGCCGCGTGATCGAAGTCCACCTGCTGGACTACCAGGGCGACCTGTATGGGAAGACGCTCCGCATCCACCTCGCCGCGTATCTCCGGCCGGAGCAACGTTTCAATGGCCTCGATGCCCTGAAGACACAGTTACAGAAAGACAAAGAAGATACCTATAAACTTTTCCATAATGCTACACACGATTAATCCCACGACGACCGCGGCCTGGAAAGCCCTGGCCGCCCACGCTGGCGAAATGAAGGACGCCCACCTCCGGGATCTTTTTGCAAAAGATCATGAGCGTTTCCCGAAGTACACCCTGCAACACGAAGATATCCTGCTGGACTACTCCAAAAACCTGGTCACGGACAAAACGCTGGAGCTGTTACAGGGGCTGGCGGCCGAGTGTAAGGTCAAGGACGGCATCGAAGCCATGTTCACCGGGGACAAAATAAACCATACCGAGGACCGTTCGGTCCTGCACACCGCACTGAGGAACTTTTCCGGCAAACCCGTATTGTCCGACGGGAAAGATGTCATGCCCGACGTACAACGCGTCCTGGCGCAGATGAAAAACTTCTGCGAAGCGATCCACAGTGGTGCCTGGAAAGGATATACCGGCAAGCCCATCAAAACCATCGTCAACATCGGTATCGGCGGCAGCGACCTCGGTCCGTTGATGGTCACCGAAGCCTTGCGCCCCTACTGGGTCAAAGGGATGGACGCGCACTTCGTATCGAACGTCGACGGCACCCACATCGCCGAAACGCTAAAGGTGGTCAACCCCGAAGAAACGCTTTTCCTGATCGCCTCCAAAACCTTCACCACCCAGGAAACCATGACCAACGCGCTCAGCGCCCGCGACTGGTTTCTCAGCTATGCCAAAGACGAAGCCTTCGTCGCCAAACACTTTGCCGCCCTGTCCACCAACGCCAAGGCCGTGGCCGCTTTTGGGATCGACACCGCGAATATGTTCGAGTTCTGGGATTGGGTTGGCGGCCGTTACTCCTTATGGAGCGCCATTGGTTTGTCCATTGCCCTGATGGTCGGCTACAACAATTTCGAAAGCCTCCTCAAAGGCGCGCATTCGACGGACAACCACTTCCGTCATACACACTTTGCGCAAAATATTCCCGTCGTCATGGCGCTCGTCGGTCTTTGGTACACCAACTTTTTTGGCGCCCAAACGGAAGCCATTCTGCCGTACGACCAATACATGCACCGTTTCTCCGCCTACTTCCAACAGGGGAATATGGAAAGCAACGGCAAGTCGATGGACCGCACCGGCAAAAAAGTAACCTACGCCACCGGGCCCGTCATCTGGGGCGAGCCCGGCACCAACGGCCAGCACGCCTTTTACCAGTTGATCCACCAGGGCACCCTGCTGATCCCCTGCGACTTTATCGCGCCGGCCATCAGCCACAACCCGTTAGGCGATCACCATCCCAAGCTGCTGAGCAACTTTTTCGCCCAGACCGAAGCGCTCATGAACGGCAAGACGGAAGCAGAGGTCAAAGCCGAAGGCAAAACACCGGACGCGTCGCTGATCCCTTTCAAACTGTTTTCCGGCAGCCGCCCGACCAATTCCTTCCTTATCAAGGAAATCACGCCCTATACCCTCGGACAGCTCATCGCGCTGTACGAGCACAAGATCTTTGTCCAGGGCGTCATCTGGAACATCTTCACCTTTGACCAATGGGGGGTAGAGCTGGGCAAACAACTGGCTGGCAAGATCCTGCCGGAGCTCACCGGCGACGAGCCTGTAACGGCGCACGACGCGTCGACCAACGGGTTGATCAACGCGTATAAGAAATGGCGAAAGGCTTAACCAAAAAATAAAAAAAGGGCGTCCAACACCAAGGACGCCTTTTTTTTTGCCCATAATTATTTCTAGCTTTACCACGCTTCACGCCCGGATCTCCACAAGACCACAGCACTTCTCTCTCTCGACGCGCCTTTTTGTTAACCTTTTAAACTAATCGTTTATGTCTACCAAAAGAAGACAGGAAAACGGTGACACCCTGATTGCACCAGGGGGGCCTATTTCCCGGGAAAGGATCGTTCCTGTATATCCCGAGAAGATTATTCAGTTCGACGACCTCGGACGTCCCAACCTGATCCCACGAAAACAACTCCCCTCCCGGCCCGCACTTCGCGATGAAATGACGGCCAGGGGGTTGATCCTCACACCCGGTGGGTTTCGCCCGTCCATCCTCATCCACCAGATGGAAACGGGGCAACTTTTGCAAATGGACGGGCCGGACATCCGCATCATGGAGCGGGATACCGGTATTGTCGTAAACAAGCTGGCACACCAGGCGGCGCAACCGGACGAAGTACCCGCGCTGGGCAGCGGCTGGATCTCCTACGCTTACTGGAACAACGGCACCGGTCAGCCCATCGCCCTTTTCAAATGCAACTGGCAGGTGCCGCCGGAGCCGGAGTCCCGGAACAACCAGACCATCTTCCTTTTTAACGGCATCCAGAATTTTGGCGCCAATTACGGCATTCTTCAACCCGTGCTGCAATGGGGGCCGTCCGCTGCAGGGGGCGGTAACACCTGGAGCGTGGCTTCCTGGTATGTCACTGCGGGGGGAAATGCCTTTTTTACCCCTCTGGTACCCGTCAACGCCGGAGACGTATTGACCGGGGTGATCCGGTGCACGGGTCAAACCGGTAACCTGTATAATTATACCTGCGGGTTCGAAGGCATCAACGGGACCCTGTTAAACGTCAACGGCATCAATGAACTGTTGTGGTGCGCCCAGACACTGGAGGCTTACGCTGTCGACAACTTTGCGGACTATCCTTCCGTGTATGACACAAGGTTCAGGGGGATCAACATCGTCACCGGCAACGGCACGCCGCGGCTGAACTGGACACCGGTCGACGCCGTAACCGACTGCGGCCAGCACTGCGTGGTGGTAAGCAACTCGGCGGTAACCGGGGAAGTGGACATCTTTTACCGGTTCAAACAAATCATGAACGACACGGCCGTGCAGTCCCCGGGGGCGGTTGAATTCATGAACAAAGTGGTGGTGGCCTGGGCAGGCACCGATCCTGTACACCACCTCAACGTCATCCAGTCACAGGAGGAAGACGTGTGGTTTGACAAAATAACGCTGGCGGACACGTCGCCGACGGGGGTGTCCCTCTGTTCCTTTTCGGGCCGGTTGTACATGGCCTGGGCGGGCGGCGATAACCGGATGCTCAACGTCATGTCCTCCGCAGACGGTCTTCAGTGGGAACACAAGATAACGCTGCCCGAAACCAGCATCTCCCGCCCGTGGCTGGCCGCTGATGGCGATAACCTCGTCTTATGTTGGACGGGTGCCGATCCGCAGCAACACCTGAACGTACTGTTTTCCGCCGACGGCATCACCTGGCGCGACAAACGGATCCTCAACGAAACATCCATCAGTTCCCCGGCCCTCATGCCCTACAAGGACAGGCTGTATATTGCCTGGACCGGTACGGATATGGCAAGAAGCCTGAACGTCATGTCCACCCGCGACTTTGGCGCCACCTGGCAGAACAAGGTCACGCTGTCCGATACGGCCGTCGCCGGCCCCGGCCTTATAGTATACGAGGATAAGCTCTACCTGAGCTGGAGCGGCACCGATCCCAACCATAGCCTCAACATCATGCAGTCGGCGGACGGTATCCGTTTCGACAATAAGGTCACCTTCTGGGACAGCTCGGACTTTACACCGATGCTTACGTCCTGCTATTTCGGCGACCTGGGTGTGGTATGGACGGGTCGCGATCCTAACCATCACCTGAACATCATGACTATCTAATAAAAAAGGCTCCCCTCGGGGAGCCTTTTTTTTATAACACTGTGGATATTTTACCATTTGTCGACCTCTTCCGTCGATGCGGGCGCCGGGGCGGGAGCCGGCTGCTGCACGTGGACAACGGTCTGTTCAACGATGGTGATCGAGGTGGATTCCTCCTGGATATCGTAATCGTTGTCGCTGCGTTCGTTGTCGTTATCGTGGTTGTAGGCGTCGAAGTCGAAGTCCGGCATCAACTCGGTCTTGACATAGTTGACGGCTTCGTTAAGACCCCCAAGGAATTTGTTGAAGTCCTCTTTATATAGAAAGATCTTATGGCGATCGTAGCCGTTGTCGTTAAAACGCTTGCGGCTTTCGGTGATGGTGAGGTAGTAGTCATTTCCCCTGGTAGCACGGACGTCAAAGAAATATGTCCTCCGCTTCCCAGCCCTGATGCGCTTGCTGTACACGCTTTCCATTCTTTTGTCAGTGTTTTCGTACGCCACAGTTGTAAGTTTTAGTTTGGACAAAGATATACTTCTTTTTTAATTGACAAAATTTTAACATGAATTCCAAAATAGCCAAAACGTTCAATCTTAAAGGGTGTAAACGCCCATCGACACACTATTTTTCTTGGGTGACCTCTTCCTCGGACGGCCGTTCGTCCCTTTCCCGCTGCCGCGCATACAGGTCGGCGTAATATCCCCCCGCCTCCAGGAGGGAATCGTGGGTACCCCTTTCAATGATGTGTCCGTCGTCCAGAACCACGACCTGGTCGAACTGGAACAGGGAAAAGATCCGGTGGGTAATGATGATGGCAGTTTTGTCCTGTAGGTATTCGTACAATTGCCCGATGATCTCCCTTTCCGTCCGGGCGTCCACGGCGCTCAGACAGTCGTCCATGACGATGACCCGGGGATCTTTGATCAGCGCCCGGGCGATCGACACCCGTTGCTTCTGGCCCCCGCTCAGCGTTACGCCCCGCTCCCCGATCATGGTGTCATAGCCTTCGGCAAAACCCGCGATCTCCCCGTCCACCACCGCCTGCTTTGCCGCCTGCCGGACCTGGTCCATGGTGGCCACCGGGTTTCCGAAAAGGATGTTTCCCCGGACGGTGTCGCTAAACAGGAAGACGTCCTGGGGAACATAGCTGATCTGTTCCCTCAGGCTTTTTAGCGTAATGTCCCTGATATCCGTCCCATCCACCTTGACCGCACCCTGGTCCGGGTCAAACATGCGCAGGAGCAACTGGGCGACGGTCGTCTTGCCCGAGCCCGTCCGGCCGATGATCGCCACCTTTTGGCCCTTACGGATGTGCAGGTCGAAGTCGGTCAGGGCTTTGATGCCGGTGTGGGAATATGTAAAAGATACATGGTCGAAGTGGAGGTCGCCGGCGATCACTTTGGGGGTCGCTTTGGGCTTGTCGCGGATCTCCGGCTGCAAACGAAGGAATTCGTTGAGCCGTTTCTGGGAAGCCGCCGCCCGCTGGGTCATACTGGCCACCGACCCGATGGCGCTGACCGGGAACATCAGCATGTTGATAAAGAGGACAAATTCGGTCAGGGTCCCGAACGTCATGCTCTGCGGGTCACGGATGTACATAAACCCACCGATCAGGATGGTCAGGAGGGTGCTGATCCCCACTACGAAAGACATCGCAGGGAAATAAATGGCCTCTACCTTGGCCAGCCCCAGGGCGTTCGTCTTATATTCCTCGCTGCTGTTCCGGAAAAAGGCCAGCATCGCCTTTTCCTGGACAAAGGATTTGATCACCCGGATCCCCGAATAAGACTGCTGGGCGTTCGTGGTCAGGTCGCTCAGCAACGCCTGGATGCGTTCGCTTTTTTTGTGGATCAATTGGTTGACAAAGTAAATCGTCACTGCCAGCAACGGCAGGGGCGCCAGCGTATACAGGGTCAGGGCGACGTTATCCTTGAGCATGTAATACACGCTCAGGCCGATCAACGCCAGGAGGTTCACCAGGTACATGATGGCCGGCCCCGTAAACATCCGCACCCGGCTCACGTCCTCCGTGATCCGGTTCATCAGGTCACCCGTGCTGTGCGAACGGTAAAACGTCGTGTCCAGCCGCTGGTAATGCTGGTACACCTCGTTCTTCTGGTCGAATTCGATGTGCCGGCTCATGACGATGATCGTCTGCCGCATAAAAAACATAAACAACCCCCGAAGCAAGGCCAGCACCAGCAGGGTCACCCCGCAAAGCGCAACGACGTTTGAAAAATTCCACCGGTCGATCCGGTTGATCAACACCCGCGCCAGTGGGTCCTGAACGCTTTCGTGAAAGGCGTGCGTGGTGCCGGGGGACAGCAGCAGCATCAGCTTGTTCACCACATACTTGGTGATCAGCGGGGCCAGCACACTGAAATAGTTCGAAAGGACGACAAAGACCAAACCCGCCAGGAGACGGAAACGGTACTTCCAGAAATACTTATTCAGCGCGGCCAGATGCTTCATGGGATGCAAAAATACGAGATTCCGGCGGTGGCCGGCCGGTTCTTGGATGGGCGGCGCCTTAGGCGTGCTCCGCCTGTGGCGCCGGCGGATTCAGGTGATTCCACACCGGCAGCGCGAACGCCGCCATAAACGCGGCCACACAGTGCATCGGGATGGTCAGGATCATGAAGTCTTTGGTGGAAGGAGACCCGTCCGGGAGGATGGGCGACAGGGGGCCCGCCAGGAGCGAGCAGACCAGGAGCACCATGCTGCCAATCACAAACACGATGCGGTGGTAACGGGTAACGGTATAGATCAGGTAATACACAACGCCCCCCAGCAGGATGGGCAACATGGTTGCGATAAGTACAAAATACCATTTGACGCTGGGGTAGTCGATCAGGAAGATGATGCGGGCGGCGATAAACCAGATCAGGTTGATCACGGCGGCGATGATGCCGACCTTGAAGGCTGCCTTTATGCAGTTATAAAATTCTCTGGACATAATGGCTGTTTTAGAGACAACATAAAGGTATAAAAAAAAGGGGCTTGCGCCCCCTTTATTAACAATGCATTTATCCCTTTGTGAACTGCAGGTCTGCGCTGATCCTTACATCGTCGCTGACCACGATGCTGCCCGTTTCGGTAACCCCGTTCCATACCAGGCCGAAGTCCTTGCGGTTGATTTTGCCTGTCACCGTAAAACCCGCTTTGGTATTGCCATAGAAGTCCTGGGCGACACCACCGTATTCCACGGCCAGCGTAACCGGTTTGGTCAGGTCGCGGATGGTCAGGTTCCCGGTCAGGTCGTAGTTTTCCCCGCCCTTGTGTTTGAAGCCCGTGCTTACAAACTTGATCTCGGGGAATTTGTCTGCGCTGAAAAAGTCATCGCTTTTCAGGTGACCGTCACGCTGGTCGCTGGCCGTATCGATGGAATCCACCTTGACCGAGAACGTCACTTTGCCCTGGGTGAAGTCTTCGCCTTCCGTTTCGATCGTCCCGTCAAAGTGTTGAAAAGTTCCGGTCACATTGGTGATCATCAGGTGACGCACCTTGAATTCGACCTGGCTGTGCATTGGATCAACTGTCCATTTGGTGATTGCCATAATTTTTTTGTTTTATGTATTTTAGTGTTAAGCTTGTGGTACATCCATGATGAGAAATTCGGCTTCTTCCTCGGCCTTGACCGTCACTTCGTCGAAATCTGTCAAACCCATCCCGTCGCGGGGGCCGATCATCTGCCCGTTTACCGACAATTCCCCTTTGATCACAAAAATATAACTGCCGTTCCCGCTCTTCCGGCTCCGGTACGTCAGGCTTTTGCCCTCGTCCAGCTGTCCCAGCGAAAACCAGGCGTCCTGGTGTATCCAAAGGGCGCCGTCCGATTCGTCCGGGGCGACCACCAGTTGCAAACCGTTCTCCCGCTGATCGTAGTGTTTCTGTTCATACCGCGGCTCCACCTGTCTTTTGTTGGGGAAAACCCAGATCTGCAACAAATTCACCGGCTCTTCCCTGGACGGGTTGAATTCGCTGTGCACCACGCCGGTGCCCGCGCTCATCACCTGCACATCCCCCGGGCGCAGGATGCCCTCGTTCCCCATATTGTCCTTGTGCTTCAAAGCCCCTTCCAGAACAATGGTGATGATCTCCATGTTGTCATGGGGATGCATGCCAAAACCCATGCCGGGTGCCACGCGGTCGTCGTTCAGGACCCTAAGGACCCCGAAATGCATCCGCTTCGGATCGTAATATCCCGCAAAACTAAAGGAATGGTGTGCGTCCAGCCAGCCATGGTTCGCGTGCCCCCTGCTGTCTGCCCTATGTAAAATCGTTTCCATGATATGCTCCTTTTATTGATAGATCAAAGTTACGACATTGAATGGGGGCAGGTCAATGGACAGATTTACGTAAGTAGGGTACTTTTTTAAACGGCATTCAGCCGGCTCTGCTCCCTGAACTCCAGGAGCGTCTGCCCCGTATACTTTTTGAAAAACCGGCTGAAATAAGGCGCGTCCTCGAACCCCAGCCGGTAGGCAATCTCCTTGGCGCTAAGGTCCGTGTTGAAAAGGAGGCGCTTAGCCTCCGCGGTCACGTGCCCCCGGATCTGTTCTCCGGCCGTCAGGCCCGACAGGCTTTTGGACAAGGCATTTAAACAGACGGGCGTCATGTTCATCATCCGCGCATAGTCCGACACATTCTTTTTATCTTTATAATGCTGCTCGATCAGTTGCCGGAACTGAAGAAAAGGACCACCGGCGTGTTCCGGCTCTCTTTCTTCCCGTTCCATGATACGCGTCACCCGGATCAGGAAAAGCTGCAGCAGCGAGAAAAAAGCCTCTAAATAATGGTCCCCCCTACCCCGGTACTCCTCCTCCATCATGGAGACGATGTTCCCTAAGACGGCTTCGTCCGCCTCATCCGGGCTCAATACCGTCGCAAAGTCCGGGTTGAAAAAAAGGTGTGAATTGATCCCCCTCGACCGGTTGGCCGCCTCGTCTCTCACGCAATAAAATTGCTCCTCGAAAGCGATCCACCACCCCGCCAGGTTCCCCGACATTTGGACCACCTGCCCCGGGGCGACAAAGATCAAAGCATGCGCGGAAGCCGTATACGCCACGGCATCGATGGTCACCCGGGCCTCCCCGGCGGTGATCCACAGGATGCCATAAAAATCGTCCCGGTGCGGACCGGCCCACCGCTGGCCCTGGGCTTCCCCCATGGCCTCCAGTGTACTTACGGCAAAGGACCCGGCCCCCGGGGCCCAGTCCTTTAAAGAGTAACGCGGAATGTCTTTGACCTTCATCTATATAAAGGTAGGAAAAATAGGACGCCGCTGCGCCCACCGTCCGTCCGCGCCGCGGTCAGCCTGCGGCGGCCGGCTTGCCGCCGCGCCGTTACGCTGCGGCCGCCCCGCATCCACGAGCTCACGGCCTAGCGGCCGAAGTCGTCCTGCAGACGCACAATATCATCCTCATTGGAGGGATTCGCCGCATCGGTATGCTGCCAAATCTCTGCGATGATCCCGAAGGTCTCCAATCCGACCAGCCGATGGCGTTCGCCCTGCTGGAGCTTGATCAGGTCGCCCGGCTGGTATTGCTTCAGGGGGCCCTCCTGGTCCGTCAGGCTGGTGACAACCCCGGCTTCCCCGGCGACGACCCTCCAGATTTCCGCACGGCGGAAGTGATACTGCCAGGAAAGACGTTTGCCCGGTGCCACCACCAGGATCTTGGGGCTGAGTTTGTGGGTGATGGTAAAATCCTTTAGCGCCATCCCCGGGAAATAGGTCTTGATAAATTCCGGGGCCTGGGTCTCCTCGATGACGAAAAATCCACCCCAGGGCCGGGCAAAGTCGTGTTGTACGATGGTAAAACCCTGAGCCTTAAGGGCAGCTTCGATCTGGGAAAAAACCTGCTCCTTGGAGCTGGAAGCGGTGATTTGGAGTTGCATCAACTGGATTTTGGCCGCAATAATACGGCAAATTTTTATCCCGAGGCATGCTACAACGATTTTGCTTATCTTAATGCCGCCATGACCCTTACACGTTTACCCCTGCTCCTCACTTGTCTCCTTCTGCTGTTCGGCTGCGCCCAACACGCAAAGAAATCCTCCCGCAAGGACACCACGGCGGCGGTCACGCCGGCCACACCCGGGGCCCCGGCCGCGGATACAACGGCGCGCCCGTTTTCGTTGAAAAGCACCAACGGCGACTCGGTCCGGATCGCCGACGGCAAAGTATTCTGGAAGGGCAAACCAGTCTGGCGTATCCCGGACGCCGGCGATATCCTCGCCGACAGCCCTTACAACAAGTTGATCGAGAAGGCGGATACCGTACTGCTTTTTGTGGACATGTTCGACGGTCCCGAAGAAGACAAGATGGATGTCGTCCGTCTCTCCCCCGGCAAACCCACCCTCCTGATGAAAACCATCGCTTCAAAAATTCTGGATAGGAATGGGCGGCTTGTTTTTGGGGGATTCCACCTAACGGAAGTCCCGCCCAGCTACCCGGATTCGATTTACTACAATGGAAGCGAGTTCTATGCGATCGTGGGGGACACGGTCGTTCGCGATACCGCAGTGGAGCGCCTGGAGGATATAAAGGAAAATGGGGTATACCTCAGCCACATCGCAGGCGGAAAAGATACCGTCCTACCCAACCCCAGGCGCAAACGCCGCAAAGTTTCCTAGCGGCAGCACTCTTTCTTGCGGATAAAGATGGCCTTAAAGACCCTCACCAGCACTTTCCCTATCGTCGTCGTATTCGCGCTCATGCGCTAAAGTTACGAAAAAATCGCGCGCGATGCGCGCGGGGCCGCGCCCGCTTCCGGTACGCCCGACCGTCCGTTTCCGCACACCGGCGCGGGCAAACGCGGCCGGAGGCCCCGTCCGCAGGGCCTCCCCATCCTGGCATACCCCTTGTGGCGGCTCCGCTATGCTGAAAAATTACCTGACCGTCGCCATGAGGAACCTTCTCCGGAGCAAGGGGTTTTCCTTTATCAACATTCTTGGCCTGTCGATAGGGATGGCGTGCGCCCTCCTGATCCTGCTTTGGGTGGAGAACGAGTGGAGCTGGGACCGTACCTATCCGAATGCGGACCGGTTGTACACCGTCTGGAACAAGGACAAGTGGACAAACGATACGGTCTGCTGGCCGACGACGCCAAAGGTGATGGGGCCGGTGCTGAAGCCGTCTTTTCCGGAGATCGACAAGGCGACCCGGGTGAACTGGACGCAAACGCTGCTTTTTTCCGTGGGGGAAAAACGGCTGAACGTCAAAGGGACGATGGTGGACCCGGATTTTCTGAGCATGTTTAGCGTACCCTTTGTCGAGGGGAACCCGGCGACCGCGCTAAACGATCCGACCTCGCTGGTGATCACGCAGACGCTGGCGCGGAAGTTGTTCGGGGATGAGGATGCGCTGGGACGAACGGTCAAGCTGGACAACAAGGACCTGTTTAATGTAAGTGGGGTGATCAGGGACCTGCCGAACAATACCTCTTTTGACTATGAATTCCTGACGCCATGGTCGTATATCGTCAAACGGGGAGAGGACGACAGTTCGTGGGGGAACAATTCCACCCGGAATATCGTGTTGCTGAAACCGCATACGGACCTGGAGGCGCTGCAAAAAAAGATCAAGAACTTCACCATACAGCACGAACAGGATGGGACGACCAAAGTCTTCCTGTATCCCTTTAGCCGTACCCACCTGTTCGGCGATTTCGAGAACGGCAAACAAGCGGGCGGGCGTATCGAAATGGTCCGGGCGTTTCTGCTGATCGCGATCTTTATCCTGGTGATCGCGTGTATCAACTTTATGAACCTGTCGACGGCCCGAAGCGAGCGGCGGGCGAAAGAGGTGGGGATCCGGAAAACGGTCGGCGCCCTGAAACAGTCGTTGATTATCCAGTTCCTGATGGAATCGGTCATGCTGGCGTTGATCTCCGGTATCCTGGCGATGGTGATGGTGAGTGTAAGCCTGAAGCCGTTCAACGAACTCACGCAAAAACACCTGGCGCTGGAGTGGTCCCAACCGGTCTTCTGGCTGTCTATTCTTGGATTTATCGGTTTCACGGGGCTGCTGGCGGGGAGCTACCCGGCGTTTTTCCTCAGTGCCTTCCGGCCGGTACAGGTATTGAAGGGGACATTCCGGAAGGTGAATGCCCTGGTCACGCCCCGGAAGGTATTGGTGGTTTTTCAGTTCAGCATCGCCATCCTGCTCATCATCGCCACCCTCATCGTCCTCAAACAGCTCCGCTACGCCCAGTCGCGTGAAAACGGCTATGATAAAAACAACCTCGTGTATGTGATGATGCAGGGGGATATGCAAAAGAATTACCACGTGATCGTCAACGAACTCCGGGACAAGGGCGCGGTCACGACCTGGAGCATGTGCAGCTCCCCCATCTCGCAGTCCTGGAGCAATACCTGGGGCATCAACTGGGACGGCAAACCCGCCGACGACAAGACCATCATCAACAGTTTTACGACGGACGGCAACCTCGTCAAGACCATGGGGATGCAGATCATCGAGGGCCGGGACATCGACCTGGTCAACTATCCGGCAGACTCGAACGCCGTCATCATCAATGAATCCTGCGTCAAGGCGATGCGATTCAAACATCCGCTGGGACAGGTGATCGGCTACCCGGGCTATCCCTACAAGGTGGTCGGCGTCGTCCGGGACTTCATCATCGAGTCTCCGTACGAGCCGATCCGGCCCATGGTCATGTGGGGGCCGAAAGGCAATTATTTCAACGCCATCCATTTCAAACTCAACCCTGCCCGGTCGACGGCCGGGAACCTGAAGATCATGGAACAGGTCTTTAAAAAGTACAACCCCGAATATCCCTTCGAATACAACTTCGTGGACCAGGAATACGCGCGGAAATTCTCGGACGAGCAGGCCACCGCCACCCTGGCGGGTTTGTTCGCGGCCCTGACGATCTTTATTTCGTGTCTGGGTTTGTTCGGGCTGGCCGCCTACATGGCCGAAGCCCGCGTCAAGGAGATCGGCGTGCGCAAGGTCCTGGGCGCTTCGATCGCGAACCTGACGACCTTGCTGTCGAAGGAATTCGTTATGCTGGTGCTCATCTCCATCGTGGTCGCCACGCCCATTGCCTGGTATTTCATGGACAAGTGGCTGATGAACTACAAATACCGCACCCACATCGATCCCTGGGTTTTTGTCCTCGCGGGTGTAGGGGCGATCTTCATCTCGCTGGCCACCGTGAGCTACCAGGCCATCCGGGCGGCGATGGCGAGCCCGATACGGAGCTTGCGCTCGGAGTAGCCGCGGGACGCGCAAGCGCGGTGCCCCCTACTCCGCCCGCAGATTCCCCGCCGGATTCTCCCCCGCCGCCCGGTACGTCTGCGACCCAATGGTCGCCAGACCGAGTACAAGAAGTAAGAAGAAACACGCCACCGCGTACCCCGGCCCAAAGGGCGCCTGCAAGGGAAATAGGTGCCGGAAAAACACCCCCGCGGTATACCCCAGCGGCATGGCGATCAGACCGGAGAGCACGAGCAGCCGGACGAACCCGCGGGACAAGAGGACGACCAGCTCGCGTTTCTCTGCGCCGATGACTTTGCGGATGCTGATCTCTTTGCGGCGGACTTCCACGGTGTACATGACCAGGCCAAGAAGACCCAGCGTGGCGATACTGGCGGCCATAAAGGCGAGGTAGCCCAACAGGGAAAGGGTCGCTTTTTGAGCATAGGCGGCCTCCATGTATTCATCAAGCCAGGTATACGAAAAGCTTTTAGCCGGCAGGAGGGCGCCCCAGGCGGCGGCGATCCGCGCCGTGATCGCGTCCCGGCGGACGGGATCCACGCGGACGTAGAGGTAGTTGTAACTCCCTTTCCGGGTCCGGAGCGCGAGGGGGGCGATGGGCTGGGCGGCATTCTGATACGTGAAATCCTTGAGCACGCCCTGGATGATGAGCGGGGTACTATCGGCCACCCATAACCGCTGTCCCACGGCCTTGGACGGGTCCGCGAAGCCAAGCGCCCGGACGGCTTTTTCGTTGAGCAGGACAAACTTTTCCACGGTGTCCTCCGACAGGAAATTATGACCCGCCACGAGGTCGAGGTGCATGGCCGGGAGGAAGGCCGGATCGGCGTCATAGTAATGCAGGTTCACCGTTTGTTCTTTCCCGGCCAGCCAGCCGGTGAAGGTCCGCTCGGCGGAGCGGTCGTCAAAACGGCCGGACAAGGCTGCTACGGTCTGCACCCCGCTAAGGGAGGCAATCTTCTGGGCGAGGACCGATGCATCCGGCCCGTCGACCGGGATCACCAGCGTATTGTCGCGACGAAAACCGGGGTCAAGGCTGGACATATAGGAGAACTGCCGGTAGAAGGCGGTCAGGAAGATCAGGATGACCAGGGACAAGGTGTATTGAAAAACGATGAGGGTCTTCTGAAGATTGACTTTGCCCCATATCCGCGCGGTGGACAGGTTTTTGAGTACCCGCAGGGGTTTGAAGGCCGAGAGGATCCACGCGGGGGAAACACCCGCCAGCAACCCGGTACCCAGCGCAAAAGCAAGGGACCACCATCCCATCTGGGCGTTGTAGGCAAAAGAAGACGGGATGAACTCGTACCCGTCGTTGAAGGGGGCATAAGTGATGATAAACCCGAGCAGGATCCAGGCAAAACCCAATGCGAGAAGCGCCGTGACCACGGCTTCGGTGACGTATTGGACGAAGACCTGGTGGCGGTGGGCGCCGGCGATCTTGCGGAGACCGACTTCTTTGGCCCTGGTCAGGGCGCGGGCCACGGTGAGGTTGGTATAGTTGAAACACGCGGCTAAGAGCAGGAGGAAAGCGAAGCCCAGCTCGAAAAAGACCTTTGCCCAGGACGTACCTCTCCCTATATTGTTGTCGAGGCCGATGGGCGCGGGGGTGATGGCGGTGATCCGCTGCCAGTGAAAGGCGGTTTTCCCTTCGGCATTCATCCGGTTGAGCATGGTAGAGACCGTGGCCAGATCCGCGTAGAGCGCTGCCGTCTCCGCCGGGCGCTTCATGACGACGTAGGTATAGGCAGCGTTGAAGGCAAACCAATCGCCGGCATGCGGAGGTATGCTCGTTTCGGATACATACGCGTCAAAGTCCAGGTGGGACTTCCCGGGAGGATCCTTTAGAACACCCGTGACGATATAGCTCCCGCCGGCCGTCATCGTAAGGACCTTGCCCAGGGGATTGGCCTGTCCGAAGAACCGCGTGGCGGCGTCCTGGCTGAGCACGATCGAATGGGGCTGAGCGAGCGCCGTTACAGGATCGCCGGACGAAAGGGTAAATCCGAAGACAGCGAAAAAAGAAGGCCCGGTATACGCGCCACTGAGCGATAACTGCTTCGATCCAATCGTGGTGGTCCCGCCAAAGGACGGGTTGATCGTGGCCACCGCCTCGATACCGGCCGTGTCGGACAGGAGCGCTGGACCGAGGGGCAGGGGTGTGCTGGCCATGCGCCAGTGTTCCCCACCCCGCTGGGTGTAGTCGCTGGTGATGCGGTAGGTCCGCTCAGGGTGTGGATGAAAACGGTCGTAGCCAAGGTCGTCCTGCAGACGGATCAGGACCATGAGCCCGGCGCTCATGGAAAGGCCAAGGCCAAAAATATGGATGAAGGAAAGCAAGGGCTGCCGGCGCAGGTTCCGAATGACAATGCGTATGTAGCTAAACAACATGCGGGTGTGGGTTCAAAGGGGATGCCAGGGCCATACCTGACTGAGCGACAAGATACTGCGTATCCCAAACAAAAAAACATCGTTCGCTTTCGATACAACGGAAATGCAACAACCGGACAATAAAATTTAATACTGGATTAAAAAACGCGGACTATCTTTGCCAGGCCAAAAAGCGGTTAACCCGCTTAAATTTTACGTTATGGACTCTTATCACAGTTGCCCCCGGCAACATATTATTCAGTAACCCCCCGTCCATTCGGATAGCCCTGGGCTCCCGTATGAACGGGTATTAAACCAGGAGCTATGCTCAGCCAAGTAAAAGAAGTCAAAGAAAAGCTCAAGGCCCGTCTGACCATTGGCGTACCTTCCCCCGATCCCATCCTTGCCCGTTTAAAAGACCTCTCAACGCACCTGCCGGAAGAGTGTTTTATAGTCCTGGAGAGCCGGGTGGAAGGCCTTACCGGCGATGAGGCGGAAGAACGCCAGGCACAGCACGGGCGGAACGAGGTCCAGCATGAGCAGGCGCCCTCCTGGTATACACAATTGTTTCAGGCTTTTGTCAATCCGTTTATCGGCATCCTGGTGGTGATTGCCGCGGTGTCGGCGTTCATGTCCGACTTCGAGACGGTCATCGTGGTATCGACCATGGTCCTGATCAGCGCATTGTTGCGTTTTGTCCAGGAATTCCGGAGCAACCGGGCCGCCGAGGCATTGAAGGGGATGGTCCGTACCACGGCCACGGTGGAGCGTTCGGGCGCCCTGAGAACCGAGGTGGACATCAAAGAGCTGGTCCCCGGCGACGTGGTCTTCCTGTCGGCGGGCGACATGATCCCCGCGGACTGCCGCATCATCCATTCGAAAGATCTTTTCGTCAGCCAGGCGATGCTGACCGGGGAGTCCCTTCCGGTCGAGAAAAAAGAACATAGCCCGTCGGACATCCACTCGCCCCTTGAACTGGAGAACATCGTTTTCATGGGCACCAACGTGGTGTCGGGTACGGCCCGCGCCCTGGTGGTGTCCACCGGGAACCAGACTTACTTCGGGTCGCTGAGCAAGGCCATCACGGGCAAACGCGCCGAGACCAGCTTTGACAAAGGCGTCAACAAAGTCAGCTGGCTTCTGATCCGGTTTATGCTGGTCATGGTGCCCCTCGTCTTCCTGATCAACGGGTTGACCAAACACGACTGGATGGAAGCCTTGCTGTTTGGCATTTCCGTGGCAGTGGGGCTGACCCCGGAAATGCTCCCCATGATCGTGACCGCCAACCTCGCCAGGGGGGCCGTCATGATGAGCAAGCGCAAGGTCATCGTCAAACGCCTCAACGCCATCCAGAATATCGGCGCGATGAACATCCTGTGCACCGACAAGACAGGGACCCTGACGATGGACAAGATCGTCCTTCAAAAACACCTGAACGTCCGGGGCAAGGACGACGAGGAAGTGATGCGGTGGGCGTTCCTGAACTCCTTTCACCAGACCGGTTTGAAGAACCTGCTCGACGTAGCGGTCCTGGAACACGCCGCCGATGTGCACCACTTTGTGCATCCGGAAGACTACCTGAAAATAGATGAGATCCCCTTCGACTTCAACCGCAGGCGGATGTCGGTCATATTGGATAAAGACCATCGCCACCTCCTGATCTGCAAGGGGGCGGTAGAAGAAGTACTCGATCTCTGCACGCATGCACTCGATGCCGGCAACGTCATCCCTATGGATGCGGACATGCGCGCCGTGGTCCTGGACACCACCCGCCGGCTCAACGAAGAAGGCTTGCGCGTCCTGCTGGTCGCCATCAAAGAAACCAGCGAAAGACCCCTGACGTATTCGGTAGCGGACGAGTCCAACCTGACCCTGACGGGTTTTATCGGGTTCCTGGACCCAGCCAAACCCTCCGCCCGGCCTTCGATCGAAGCCCTGCAAAAGCTGGGGGTCCAGATCAAGGTGCTCACCGGGGACAACGAAATCGTCACCAAAAAGATTTGTAAGGATGTGGGCATTCCCTTCCAGGATGTGCTCTTAGGAACCAACCTGGATGACCTCGACGACGCGACCCTCACGCGCAGGTTGGAAGAAACCTCCATTCTCGCCAAGCTAAGCCCCGTCCAAAAAGCCCGCGTGGTTCGCCTGCTCCAGGCGGATGGCCATACGGTCGGCTTTATGGGGGACGGGATCAACGACGCAGCGGCCCTTCGTGACGCGGACGTCGGCATCTCGGTGGATACGGCGGTGGACATCGCCAAGGAAAGCGCGGACATCATCCTTCTTGAAAAAGACCTGATGGTCCTCCGGAAGGGGGTGATCTACGGCCGCCGGACCTTCGGGAACATCATCAAGTACATCAAGATGACGGCCAGCAGCAACTTCGGCAACATGTTCAGCATGCTGGGGGCGAGCGCCCTCCTCCCCTTCCTGCCGATGCTGCCGATCCAGCTCCTGGTGCAAAACCTGCTCTACGACCTGTCCCAGACCTCGATCCCCTGGGACCGTATGGACGAGGACTATATCCAGCAACCCAAAAAATGGGACGCCTCCGGCATCGCCCGTTTTATGATCTGGGTGGGGCCGACCAGCTCGGTGTTCGACTACGTGACGTTCGGAGTCCTTTTCTGGGTATTTAAAGCCCACGACGCGTCGCTTTTCCAGTCCGGCTGGTTTGTGGAAGGGCTGTTGTCCCAAACCCTGATCGTCCACCTCATCCGGACGCGCAAGATCCCCTTTATCCAAAGCTGGGCGACCGCCCCGGTGCTGGCGCTGACCACGCTGATCATGGCCATCGGCATCTGTCTGCCGTTTAGCCCGCTGGCGCCCGCGCTGAAGATGACGCCCCTGCCGCTGGCGTTTTTCCCCTGGCTCTTAGGGATCCTGCTGGCCTATTGCCTGCTGACCCAGGCCGTCAAGACTTGGTTTATTCGTACATTCCATCAATGGCTGTAAAATAAGTTCCGATGTTCACCAAACGACTTCTGCCCGGGCTTTGTTGTCTCCTTGGTTTGACCGTCCACGCCCAGTACGGGCCGGACATCGCTGCCCGCGCCAGTTTTGAAACCCCCAGCCCCTGGAGCGTCCACTTTCAGCTGACCACTGTGGACATGGGACACTTTTCTTTTCCCGCAAAATATTCGGGCCCCAATAGCCTGGTCGATACGCCCGAGCACAACATCACGAGCCTGACCACGTCCTTTTTCCTGGGCCGGAAACTCTGGAAGGGGGCCGCTGTGTACTTCAACCCGGAGGTATCGGGTGGCAGGGGGTTGAGCCATGCCACCGGGATGGCCGGTTTTCCCAACGGCGAAACCTTCCGGATCGGGGATCCCTCCCCGGCGATCTATACCGCCCGTTTTTTCCTACAACAAAATATCCCCCTCGGACACACGGGGTACATCATCCAGGAGGACGACGTCAACCAGGTCAGGGACTCCATCCCCATCGAACGGCTGACCCTGAGCATTGGCAAATTTTCCTTAGACGACTTTTTTGACGACAACCTGTTTAGCCACGATCCCCGCGCCCAGTTCCTGAACTGGAGCCTGATGAGCAACGGCGCCTGGGACTACCCGGCCAACACGAGAGGATATACGGTAGGTTTGGTAGCGGAGCTCTTCCTAAAGGGTTTTGCGATCCGCGGCAGCATGGTCCAGGAACCCCGCCAGGCCAACGGCCCCGATATGGACCCGGACATCTTCAAGTATTACGGGCTGACCCTGGAACTGGAAAAGCCGATCAAGATCGGCGACCAGCCAGGCACCATCCGGCTGCTGGGCTTTTTCAACCAAAGCCGCGCCATCCCCTACACCCAGGTTCTCCAGGAGGTCAAACAGGGGGACAGCAGCAACGTAGGCGTATTCAGCGGGGCCACCCTTTCCAACGGCTATGGCAACAAAAAAGGCTGGGGGCTGAGCGCCAACCAAAACATCGACGATAACGTCGGTGTATTCCTGCGGGCGAGCTGGAACGATGGAAAAACCGGCACCTGGGCGTTTACCGAGATCGACCAGTCGGCCAGCGCCGGGGTCCAGGTCCTGGGCAAGCTGTGGAAACGGCCCAACGATGTCGTTGGCGGCGCCTTTGTCCTGAACGGGATTTCCTCCGGTCACCAGGACTATCTAAAGGCCGGTCTGACCGGGTTTATGCTCGGAGATGGGAACCTCAACTATGGTCATGAAGGCGTGGCGGAATTCTATTATTCCGCAAGGCTTTTTGCGCACGTTTTCCTGTCGGCGGACTACCAGTGGTGCAAGAACCCCGGGTACAACAGGGACCGGGGGCCCGTGAGTATCTATGGGTTCCGGGGGCATATCGAGTTTTAACGTTCCAGGAAAACGGGAAGGCAGGCCCGCTAATCTCTGACGTCCGCAGGCCTGCGCATTATTTATAACAGTTGGCGAATCAAAGCCGGGATGGCCGTCACCACCTCTTCCCAAGTGCCGGTGAATTCTTCTCTTACCTGTGTGGAAGGACAGTTTTGGGGCGCCGTTACTGTCTGGCTCATGCGGGTTTCCACCTCTACCCTCCAAAGGACACCTGCCACCAGCAGGGCGACGAGGGGATACCCCATCCAGCGGGAGAGATCGCGCTTTGGTGTGTTCACGGTGGCCATACGCATGCAATTTACTCGTTTTCCCGCCGCCCGGGATACTTTTTAGACGAACGGGTGTTTTTTTTCAATGGATCCCCTTTCAATGGATCCTCTTTCCATGGATCCCGGTTTACTGGATCACCCTTTTAAAGGACGCGCCCGCCCAGACGATCACGCCCGCCGCCAGCGGCACGGTGATCGCAAAGGCTTCCCAGATCACCGGTTTGCCCAGGTGCCCGTTCATCAGCTGACGGGCGGCCGCCACCGAATAATAGAGCGGGTCGGCATAGGCCGCGGCCCTCAGCCAATGGGGCGCCAGCTCCATTGGCAGCAGGAACCCCGCCAGCATGAGCAGCGGAAAGGCCACCATCTGGGCAAAGGGGACAAGGGCATCCTCGTTTTTAACCATCAAGGCAATGGCATAGGAGTAGGAGGCGAACAATGCCGTGCTGCACATCATGAGCAACAGCAGCAGGACAAAACCCAGCGGGTCGACGTGCAGCCCAAAGGGAATCGCCGCCGCGGTGAAAATGAGCCCCTGTACCACGACGTTCGTCACGTCCCGGGCCACCGCCCCCATCAGCAACGCCAGCCGGCTGGTCGGCGTCACCCGGAAACGCTCGATGATACCCTGGCGGATCTCGTCGATCAGCCGGAACCCTGAAAAGGCCCCCCCGAACACCGTCAGCGAAATCAACACCCCGGGCAGAAAGGTATTCAGGACGCTGCCTCCCTGGAAACCCGGCATCCCCGTGAGGTTCTTTAGCAGGGGCGCGTAGAGCAACAGGTACATCAGGGGCATAAACAAGGAAAAGGAAAGCATCACCGGGTTTTTGATCACCTCCCTGAGCTTGCGGATATAGAATAGTTTGAACATGGTCTTTATGCTCCTTTTTCCTGGAGGGAGCGGCCGGTTTGTTTAAGAAATACATCGTCGAGCGTTGGTTGAGAAAGGCTGACCGACGCCAGCCCGATACGGGCCTGGTCCAGTTGGCGGAGGATGTCCGGCAGCACCGTTTCTCCGGAGCGTACGTACAACCGCAGACGGCCCTGGTCGCAACCGGCGCCTTGTTCATACCCGGCCTCGCGGACATAATCCCGGTCCCGGAGCAGGGCCAGCGCCCTTTCACCGGTAGTTTCCTCCCCGGAAAGACCGAGCAAGACCATATCGCCCGCGATCTGTTGTTTCAGGGCCCGGGGCGTTCCTTCCGCCACGATGGTCCCCTTGTCCATGATCGCGATCCTGTCCGACAACTCATCGGCCTCGTCCATATAGTGGGTCGTCAGGAAAACCGTCGTCCCCTCGTCCCGGAGCCGGCGGATCTCGTCCCAAAGCTGGGCGCGGCTGGCAGGATCCAAACCCGTGGTGGGCTCATCCAGGAACAGCAAAGCCGGCCGGTGCATCATCCCCAGGGCGATGTCCAGGCGGCGCTTTTGTCCCCCGGAATAGGTGGAGGCCTTGCGGCGGGCGATGTCGGTTAATCCAAGCGCTGCGATCAGTTCTTTCGCTCGCTTTTGCGGGTCGGTTACTTTGTATAGCCTGCCCTGGAGCAAGAGGTCCTCCGCCGCCGTCATGTCCCGGTCACTCCCCCCGGTCTGGCTCACATAGCCGATACGCTTCCGGACCTCGCCGGGTGCCTTGATCAGGTCACAGCCCGCCACGACGGCCTCCCCCTGATCCGGAACCAGTAAGGTGGCCAGCATCCTAAGGGTGGTTGTTTTGCCCGCCCCGTTGGGTCCCAGGAAGCCAAATATCTCCCCGGCTTTTACGTCGAGATCCACGCCCCTGACCGCTTCCACCGGCCCCGTCCTGGAGGCAAAGGTTTTGCGCAGCCCTTTGGTTCTCAGTAATGTATCCATGCGTTATATTTAGGGTAAAACTAGTCCCGGCCGGTGCCCGGGTCAATGGTGTTTCGGCAGGCGAGACGGATGTGTCGGTCAGACAAATGGATTACCCGGTAAACAAACCGACCGGCGTGCCGGCCGCTTACCGGTAAATGCACGAACTGAACAAAACCCCGATGCTTCGTCTTCCGTATATAGGCAAAGGGGGTGTATCCTGATGAAAATGCTCACCCGCTGTGCATTATAGGACGATGACAGGCAGCTGTAGACAGACTTCGACGGTTCGAGGTCCATGGTTTTCCTAACTAAAAAAAGCATGGTAATTTCCGAATATCAGAAAATTGCCTATCTTTATAATAGTGGGAATTTGCTTTGCTAAATCGTGTGGCGATTGGACTTTTACAAAGGAAATGCTTGGGTAGAATTGCGTAGTTCTTTTACTATATGAAAATTCTCAAAACGCGTCTTTCCCCCTTCCCTTTTCCTAAGTATTTTTGCCCATCTATTAGGTGGCCGTATAACATTTAAATTATTCCCCTTAGAATATAAACGTTTTCTGGACACACATTCAATATTGTGGTTTCAGAGGTAAGCAAAACGCCCTGCCTTTCCAGGCGGGGTTCTTTTTTTATTGGCCCCAGCCGCTTGCTGGCGCAATTTGCGCGGCTGGGGCCAATAAAAAAAGAACTCATCATGATCTGGGGGGAGGCTGCGCTCCCCCCAGACCCCTCTCGCTCAAATCGTGCGGCTGCGCCTTGCCGCTTCCGGATGATCCTTGCGCGTGGCTGTGGAATCTGCTCCTGTATTGAGTTTGGGGCGGTTTTCCTTTACGGTTGTTCATGGCATTTTGGGGGCCTTTGGGGGTGTATTTTGCCCTTGCATTGCGCCATTGATGTGCTCGGCGCTGCGCGCGAGCACGGGGGGGGTGGGGTGAGGTTTACTGAACGGATCTGATGGACTATCCTACTGTTTTGTACGAATTTGCCCTCATTGTTGAGGGCTCTTGGCGGGGGCTTTTTCGGCTGAATTTCTATTGGTGGGGAAATTATTCTACACTTATGCGCGGGCGTTAGTGGGGCCTTGGCATTGTGTTGGTACGAGGCGGGCTCCTTTTTATGGTTCGTATTTTTACGGCCTTAGTGGTTAGGGTGGCTGACGGATTAATGTTTCAATTCGAAACAATTGGCTAATTGAAGAAATAGAGGGTTGTCGGTGGCGGAGCGGACTTGACGCACGTCGGGCGGAGTGCGGATGCGCAGCGCGGCTCGCCTGCGGCGAGCGCGGAGGCTTCGGGGCGCGGGGCGCACGGCCTCGGACGCAGTGCAGAGGGCACGACGGGTGGGCGCTGCGCGCGGGGGCGCGGCCTAGTCCAGGATCGCGGCGGGCTGGCGGCCGACGCTTTCGTAGTAGTAGCCGAGGGCCTGCATTTGCGGGACCTCGAAGACGTTGCGGCCGTCGAAGATGACTTTTTGGGCGAAGGCGGCGTCCATTTTCTCGAAGTCGGGGGTGCGGAAGACGGACCATTCGGTGGCGATGATCAATGCGTCGGCGTCTTCGAGGACGGAGTATTGATCGGTACCGTAGCTGATGCGGTCGCCGAGGAGCTGGCGGACGTTGGGCATGGCTTCGGGGTCGAAGGCATGGACGTGGACGCCTTCGGCGAGGAGGGCTTCGATGATGTAGAGGGCGGGTGCTTCGCGGATGTCGTCGGTGTTGGGTTTGAAGGCGAGACCCCAGAGGGCGATCTTGCGGCCCTGGAGGCGGCCCTTGAAATAATCCATGATCTTGGGGACGAGGTAGACCTTCTGGGACTCGTTGACGTGCATGACGGATTCGAGGATGCGGAAGGGGTATCCGACCTCGGCGGCGGAGCGGGCGAGGGCCTGGACGTCTTTGGGGAAACAGCTGCCGCCATAACCGATGCCGGGGAAAAGAAAGCGTTTTCCAATGCGCTCGTCGGAGCCGATGGCGCGGCGAACCATGTCGACGTCGGCGCCGAGGAGCTCGCACATCCGGGCGATCTCGTTCATAAAGGAGATCTTGGTGGCGAGGAAGGCGTTGGCGGCGTACTTGGCGAGCTCGGCGGAGCGTTCGTCCATAAACAGGACGGGGTTGCCCTGGCGGACGAAGGGGGCGTAGAGTTCACGGAAAAGCCGCTGGGCCCTTTCGGAGCGGGTGCCGATGACAACGCGGTCGGGCTTCATAAAGTCATCGACGGCGACGCCCTCGCGGAGGAATTCGGGGTTGGAGACGACGTCGAACTCGCCCTTGTATTTGCGGGCGATGACCTCGCGGACTTTGTCGGCTGTCCCGACGGGGACGGTGCTTTTGTCGACGATCACCTTATAGTCGTCGAGGAGGTTGCCAAGCTCGTCGGCGACACCGAGGACGTAGGAGAGATCGGCGGCGCCGTCTTTGCCGGGCGGGGTGGGCAGGGCAAGGAATATGATCTGCGCATCGGAGATACCGTCAACAAGCGAAGTGGTGAACCGGAGGCGCCCTTCTTTGAGGTTGCGCTGGAAGAGGTGCTCCAGCCCGGGTTCGTAAATCGTGATTTCCCCGGAGGAAAGTTTCCGGACTTTCCGGGCGTCAATGTCGATACAGGTGACGGTGTTGCCGGTCTCGGAAAAACAGGTTCCGGTGACGAGGCCAACATAGCCCGTTCCTACCACAGCGATTTTCATGCGTGTCGTGATTAGAAGTAAGCAAAAAACAGGTCGGGAACTAAGGTAGCGGGAAAACCGCGGGCAAAGGGAGTCCTTCCGGGTGAACGCCGGGATTAATTCCGGGAACGTCCGGAAACGAGGCGGGTCATCCGCAAAATGGCGGCTTCCACTTCAGGTTTATTGGAAAAGGCGATCAGGTGGCCTTTGCCGGGGATCATCTGGATCTGCACGCCTTTTATATGCGTCCGGGCAAAATCGGCGTTGGTGGTATAGACCAGCTCGTCCCTGGCCCCCTGGAGATAGAAAACGGGGATGTGGAGGGTGGACCAGAGCGGGAGCATCTTCCGGAGCTCTTCGGCGTGGTGGACCTTTTCGGTATTGGCGGACTGGAGCATCCGGGGTACGAACCATTTGAGGGCGGGGTGTTCGATAGCGGGGGTGAACCAGAATATTTTTTCCTCGCCCGGAGCAATGGCCGGGGCAACGAGGACAAGGCCGTCGACGAGGCCCGGATTGTCCATGGCCAGGCGGGAAGCAACGGCGGTTCCATAGCTGGCCCCGACCAGGATGACGGGCCGGTGGAAGGCGTGCATGCTGTCGAGGAGGGGTTTGAGTAACGAAGCCTGTTTTTGAATATCGGGGACGGGATCGGCCAGACCGGAATAACCGTAGCCGGGGCGGTCGACGGCATACATGCGGGCGTGGGCGAGCAGAGCGCTGTCCTGGAGGTAGTTCCGCCAGTAGCTGAGCGAGCTGGGGGCGCCATGAATAAACAGGATGGTGCAGGTCGTATCCTGACCGACGGTCATATAGCGAATGGTCCGGCTTTCGGTTGTATAATAACCGATATGGGGGTCCAGGTGCTCCGCGTGGAACTGGCGGTAGATGTCTTTATCGTCCAGACGAAACTGTACGAACTGGTCAAAGATCAAAAGACTGAGCACAAAAAACACAAATGCCGAAACCACAAGGTTGACCAGGAGCCGAATGATGTTCCTAACCATATTTTAATCCTCTAGATAGTACTTACCGAGGGGCACCAGGGAGGGGTCGAGCTCGTACACCAGCGGGACCCCTGTGGGGATCTCCAGGTCGGCGATCTTGTCATCCGGTATGTGGTCCAGGTACTTGACAAGGGCGCGCAGACTGTTCCCGTGGGCGGAGATGATGACCTTCCGGCCCTCCTTTAACGAAGGTACGATGATCCTGTCCCAAAATACGGTAAAACGTGCCACGGTGTCTTTGAGGGTTTCCGCGAGGGGGAGCTCGGCCTCGGTCAGCCCTGCGTAGCGGGGATCGCGCCCGGGGTACCGGGGATCGTCCCGGAGCAGCGGCGGGGGCGGGACGTCATAGCTGCGTCTCCATATATGGACCTGCTCCTCCCCGTACCGGGCCGCGGTATCGGCCTTGTTCAACCCCTGGAGGGCCCCATAGTGGCGCTCGTTCAGCCGCCAGGATTTGTCCACGGGGATCCACAGCTGATCCATTTCGTCCAGGACGAGGTCGAGGGTTTTGATCGCCCGCTTTAGCAAAGAGGTGTAGGCCTGGTCGAACACAAAACCGGCCTCGCGCAACCGGCGGCCCGCCGCCCGGGCTTCGGCGACGCCTTTTTCCGAAAGGTCTACGTCGGTCCAGCCCGTAAAACGGTTTTCCTTGTTCCAGGTGCTTTCCCCATGCCGGATCAATACAAGACGTATCATGGTATATCGTATTCATTGTCCTTGGTATCCCGGTCCGCGTCAAACGGCCCGCCCAGGGTCACCTTGCGAAGCTCGCCGGACCCGGTAACGGGGACCGATACACGATCCGCGTGTTCCCATACACCGACGGACCGGTGGATGGTTTCCGTGTGACCGTCGGCGTAGTGAAGGGTCAGGTCGACGGGCACGGGTTTGATCCCCTTGCACACCACGTCGATGGTCCAGCCCTTAGCGGCTTTACTCACCTTCGTGATCCCGAGGTCGGGCCAGCCGCCCTTGTAAAACCAGCGGTCCCAGAACCAGTCGAGGTTCCGGCCGGAACCCGCGTTCATACAGGCAAAGAAATCGCTGGGGATGGGGTGTTTGCCGTGCCAGGTGCGGATATACGCATGAAGTCCTTTCAAAAAGAGGCTGTCCCCTAAGAGGTCGCGCGCATACATATACCCCAGCCCGGGCTTGGGATAGGAATTGAGGTAGTAGGCGTTCCCGTTTTGCTGGGTGGAGGGCGTGATGATGGGTATGTCGTCCTCGCGCCCGGACAAAAAGCTGTACGCATCCACCCCGTCCCGGTCCACCAGTGTGGGATCGATCAGGGGGGAGATCACCCATTCGCCGATGGTGGCCCAGCCCTCGTCCATAAACGCGTATTTGGTTTCGTTGACACCCATGTAAAACGGGAACATGGTGTGAAAGATCTCGTGGTCCGTCAGGTAAATGGTTTCCGCCCGGTCGGTCAGGGGATTGTCGTTGACCATCATCGGGTATTCCATCTGGTCGAGCCCGTCAAAAACGGTTTCGTGGGGATAGGGATAGGGCCAGCGGGGAAACCGGTAGCTCATGGATTCGACGGTTTTCCGGGCAAAGTCGATGACCTCGGCAAAGTCGGCATGGCTCGGATTATAGGCCGCGTCCACCCGCGTCCTGCGGCTCGTGGCCGGATCCACGACCAGGCTGCTGGCCTTCCATACATAATGGTTGCTCAGGGCAAACACAAAATCGGTCACGCTGTCCGCGTCAAACGTCCAGGTTTGCGGACCGGGGCCGCGGGTCACCTTTCCCGCCGCCAGGTCCGCCGTATCGATCACATCCGTCACCCCGTCCCGGGTCCCGGCGTCCTTCAAACGCTGCGCAATCGCCGGTTGAAACACGTCGGCGGCATTCACCAGGTTCCCCGTCCCCCACACGACATAGCCCGCCGGCACGGTCACGTCTACTGCAAAGTGGCAAAAGTCGTTGTAAAATTCCTGGGGTCCCAGGTAGGGAAATTGGTTCCACCCGTCTATATCGTCGTATACCGCGATTCTGGGGAAAAAATAAGCGATAAAATAGGACCCGCTGTCGACCTGGCCGGTCCGGATGTGCGAGGTCCGGTTAAGGGTGTAGGCAAAAGAAAGGGTTACGCTGACCTGTCCGCCCGGATGAAGGGCGGGGATGCCCGTGGTCCAATTGGTGCCGTCCACGGCCGCCCGCCGGCGATGCGCCCCACCGCCCTGGGGTGGTGCTTCTCCATTGACGCGGACGTCACTCACGTCCACCCCGTCGGTGAGGTCCTCCGGCAGCACATCCATCAAACGCTGAACACCCTTTTTGTAAATATTCGGATACAGTTTGAACAACAACCGCCGGAGGGTATCCGGGCTGTTGTTGATGTAGGTGATGGTTTCCGACCCGCTGACCAGGCGCGTCGCCGGGTCAAAGGACACCTTAATCCGGTAGTCGGCCCGGTTCTGCCAGTAATGGGGACCGGGTTCGCCGGTATTGGTACGCGTCCCCTTGTGGACCGCTTGCTGGATGTTCCAGGGAAGAGGAAGGGCTGTCTGGGCAGCGGCGGGGATCCGGAAAACGAGCGCCACCAGGACGGCCGTGAGGTAAAAGCGGTTCATGAACAGGGCTAGGTTTCGACGAAAATACGATTTTTTACGCGCGCGCGTAGTGCAACAGGGCGATCCCGCACGCGAAACCCCGCGCTTCGATCAACCGGAATTTTTGATAGCATTCAAAGATAGGTAACCCCCTCCCAAGCGCTGCGGGGTTCACGAAAAGAAACAGCTCATCGATCAACCCCTTCTCCAGCAGCCAGGCCACCGTGGAGGCACCACCGTATACGATAATATCCTTGCCGGGTTGTTGTTTGACATGGGCCACGGTTTCCTCCATGGAACCCTTCGCCAGTTCCGAATTTCCCCATTCGAGGCTCTTCAACGTCCGGGAGAAAACGATCTTCTTCAACGCGTTCATCTTTTGCGCAAACGGGTATTGGGGGTCTCCCTCGGGTATGCTTTCCCAGTGCGGGGCAAAACCCTGGTACAGCACCCGGCCGGTCAGCATCGTGTCCACGGTATCGGTGAGATCGTTGATGTATTGGGCCAGGGCCGGGTCGAAATTCCAGGTCATCCAATCCATTTCACCGGCGGGACGGGCGACGAATCCGTCCACGGATATTTGTACCTGCAGTTTTACGGTGCGCATACCTTTTCGATTTGTTTGTACAAAAGTAGCCACAGGCGGGGAAAATACGGTCCGGAAGATGCACAAAGTACGATCCGCATACTACAAGTTTCTGTAGGCTTATGTATGTTTCATCCGTAGCGATCAACACCCAACAAGAGTACAACACTCGCGTTAGATAGGAATTATAACTACTTTGTTGGCAATAATAATCCAACCCCAATGAAACCGCGATACCTTCTGGGACTACTCATGTTCCTATCATCCGTTTCATACGGTCAGACCAAACACTTTGTGAAGCAGACGGCCTCTGGCGCGGGCACCGGTTTGGGGTCTTGGGCCAATGCGGCCGGAGCGGCGCAGCTCCAGGGGATCATCGCCGGCGCGGCCAGCGGGGACACCGTCTGGGTGGCGATGGGGGTGTATCATCCGACGACCTATCCGGCGGGCTTTACCGGGGGGACAACGACCAGGGATTATGCTTTTGCCCTCACCAACGGCGTGGCCGTCTACGGCGGTTTCGCGGGGAACGAAACCTACCTGTCCCAACGCAACGTCAGCCTTTATGTGACGTCGCTGTCCGGGGACATCGGCGTAGCGGGCGTGATCACCGATAACTGTTACCACGTCATCGCCACCTATAACGTCACCACGACCGCCATCCTGGATGGGTTTAAAATTGACTCGGGTTATGCCAACGGTGGCGCCAGCATCAGCGACGGGGGTCAGACCTTTTCCCAAAGCGAGGGCGCAGGCATCTGCGACATGAAGTCACAACCCACGCTCGCCAACTGTACCTTTGTAGCCAACCAGGCAACGAGTGAAGGGGGCGCGATTTATTTCAACAATTGCAACGCGCTGCCGATTACGAACTGCACCTTTACCACCAATACCGCCGGGGGCAACGGGGGCGCGATCTCCAAAGAGACCTCCTCGCCTATCACCTTTACCAATTGTAGTTTTACGGGGAACCAGACCACCGTGGCGGCGGGAACCACAGGTGGTGGGGCCATCTACTCGGCCAGTGGATCGAACGACGTGATCACCAACTGTACTTTTACCAACAATAAATCAGCCAATGCCTATGGCGGCGCCTTGTTTTATAACGGGACGAGCACCCTCACCATGAGCCATTGCATGTTCACCCAAAACAACGCGGGCACGTATGGTGCAGGCCTGGCCGACATCGGCGGGACCAGCTTTACGGTCAGCAACTGCAATTTCAACAACAATGCCGCTCTTTACGGCGGGGGCATTTATTCCAACGGCGGGTCCTCGACCTACGCCTATGATACCCTGGCCAACAACACCGCTACCTCGACCACCGGCGCGGGGGGCGGGGGCTTTTATGTGGACGGCACCAACCCGATCATTTCTCACTGCTGGTTTGACGCCAACGTGACCAACGGGGGCAACGGCGCGGGTCAGTACGACAACGGGAGCGCGTCGCCCACGGACAGCAATACTGTTTTCCAGGCCAATATCGCCAAGGGGACGACGTCTAACGGCGGGGGGTACTACCACACCGGCGGCACGGGCTTTTTTGTCAACGATGTCTTTGTGGACAACGCCTGCGCCGTCAACGGCGGGGCGTATTACAACAACAGTTCCCAGCCAGTGGAGAACTGTACTTTCTACAACAACACCGCCGGTACGGGCGACCATGGCGGCGGTTATTATGATGTAGGCGGATCCGGTATCAAGTTTTACAACAATATCCTATGGAACAACGCGCCGGACAATTTCTATTCTCTTGGCGCAGCAGGTTCAATGAAACTCAAGTACAACAACTTCCCGGAAGCGGCTTCGTATCCCGTGGGGGGGAGTGTCGTAGGGAACATTCACCAGACGCCCCCGTTCTATAATACGGGTAGTTACGTGGGCGCGGATGGGAAGTGGGCAACCCTCGACGACGGCCTCCACCTGACAACGGCCGCGGATTCCGGCGGGGTGGACGCCGTTCCTCCCAGCGGGACAAACGGTTCGTATGGGTGGCCCGGCGATGACATCGTGGGCACTTATCGCGCGGACCCGGGAAAAGACTCGGCGGATATGGGGGCGTACGAAGACGGTATTATCCCCCTCCCCTTGTCGCTTGTTCAATTCACCGCCGTCCCCGCCTCCGAAGGAGGGGCCATTGACCTTTCCTGGTCGGTGACGGCGGGGGGCGCGGTGACCCGCTTCCAGGTGACCCGGTCCACCGACGGCATCATTTTCCAGACCATTGCGAGCGAACTGGCCGACCCTAATCAGGATACCTACCAGTACGTGGACAATACGGCCCCGGACGGCGTTTTGTATTACCGTTTGGTGATGACCTATGCGGGCGGCACCACCGGCTATAGCGCCGTGCTGGAGGTCACCCGTACTTCGCTGGCGGCTTCTGTGCAGATCCGGCCGAACCTGGTGGAACAACGCTCGACCACGCTGTATGTGGGCGGCGTCAAACAAGCCGGCCAGGTCATGATCCACGCGGTCGACCTGATGGGCCGTACCTGGATCAACCATCCTATTACCTTAACCCTTGGCGATAATTACACCTTACTGGACCTGGGCGATATGCCCCGGGGCGTTTATTACCTCGTGATCACAGGTGCAAACGGATGGAGGCGGGTCTTACCCTTTGAAAAGGAATAAGGTCCCGCCTCCTTTAACCCTTAGCAACGAAAACGCCCGCGATTTGCGGGCGTTCGCTATTATTGCCAGCCACCGCCTAGTGAGCGGTAGAGCTCTACTTGTTCCGACAACTGCTGCCGTTTGACGCTGGCGTAGTCCAGCTCGCTGGAGAGCAGGTTCCCCTGGGCGGTGATGACCTCCAGGTAGGTGGCGAGGCCGCTTTTGAAGAGCAGTTCCGCGTGCCCTACGGCCGACCGGAGCGTGCCCAGGCGGGCGGATGCGATGCGTTCCTGGTCCTGGAGCTGTGTATAAGACACCAGGGCGTTGGATACTTCACCGACCGCGTTCAGCACGGACTGACGGAAGTAGATCACGTTTTGCTCGCGGGTGATCTTGGCCTCTTCGAACTGGGTCTTCCGCGCACGGCCCTGGAGGATGGGTTCCACCAGCGTTCCGCCCAGCAAACCAAAAAGGGAGTTGGGGATGGAAAACCAGTTGCTGGCCTTAAAGGCGTCCAACCCACCGCCCGCGGTGATGCTCAACACGGGATAAAGGTTGGCCTGGGCCGAACCCACCTGGGCATTGGCGGCGACGAGCCCCATTTCAGCGGCGCGTACGTCGGGACGCCGGCTCACGAGGGCCGCGGGTACGCCCGCGTCGAGGTGATCGGGCACCGTAAGGGTGCGTATGTCGGCTTCGCGCGCGACGGGTGTGCCCGGGATGGTCCCGGTCAGGATGTGCAGGGCGTTTTCCTGGATGCCGATGCTGGCTTGCAACTGGGGCACCAGGATAGCGGCTGCCTGACGCTGGGCGTCGGCTTGCTCCACGGCAAGCTGCGTGACATCCCCCGCGTCCTTCTGGAGCTTGGTCATGGCGAGGATGCTGTCTCCCAAGGCTAAACTGTGCTTAGCGATGTCGAGCTGGGCGTCGAGCATCAGGAGGTTGTAGTACCCTTGCGCCACGTCGGAAACGATGGTGGTTTGCACGGCCCTGGCGGCTTCCTGCGTTTGCAGATAGGTGGCCAGCGCGGCTTCCTTCTGACGACGGATGCGCCCCCAGATGTCGGCTTCCCAGGACAGGTTGGCCTGGACGGAATAGTCTTCCAGGTGGTCCTTGCCGAGGAAAGCATTATAGCTAAGCCCGTTCAGGGTATTCTTACCATAGATGCTGGTGTTGGCGCCGACCTGTGCACTCAGGGTAGGCAGGAAGGCCGCCTTGGCCCGCCGGACCTCCTGCCCGGATGTGGCGATCCGGGTCAGGGCGGTCTGCAGGTCATAGTTGTTCTTCACGGCCGTATCAATGAGTTGCCTCAGGAGTGGGTCGGTATAAAACTGGGCCCACGCGGTAGACGCGATGCTCAGCGTATCCCCCGTCGCCACCCCGGCATAAGACGCCGGCAGGGGCAAGGAAGGCCGCTCATAGTTTCGTCCAACCCGGCAGGCGCCCAATGCGAGGGCTAAGATGATAACGTATTTATATCGGTTCATAGTGAGTCTGATTATTGGTGATCGCCAATCGGTGAAACCTCATGCCCTATTTTTTTCGTCGAAACCTTTTCCTGCAGGAACTGGAACATCACAAAAAGTACCGGGATGATGAATACCCCCAGGATAACCCCCGTGAGCATCCCGCCCACAGCGCCCGTACCGATCGACCTGTTCCCCAGCGCGGAAGCGCCTTGCGCCCTGAGCAGGGGCAACAGCCCCACGATAAAGGCAAAAGAGGTCATCAGGATGGGCCGGAGCCGCAACTGGGCTGCCTCCAGGGCCGAGGCCACCAGGGTCATCCCCGCCCGCCGGCGCTGGACCGCGTATTCCACGATCAGGATGGCGTTCTTCGCAAGCAACCCGATCAGCATGATAAGGCTCACCTGTACATAGATGTTGTTGTCCACGCCCATCAATTTGATAAAGGCAAAGACCCCAAACACCCCTACCGGGATCGTCAGCACGACCGCCAGCGGCAGGATATAGCTCTCGTATTGGGCCGACAACAGGAAGTAGACAAAGATCAGGCTCAGCATAAAGATGAAGATCATCTGCGACCCTGCTTTCACTTCCTCCCGTGTCATCCCCGTCCATTCGGTGGCATACCCCCTGGGCAGCACCTGCTGGGCGGTTTCCTCAATGGCCTTGATCGCATCCCCGGTGCTGTACCCCGGTTTGGGGACCCCGTTGATGGTAACGGCGTTGTAGAGGTTGTTCCGCGTCACCGTTTCCGGTCCGTAGACGCGTTTGAGGGTGACCAGTTGGTTCACGGGGACCATGTTCCCCTGGGCGTTCTTGACATACACATTGTCCAGGGAACTGGGATCGGCCCTGTACTGTATGTCGGCCTGCGCCATCACGCGGTAGTATTTGCCAAACCGGTTGAAGTCGTCGACAAAAGAGCTACCATAGTAGATCTGCATCGTTTGCAACAGGTCGCTGATCGAAACGTTGAGCTGTTTGGCCTTGGCGTCATCCACTTCGATCATATACTGAGGGTTACCCGACGCAAAGGTGGTAAACGCATAGGCGATCTCTTTGCGTTGCATGAGCGCCCCGATAAACTGCCAGGCGGTACCGCCCAGCTTGTCGAGGGAACCGTTGTTCTGATCCTGGAGCATGAATTCGAAACCGGCCACGTTCCCAAAACCCTGGATGGTCGGGAAGGTAAAGAAGAACGCGTGTGCGTCTTTGACCTGCATCGCGACCTTCATCGTGAGCTCGTTCGACACGGCTTCCATATCCTTGATCGGTCCCCGTTCGTCCCGGGGTTTCATCCGGATAAAACCCGCTCCATAAGGCGCCGCGTTGGCGTTGGAGATAAAGTTCAACCCTTCGATGGTATAGTGCCGGTCGGTCACCGGGTCGTTGTTGACGATGTTGGAGATTTCCTCCAACGCCTTGTGCGTCTGCGCCAGCGAGCTGCCCGGGGGCGTGCTTGCTGCGTAGAGAACGAAGCCCTGGTCTTCCGTCGGGATAAACCCGGTGGGCGTGCGCTGCATCATCATGTACGTCACCGCCGCGATGATGACAAGAGCGCCGATAGCGATCCAACGCCGTTTGAACAGAAAGCGGAGGCTGGCCAGGTAGCGGTTTGTCATCGCCTTGAAACCGGCGTTGAAGGCCGTAAAGAAACGGCCCGCGATACCCTTGCGGTGTCCTTCTTCCCCTTCCGCGTGGTTGTTCTTCAGGAAGAGCGCGCAAAGCGCGGGGCTAAGCGTCAGGGCGTTCACGGCGGAGATCAGGATGGCGATGGCCAGGGTAAAGGCAAACTGCCGGTAGAATACCCCTGCCGGGCCCTGCATAAAGCCCACGGGGACGAATACCGCCGCCATCACCAGGGTGATCGACACGATGGCCCCCGAGATCTCGTTCATCGACGTGACCGTGGCTTCCCTTGCGGGCAGCCCCGTCCGCTCCATCTTCGAGTGCACGGCTTCCACCACCACGATGGCGTCGTCCACCACGATCCCGATGGCAAGCACCAGGGCGAAGAGGGTCAGCAGGTTGATGGTAAAGCCGAATAATTGGAGGAAAAAGAAGGTTCCCACGATGGCCACCGGTACTGCGATCGCCGGGATCAGCGTGGACCGGAAGTCTTGCAGGAAAAGGAAGACAACGATAAACACCAGGACGAAGGCCTCGATCAGGGTGTGTTTCACCTGGTCGATCGACGCATCCAGGAACTCCTTGGAGTTGTACATGATCGTCGCGTGTATCCCGCGGGGGAGGTCGCTCTCAAACTTTTTGACCAGTTGCTGGGCCTGGGTAAGGATGTCGTTCGCGTTCGACCCCGCCGTCTGGAAGACCGCGAAGCCGGTGGTCGGATGGCCGTTGAGCTTGCTGTTCGACGAGTACGAATACGCGCCGAATTCCACCCGGGCCACGTCCTTGAGCCGGATCACCGATCCATCCGGGTTCGCCCGGATGACGATGTTTTCATAGTCTTCGTTGTTGTTGAGCTTCCCCTTATACTTGAGGACGTATTCATAGATCTGCGAGCTGCTTTGCCCGAAACGGCCCGGGGCCACTTCAAGGCTTTGTTCCTTGATCGCGTTCGTGACGTCCATGGGCGCCATATTGTAGGCCGCCAGCCGGTCCGGTTTCAGCCAGATCCGCATGGAATAGTCCTTGGCCCCGAAGATCTGGGCGTCACCCACACCGGGGATACGCTGGACCTTGGGGATCAGGTTGATCTTGACATAGTTTTGCAGGAACGTTTCATCATAAGCGCTGTCCGTGGAATAAACGCCCACGAACATGATGATGCTGTTCTGTTGTTTTTGCGTGGAGATCCCCGACTGGGTTACTTCGGTGGGGAGCTGGCTCGTCGCCTTTGACACGCGGTTCTGGACGTTCACCGACGCGATGTCCGGGTTCGTCCCTTGTTTGAAGTAAACCGACAGCGTCATCGAGCCGTCGTTGGACGAGTTGGAGGTCATGTAGGTCATGTTCTCCACCCCGTTGATCGCTTCTTCCAGGGGTGTCGCCACCGACCGCGCCACGACTTCCGCATTCGCCCCAGGGTAGTTGGCCGAAACCACTACGCAAGGCGGCGCGATGTCCGGGAAGAGCGTGATGGGGAGCGTAGAGAGCGATAATATCCCCAGTAACAGCAATATGATAGACACGACCGTTGATAACACCGGTCTTTCGATAAATCGTCTGAGCATGTAAGATGATTTTTTTTACAGCGGACTTGCTTTTAACAAACTGTCCAATGAAATAACCTGGGGTACGATCACCGCCCCGTCCTTCAGACGGTCCAGCCCCGTATACACGACCTTATCGCCATCCTTCAAACCACCCGATACCAGGTAATAATTCCCGCTACGGCCGCTGACCGTCAACGGACGCATCGCTACCTTGTTCGAGTCACCTACCGTAAAGGCCAGCACTTTGTCCTGCATTTCGAAGGTCGACTCCTGGGGCACGACCAGCACCGAAGACTGGGGACCCGGGATACGGACGCGGCCCGTATTCCCAGAGCGGAGCAACCCGTTCGGGTTGGGGAATGTCACCCGGAAAGGAATCGATCCCAGCGTACGGTCAAACTGACCTTCCACGGTTTCTACCTTCCCCGTTTGGGCATACACACTCCCATCGGCCAGCACCAGTTGAACAGGTGGGATCTGGCGGAGTTTTTCTTCCACCGTGGCGCCCTTGTACCGGTTCTTAAAGTCCAGGAATTGTTTTTCACTCATCGAGAAATAGGCATACACCTCGTCCACCTGCGACAAGACCGTCAGGGCCTGAGCGTCGTTCTTCCCCACCAGGCTTCCCGTTTTGAAAGGAATCCTGCCCAGGTAGCCGTCGACCGGGGCCGCGACAGTAGTATAGCCCACGTTGATCTGGGCGCTCGTGACCAGGGCTTCCGCCTGGGCCACACCGGCCTTTGCCGCGTCCAGGGAGGCCTGGGCCGTTTTCAGTTGTACGTCCGAAACGACGCCCCCGGATACCAGCGGGGTCAGTTTGTTGACATTGATCTGTGCATTTTCCTGCGCTGCCTTTGCCGAGAGCAGGTTTGCTTTTGCATTGTCCAATTGCGACTGGTATACCTTGTCGTCGATCTGGAAAAGGGGCTGTCCCTTGTGCACAAAAGCGCCTTCATCCTGGTAGATGCGCACCAGGTAGCCGTCCACCTGCGGGCGGATGTCTACGTTGCGCGTCCCTTCCAGGGAAGCCGTGTACTCATCGTTGGTCGCGGCCTCGGCCGGATGCACCGCAAACACAGGCAAAGCCTGGGGCGGAGGCGCTTGCATCCCGTTGCTGGCCACCGAATCTGTACAACCTGACAGGAAGGCTGTCAGTGCGAAAAGCCCTCCTATTACAGTCATCCAGTTCTTCATTCGCTTAGTTACGAGCATGGTTTGATGTTTTAACGTTGTTATACTATTTTACAGTGTTAAGTTATCAAGAAGAAAATGCGGGCGGCGCTTATGCCGTCGGGTGCTGTTTTTGGGCGGCCTTGTGCCGCCTTTGCAGGCTTGCCGCCGCCTATTCGGCTTTGCAGCCTTTTATATCGATAATGATTGCCCGGAGCGCGTCCTTCAGGATGGACCGGTTTACGTCCAGGGATAGGGTGCCTTTACGGACGATGTTTAAAGAGATCAACCCGTGCACCACCGCCCAGAAAGTATAAAAGCGGCGACAGGGGTCTTCATGGGGGTTTTTACTTTCGGCGATCAGTTTTGCCAGCGATTCGTCCAACAGATCGGTTGTCTTTTCCGCGTCCCGGATCGATGCTTCCAACTGGCAACAGTCTACATCCACTCCATACATCAACTGGTAGTAGGCCTGGTGCTCAAAGGCAAAGTCCCAATAGGCCATCCACATCGCTTCCAGTTGCAAGGCCGGGTCGTCGTGTTTTGCCCTCGCCTCTCTTACTTTGGCGCTCAGGATACGGAAACCCTGGCACGTCAGTTCTTTCAGGATCGCTTCCTTATTCTCGAAATACCCGTAGATTATGGGAGCCGTATATTCGATGGCATCCGCGATTTTTCTCATCGACAACGCATGCCATCCTTCTTCTTGCACTATCTGCCAGGAGGCCTCCAGTATCCGACACCGCACTTCCTCCTTCAATCGTTGTTTGCGCTCCAGGGTCCCCATTCTTTAAGGGTATTAATTTTTTTAACGCCGTTAAAAATTCATGAGACAAAGGTAGACAGAAAACAATTCCGTCAAAATATTTTTTTTAACAAATGTCCAACTTTCATAAAAAAAGCTCCCGAAACGGGTGGTACCCCGGGGGCTATCCCATTAATTTAGAGCAGCTTACTTCTGAATTCCTGGTATCATGCAATCAACCTTCAGGATCCTCGTCACGGCGGGGGCACTTTTTTGTTCGTCCATGGGGCATGCCCAAACTCCACCGGCGTTCCAACGCTACTATGACTATTTTATCAGCGAAAACGGGCGGCTTTTATGCTACCGGCCCGACCCGTCGGCCAACCGGTACTACCTCCTCCGGAACGATACAGACTCCACCCATTTGTTCAATCCCCGTGGGGAAACTTTTCTTCCCCACAAAGTCATCGTCCCCGGTGCCCATGTTTGCATCCTGCCGTCCCCCCTACCCCTGCGGCGCATCCGCCGGGGCCGCATCACCGATAAGATGATCCGCGATTACTTCGTCCCCATCCTGCCCCCTTCTGTCCTCGGCCGGATCCGCCAACGGATCCCCGACGACGGCCGCCATCGCGACGACCGGATCGATGGGAAAGAATACGGAGGATATTATCATTTGTTTTCCGACCAGATCGATACCATATTGCCGGGCCCCCTCCAAAATCCCTGCGAAGACAGCATCATCGCCATCACCATGGACGACTCCGCGTACTCTTTCCACAGCCACCCCAGCGCCCAGGCCGTCCTCAAACCCGGCTACGTCTGCACCTTCCGGTCCCCGCCTTCCCTCCGCGACCAACAGGCTTCCCACTTTATCAATTATGTCTACGGTATGCGGGAGCACGTTATTTATGTCACCTGCCCCGACGGCGTCGTCGCCTGGGTCCGTTTCCGAATCTTTTCCAAACGGAGCCTCAAAAGGACCGGCCGGGGGCTGAACTATTTTTTCATCGCGCCGCCCAGGTGGTCGCTGCCGCTATCGCCCCGCGACCCCGATGGCCGGCAATAGGGAATAACGCATCTTTGCAACACAATAAAGTTGTCTATGAATCTATCTGATCTGCGGCACTTCTACGCCAGGGACCTCGCCCGGTTGCGCGAAGAAATCGGCGCCTATACTTCCGAAGAAGCCCTCTGGCGTGTCGGGGGGCACATCCTCAATTCCGGCGCGAACCTCAGCATGCACCTCGTGGGTAATCTAAATACCTATATAGGCGCCCGTTTGGGACAAACCGGCTATGTCCGCGACCGCCCCTTCGAATTTGCGGGTAAGAACATCCCCCAGGCCAAACTCATCGCCCAGGTCAACGAGGTCGCCGTCATTGTAGATCGCACGCTTGAAGCGTTAACACCTGAGGAGCTTGAAAAAGAATACCCTGAAGCCTACAACGGCGAGCGCGTCACCACCGGGTATTTCCTGTTGCACCTGGCGTTGCACCTCAATTATCACCTGGGGCAGGTGAATTATCACCGGAGGTTGCTCGACGTGTAGGCGCGCGCGGCTGGGCGCGGCGGGCGGCGGGCGTTGCGCGGCGGGCTTTTGCCCGCGTGGCACGGCCTTCGCTATTGCGCCGTGGCCCACTTCGCCAGGTAATCCTTGGCCAGCTCGCGGCAGGCTTCGAAGTCGCCCCGGGTCATGGACACGCTGTGTTTGTTCAATTCCTTGCGCAGGATCTGCAAGTCCGACATCATATTGGCGTTGGAACCAAAGTCGTTTTCGATATTCTTGCGGGTGAATTCCTTCACGGGGCCATCCAGGGTGCGGGCATACATAAAGATCCCGTCCAGGTTGGCGTTGCCATTGTACCCCGTTTGTTTGCGCTCGTCCATCATCAGGTAGAACGGCGGCGCCTTTGCGATGACGGCCAGGTACTCCTTGGCAGACTTCAGGTAGACGTAGGCGATGTTGTTGCTTTTAAAACCAAAGATCGCCCCCACCGGGAACTCCTGGTAGTCTTTGTTGACGGGCGAAGTCCTGACGCGGACGGTCCCGTAAGCGGCATAGTCGATCGGGAACCAGGACAGCAGGCCCTTTTCTTCCACGCTAAAGGTATTGCCGTAGGCGACCAGTCCTTTGTCGAAGTGATCCTTCGTCATAAATACACCGGAAGCGGAAATCGTATCAAAAACGGGGCCCGTGGGCGGGCCGTAGGCGGGGTTGCCGTAGGCTTGCGTGGGCGTGCCATACGCTTGCGTGCCGTTCGCGGGTGCGCTCTGGGCGGGCGTCGTCATCGCGGTGCCTGCGGGCGCGGCTGTGGCGGGCGCGCCATATCCAGGCGCAGCGGTGGCGGGCGCACCATATCCAGGCGCGGTGGTGCCGGGCGCGGTAGCCGGCGCTGTATACGCGGGCGCCGGTGCCTGGCGGGGCGTGCCCCCCGCTACCAGCGGGCAGATGGGATGGATCCACACGCCTTCGGCGGCTTCCGGCCACTGGTCGGGGTATTGGGAAACGCTAAAGCCGACGTTGTTCGTGATCAGCAGTTGAGAAAACAGGGAATCGTTGGGCGGCGTATTCTGGCAAAAAAAGATCGGGATCAGCAGCTTTCTGACTTTTCCCTGGCGCATCCACTGACCGTTGGTGCCCTTTAATGCCCAGGTGATCTGGCCGGCCATGTCGGGCGGGGTGGCAGTGAGGAAAGCGATGTCGGTGACCGTATCCGCTCCGGCGGGGATGGTCAGTGACACAAAGTAGCCCCGGGAATAGTCGTTGACCAGCAACCGGGCCGCGCCATCCAGGTTTTGTTCACACAAACGGCTGAGGGCTTTATAGCCACCCTTGAAGCCGATCAGGTCTACGTCTCCCTGCGCGTAACCCTTACCGTTAGCAAATGTACACATCACTAACAGTAGAAGGGTGATCCTGGTCAGCGCGCTGCTTTCTTTGGTCATGCTGTTTGTTAATTTACGCGACAATTTAAACGAAAAAGCCAAGACCACATCAAATTAAGACAAAAACCTATCTATGAACCTGTCTCACTACGCAGGCCGACTTGCCTGTACTATCGCTATCCTTGCTTTTGGCCTTGTATCCAAGGCAACTCCGGCACCTTCGGATTTTGGTGACCACCCGTACTATCTCCATGCCCTATCCGACCTCCGGGCCGCCCGCTGGATGCTCCAGCACCGCCCCGGTAACTGGGACCAGACGGTGGACGAAGTCGAAGCGGTTCGCCAGATCGACGCCGCCATCGGCGAAATCAAAAAGGCGTCCATCGACGATGGTAAGAACCTCGAAGATCATCCGCCGGTGGACGAACACCCGGACCATCCGGGCCGGTTGCACGACGCGGTTGACTTCCTCAAAAAGGCACGCCGGGACATCAGCCACGACGAAGACAACGCGTTCGCTCAAGGTCTTCAGATGCGGGCGTACGACCACATCGACCGGGCCCTCGGCGCGGTGCGGCGGGCGATCCATGCCAATGGATGGTAGCAGCGACGGCGGCAGCGCAGCGTTGGCGACAGCGCCAGTGCGGCGCTGATGAGCGCCAGCAACGGCGCGCGCGCGGCAAAAAATTGTTAAAAAAAACTCCGGCCACAAGCCGGAGTTTTTCATTTTAGGAAACCAGGGCTTCCTTTAGCTTTTGGAGGACACCCTCGTAGGGCTCGCTGACGGGTATAACGTGGTCCTTTTCGGAATTAAAATACACAAAAGTGAATTTGCCCCGTTCGTCGTCGTTGGGCAGGACGTAGGTGATGTTGTTTGCGTTGACCAAAACGGCTTTTCCATCCTTCTCGTGCGTGAGTTCAATAAATGTCGTCTTCATATCATTTAATGTTTAGGAATGTCGGGCAAACTTCTTGCCAGGCTGGCGCCATGGCCACAACGTGCGACAGATTGGCGGGTGGCGGAAACGCTCCAGGAGCACCCAATCCGCGCCCAAAATAGACAGACTGGTCTGTTCCTTCCATGGCAAAAAAATAGCGGTTATGGAATGAATTTTTGCAAAAGGCGTTTGGCGTCTTCGACGGGTTTGGTATTGCGGAGGAGGTAGGTCTGGTTACCGGAGCCTTCGAAGAGGTCCATGACGAACTCGGTGAGGTCGGCGGTTTCCTGGCGGCTGAGCGACGGGTTGTGGATCTTGAGGTGGGTGGCGATAAAGGCTTTGACGCCGAGCTTGTGTTCGCGGATGACGGCGGCGGCGGGGCCGTCGAGGTCGGGGAGTTCGTAGGCGATCCGTTTGAAGGAGCAGCCGCGGTAACGGTGTTCCAGGACGAGTTTCAGACGATAGTCGAACAACGCGAGGAGCATTTTCCGGCCTTCGGGTATGCCTGCGCGGAAGGCGTCGAACTCGGTCCACCATTCGTGGTCGCGTTGTTTGAGGTATTCCAGGAGGAGTTCGTCCTTGGAGCGGAACAATTGGTAAAGACTGGCTTTGGCGACGGAGGCTTCCTCGATAATTTGATTTATTCCTGTAGCCCCGTACCCCTGCTCGTAAAAGAGCCGGTAGGCGGCGGCTACGATGCGCTCCCGGGGTCCGTGCCTGGTCTTCATGACAACAAAGCTAGGAAAAGTAGAATAAACAGACAAGTCTGTTCAATTTTTCTTTTTATTTTGGGCGCAAACCACCTGCTTATGTTTATCGGTCACTTCGGATTGGGCATGGGTGCCAAACGGTTGGACCCCAAACCCTCGCTCGGTACCTTATTGATGGCGGCACAGTTCCTGGACCTGCTGTGGCCTCTTTTCCTGATCCTTGGCTGGGAAAAGGTGGCCGTCGCGCCGCATCAACCGCCCTTGCTGTCGCTTGACTTTTCCTACTATCCTTATTCGCATAGCCTGGTCTTTGCATTGATCTGGTCGGTTTTGTTCGGGGGCGTATATTATGCGATCCGCCGTGACCGCGGTACGGCCTTGCTGTTGGGCGCCCTGGTCTTCAGCCATTGGGCGTTGGACTACCTGACCCATATACCGGACCTTCCCCTCTCGCCCTGGAGCGATACCAAAGTGGGGCTGGGTCTCTGGAATTCGCAGGCGGCAACGATTGGCGCGGAAAGCATCCTCTTCGCGGGGGGCATTGCCCTTTACCTGAGCCGCACCAGGGCAAAGAGCTGGATAGGACATCTGTCCTTTTGGTCCCTTGTGCTTTTGCTCGCTGCCTTTTATGCCTCGGGTTTTTTCAGTCCCCCACCCTCTTCCACAGACGGAATGGGTTGGATGGGGATGATCCAGTGGATTCTGATCCTTTGGGGATATTGGATCGACCGGACGCGAACGGTGATTTAATCATCCGTTAACGCCGGTGGACCTTATGGTGGGTTCGTTATCTTTGTCCGGCTATGAGCTTTGCTTACCAAAATGCCTTTTACTTTCTCGGCGTTGCGCTGGCTTATATCGTTTCCTTTCTTTTGTTCAGGTCCCCGGTGGGGCAGCGGTCTACAAACAGCCTGTTGGGCATTGCCTTTTTTTCGATGGGCTGGTACAATATGATCTACCTGTTCACACTAACGGGGGCGTATGCACGATTGTATTGGCTGGCGGGCTGGGGACCACCCCTTGTTTTCCTGATTTCGCCTTGTGCCTATTTGTATGTGCGCCAGACCCTGAAGCGAAAAAACGGACTCGATCGCCGGGACTGGCTTCACTTCTTACCCTTCCTGATTTTTTTTATCGACCTGCTCCCTTTTAACCTGGGACTATCGACCATTAGCAAGGCGGAGTATGTCGGGCACGCCCTCCATGATTACAACCAGTTTTACCAGCAGCGGATCTCGGTCATTCCGCTCCGGTGGCACTTCATCCTGAGACCGGCGCAGGCGATCACTTACTTGTTTTTCCAGTGGCGGTTGTTGCTACAGGGCCGTTTGGGGGGATCGAAACGGATTTTCCGCTGGCTGCTGATCCTTACGGTGATGCAAACCTTTTTTTACGTCAGTCTCGCCTTGCTGACGTACCGCGGATTGTCGACGGGGATAGGGCTTTATATCGCGAAGGACTATAACTACCTTCTTTATCCGTTGTATGCTTGTTTCCTTTTGGCAACGGTGACACTCCTTTCCTATCCGGAAGCGCTTTATGGGCTAAGACACGAAGAAAAGAAACCGGCCGTGACCGTTACTACGATACCGGTGAACCTGCCGGTGGCGACCGCGCCGGATCCAGTGACGACCCTGCCGGTGGCGCCTGCCCCGGGGCTGGTGACGCAGGCGGCGGAACCGGAGCCTCCGCGGCCCGTCAACGGCAAAGTGATTTCCCAATACCTCCCCATCCTGGAGGCGCACCTTGAAACCGACAAACCTTACCTCCAGGCCAAGTGGTCCATACAGGACATGGCGGTGGCGACCCGGATCCCTGTCCACCAGTTGTCCTATATCATCAACCAGCATTATAAGGTCCGGTATACCGACCTGATGAACCAATACCGGGTGGAACACGCCAAGACCCTTTTTGCCGAGGGGGTCTGGAAGGAACTCTCGCTGGAAGGGCTGGGCAAAAGGGCCGGTTTCTCGAACCGGACCAACTTCTTCCTGGTGTTTAAAAAAATCACGGGTCAAAGCCCGTCGGACTACCTGAATAGTCTAAAATCGAAGGATCTTGGTTAAATCTTAAGGGGATTTATCCTTCCAAACGCTCCTAAATGTGGTCTCCCTTGACATTTCTTCTATTTTCGTGGCCGTTATGCGGGCACGTGTCCGTGGAATGCTTACCTCTGAACAATGTGTTGCTGCCATAACCCCCACCCGCCTCATGGCGGGTGTTTTGTTTGCCGCTCATCCCAACCGCCACCCGGGCAGGAAAAGAAATCCCCTATTTTTATCATACACCAATAAGTTGTAAGACATGAGTAAAACACATACGATCGTACGTATGGCATTGATGACGGGTCTCCTCACGGGTGGTTTCGCGGGAGCAGTCATGGCGCAAAAGGATGGCAAAACACCGCCGGGCACGCTTGAACTCAATATCGATTCGGCCGTGGTCACCCACCATGAAGTAACGATCAAAGGGCAGCACATCCCTTATACGGCGACGGCGGGCACCATGCCTGTTTGGGACGAAGACGGCAAACCCGTCGCAGGGGTGTTCTTCACCTATTACGAGCGTTCGGATGTCAAAGACCAGTCGACGCGTCCGCTGGTGATCTCGTTTAACGGCGGACCGGGCACACCCTCTGTTTGGATGGAGATCGGCTATACCGGTCCCCGCCGGCTCAACATCGACGACGAAGGGTACCCGATTCAACCGTATGGTGTACAGGAAAACCCTAATTCCATCCTCGACGTGGCGGACATCGTCTATGTGGACCCGGTCAACACGGGGTATTCCCGTCCCGTCAGCAAGGATATCCCGACCACTCAATTCTTTGGCGTCAACGAAGACATCAAATACCTCGCGGGTTGGATCAGTACTTTTGTGACACGGAAAAACCGGTGGGCGTCACCCAAGTTCCTCATCGGGGAAAGCTATGGGACGACCCGCGTGTCCGGTCTAGCGCTCGAACTCCAGGATGCGCAGTGGATGTACCTCAACGGCGTCGTCCTGGTTTCCCCCACCGACCTTGGTATCGACCGGAACGGACCGGTAGGTATGGCGCTCCGGCTGCCCTATTTTGCCGCCACCGCCTGGTATCATAAAGCACTCGCGCAGGACCTCCAGCAAAAGGACCTGACCGCGTTTCTTCCGGAAGTCGAGGACTTCACCATCCACGAACTCATCCCGGCCCTGAGCCAGGGCGGCTTCCTGGACGAAACGGCCCGGCACAGTATCGCCGAAAAGATATCCCGCTATTCGGGTTTGTCCGTGGACGCCATCCTGGCGCACAACCTGGACATCCCGTATGACTTTTTCTGGAAGGAACTGTTGCGTGACAAAGGCTATACCGTCGGCCGCCTGGACTCCCGCTACAAGGGGATCGACCGGGAAAAGGCGGGTGAAGGCCCGGACTTCAATGCAGAGCTGACGTCCTGGCTGCATTCCTTTACGCCTGCCATGCAGATCTATATGCGCAACGAGCTCGGCTACAAAACCGACCTGAAGTATAATATGTTTGGAAAAGTCTGGCCGTGGGACGACAAGAACGACCATGTAGGCGAAAACCTGCGCCAGGCGCTGGCCGAAAACCCCTCCCTCCACCTGCTCATCCAGTCGGGTTACTATGACGGCGCCTGTGATTACTTCAACGCGAAGTACAGCCTCTGGCAACTCGACCCGAGCGGACGGCTGAAGGACCGGCTGCACTGGGAAGGCTACCGGAGCGGGCACATGCTGTACCTGCGCAAACCGGACCTGGAAGCGGCGACAGAGAACCTCCGGAAGTTTATTGCGGAGTCGACGCCGAAGCCGGGGGAGCCGTCGAAATATTAAGCTCAACTCAAGGGCGCCTTTTACCGGCGCCCTTTTTTTTACACATGATTTAAAAGAAAAGAAGCATCGATTCCCAACTTCTGATGCGCCGCCTTTAGAAATGCTATATCCGGCGCGCGTTTGCCGGAAAGTATTTGGGACAGCTTGGGCTCGCTCAGTCCCATTAATTGAGCCAATTCCTTTTGTTTTAAACGACGTTCGTACATTTTTAGTTCGATCATGCCTTCGATAGTGACAGGGGCTGGTATCGTATACCTTTCCTTTTCATATTGCTGAGCAGCAAAGGCCATCTCCCTCAAATGCTCAGATTCAGCCTTTGATAAATTTTTTTCGCCTTTATTCATCAAAGACAGTATCTCTTCCATTGTTTTGCCATATTGGGCTTCGGTCGCAATGGGTGTCTTCTCTTTCATTGTCTTAATTTTTAAAACGAACCAAGGCGATCAATCTATAGTGGTTCCCTTTTATATTGAAAACATACCGATCGTTGCCGACGGCGTCCACCGAATTAAATACCGACCTTAATTCGTTGAAATGTGCGAAAATCGTCCTATAACTGATCACTACCATCACCAGCCCATCTCACGTGCGTAAAGGTAATAAAATTTCATTTTGTGAAATTAAATTTCTTTTAAAACAATGATTTTTTACAATTCCCCCCACCCCGCCCTGGCGAGCTTTGTCTCCTTAAATCATTAAAAAAATGAGCATTGCAAGTACATTGGGCCTGGTGGCCTTGTGTTCGCTAATGTCCTTTCAGGAGGGAAAAACAATGAACACAAACAAAGAAGTTGTCAGCGAGCTGTACGAGCTCCTGAACACCCGGCAGTTGGATCAGTTGGACCGGATCGTCGATTCCAACTGTGAGGGCCCCAACGGGGAAAAAGGTGCCGAAGGGTTTGAACACACGGTGGCGCCCATTATTGCGGCTTTTCCGGACATCCATTGGACGTTGGAGGACCTGATCGCCGAGGGCGACCGGGTGGTCGTCCGTTGGGAGTGGGTGGGCACGTTCAAGGCCGCCTTCCGGGGTGTCCCGCCGACGGGGAAACGGATGACGAATCATGCGATCGGCATTTACCAGCTTAGGGACGGGAAGATCCTTCGCTCCTGGCTGGAAACCGACCGGCTGGGGTTTTTGCAGCAGTTGGGGGTGGTGCCGGAAAACGTGTCGCCGGGGGTGGCGCCAAAACCGGCGCCGGTGCAGAACTAGTGTTCCAGCAGTTTGAAACGGTACAGGTAGGGCGCCTTGTGCGCCCCTCCTCCAAACTTCTTATCGAGCCGCTCCAGGATGCCGAGCCCGAGCATCTTCCGTTGGAAGTTGGCGCGAAGCAGCGTACGGCCCAGAACGGCCTCGTATAACCGCTGGAGTTCGTTCATGGTAAAGGTTTCGGGGAGGAGGTTGGAGCCGAGGAGCTTGTAGTCGAGGTGTTGCTTCAGCGTTTCTTGCGCCTTGCGGATGATGCGGGCGTGGTCAAAAATCATGTCGGGCAGGTGTGTGACGGAATGCCAGCTGCATTCGGTCGCAAAAAAACCGGGCTGCGGATGTGCCAGGTCGTGGTTGACAAGGGCGTAATAGCTGACGGACACAAACCTCTCCCGGAGCCAGTTGCCGGGGGGCAGGTCGGCCCCGAGCGATCTGAAAAGACCTTCTCCGCGGTCTTCCCCCGTACGGTCGCGGTCCCCGAAGGTCCCGCATTGTTCCAGGAATACTTCCCCTAGGCCGGTCCTTTCGGCGAGGATGCGGTGGGCGGCTTCGTCCACCCCTTCGTCGTTACGGACGTATCCACCGGGCAGGGCGTATTGGGGAAGGTCTTTCATACGCAGCAACAGTACTTTCAGCTTGCCTTCATGAAAGCTGAATATCACGGAATCGACGGAGAGGTGTCGCAGATATTCCCCAGCCCCTTCCGCTACAAGACGGGTCAGGCTTTCGTGATCGGTTTCCTTCATGTGTTCTAATATAACCATGGCTGTGCCGATTGAAAAAAATTATTTATATTGTATCTTATCGATACAATATGCTTGTTTATGAAATGGATATTCCTAAGTACGTTTATCGCCGCGTTTGCGTTGTCAGCGGCGGGGCAAAATTTTGCCGCTCATAACGATTTAATGGCGCTGGGCGCTCCTGTGGCGCGGGGCACCTTTGCGGCGCGGGGCGCTGTTGTGGCGCCGGACGCCTTTACGGCGCAGGCCCGCGCCCTGGTGGCGCGCATGACCATAGAAGAAAAAGCCTCCCTTTGCTCGGGCCAGGATTTCTGGTCGACCCGGCCCATTGAGCGGCTGGGCCTGCCCTCGATCTATATGACAGACGGGCCTCACGGGTTGCGCAAGGACTCGTCGGGGGGCTTTGGACACACCATTCCGGCGACTTGTTTCCCGACGGCTTCGGCCCTGGCCTCGTCCTGGAACCCGGGTCTGGCTTACCAGGAGGGGGTGGCCCTGGGGGAAGAATGCCAGGCAAACAACGTCCAGATCATCCTTGGCCCGGGGGTCAACATGAAACGGTCCCCGCTGGGTGGACGGAATTTTGAATATTTTTCCGAAGACCCCAGGCTGGCCGGGGCGATGGCGGCCGCCTTGATCCGGGGCGAGCAAAGCCAGGGCGTCGGCTCCTCGCTCAAGCACTTTGCGGCCAACAACCAGGAAACCGACCGGTTTACCATGAGCTCGGACATCGATGAGCGGACCCTCCACGAACTGTACCTCCCGGCCTTCGAACGCGCGGTGACGGAGGCGCAACCGGCAACGGTGATGTGCGCCTATAACAAACTCAACGGTACGTATTGCTCCCAGAACCAGGCCTTGCTGACCGGTATCCTCCGGGACACCTGGGGCTACAAAGGTTTTGTGGTGTCCGATTGGGGCGCGGTGGATGACCGCGTGGCGGGCATCAAGGCGGGGCTGAACCTGGAAATGCCCGGGGGCAGCGACGTCAACACACAAAAGATCGTCGCGGCGGTTAAGGAAGGCCGTTTGCGTATAGCCACGCTCGACAGCCTGGTGACGACCGTCGTTGCCACCACGCTCCGGCTGCACGCCGCGCACCGGGACGGCGCCACCTATGATGCGAACGCGCACCATGCCGTGGCCCGGGCCGTGGACGACGAATGCATTGTCCTGCTCAAAAATGAAGACGGTTTGCTCCCGGTCACGGGCGACAAAACCGTGGCGGTCATCGGCGCCTTTGCCAAAACGCCTCGGTACCAGGGAGGGGGGAGTTCCCAGATCAATCCTACCCGCCTGGCGGATGTGTGGGGTGCGCTGGGTAAGGAAAAAAATTTGCACCTCTTGTATGCCCAGGGGTACCTGCCGGATGGCAGCACCAATGATACGTTACTTGCCGCGGCCTCCGCAGCCGCGGCTTCTGCGGACGTCGTGCTCGTCTTTACCGGTCTCCCCGAAAGCTATGAATCCGAAGGCTATGACCGTTCCAGCATCGACCTACCGGAGGGGCATAACCGCCTGATCGCTTCGCTGCCTGCTTCAAAAACGGTCGTCGTCCTGATGAACGGGTCCGCGGTGGCCATGCCCTGGGCAGGTCAGGTCAAAGGGATCGTCGAAGGATGGCTGGGCGGCCAGGCCGGTGGCGATGCCCTGGCAGATGTGCTGACGGGTCGCGTCAACCCTTCGGGCAAACTCTCCGAGACCTTCCCGGTCCGGCTGGAGGATACGCCCCCCTACCCGCTTTTCCCTGCAAGGGATAGGCATGCCGTCTATGGAGAAGGAAATTTTACCGGCTATCGTTTTTATGACGCCCGGCGCATCGCGCCCCTGTTCCCCTTTGGATTTGGTTTGAGCTATACCCATTTTACCTACAAAAACATTTTCGCGGACCGGGATCATATCCGGGATACGGACTCGGTGGGGATCGCTGTGACGCTCCGCAACGACGGCAACCGGGAAGGAAAGGAAGTGGTGGAACTATACGTACACGAAACAGCCGCCCCCCTCGTCCGTCCCGAACGCGAACTCAGACACTTCGCCAAGGTGGACCTGCAGCCCGGGGAAGAAACCATCGTTCACTTTCGGTTGGGGTACCGGGACTTTGCCTACTATGACCCCGCTGTCCACGACTGGCAGGTGCACACCGATGTCTTTGACATTCTTGCGGGCGGGTCCTCCAGGGACCTTCCCCTCCGGCAGTCGTTACAGGTGGAGGCCACGCGGATCAAATATCCGCCCATCACCCGGTATTCGAGCCTGAAGGAGTTGAAACAAAACCCGCGCGGCGCATCGCTTTATCCACAGTTGGTCACCGGTTTTGCCCGTTCCTTTGGCGCACCCGGTCCGGAGGATACGTCCGCCGCCGCGGTACAAGCCAGACAGCGCGCCGTTGGCGCCGTGGAGAACCTGTTGGGGGATACGCCCCTCTGTAAGTTTATCAACTTTTCCCGCGGGAAATTTAGCGAGGCGGATCTGCAGCGGATCTTGCAGGCGGCGAACCGGCCCTAACCGGGGCCCGGCGAATTCAGACCTTGAGGAACCACTTCTTTTTATAAAGGAAGTAGAGCCCGGCAAGCTGGACCAGGGTCACCGACACCGCGGTCCAAACCGGTTGCCAGACGGGCGGGGCGAAATGGATCAACCCGCCCGTCAAGGCCTGGGCCGTAAAGGCGAAGTTGACCAGCGCTTCGCTGGCAAGATAGATCAGGATGGAGTTCATGCCGATCCAGACAAAAGGTTGGGCCCAGCGTTTCCAGCCCAGGACGTCGATCACGCCATAAAAGAGGGCTAGGAAAAGGACGCTCCAGCCACCAGCGTATAGGACGAACGAGCTTGTCCACAGGCGTTTGTTGATGGGAAAGGCTTTGTCCCAGAGGAGGCCGAGGGCCAGCAGCACCAGGCCGGCGAGGGCCAGGAGGGCGGCTTTTTGGGCGGGGCGCAGTGCGGGGCGCACTGCGGGGGCAGCGTGGGCGGCGGGCGGCGCGGCGGGCGCGACAGCGCCTGCGGCGGGCGGCGCGGCGGGCACAGCGCGGGCGGCGGGCGGCGCGGCGGGCACAGCGCGGGCAGCGGGCGGCGCGGTGGGCACAGCGCGGGCGGCGGGCACAGCGGGCGGCGCGGCGGGCGCGGTGGGCACAGCGGGCGGCGCGGCGGGCGCGACAGCGCCTGCGGCGGATGCCCCGGAGGGCGCGCCCTTCAAAAACCGCCCCGCAAACACCCCCAGCAGGGCCGTCCCGACCGCCGGGATCGTCGACAAAATCCCCTCCGGATCGTGTATGCCGTCGTGCAGCCGACCGGGCAGCAACAACCGGTCGATGTAGGACTCCAGGGAACCGGGCATGGTCAACGCGCCCGCGCCGTAGCCAGGGACGGGAACCCACTCCATAAGGGCCCAGTATCCAAGAAGGAGTCCAAACCACCATACGATCAGCCAGCGCGGGCCGGTGTTGAGGTAAAGCAACCCGGCGAGGAACCACGCGATCCCGATGCGCCCCAGGACACTGGCAAAACGGGTCTGGTGGTATCCGTCGAACTTGAGCGCGCCGTTGACCACCAGACCGAGAAGGACCAGGGTCAGCATCCGGCGGATCATGGTGGGATACAACTTCCGTTTGTCTTTGCCGTCGAAGGAGAAGGGCATGGATACCCCCGCGATAAACAGGAAGAGCGGGAAAATCATGTCGTAAAACGTAAAGCCGTTCCAGACGGTGTGGTGCAACTGACCGGACATCCATACCAGCACGGGCCAGCCCGTGGCCTTGGCGAGGGTGTGGACGATCTGTTCTCCACTCATGATCCAGAACATATCAAAGCCGCGGAGGGCATCCAAAGAGGTCAGTCGGCGCATCTTAGTTGTTTTTGGCGGAGGCAGGTTCGTTTTTGACGCAAGCCGCGCGGTACTTGTCATACAAACGCTGCGCGGTGGCGACCGGGTTGCCTTGGGGCGTTGTCGGGAAGGCATTTTGACGGTTTACCCAGTCCCACTCCCAGGCCCGGATCTCCGGCTCGAAGGCTGCGAGGTCCGGCAATCGATGGGTGCGCAGAAATTGGAAAAAGTGTACCCAGCGTTCCCGGTAAAAATCATTAAGCAATCCGCTCCATTGGCGGTTGGCGTATTCGTGGAGCGGGCTTTCCGCCCCACCCCAAAGGGTGAGGAGGTCGCGGGCGTTGCGTTCGTACAAAGCCTTTTCCCCGGGAGTCTTCCCCCAGGCGCGGGCATCGGCCAGCCAGGGGCCCAATAGGAAGTCGCGTTGGGTACGCAAGAGCGTATCAAGGTCGCTGATGAGGTCGAGGAAACGTGCGGACTCAATGTCAAAGGTCGCCGTGTCGCCGCGGCGGTACGCATCCACCCAGCGTCTTTGCAGTGGCAGCGCATAATTGGCGAGCACCTGGCGGGTGACGTCCACGAGGTCGTACCGGAAGCCTTCGCTGGAAGCGCAGGCGGGGGCGGCTTTGATCAAAAAGTCCCAGGCGGGTAGCAGGTCCGCCGGATCGTAGTTGAGGATCGTTTGCGTCCAGACGGCCTGAGAATCGAGCGTGGGCCGTGCGGTGATGATGGATTCGGCGCCGTCGCGGATTTTCTGGCCATTGTACACGGTGTGCCGGAGCACGGTCCAGGCGGAGTCGGCCTGTGCATTGTCCACACCATAACGGTTACGCGCATACGCCGGGAGCCAGTGGTCGAGGTCGACGGCGCTGTCTCTCCAGGCGTGGGTCATCGTGAGCTCGTAGATGACGGGGTTTTGCGCGATGGCTTCCATGGTGAGGCCGATGCCGGACAGGGGGCCGGGCGCGGTAGCGGTCGCGACGCTGTCCGCCGCCGCGCGATTCGCGGCCAGCGCCTCCGCGGGCCCCGCGGCTACACCTTCGATGCGCCCGAACAAATTGACATTGCCCCCGAAGTTGTTGAGCTGGCACCAAATCCAAGGCTTCCCGTAAAACGAATGCGTCCGTTTCCAGACGGGGGATATTTCGGCGGCGAGGTCGAGGAGGATCATCCGATCGTTGGGCACGGCGCCAAGAAGCGCCCGCACGCGGGGCTCCGTCCAGTATTTTCGGTCGCTGTAGAAGAGCCAGCCTTGCATGACCCATACGGCCTCGGGATCGGCGGCACGCATGCCGGCATAGATGCGGGCGCTGAGGGAGGCGAGGGATGCGCTGTCCCCGGCGGCGGGTTCGTTCTCGTTAAACGTATCGGCTGAATAGAGGTGGTCGGTCCCGTATAAACGCTCTTGCTCCCGGAGAAAGCGCCTGGCGATGTCTGCAAAAAGGGGGTCGAGGGGATCGAGGATATAGGTATCGTCAAAACCGTTGTGCCAGTTGGTGCGGGTGAGCCGCGCGGTGGGAAACTTGCGGGCGATGGCGGCGGGTACGTGACCGGTAAAGGCGGGGAGCACGGGGATCATACCGAGTGCGCGCTCGCGGTCGAGGATCTTTTTTTCGAGGGCTTCGTGTCCGTCGATCCAGCTCGCGGGCAGGGGGCCTCCCCAGCCATCGAGGTTACCCATCCAGCCCCAGGCCAGGTAGGCGGGGCCGGCAAAAAAATGGGCGAGGTCGGTGTCGCTTAGGCCCATGGACCGGTAGACATTTCTCCAGGTGGCTTCTTCACCGGTGATGGCGAGGGGCATGTTGATGCCGTGGAGGGCCATCCAGTCGATTTCTTTTTCCCAGCGGTCCCAGCTCCACCAGGTCATGCTGTAGTTGAAGGTGCAATAATTCAAATAATACCGCCAGGGATAGGGCGTACGGCGACGCACTAAAAAAGGCACCCGCGGCAGCACGGCGGGCAGGCGCAGGTTGCTGCCGTTCCAGGTGACCTGGCAGTGGGCGTATTCCGTCAGGTAGTAATAAAGGGCGGAAGCAATGGAAACGCCGGTATTACCGCGCAGGACGATGCGGCGGCCCCGGCTTTCGATTTCGAAAACGTCGCGGCTGTCGGCGTGCCCTGAGGCGTATCCGTCGACCCGCCCGGCGGCTTGTCCGTCGGCGCGCCCGGAGGCGTGTCCGGCGGCGGCATCAGGCCCCGCGTCGAGGCGCTCCACGATAAAATCCCCCACGCGCGTGGGCAGCAATCGCCGGATCAGGCCTTGGGCGGAAGCTTCCGCAGTACCGGCGGCCCAGGCGCCGGCGCCGGAGGAAGAGCCTTGGCCAAAAGGCCCCATGGGATCCCCGGGCGGGGGAGCATCCGGGGCGGGTGTGCCCGCGGAAGCGCCCGCGACCGAGGCCGGTTGGGCCGGTGCTGCAAAAGGAACCGGCTGTCCCTGGGCCTTCATCGTATAGAAGGCCAGGGCAGCCGGTAAGAGTCTTAACCAAAGTCCCCTATTCATTAATACCCGGGGTTCTGGGTGAGATTAGGATTGAGCGTCAGAGCGGTTGTGGGAATCGGGAAGATGCGGTGGTTGACATCGGCATCGACCTTGAAGCCCCATGCGTTTTCAAATTTGCCAAAACGGATCATGTCGTTGCGGTGCCAGTTCTCCTGGGTGAACTCGCGGGTACGCTCGTTGTAGATCGAGTCGAGCGTGACGTTGGTCCAGGCGGGAGAAGTCGTCCGTTGCGCCCTGAGCGCGTTGCACAGGGACAGGGCGGTCTGCCCGTTGGTGGCCGTGCCACCCTGGAGGATGGCTTCGGCCTTCATCAGGAGGATATCGGCGTAACGGAAGACGGGCTCGTCGTTGTTTTGGTTGCGGCTGGTGGATGTCCAGTCGGGGTAGAACTTGATGTCGCGGTAACCCATGTTCCAGGCGATTTCGTCGTTCCCGCAATCAAAGAGGGCGGAGTCCTGACGAAGCGTAACGGCCTCCGACAGGTTAACCTGGTAGGTATAGCTGGCACTTGGGCTGCCCCCGGTATAGAACTGGTTGTACCCCAGGTTGGTGGTCGTGACCGTAACGGGGGTGACGCCGTCCTTGAGGTATTGAAGACCGGTGAGCCATTGCCCGTTCCGGACGTCGTTCTTATCCCAGGAGAAATACGAATCGTAAAAGCTGGGGATCGTGCTTTCCGGGGCGCTGGGGTCGAAGGGGAGGGAGAATTTTGCCTGCTCGCTCCGGGGGACGTCATAACGCGCGTGGATATTCACCGCACGGAAGGGGAACACGTTGTTGGTCAGGTTCGGATCGTAGGGGATCGCAAAGATGAACTCGTTTTCGCTACCCAGGGACGTCGGCCCGTTGGTGGGATAGAACATGACCAGGTAGTCCGACAACGGGGCCAGGGAATACAAACCCGAATTGATGACGGTATCACAGGCGGCGATACAGTCGTTCCAGCGGGCGGTACCCGTATACACCTGGGCGTTGAGGTACATCTTGGCCAGGAGGGCATACGCGGAATAGAGGTTCATCCGGCCGTAGGTGGCGGTACCCGTCGCCCGGCTCAGGTAAGGGAGACACCCCTTGATATCGTTTTCCAGGAAGCTGAACACCTGGGCCCGCGCTACGGTCGGGTGGGCATTGAAGTCCCCGTAAACCGTATCGATGGGTACGTTCCCGTAGTTGTCGATCATATAGAAGTACGCCAGCGCCCGGACCATTTTCAGCTCGGCAAGGTTTTGCTGCTTGGCGGAGTAGGTCGAGGGTTCGTCGGCATTCAGGATGGACAGCTCCTGGTTGACCACACCGATGATGGTCGCCAGCCACGTCCAGTTGGTATTGACGTAGTTGTTGTCCTTGTTCCAGCTGTGGTAGTGCATCTGCTGGTTTTGGGCTCCGTCGTACCAGTTACCGCCCCGGGCCGGGAGGATGGCCTCGTCGGTGCTGAGGGTTTGCTGGAAAAAGAATTCCACCGCGTAGTTCCCGCGCAGGGCCACGTACGCCGGACCGGAGGCCGTAATGAACTGGGCCGAGTCCGTGGGATAGACGCTGGGGGTCAGCTGCGTGGTGATGGGTACGTCGAGTTTATGACAGGACGCCAGCCCGGCCGCGAGGACCGCTATGAAGAGAAATGATTTTTGCATTTTCATGTGTTTTACTCGTTTGCGTTAGAAGGATACGTTGGCTCCGAACAGGAAGGTGCGGGTTTTGGGATAGAAGTTATTGTAGTCTATCCCGGGCGCGATACCACCCTGGTTGACCTCGGGGTCAATCCCTTTGTACTTGGTGATGACAAAGAGATTATTCCCGGTGAGGTATAACCGCAGCGACTTGATATACTGACCCGTTTTCGGGAAGTTATACCCCAGGGTCGCGTTGTCGAACCGGATATAGCCGCCGTTTTCGACAAAACGGGACGAATATTTGTAGGAGTTGACGTCCGTGGTGGATTCTCCTGCCGCATCCACGAGGATGTTGGTGTATTGGGCCGTGCTGGGACGGAAGAGGTCCGCGCGGGTGGCGTTGAAGATCTTGTTCCCGAAGGTCCCCCTCAGGGAGATGTTCAGGTCGAAGTTCCTATAGCGGAAGGTGTTGGCCCAGCCCGCAATCAACTTCGGTTGCGCGCTGCCGATATAATGATAGTCCGTGCCGATCAGGGGCGTGGTGGTCAGGGTGCCGTCGTGAGCCACGTATTGGGAAACGCCACTCGAATTCTTCCCGGCGTATTGCGGGGAGAAGAACTGACCGACGGGGTGACCGGGTTGCAACACCGCGAGCTTGCTTCCTGACTGACCGCCGCCTTCGGGGTCGCCCACCAGAATCGAGTCTACCTTGGTGAACAGCGGACTGCTCAGGCTGGTGATCTCGTTGGTGTTGTGCGCCAGGTTCAGGCTGGACGTCCAGGTGAGGTTCCTGTTGTGCACGATCTGGGCGCTCACCGCCAATTCGACCCCTTTGTTGCTCATACCGCCACCATTGGCGACGATGTTCCCGACGGGCGCCAACATGGGATCTACCGAGTAACTGAAGATCATGTTGGAGGTCTTTTTGTCATACCAGTCCAACGAACCGCTTACCCTACCCTTGAGGATGGCAAAGTCCAGGCCGATGTCCGTAGTGGCCGTCTTTTCCCATTCCAGGTTGGGGTTGGCTGTCTGGGTGGGTCCGAGCGCCGAAACGTTTGTCCCCTGGTAGTAATAGCTCCCGATGCTGCTGGAAATAAACTGGGCGGTGTAGGCGCTGAAACCGGTAGAGTTACCGGTAACCCCGTAGCTACCCCTCAGTTTCAATTCTTCGAACACGTTCTGGTCCTTCATGAAATCTTCCTTGCTGATCCTCCAGCCGGCACCGACGGCGGGGAAATACCCCCAACGGTGGTTGGTGCCGAAAACCGAGCTGCCGTCCCGGCGGATCGATCCTTGCAGCAAGTATTTTTCCTTATAGTTATAGTTCAACCGGCCGAAGTCGGAGATCAGGCGCTCTTCGTCGTATACGTTGGCCGCCCCGAAATTGACTTCGTAACCGCTGAGTGCATAAGGGTTGCTCAGGGCAAGGTTGTTGTAGCTCACGTTGTCGACGGGGAAGTTGGCCGTGGTCGCCTGGAAGCCGTCTCCGTTGACGAAGTTCTGCCAGGAATAACCAACGACGACGTTAACGCCGTGGTCACCGAAGTGACGGTCCCAGGTAAAGAAGGTCTCCAGCAGCTTGCTGTAGTTCTGGATCGCGCTGCGGGTGGCCTGGCCGTTCTGACCAAAGACCTGTTGGGAGTGACCGGCAAACCCGGGGTCCGGGTTGTCGTACATATTATTAAACGTCGAGGTGTAATAGCTGTTCAGGTATTCACCTTCGAGGATCGTCGTGTTCTGGTAGGCCAGGTTCAGGTCGTAGGTCAAACCCCAGGGCAACTTCACCTGGGTGTTGAACAACCCGGCGAGTTCATTGGTTTTGGTATTCTGCGAGCTGTTGTTCATCATCGCCACCGGGTTATAATAACCGCTGTTGGTGAGGTCTTCGAAATAGGTCCCGTCGGCATTCTTGACGGGTGATACCGGCAGGTAGGTGGCCGATTGCAACAAGACCACGTTCCTGTAAGGAATATCCTCGGCCACGCTGTTGGCGTTGGTGACCGTCAGGTTAAACCGGAGGTGATCGTTTAGCGCGCGGTGCTCGATGGCGATGCGGGCGATGGTCCGCTGGAGGGAGCTGTTGCGGAGGATACCATCTTTGTCTGCATAGTTCAGGCTGGCGATGTACGTGCTGTGCTCGTTACCGCCGCTGAGGGAGATGTAGTGGTTCTGGGAATACGCGGCAGGTTTTTCGATGGCTTTCTGCCAGTTGGTATTGGCGCCCTGGTCATCCCTGGGGGCGAAGGCCAGGCCGTTCTTGCTGAGGAAGCTCCGCAACTGACCTGCGTCCATCATTTTCAGGCTGCTGGACACTTTTTCGACGCCGACGTATCCGCCGTAATCCACGTGCATGTCCCCGTTCCTACCTTTTTTGGTGGTGACCATGATCACCCCGTTGGAAGCGCGGTTTCCGTAAATGGCCGTGGCAGCTGCGTCTTTGAGGATGTCGATGGAGGCGATGTCGGCGGGTGCGATCAGGGAGATGTCCACGCCCGGTATCCCGTCGACGACATAAAAGGGTACCTGCGAACTGTTGATGGTGGAGGCACCCCGCAACACGACCGCGGCTTTCTGGTTCGGGTCGCCGTTGGCAGTAATGTTCAGACCGGGGACCTTGCCCTGAAGCAACTGGCCGACATCGGTGATGGCGCCCTTGTTCATGTCTTCGGGTTTCACGGTGCTGACGGCGCTGGTCAGCGCCTTGCGGTTTTGCTTGCCATACCCCACGACGACGAGGTCACCGAGGTTCTTTTTCGTTTCCACGAGGGAAATCTTAAAGCTGGCGTCGGCACCCACGCGGAATTCCTTGGCGTCATACCCCACGGAGGAGAAGACCAGGACTTCTCCGCGGTTGACGGAGATGGAAAAGGCACCGTCTGCATCGGTGGTGACCCCTTTCTTCGTTCCTTTAATCGTGACACTGACGCCGGCGAGCGGGGTACCGTCTTCGGCGGTCACCCTACCCTTGACCTCCTGGGGAGGCAGGGCCACCGGGGACAGGACGATCGTCTTGCCCACAAAGGCGTATGTAAGGGGTTGATTTTCAAAGCACTTTTTGAGTGCATCCTCCAGGCTGACGTTCCGCAGGTCGAGCGTGACCTTATCGGTCCGGTCGAGCAGTTCGTTGTTGTACCAGAAGGAATAGCCGCTTTGACGCTCTAACGCCCGGATCGCCTTTTCCATGGTGGCGTTCTTGAGCGTGAGCGAGACCTGTTGACTGTATCCATGGGCGGATACGTGCACGGCCCCGGCTAGTAAAAACAAAGCAGTCCACTTCATAACCAAAGCAATTTTCATACTTTTAGTTTGGTTTTGGGTTAAGAATAAATAATGATGCGTTCTTTATCTCCAAAGCTTCCCCGGGAGCGGCTCCAACGTTCCCGGTTCTTTTTTGTTTCGGCGGCGGCCTAAAAGGACAATTTAGTCCGCCGCCGAAACAATATCTTATGATGGCCCTTCGGGCGGGGCGCCTGTGGCGCCCCCTTATGCTGTTACCACGATCTTGCGCCCTTCGATCCGGAAATGAATCTGGCTGAGGGCGAAAATGTGGAGCACTCCGGACAGGTCGGTATCTCTCGACACCCTTCCTGTAAAGTGCTCCTGGGGCACCTTTCCTTCATACACTATATCCACGTCGTACCACCGTGCCACCTGGCGGAGGATAGTGGGAATGTCCGCGTCGTTGAATTGCAGATTCCCGTTTTTCCACGCCACCGTCTCTTCCTCGTCTACACCCGGGATGACCTTAAGGCCGCCGTCCGTGTGGCTGACGACGGCCTGTTCACGCGGCTGCAAAACCCTGCCTTTCACCCGGATGGACCCGTTGAGCAGGGTCGCCCGGGAAACCGATTCGTCCGAATATGTGTTGATGTTGAAATCCGTTCCCAGGACGTCTACGTCCAAACCCGGCGTCTTTACGGTGAAAGGCCGTTTCGGGTCTTTGGTCACTTCGAAATAGGCTTCGCCGGTCACCTCCACCTCGCGGGTGGCGCCCACGAAAGCCGTGGGAAAACGAAGGCTGGACGCGGCGTTGAGCCATACCCTCGACCCGTCGGGCAGGGTGACTTCGTATTGCCCGCCACGGGGGGTGCTGACCATATTGAAGACGGGGGCGGCGGGTAAGGAAGACGGGTGATAGGCCAGACTGCCGTCTCCCGTCTTCACCACGTTCACCCCGCCTTGGTTGACCACGGAACCTCTATGTTCATTGTCCAGGACGACCTGCTCGCCATTGGACAGGGTAAGGATCGCCTTGTTCCCGCCCGGCTGTATGACAGGGGCCGGGGCCGGGTGGTGCGCCGGAACGGCCGCCAGGACCGGTTTTTCCGGCGCACGGTGGGACCACACGGAAGCGGTGACGATCACAAGCGCCAGTGCGGCGGCGATGCCCGTAACCACCGCCCACAAAGGGCGGGTTCGCGGCAGGAAGGCTTCCGGAAGCCCTTGGGGTGCCGGCGCCGCGCCAGCGTCATCCTCCCCCGGATATAAATTGTATAGTCGTTGCTGAAATTCGGGATCAACGGGTCCGGAGTCGGGTAAGGCCCGGATGGCTTCGTAATAGGCGTCGAAGAAAAGGTGCAACTCCTGGCGAGGGGCCTCGCGCAGGTAGGCCTGCAGCACATCCAGCTCTTCCGTGGTATAGTTCCCGGAAGCGAGTTGGGTAACAAATTCCAGTGCCTGGGCTTGCGTCATGTACGGGGCGTTTGTCTATAAGACAGGCGGCACGTACAAAAGAGGAAGTAAAAATAAAAATAAATGTCAGCGAGACAGGAATGCCCACAACACAAGGGCTGGCCAGTGCGCATGGGTCCTTAGGTAGGTCTTTACAAATGCGGTGGCTGTATACAGCCTCTTCTTAACGGTCTCTTTTGGCAACCGCAAACCGGAGGAGATCTCGTCCAGCGAAAGCCCCTCTTGGGTGCTGAGCAGGAACACCTCCCGCAACTTGGGGGAAAGGGCGGCAATGCCCCTGTGGGCGGTGTTTTGGTATTCGTTGTATTGGAGGGAAGTTTCCGTTTCGGCCTGGGCGGCTTCTTTCGCCCGCGCATACTGCGCCCGGGTGTTCCGGTCGAGGCGTTGTTTTTCGAGGATGTTGATCAGCTTGTTCTTCGCCATGCGGAAGACATAGCGGTCGAAAGCGCGGATCGAGGCGAGGGTCTCCCTTTTTTCCCATATTTTCAGGAAGACCTCCTGGATCACTTCTTCCGTATCCTGCATGGACTGGCCTGAAAAGGGGAAAATATAACGCGTCAGACCCGGCAGATAGTGGTAAAACAGCCGGGTGTACGCATCCCAGTCCCCTTCGGAGACCTTGCGCAGCAGTATTGGTTCTTCTGTTTCCCAGCAGCTATCCATAATATGACAAGCAATCGATGACTAAAACGACAAATGGGTCGGCAGGTACTTGGCCACGAGGTCCTCGTAATAGGGCCTCAGGGCGGTCCAGTCAGGAGGAACCGGGTTCTTCGAATAAAGGTCGTAAGGGTTGAAGAGGTTTACCCACCGGAACATATCCCGGTCGTGGTCGTTCATGAGGTGGTCGTACGCGCCTTCCCGGTGCTGCGCATAAAACGAATGGTACCGCAGCATATACAACGCGGGCTCGGGAAGCTGGTCCTTTACCATCTGGTATATATATTCGTCGTGTCCCCAGGACAGGTGCACCTGGTCCAGGCCAACCCCTTGCGAATATACTCCGAAACGGGTATTATACCTAGGATCGGTGGCATCCGGGTTGAGGGCGAAGAATTCGGGGAAAACGATTTTATCGGAATAAGCACAACCTACCGGGAACGTATCCCCTACGACGGCCCACTGGGGTTCGCCAAAAAGACAAAGGACCTTGCCCATGTCGTGCAAAAGCCCGGCCAGCACCATCCAATCGGGATGACCGTCTTTGCGGATCGCCTCGGACGTCTGGAGCAGGTGTTGGAACTGATCCAGGTCGGTGTCCGGATCGGAATCATCTACCAGTTGATTGAGGAACTGGAAGGCGTCCCACACCGGCATCTTTTTCTTATCGAAGCTGAGGAATTCCTTTTTCTTTGCCAGCACAAAATCGTAGGTCTGATGCTGGTGGTTGAGCCGGTAAAATTCCCTGACGGAATCTTTTACAGTATGGTCATAGTCGCGGTAGGCTTCCGTGTCTTTGCTGGTCGCAATGGAGGTGGGATCCGGATAACGTTCGAGGAGATCTTCTTCCCACTCGTCGAGACTTTTCAATGGCGTCATCGTATTCATGCGTCTAAATTGGCAATTTTAGCTCCCATTTTATCACATTCACTTAACTTTATTTACGAAACCGGTTTCGATGCGAACGATTACCCTTAAAATGCTGGCGGCGGAATTAAGGCTCTCCCCCGGCACAGTTTCCAAGGCGCTCAAAGGAAGCCACGAGATCAGCGAGGCCACCAGGGAAAAGGTGATGGACATGGCACGCCGCCTGGACTACGTCCCCAATCCCTATGCCAGCTCCTTAAGAAGACGCACCAGTAAGACGATCGGAGTTGTCCTGCCCGCCATGGCGGATAGCTTTTTCTCTATGACGATTGAAGGGATCGAAGCCGTTGCCGGTGATAAGGGGTACCACGTACTGATCTATTTGTCCCACGAAAGCTATTATAAGGAAGCGGCCATCGTCAAAGACTTTCAAAGCGGCCGTGTAGACGGGGTGCTCATTTCCCTGTCGGGTGAAACCTGGAACACGGATCACCTCCATACATTAACCGACAAAAATATTCCGGTGGTTTACTTCGATCGGGTCTGCGAAGAAAATGACGTGGCCCGGATTGCGACCGACGACATGGAAGCCGGTTTCGCCGCGGCCAGCCACCTGCTCGAAGCGGGTTGTAAACGTTTGCTTTTCCTTTCCCCTTCGGATAACCTCGCCATCATCAAACGCCGGCTGGCCGGTTGCCGGAAGGCCGCTCCCGGCATAGCATCCCTGTTGTGTATCGGTGACCTCCACCAGCAGCACCTCCGGATCCGCGAAGCCCTGGCCATGCCCGACCGCCCCGATGGCATCATCGCGTCCGTGGAAAGCCTCGGATATGCGACGTACCAGGCGTGCACCTCCCTGGGGCTGGAGATCCCTTCCGATGTCAAGGTCGTCGCCTTCTCCAATATGCCCACGGCATCCCTACTCCATCCCTCGCTCACCACTGTCGAGCAGCCCGCCTTCGAGATCGGGAAGACAGCGGCTACGGTGCTTTTTAAAGGCATCGAAAAGGGGTATAACCATCTTTCGGAGGAGAGCCGGATGATACCGTCGGTGCTCGTCCCGAGAGGATCTACCGCGAAAGCCTAGGGCTTGCGGCGCGCGGCGCGCTATTGCGCCAGCCTGAGCTCGTACGCATTCGGCCAGTGTTTGCCGGTTACCACGAACGTTTTTTTCGCCGCGTTGTAGGCGATCCCGTTGAGGACGTCGTCCCTCGGGTCCTGGAGTTCGGGGGTTTGCCCGGCCTGGGCAAAAAGATCCCCGAGGTCGATGCGCCCGGTTACCTTGCCCGTGGCCGGATCGATGCAGTAAATGTCATTTGTATGCCAACGGTTGGCGTATACCCGCCCGTCCACATATTCCAGTTCGTTGAGCTGGTCCACCGGTCCGTGTTCGTCGGTGACCTCTACCCTGCCCGTTTCTTTAAAGGTGGCGGGATCGATAAAATACAGGTTGCTGCTGCCGTCATCGGCAATCAGGCGTTTGCCGTCGTTCGTCATCCCCCAACCGTCGTGCGGCCAGGTCATCGGTTTGAGCGGGGCCAGGTCCGGGTAGTGATACACAAAGACGTCGTGCTCCTTGTAGGTCAGTTGGTACAGCTTGTCCCCCAGCACGGTGAGGCCCTCGCCAAAGTTGGCGTCCGGTAATTTTTTGCGCTGGAGCAGTTTTCCGTCCGACAAGCGGTAGGTCGACAAGGAGGACTTCCCGAAATTCCCCTCGCTTTCATACAGGATCGAATCGTGTATCTCCAAACCTTCGGTAAAGGATTGCGCGTCGTGGGGGAGGACGTTGATCACCTGATAAGTAATGGACGCCACGGCGGGCGCAGCGGGCGGCGGGGGTGCGTCGGCGTCTTTGGCGTGGCCGCAGGCGGTGAGTGTGAGTGGGAAAAGGAGCCACAGGCGGCGAGCCGGCAGCGTGAGGCGAGGCATCTTCGTGAGCAGGATCAGCAGGTGACGAGGTGCAATCGTTTGAATTACCCTTGGGTGACGGGGCATCTTTTTGAATAAAGATAGGGGTTAGGGGCGTGGTCATTTGCTAAATAATCCGTAAAATGCGCCGTTAATTATTCACGTTCCGTGAAGTACATCCTGCTAACTATGGCCCTGGGGCTCTGTGTCTTGTCTTGCAACCATGCGCCGGACACCGTTGTCGCAGGAGCGCAGAAAAACTACGATGCTTCCAGGCCCCCCCTGGTCATGGGTCAGTTTGCGCATATCCAACATGTCTATTGCGGTCGAAGCAACAGCGGCAACTACCGGCTCTTTGTCCGCGTCCTCGATTCCACGGGGAATCCGCTCGCCCAGTTCACCGTAAAATCCCTGAAACGCCCCTACCACATCCTGGCCAACGTGGGTTATTTCACCACTGACCAGACCGGGTTCACAAAGGTCACCTACCAGGGCTGCGACAGCCTGGAGCTGGCCAACCTGAGTGTGTTGAATGGGTATGCGTGCCGCATCGCCACCGGGAACCTACCGGATACGATCGTGCTCAGGCTGACGCTGACGCAGGAGGAGTTTATACCGACGACGATGTGAGGGCGACGCATGCGCAGACGCAGGCTGCGCCGCCGCGACAACCGCGCTATTGCGCGCCTACGCCAGGCTCCGCGCGATCCCCAGTTCCAACCCACGCAGCTCCGCAAGCCCGCGAAGCCTTCCGATGGCGCTATACCCCGGGTACGTCTTTTTGTCGAGGTCATCGAGCATCTGGTGCCCGTGATCCGGACGCATCGGTATGGAGACGCCCCTTCTTTTTTGCAGCTCGACGATTTCCCTGACGACGGCGTACATGTCGACGTCTCCATCCAGGTGGTCGGCTTCGAAGAAATTACCGTGCTCGTCGCGCCGGGTGCTGCGAAGGTGCAGGAAGTGGATCGAGTCGCCCAGCCGGCGGACCATGCCCGGCAGGTCGTTGTCGGCGCGGACGCCGTATGATCCGGTGCAAAAACAAAGCCCGTTGGCGGGCGACGGTGCCGCTTCGAGGAGTTCGCGGGCGTCGGTCTCGGTACTCACGATCCGCGGCAGCCCCAGGATCGGAAAGGGAGGATCATCGGGGTGGATGGCCATTTTCAATCCGACCTCTTCGGCCACGGGAACGACCATTTTCAGGAAGTGGAAAAGGTGGGCCTTGAGCCTGGCGGCATCGATGCCCTCGTATGTCTTTAGCGCGGTCAGGATCTGTTCTTCCGTAAAGCGTTCCTCGCTCCCCGGCAGCCCCAGGAGGGTGTTGCGGTAAAGCGTTTCTTTTTCCTCCGTCGTCATCCTCTTGAACCGCACCTCGGCCTGCCGGATTTCTTCGGCGCTGTATTCCTTGTCCGCCCCGGGTCTTTTCAAAAGGTATAGGTCAAAGGCAATAAAGGCCGCCTTTTCAAACCGCAGGGCCTTGCTACCGTCGGGCATGGTGTAAAAGATCTCGGTACGCATCCAGTCCAGGATGGGCATGAAGTTATACGTGACCACCTTGAGCCCGCAGGCCGCGATGTTGCGGAGGCTTTCCTTATAATTCTCGATATATAAACGGTAGAGGCCGCTTTGCTTTTTGATGTCCTCGTGGACGGGCAGGCTTTCGATGACCGTCCAGGTAAGACCTGCGGCCTCTACCATTTCCTTGCGTTTGCGGATTTCGTCGATGCTCCACACCTCCCCCACGGGAATGTGGTGGAGGGCCGTGACGACGCCAGTGCAGCCTGCCTGGCGGATATCGGAAAGGCTGACGGGATCATTGGGCCCATACCAGCGCATCGTTTGCTCCATGAACATCTTTCACATCTTTGGCCGCAAATATATACTATTGGACGTGAATCGTGCGCGACACGGGGTCGGGTGCGCCCAAAGCCTTGCTGCGCGCGGACGGCAGCGATCCGCCGACGCTCACTGTGAGGTCGTCCGACGGTTGAACGAGCTTGCCGTCGGCATCGACCAGGGAGAGCTGTTCCTTTGTCAGCCGGAAATGCACTCTCTGGTGCTCGCCCGGTGCGAGGTGGATGCGGTGGAACCCTTTGAGCGCGAAGAGCGGTTCGATCAGGCCCGAGCCTTTGTGGGTCAGGTAGAGTTGCACGACTTCGTCGCTGGCCATGTGGCCCGTGTTGCTAACGGTGACGGATACCTCCAATGGAGCGCCTTTGGCAAGCGTCCCTGGAACCGACAAATCGCTATACGCAAACGTCGTATAACTCAACCCAAACCCAAACGGGTACAACGGCTCCGCGTCCATATAGCGGTAGGTACGCCCCTTCATCGAATAGTCGGTATAGTCGGGCAACTGATCGAGCGACTTCGGGAAGGTGACCGGCAGCTTCCCGGAAGGCGAGACGCGTCCGAAAAGCACGTTGGCCACGGCGTTCCCGCCTTCTTCCCCGGGATACCAGACGAGCAGGACGGCGTCGGCGATGTCCTGGACCTCGGCGAGGTTCATGGGGCTGCCGCCGGTGATGACGGCGACGACGGGGTGTTTGTTGCCTTCTTTGAGCTTGCGGAGAAAGTCGACCTGGTTTTTGGGGATGTTGTAGTCGAGGCGGTCACCGGCGGAGGGGGACGCGATGGACTCGCCTTCCTCTCCTTCGAGGAGACCCGATATACCGAGGACGGCGATGGTTACATCGGCGGCGTGGGCGTCGCCGGTGGTCCAGTCGATGGGGTTGATGTTGTCGCGGTCGAGCAGGACGCCTTGTTTGTACTGTAGCTGGCTGCCGGGACGGATGTGTGACGCGAGGCCTTCGAGGATGGTGACGAGGTCGCCGTTGACGCCGAAATAGTTGCCCATCAGGACATCGGTCGCGGCGGCGTTGGGGCCGGTTACAAAGTATTTGCCGAGGTCGTCCTTCAAAGGAAGCACGCCGTTGTTTTTGAGGAGGACCAGCGATTTTTCGGCCATGGTCCGGGCCAACAAGCGGTGTTCCGCGCTGTTGATCGTGGACAGCGGGATGCGGTCATAGGGACTGCCGCCCGGGTCGAAAAGACCGAGCTTGAAGCGCGTGGTGAGGAGGATGGACAGGGAGCTGTCGAGTTCACCTTCCGTCACCAGGCCGTCCTTGACCGCCTGGACAAGGGAGAGATAGGTATCCCCGCAATTGAGGTTGACGCCACGTTTCAGGGCGAGCGCCGCCGCGTGTTCGCGGTCGGGTTCGAGTTTGTGTCCCTTGTAGATGTCTTTCAGGGCGTCGCAGTCGGTGACGATGTGCCCCTTGAAACCCCACTGGTCGCGGAGGACGTCCTGGAGCAAGTAGGTGTTGCCGCAACAGGCTTCGTCGTTGGTGCGGTTGTAGGCGCACATCACGGCTTCCACGTGCGCGTCCTTGACGAGGGCCTGGAACGCGGGGAGGTAGGTGTCCCAGAGGTCGTGGGGCGTGGCCTGGGCGTTGAAGACGTGCCGGAGCCTTTCCGGTCCGCTGTGTACCGCATAGTGTTTGGCACAGGCGGCGACCTTGAGGTGCAGGGGATCGTCACCCTGCAACCCGCGCACGAGGGCGACGCCCATGCGTGCGGTCAGGACGGGATCCTCTCCATAAGTTTCCTGTCCCCTACCCCAGCGGGGGTCGCGGAAAATATTGATGTTGGGCGTCCAAAACGAGAGGCCCCCGAAGCGTTCGCGATAGCCTTTCCCGACAGCGGCGTTGTACATCGCGCGGGCTTCGTCGGAAATCGCCGAGCCGACCTTGTGGAGAAGGCTGTCGTCAAAGGTGGCGGCCATGCCGATGGGCTCCGGGAAAATCGTGGCCGTACCGCTCCGCGCCACGCCATGCAGGGCCTCGCTCCACCAGTCATACGCCGGTATGTGCAACCGGGGCACCGGGGCGGAGGTATTGACCATTTCGGCCACTTTTTCCTCCAGGGTCATACGGTGGATGAGGTCATTCACCCGCACGGGTATGGGTAGCGCGGGGTTTTGATAGGGGGCTTGCGCCCGGGTCCTGCCTACACAAAGGGCAAGCGCGGCATATATACATATTTGCTTCATAGCGTTGTTTGCAACCGGTATGTTTTTTTGAGCGCCGATAATCGCGCCGATTGTTCATGCCTTATTTTTCCTTCCATAATCTCACGCTCCAACCGCATCCGCACCTCCGGCAAAGTCATCATCCTCGACCCGGACGCTGAGGTCTTGATGGCCAGGATGCACCCGCTCCCGAAGGGCAATGGGCGCGAGACCTCGGCCTCTGAAGCCGTCGCCGGAAACTCCCGCAACCGGTAGAGACCTAAGATAACGTTCTTCCGGTAGTTCTCCCGGTCCAGGAGAAAGGTATCTTCCCGGGTGATGCCAAGCGCAAAAGCGCGGGAAAAAGCATAACGATCAAAGACCAGCTCGTCCAGCAGGGACGGCAAAAATCCGCCGGGCGGGCGGACCGGGCCGGCCGAGCCGACCAGGCCAACCGGCCGGAGCGGAAGGTCCTCGTAAAAACGCCACAAGTCGTCGACCCGGACGCAGACCAAACTGTCCTGGAACATGTAGGTCATTAGGACCCTGGACGACAGGCCCCCGAAGGAACCCGTCGCCCAATGATCCATAACCGTATCCAGGAACGCCGTGTCGATGCGGGCGCCGGCAACCCGGTGCACCCAGGTTAAATAACCGGGAAGCCGTTTCGCCGGCAATCCATGCGGTTCCCCGATGACGAGGTGTTCCATGGCCCGTACCGCCCGGGACGCCGCCGCCAAAGGCGGTGCAGCTGGCGCTGTTGGCGCCTTGTGCACTGCACTGGGCGTTGACCCCGTGGCCCGCCAGGAGCAGCAGGCCGACGATGATGATTGTTTTCATATAGCTCAACTCAAGTTTAATACCCGGGATTCTGCGGAAAAGCAGGCCCTTGTGTGATCGCATCGATCTCCGTCTGCGGGATCGGCCGTAGTTGATGGAAGGGCTGGATAAACGAGCCCGCTTCTACGGGGTTCCACATTTTTACCCTTTCCAGCAGGGATTGCGTCCGGGCAAGGTCGAACCACCGCAGGCCCTCGGCGTAGAACTCGCGGGTGCGTTCGTCCAGGATAAAGTCAAGCGTCACCTGGCCCGGCAGGATGTCCGCCGCGGTGGCGTTGGCGGCATTCTGGGTGGCGGATAGCCAGCTCCGGTAGGCGGCCCTTTCGCGGATGACGTTGATGTATTTGGCGGCATTCACATTATCCCCGGATTTGAAATACGCCTCGGCGGCCAGCAGGTAGACGTCGGAAAAACGATACAGGACAAACGGCCGGGTCGACGGGTCGTTAAAGTCGGCAGCAGGACGGCTGGGGTCCATGAATTTCTTGACGACGAAGAAGTAGTTTTTATTTTGAAGACTGGGCGGGATGATGATGCCTTTAAAGGGGCGGCCGCTGTCTGCCTGGGGCGCGCCGGTGACCTCGTACGGAGGAACCCAGATGGCCGTATCCACCCCGACCTGGAGGGTACCCCTGGACGTGGTGACGTTTGCGGTGTTGGAGATCCACACCGTCTGGAAGGTTTTGTAAAAACGGGTATCGTACGTCGTGTCTGCAAAGGCCTGGCCCAGGATATAGGGGTTGTTGGGCCGCGTGCGGATGTAGGGACGGCCGTTGTAGATATCGCGGGTCATCATGGTGGGACCGGCGGTTTTCAGGGCGCCGCTGACGATGGCAGCATTTCCCCCGAGGGTGGGATAGTTGAAAATAAAAAACCAGGGCTCCAGGTTTTGGGCAACGCCCCCGGAGGCGGAGCCCCCCACGGTGTACTGACCGTATTTGGGGTCGTTGTCGTGGTCGCTGACAAAAAGGGTTTCTTTACCATAGTCGTTGGCGGGTTTAAAGGCGTCGCCGTAGTCCTGCCAAAGCCCCAGGCCGTAGGTGGAGGCGTTATTGATGAGGTTGGTCAGGATGGTGGCCGCGGTGGAAAAGTCGGAGGGAGACCCGGCGCTGGTATATCCGCGGCTGAGGTAGGCTTTGCCGAGTAAGTACAGCGCCACGGGCTGGGTCGCGGGTTTGCCGAGGAAAGAGCCGGATGGCGTGGGGGACAGCTCGGTGGAAGCATCGGTGAGGTCCTGGATGATCTGTGCGTAGACGCTGTCGATGGGCTGGCGCGAATCCGACAAGGTGGGTGACGAGATGTACGTTATGTGCAGGGGCACGGCGCCCCAGTTCTGGACAAGGTGGAGGTAATAAAACGCCCTGAGGAATTTGCATTGCCCGTCATAGAGCTTCCTGGTGCCGGTATCCATCGTCACGTTTTTGGCGTACTGGATGATGCCGTTGATCGTATTGATGTCCTGGTAAGCAATGTTCCAAAGCCCCCCGTTCTCGTCGGTGCTGAGGAGGGGGTTGTAGGTATAGAAGTCGGTACCGGAGGCGCTGGCGCCTTCCAGGACTTCGTCCGTACCGGCGAGGAGCTGTGCCTCCCAGCCTTCCGTTCCCCAAAGGGAGCGGATGTCGTTGTAACAGCCCGATATACCACCGAGCAAACCGGACGGGGTGTTGAAGATGGTGGGATACACCCCGGACTTGGGGTTTTCTTCCAGGAGTTTATGACAGCCGGAAAGGCCGACCATGAGCATGAAGCCGCTAAATAATATCTGAAGTTTCATACGTATTAGAATTTGAGGTTTAACCCCACGTTAAACTGGCGGGTGGAGGGATTGTTGGCGTTGACACTGACCTGGCGGCTGGGAGAAGGCGTGGTGCCCCCGGCATTGGCGGTCGTGACCGACCCGCCGTAGCCGTTCCCTTCGGGATCGGGGCCGTATCCTTTTTTGACAAAAGGCGCCCAGATGATAAAGGGATTTTCCGCCGTGGCATATACCCTCAGGGAGCTGATGCCGATGTGGCCGAGGACCCTGGAGGGGAAGGTATACCCGAGGTTGATGCTGCGCATTTTGATAAACGACCCGTCGGTATACCCCAGCGTCGAGCCCCAGATGATCGACTGGAGGCTGGCGTCGGGCGCGGGGAAGTCGTTGGTGGGGTTGGTCCGGGTCCAGTAGTTCACCTTGAGCTGGTTGGCCCGGCTTTGCATAAAGAACGGATACCCGTTGGCGCCCCCGTCGTCGGTGATATAGGGGACTTCCACCATCTGGCCCATCCGCGCAAAGATGACAAAGGTGAAGTCGATATTTTTATACGTCATCCGGCTGGTAAAACCGCCTTCCCATTTGGGTTGGAAATTGCCGATGATCTGGCGGTCGTTGGCGTCGATCTTGCCGTCATGGTTGAGGTCCTGGACCTTGATCTGACCCGGGTACTGGACCGGCGAAGTCTGGGCAGCGAGCTTCCCGCTGATGGAGTCGGAGGTCTGCCAGATCCCGATCTTTTTCAGGTCATAGATCACCGACAGCGGTTGACCGACGAACCAGCCGTCGACAATATCCTGTTTGACACCCGGCGCGGTCAGCTGGACGACTTTTTCGCGGTTGAGGTAGAAGTTGACGTCCGTGGACCAGGTAAAGTTCCGGGCCTGTATATTGATGGTGGACAGCGCGATCTCTATCCCTTTGCCCGAGGTCTTCCCCAGGTTGGCAATGGTGGTACCGGCCCCATTGCTCGGCGGCAGGGTCTCGCTCAGGAGGATGTCTTTGGTCGCCTGGTGATACACGTCGATGCTCCCCGTGATCCGGCTTTTGAGAAAACCGAAGTCCACGCCGATGTTGGTTTGCGCGGTGGATTCCCAGTGAAGGTTGGGGTTGGCAAGGTTGGTCACCACATAGGTGCCCTGCTGACCCGCGGTGGTGGTCCCGAAGTTGTACGTGCTCGTCGTGAGCGCGCCCAAGGTGGAATACGGGTCGACGCCCTGGTTGGAGGTGATCCCCCAGCCGCCCCTCAGTTTCAGGTTGGTCAGCACGCGCGAGGTGCCGGCCATGAATTTCTCGTTGGTCAGGTTCCAGCCGCCGGCCAAAGCGGGGTAAACGAAGTATTGGTGACCCTGGGACAACACCGAAGCCCCGTCCTCGCGGACCGTGGCCGTCAGCAAAAAGCGGTTGTCGTACGCATAGTTGACCCGGCCCATATAGGAGATCAGTCCGCGTTCCGCCCAGGTGCCCGTGCCCGCCGTGACCGTGTTGGCCAGGGCGAGGTTGGTGTTTTGGATGTAGTCCGCGGGGATGCCGGTCCCGGTAAAGGAGCTGGCGTCGGTATGGTCTTTTTGCACGCTATACAAACCGGTAAAGGTGAGCCGGTGTTTCTCCGCAAACGTCTTGTCGTAGGTCAGGAGGTTTTCGATCGTATAGCGCCAGGACTGGGAATTACCCACGGACTCGGAAGCGGCAGCGAGCGATGTATTGTTTTGAACAAAAGTATTGGGCCCGCTATAATTGTCGCTCTGTGTTTGATAGTAGTCCAAACCGACGTTGATCCGGTATTTTAAACCGGGCATTATGGCCCATTCGCCGTACAGGCTGTTAAACGTCCGGAGCGTCCGCGCCCGGGCGAGGATGGCGACGGCGTCGGTCTTTAACGTAAGGGGGTTGACAAACGCGGCGTCGATCGACCCCACCAGCGGGTGCAGGTTGAGCGACCCGTCCGGGTTGTAGGGCGACGTCAGCGGGCTAAACCGCATGATCCCACTGGGCACCCCGCTCCCCCCCGGTGTATTGGCGACCTGGAGGGAGTTCATCGTGGCGATCCCGATTTTAAGGTGGCTGCTCATATTATGGTCCAGCGTGGTCCCCAGCGCAAACCGCCGGAAGTTCTGGTTCGGAATGATCCCGTTTTCATTATAGTACCCCACGTTCAACCCGTATTGCGTCCCCTCGGTACCGCCGGAGATGTTGAGCTGGGTGGATGTGGTCGTCGCCTTTTGATAGATCAGCTTTTGCCAGTCGGTGCTGGTGCCGGCCGCCAGCCCCGCCTGCTCCGCATTGGTGAGTGCGTAAGAGTTAACGCCGGTTCCACCCGCGGAACGGTTATAGGTGCCCGCGTCCGTTTTGAACTGCGCATATTCTTTGCCGTCAAATACATGGTATTCACCAAGGATGCTGGAGACCCCGAAATAGGTGTTGACGCTCGTGACCGCCTTTCCAACGCGGCCGCGCCGGGTAGTGACGAGGATGACGCCCCCCGAGCCCCTGGATCCGTAGATCGCCGTGGCGGAGGCGTCCTTTAAGATGTCCAGGCTAACGATGTCGTCCGGGTTAAGGTCGTTGATGCTTCCCCCATAAGGGATCCCATCCACCACCAACAGCGGTTGGTCAAGACCGTCACTCGCGGACTGGGTCGTCGCCAGGGAACGGTTGCCCCGGATGCGGATCTGGCCGCCCCCACCAGGGGTGGCGCTGTTGGAGATGATGTCCACCCCCGCCGCGCGGCCCTTGAGCTCGCTGATCACGTTGGCCGTGGGCACCTCCTGGAGGGCCGCCCCGCTGACCGACACCACCGAACCCGTGACATCCCGTTTGCGCTGGGTCCCGTAACCCACCACGATCACCTGGTCCAGGGAGGTGTTGGATACTTCCAGGGATACCTGGAGCGGTGTTTGGCTCCTGAGAAAAGACCGGGCGTCCACCTCGTGGGGTGTATACCCTACCGACGTAATCACAAGGATGTCATTGGGCTTCGCCCGGATCACGAAATTACCCGACCCATCGGTCACGACGCCCCGGTTGGTCCCCTTGACCTGTACCGACGCGCCCGCCAGGGGCGTGCCCGTGACGGAGGTCACGTGTCCCCGAACCTCCTGTTCAACCGCGCGGGCCTTTTGCTGGGCCTCGGTTGTCGTGAAAAAAAGCAGTAGTATGGGCAGGAGCAGTCGCCCGGCAAAAAGTTTTGGCAGCATAGTCAATCGTTTTGTTTAGAAACCGAAGGTTTTGTGGAAACTAAAGTAGACAAAAAAACGAAAAAATGTAACCGATTACAATTTTTTTCATAAAAAAGTACGTCCTTCATCCTATCTTAGTGCAGCAACCGATTTGATTGATGATGCTATGGATCAGGATAAAGACGTAACTATATATGACCTCGCCCGGGTGTTGAATATCTCCGTAGCGACGATCAGCCGTGCATTAAAGGACGATCCGGTCGTTAGCAAAAAGACCAAAAAGAAGATCCTGGACCTGGCGGAGGAAATGGGCTATCGGTCCAACCACTTCGCCCGGAACCTGCGCAACCGGAGGACCCACATGATCGGCGTGATCATCCCCCGGGTGAACAGTTATTTCATGTCCACGGTCATCGCGGGGATCGAAAAGGTCACCAACGAGGCCGGTTACAACCTGATTATCAGCCAGTCGTCCGAATCCGTCGCCAAGGAAATCCAGTGCGTCCGGACCATGTTCAACAACCGGGTCGACGGCCTTCTCGTGTCCCTGGCCTATGACACCACCGACACGAGCCACTTCGACCTTTTCCAGCGGAAGTCCATCCCCTTCCTGTTTTTCGACCGCGTTGCGGAAGACAACCGCTGGGCTAACGTATTGATCGACAACAGGAAAGCAAGCTACGAAGTCACCAGCCACCTGATCGCGCAGGGCTGCCGGCGGATCGTCCACGTCACGGCGAATTCCAAAAGCAACGTCTACAGCGACCGGATACTGGGATACAAACAGGCATTGGCCGATCATCACCTTCCTTTTGCCGAGGAAAACATCATCCGGAATACTCTCAGCCAGGAAGCGGGGGGCGATGCTGCCGCTTTTATCCGGCAGATGGATCCCCTCCCCGACGGTGTCTTCGTGGCCAACGACAACTGCGCCGTCGGCTGTCTGCTGGCCCTGAAACGCAGCGGGTTACGCATTCCGGAAGACATCGCCATCGCAGGGTTCAACAACGACCCGGTCTCCACCGTGGTCGAGCCCAACCTCACGACCGTCAACTATCCCGGTTATGAAATGGGTGTGGTCGCCGCAAGGAACCTCATCCACCACCTCAACGGGACGTCCGGTATCGAAGTGACCAACACCATTTTGTTAAAGGCGGAGCTGATCGTCCGGGCATCCACCCAAAGAGGCTAATCAGTGGCTCCCTTATGTAACCGATTACATTAATATTCATTCTGAAACGATAGAGATGGACAAAAGTCAACAAACAGCCATCGTCACTGGTGGAGGCTCAGGTATAGGAAAAGCCATTGCCGAATCATTTATGAAAGCCGGGATCCACACCGTCATTCTCGGCCGCGACCTCCACAAGCTAAAGACCATGCAAGACCGGTGGGGAGGCTTGTGTACTACCCTGGAATGCGACCTTACCCGGCTCGACACCCTCCCCGCCGTGGTGGCCCGGATCGAAGCCCTCCGCGGGCGCATCGACATCCTGGTCAACAACGCCGGGATCAACATGAAAAAGGATTTTACCGAGGTCACCGACACCGAATTCCAGGGCATCCTCCTGACCAACGTCACCGCCGTGTTCGCCCTCTCCCGGGAAGTCGTCAAAGTGATGCTGAAACACGGCGCCGGCGCCATCCTCAACATCAGCTCCATGGCGTCCCAATACGGCATCCCCAAGGTGACCGCCTACACCGCGTCCAAAGCCGCCATCGAAGGCATGACGCGCTCCATGGCCATCGACCTCTCTCCCTTAGGGATCAGGGTCAACTGTATCGCCCCCGGCTTTATCCGCACCGACATGTCCGCCAAGGCCCTCGACCAGGACGCCGAGCGCAAGCAAAAGGTGTTGTCGCGGACGCCCATGGGGAACCTGGGGGAGCCTTCTGATATTGGGGAAGCGGCGCTCTTCCTGTGCTCGGAAGGGGCAAGGTATATCACGGGCGTGGTGCTGCCCGTTGATGGGGGGAACTCCGTCGGTTTTTAATGCACGCATAACCCTTAAAGCTTTGCTATATGAACCGCCTTTTGTTTTTGCTTGTCTGCATGAGCTTTGGCGCCGCCAGGGGCGTGGCGCAGGACCCCGGCGCCGCCGCGGGGCCGGACCTCGTCACCTTTCACCCCGCGCCCGGGGCCTTTCCCCTGACGGGGACCCCGATCCTCGTCGACAGCGCGGATGACTGGGTCGTGCAACAGGCGGGGCAGTGGCTGGCGGGCGACCTGCAAAAGGTGACGGGGCAGGCGTCGGCGGTGGTGCCCGGCGGCCCGGGGCAGGTGCCTCCGGCGACCGCGGACGGACACGCGACGGCGGGCGCGATGAACATCGTTGTTATCGGCACGCTGGAAAAGTCGCAGCTCATTCGGCGGCTGGTCACCTCAGGCAAGCTGAAGACGTCCACCCTCAAGGGCCAATGGGATGCCTTTTCCATACAGGTGGTGCCCCACCCCTTCAAGGGCGTGGACAAAGCCCTTGTCATCGCCGGCAGCAATAAAAGAGGCGCGACGTATGGGGCGCTGGAACTGTCGCGGGAGATGGGCGTGTCACCCTGGTACTGGTGGGCGGACGTGCCGGTACGGCAGCAGCCCGCGGTGTTTGTGCAGCACCTGCCCTACAACTCCGGCGCGCCGGGGGTGAAGTACCGGGGGATCTTTATCAACGACGAGGCGCCCGCTTTTTCGGGCTGGACCCGGGCGACGTTTGGCGGGGTCAACCACCAGGTCTATACGCGAATATTCGAACTCCTACTGAGGTTGAAGGCAAATTTTCTTTGGCCGGCCATGTGGGGAAACGCGTTTAATGATGACGACACGCTCAACCCGGTCCTCGCGGACCGGTATGGGATCGTCATGAGTACGTCTCACCACGAGCCCATGCTCCGGGCGCAACAGGAATGGAAACGCTACGGGTCGGGGCCCTGGAACTATGAGACCAACGCCAAGGTCCTCCAGGATTTTTGGCGAAAAGGCATCGGGAACATGGGTACGCACGAAAGCGTCGTCACCATCGGGATGCGCGGGGACGGGGACAAGCCGATGTCCGAGGGGAGCAACATCGAGCTCCTGGAGCGGATCGTAGCCGACCAGCGCCAGATCATCCACGAGGTGACGGGGAAAAATCCCGCGGACGTGCCCCAGGTCTGGGCGCTGTATAAAGAGGTCCAGGACTATTATGACAAGGGGATGCGCGTCCCGGACGACGTGACGCTCCTGTTGTGTGACGACAACTGGGGTAACCTCCGCAGGCTGCCTCCGGTGGGCGCTCCCCATCGGAAGGGGGGCTATGGCATTTACTATCACTTCGACTATGTGGGTGGCCCCCGGAACTACAAATGGCTCAACACGAATTCCATCGCGCGCACCTGGGAACAGATGCGCCTGGCGTACGACCACGACGTGCGCCAGATCTGGGTGGTCAATGTGGGAGACCTGAAGCCCATGGAATACCCAATCAGCTTTTTCCTTGACTATGCCTGGGATCCCGCGCACTGGGACGCCGCCAAGGTCGCCGCTTATGCGCGCCGCTGGGCAACGGAACAGTTTGGACCGGAGCACGCCGTGGCCATCGGCCACCTGCTGGAGCGCTATACTTTTTTCAACAGCCGGCGCAAGCCCGAGTTGCTGGCACCGGATACCTACAGCCTCCTTCACTACCGTGAGTCGGAAAAGGTGACGGCGGCCTATGATCTTTTGCGCACCCAGGCCGAGGCGCTGTATGCCACGCTGCCTTCCGATCAGAAAGATGCTTTTTTCGAACTGGTGCTTTTCCCGATCCAGGCGTGTGCCAACCTGGGGGACCTGTATGCTCATGCGGGGCTCAACAATTTGTATACCGCCCAGGGGCGGGCGTCGGCCAACGACCTCGCCGACAGCGTCAAGGTCGATTTTATACGGGACTCCTTACTGTCCTATCAATACAACCACGACCTCGCAGGTGGCAAATGGATCCACATGATGGACCAGACGCACATCGGCTATACGTACTGGCAGGAGCCACGCAGGAACACCATGCCGAAAATTTCGGTTTTGGCATTGCCCTCCAGCCCGCTTATGGGTGTTGCGGTCGAAGGCTCGGACGCCTGGTGGGGAGAAGGTGAACCCGCCCGCATCGCAGACAGCGCGGGGGGCGCGGCCGTCTTCCGGGTGGTCAACCGGCCCGGGGACCCCAATGGTTTTGAGGGCGCGCATGGGGTGCTTTCGGGTGTGCCGGCTGCCCCGGCCACCGGGGTGGCGGTGTTGCCGTGGTTTACGGTGTATTTGCCGCAGCGGCATTATATCGACATTTTTAACCGGGGAACGGAGCCCTTCGATTATACGGTGACGGTGAGTGCACCGTGGGTGCGGGTGTGGGCGGCGGGCCCGGTGGCCGCGGGCGGGCGATTTGCGGCTGACGGCGGTGCAGTGCCCGCGGCAGGCGGCGCAGCGCCAGTGGCCCGCGGTCGTGTGACCACAGAGCAGCGGCTATGGGTCGCCGTTACCAAGGACGCCCCCCCGGGCGCCTCCAGCGCGACCGTGACCATCACCTCCTCGACGGGAAAAAGCGTCACCGTCCGCCTGATGGTCCAGGGCCGCGTCTCCGGCAATGTCCCAACGGAGGGTTTTGTCGAAAACGACGGCTACGTCGCGATGAACGCGGCGCACTATACGAAGGCCGCGGGCAACTGGATGCGTATAGACGGCGTGGGAAAGGTCGGAGCAGGCATGACCGCCTCCACGGGCGACGACGCACACCTCGACTACCCTTTTTATATTTTTGATACCGGCAACGCCACCGTGCAATGCTACTGCTCCCCCACCCTTAGCTATGAAGGTAAGGGCGGACGGCGGTTTGCGGTGTCGGTGGACGACGGTGCGCCGGTCACCCTTTCTTTGCCGGCGGAGCAGGAAGGCCCGGTGTGGAACAAGATGGTGGCGGACAACATCAGCATCGTTTCACACACGGTCCGGATCGACCGTTTCGGCGCACACGTGCTGCACTTCTGGAAGGTCGACCCGGGTGTCGTTTTGCAAAAGCTGGTCATCGACCTCGGCGGCGCCCGGCCCTGCTACTTGGGTCCCCCCGAAACGCCGATGCAACCGGGGCTAAAGGACTATTTCCGGGACGAATTTCCGATAGGCGTGGCCGTTACACCGCGCGACCTGGGCAATCCGCTGGTGCTGGCGCAGTTTAACAGCCTCACCCCGGAAAACGCCATGAAGATGGCGCCCATCCACCCCGGCCCGGCCCGGTATAATTTTGTGGCGGCCGATACGATTGTTGCTTTTGCACAGGCTCATGGGCTGCGCGTCCGGGGTCACAACCTGTGCTGGCACGAACAGGTGCCCGCGTGGATGTTTGCGGACAACCCGACCAAAGAGCAGCTTTTGCAGCGTCTGCACGACCACATCACGGCGGTGGTCAGCCGCTACAAAGGCAAGGTCTACGCCTGGGATGTCGTCAACGAAGCCATCGCGGACGACAGCACCCAGTTCCTCCGCGACTCACCCTGGTTCCGGATCTGCGGCGAGGATTTTATCAAACAAGCCTTTGTCTACGCGCACGCCGCGGATCCCCAGGCCCAGCTTTTTTACAACGACTATAACACCGAGCGGCCCGAAAAGTGTGAGCGCGTCTACCGTCTCCTCAAAGACCTCGTCGACGAGGGTATTCCCATCACCGGCGTCGGTCTCCAGGCGCACTGGTCGCTCTGGGAGCCGACCCCGGCAGACCTCCGCGCCGCCATCGAACGCTTCTCTTCCCTGGGGCTGAAAGTGCAGTTTACCGAAATCGATATGTCCCATTACCCCTGGGAAAAGAACCGCCGCACCCGCCTTGCCACCGACGACGACACCTTTACCGCGGCACTCAGCGCCCGGCAAGCGCTGCAATACAAAACCGTTTTCGACATTTTCAGGGAATATGCTCCCGTCATCAACGGGCTCACGTTTTGGAACGTCAGCGACGCGCACACCTGGCTGGACAACTATCCGGTGCCGGGGCGGAAGAATCATCCACTTTTGTTTGATGGGGAGGGGGAGGCGAAAGAGGCTTATTGGGAGGTGATCGATGAATAACGATTTGGCCCGCGCGCTGCGGGCGGGCTCGTGGCCCGTGGGCGCTTTCTTTTTTTGCCCCACCACACCAGGAACCCCGTCACCGGCAGGCTTGCGCAGACGAGGCTGATGATAAAGGCAAGTAGCTTACCGACCAGGCCGCCGATGGCTCCGACGTGGATGTCGTAATTCATGTTAAGGAGCTTGTCGCCAACGGTTCTTTCAATAAAGTTGATGCGTTTTAAAAGCCTGCCCGTGCGGCGGTCGAAGAGGAGGTCGTCGCGGTCGTAGTAGGTCCGGCAGCCCCTGTAGCCGTTTATCGCGATCGTGCTGTCGCGGTCACCCGGGGGGGTGAGACCGATGCGGCGCGCGTCCGGGAGGAGGGTCTTTGCGCGGGCGAAGGCGGCGTCCAAGGGGTCGGGGGCTGCGTTGGAGTTTAGGGTCATTGTTGCGCCGGGGTCAACGATAGCGGCAGTCGTCTGCGCAGCATGAACCGGGGTCCCGGCTGCGGCCACCGCCTGTGCGCGCGGAGCAGCAACCACGTGCTCCCGCCCGATCGCGCCAACCCACCGCGACATCCAGCCGAAGGCAAACACCAACCCGGTCAGCGCCATCACGAGCGCCAGGAGCAGGACGTAAAAACCCAACACATTATGGAGGTCGTAGTTAAGCCGCTTAAACCGGGCGCCCCACTTAATGGAAAAGCTTTGCCGCCGGGCCGCCCGAGTCCACCGTTTTGGCCACCAGAGCACAAGCCCGGTGAGCAGCAGCACCACGAAGACAATGGTGCTCCACCCCACGATGGGTTGCCCGTATCGGGTATTGAGCAAAAGACTCCAGTGGAGGTATTTTACAAGGAAAAAGAAGTCGTGTTTATAATCCCGGCTCCCCGTGATCCGGCCGGTGTGCGGATCGATAAAAACGGAACGGTAATACACCAGCGTGCCGAAGTACGTGAGGGCGTCGGGGTTTTCTTTGTAAGACATGAATTCCCAGGCGCGGGCCGGATCGGCGTAGGTCGTCACGTTGTTGACGGGCGTGCCGAGTGCGGCGCGGGCGTGCGTTAGGAGTGTACTCAGGGGGAGAGCCGTAGTCGACGGTGTCACGAAGAACCGGTCCTTATACCATCCATCCGACACCTCCTGCTGGAAGACAAAAAGACAACCGGTGAGGCTGACCAACAAAACCACCAACCCGGAGGCGAGTCCGAGCCATAGGTGTATGCGGCCGATCCAGTATTTCATCGGTGCAAAACTATCGCCGGCGATTATGCGCGCGCGCCGCTACCGGGAAATCGTGTTGCGAGATGGGGAAAAAGCACGGTAAAGTACGTGTTCCTGCAACCAGTGCCCTCCCGGAAGCCGGGGATGAAGAAAGGTGCCGGTTTTTTCCATGCCGATGCGTTGCATCACGCGTTCGGAGGGGGTGAAAAAAGCCTCGAACCCTGGGTGGGCGAAACCGGTAAAGCCGATAAAATCCCCCGATCCCTTGAGGGCTACGGCAAACAAGCCGTAGCCCTGGGATTGGAGGTCGTTTTGCATTTTTTCGATGGAGGCCAGGCTATCTTCCGGAGCCGCCAGACCGGGGAAGTACCGGCGTACGTCCGGATCCAGGTTCATCCGGATGTAGGGTTCGGTATCTGTTTCGAGCCAGTCCCGGAGCAACAGCCGATCGGTTTCCAGGTAGACGGTCATTTGAACAACGTCCTTTCCCGCGTGTGGTAGTCGTTGGGATCATAGTAGGAGGTGGCCCAGGCGTCGGTGGCGGCGAGGCTCATCGTGGCGGGGTTGGTGGTGTCTTCTCCACCTTGTTTGGAATGGAGGTCGCGGAAGTCGAAGTGGTCCACGAGGTCCAGGGCCTCGATGGCAAAAGCCGTGGCGACGTCGGTGTCGTGGATCTCGATGAGGTTGTCTCCGTTTTGTTCTTCCCCACCCAGCGCGAGGTTGGAGGACCCCAGCCATACGACGGCGGACGCGGTGTTGAAACCACAGACGATAAATTTGTCGTGGACCTGGTGCCCAAGGCCGATGGACGCTTCTTTGTCAAAAGGCGGCGGCAACAGCACCTGGGAAGGCTTTCCGGTGACGGCGATCCCCGCCGGGTCGTTGGGCTTATACAGGCTGATGTTATTGGTGGAGTCCGAAATACCGGCGTTGTATACGGTCTGTTTGCTGTGCAGGGCCACCAGGGCCGGGATCAGGGGGCCGGAAGAAGTGGGGCCCGTATCCATTACGGCAAAAAGGACGCTGCTGGTTTCCTGGTTGACCCGGTCGGCAATCTTTTGAAGGTTGGACTGGGCGAAGGCGGCGGCATGGGGCGCGAAGGTGACGCTCGCCGCGGATATGCCGGGTAGTTTTAAGGTCATGGACTGGGTCCCGGAGGCGGACTGAACAAAAGCCGTTTCAGACGTCCGGTCGTTCCAGGCCTCGGCGAACATATTGCTGTAAGTGGTGGCGACGCCGGGGTCATTGAACAGGATGACGTGGTTGGAGTTGACATACATCCCGGTGACGGAGAAATTGGTGGAACCGGACAACACCTTTACGGCCTTCCCCGCCTTCTTCACGATGAGGATCTTGTTGTGCTGAAAGCGCCCGAATTTCCCCCGGAGGCAATAGGCGTTGCCCGTTTTGACTTTGTTGAACTGGTCCTCAAACTCGTCTTCCGGTTTATCCCTTTTGGCATCGGTGTGGAGGCTGGCGTTGTCCAGGATGAGGCTGATCCGCCCCTGGGCGGCGAGCTTGAGCAGGATGTTGAGCACGTCCGGCTCGTCCAGGTCATACGCCAGCATATCCAGCGCGAGGCTCGAATCATTCAGGACCTCGTTCAGGACGTCGAAAATCATGGTCCTGGCCGTCGACCCGCACCATGCATATTCCTGGGCAAAAGAAAACGACTGCCCGCTGGAATTGGTCCCCGCGCTGGCGCTGGTGTCGTATAGGAGACCATGTCCCTTGGGTTTGAAAAGCGCGTTCACGCCAAAGTGGTGGACAAACGCCTGGGACTGTACAAAACCCCTGGTGAAGCCCAACGCGACGTTCCCCTTGACAAAGGGTTGTACCGGGATCGTCACTTTGACCGACAGACCCGGGTCGATCAGCTGGAGACCGCCCGCGGGATCAAAGTACCGGGGGGTCACCTGGTATACATAGTTTCCGTAGGTCACCTGGTCTCCCTGGTGGAAGTTCCCCGGCACATGGGTCCAGCGGAATTTCTGGATGGGCGCGTTGGCGGAAGACTGGGCCGGCTCCGTGGCCACCTGCGCCTTGCCCGGTCCCCCCTGGAGGGTCAACTGGTTATAGATAAAAAACGGCTGGCTGCCCGGGGGCGTGTACGCAATCGTAAAACCCGCCAGCCCCTTTGTCTGGGCTTGCGGGAGGTCAAAGGCCAGGAGGGTCTTTGCGTCCCCCTGGTAGGCCTTTACGGTAAATCCATTGTTGTTGGAGGTGCTAAACATGCAGTTTTTTTATGGGGCATTATAGGAAACATTGGCTGTACCTACAAGGGTGTTTTTCCGGTATTCGCATTAATTTATTATAAATTTACCGGGATGAATGGCAAAACCTCGCCCGTCCTGATCCATGTCCTGGGCTGTCTTCTTTTCCTGGCCCTTCCCATCCTGTTTGCCCCGGAAACCACCGGTCTTTCCACCACGCTCCTTAACAGGCCGACCCAGCGCGACCTCCTTTCGTACGTCCTCCTGATCGGTCTGTTCTACGCCAACTATGGGTGGGGGGTGCCCCGCTTTTACTTCAAAAAGCGGTATCTCCTTTTTGGGGGGATCAATCTTCTTTGCCTGGTGCTGATTATTTGGTTGCCGAATGTGGTGATCCCGGAGGAGCGCGGGCCTTCCGCGGTTGCGGCGGCCCGCGGGGCTGCACGGCCCGGCGGGCCCGCTGGGATGGCGGTGCCGGGTGCGGCAGGCGGCACCGCAGCACCGGCGGCGACAAGCGCCGCTGCGCGAACAGACGAAGCGGCACGCGCCGCAGCGCCAGGCGGGGCCGCAACGCCGGGGGCGACGAGCGGCGGCGCACGGTCGGCCGGGACGGCTCCCTCCGCAACGCCGGGGGACGATGTCCCGGCCGGCAGGTCGCAGCCGCCTCAGGGCGGCCCGGGCGGCCCGCCCCCGGATGAGGGGCATGGGCCGGGTGGGCCGCAGCCCGGTGGCGGATCGGGCGCGGATGGGCCGCAGCCAGAGGCAGGACAAGGGCCCGGTGGGCCGCCGCCTGGCGGCGGATCGGCGGGAGCCTCGCGACCCGGCGCGAACGACCCTGCGGGAGCGGCAACTGGGCGCGGCCCAAGTGGCGCTAAAGACCCTGCGGGGGTGGAACCCGGGCGCAGCCCTGGCGGCGCCGGGCCCAGTGGCGGGTCGGTGGGCGCCTCGCAAGCCGGCGCGGAAGGCGCCGCGGGCTCGGTGCCCGGACGCGGCCCCGGCCCCGGCGGCGCTCCGACGCTCGCCATAGAGGTCAGCCACCACCTCTTCCTATTCCTTGGCTGCATCGTGTTTGCGCTGGCGCTGCGGTTTAGCGAGCGGTGGAAGCAGACGGAGCGGGAGAAGCTCCAGGCGGAGCTGGCGTATCTGAAGGCGCAGGTCAACCCGCACTTTTTGTTCAATACGCTAAACGGGGTGTATGCGCTGGCGCTGGAAAAATCGGACAAGGCGCCGGGGGCGATCGCGCGGCTGGCGGCGATGATGCGGTATGTGTTGCACGAGGCGGGGCGGGAAAGGGTGCCCCTGGACAAGGAGATCGCTTACATCCGCGACTATATGGCGCTCCAGGAGGTGCGGTTTGACGGGAGCGTCCACCTGGCCCTTACGGTCGAGGGGGATCCGGGGGGAAAAAAGATCGCGCCCCTGGTCCTCATCCCCTTTATCGAAAATGCGTTCAAGCATGGGGTTAACCCGGAGGAGGACAGCCGCATCGACATCCGCCTGACGATCGGGCGAGACGACCTTCGGATGGAGGTGGTCAACAAAAAAGTACACGTGCTGCTGACGGACGCGGAACAAAGCGGGCTCGGCATCGCCACGACCCGGGAGCGGCTGCGGTTGCTTTACCCGGGGGCGCATACGCTGGAGATACGGAACAATTCTCTTGACTTTATCGTGTTGTTATGGCTGAAGCTACCCTCATCCGCGCCATAGCGGTGGACGACGAGGCCCCGGCCCTCCGGGTGATCGCGCGCCTTTGCGCCGAGGTGCCCTTTTTCCGGTTGGAAAAAACGTTTCAAAAACCGACGGAGGCGCTGGCGTGGTTGGAGCAGCATCCGGTGGATCTCCTTTTCCTTGACATACAGATGCCCTCCCAATCGGGCGTGGACTTATACAAAGCATTGTCCCCGGCGCCGCTGGTGATTTTTACGACCGCCCATAGCGGCTATGCGGTGGAGGGGTTTACCCTGAACGCCCTGGACTACCTGCTAAAACCCATCACCTTTGAGCGTTTTCGACAGGCGGCGGAAAAGGCGAGGGAATATATGGCGCTCCGGGCAACGAGCCCCGGGCCGGAGATGCTGGTGGTCCGGGCGGACTATGGCCAGGTTCCCGTGGCCCTTGCGGACATCGTTTTTATCGAGGGGTCCGATGACTATGCGCGTATTTACCTGGAGGGGCGAAAACCGCTGATCGTCCGCACCACGCTCAAAATGCTTCTGGACCGTTTGCCGGCGGCGGCCTTTCTCCGTGTCCACCGTTCCTTCATCGTTCCGCTCGCCCGCATTGAGAATGTGCGGAACAAAGTGGTCCATGTCGGGGGGAGGGAAATCCCGATCGGGGCGAGCTATGAGCGGGAGTTTTTCGAGCGGTTTAAGAAGTAGGCGCGCCACAGGGGCGGGAGGCGCCGACGGCGGGCCGCCCGAAAATTCACCGCAGAAAATGCCGCGTTCACCGCATCCCACCTCCCGCGTGGCGCGCGGCCGCTTAGCTTTGCCCGATGGAACGCAAACACTTCCTCCGCAACGGCGCCGGTTTGATCGGCCTCGTGGGTTTGGCGCCGCTGTTGCAAGACTGCAAAAAACAGCACGAAGCGACAAGCACAAGCAGCGACTGCACGGTCACCCCCCAGGAAACCGCCGGCCCCTATCCATACGACCTGAGCGCGGATTCGGCCATCTACCGGACGGATATTACGGAAGGCAAAACGGGGGTACCGCTGAGCCTGACCCTGACAGTGGTGAATACGAACAACGACTGCGCGGCGATAAAAGACGCGCGGGTGGACATCTGGCATTGCGATAAGGACGGGTATTATTCGGAATACAGCGTGTCGGGGTACCTGGGGACGGAGGACAATACAGGGAAAACCTTTTTGAGGGGCATACAAAGCACGGACGCCAGCGGACAGGTGAAGTTCACCACGATTTACCCGGGGTGGTATACGGGGCGGGTGACGCACATCCACGTGGAAGTGTATGTCAACTCCGTTTTGAAATCCACCACGCAACTGGCATTCCCGGAAAGCATCACCACGGCGGTGTATAATTCGACGCTCTATGCGGCGCATGGCCAGAATACGATCACGAATTCGACGGACCAGGTCTTCTCGGACAGTTATACGTCAGAACTGCTGACGATCACGGGGGACACGACCAACGGGTATACGGCCACTTTTCAATTGGGGGTTGCGTTATGAGTACGATCCGGCTGGCTTACCGGCAAATCATCGACGCCTCGGCGACGGGAGCTTTTGAGCAGGAAGTGTGGTACAAGACGCATGCGGAGTTTCGCATCCAGCAGCAGTCGTTTGCAAAGGGGTTGCCCCTGCACACGTGGGACGATATTCAGTTTGCTTTTCCAAAAGCCAAACCGGCCCTGCCGTTTAAATTGAGCTTTGCGTTGTCGGGTGCGATGCAAAAGCTGGGCGGGTTGATCCCGGGGCTGAAGGACCCGATGGGGGACGAGGTGGTGCCGTACCATCGTTACGTTTTCGACCTCCTGGCGTCGGATGCCAGGGAAATTAAAATACATAAGGTCAGTCTGACCTGGTTTTCCCAGGAACTGACGCTGCACCGGGCGATCGCGGACCACCTGTTGCTAAGTTATCTTGACCGAACGTTCCTGCTCCGTCTCCAGGACCGGTTGTCGATCGTGTCCTATGTATCGGAACCGGACACAAAGCGTATCGAAAACGGACAGTTCTTCGGATTGGACTCGTTGTAAATCAGCGAATACCGGGGTGGTACGGTTTTTTTCGTAGATAGGTATGCTGAAGCAATACCTTCTGACGGCCCTGCGGTCTTTCCGCCGGAACAAAGTATCTGCATTGATCAACGTGGCCGGTCTTGTGATCGGCATCTGCGCTTCCGTCGTCATCTTCCTGATCGTCCGTTACGACTTCGGGTTCGACAAGTTCGAGCCGGGGGTGGACCGGTTGTACCGGGTGGTGACGGATATGCGCATGAACGGGGAAAGCTATCCCAACGGCGGTGTGCCGGGCGTGCTCCCGGACGCGATCCGGACAGACCTGACGGGGGTGGAAACGGTGACGACGTTTTACGAACATGACGCGACCGTTTTGCCCGCCAAAGCGGCAAGACCGTTTAAGGGGCAAACGGATATTGTCTTTGCCGATGCCCACTATTTCCCGATGTTCGGGTACCGCTGGCTGGCAGGCGATCCGCACCAGGACCTGAAGGCGCCCGGGCAGGTGATCCTAACCGAAAGCCGGGCGAGGGTGTATTTCCCGGGGCTGACACCGGAGCAGGTGTTGGGGAAAACCATTGTATACGACGACACGGTCCATACGGCGGTCACCGGGGTGGTGGCCGATCTGACCCAAAACACGGACCTGCATTACAAGGAGTTTATCTCCTACCCTACCCTGACGGGACAGCTCAAAAATATCTGGTCGCACGAATGGAACAGCGTGTACGGCACCCAACGGTGTTTTGTCCGCCTGTCACCGGGGATGACCAAGGTGCAGGTGGACAAAGGACTGGCCAGGATCCGGGCCAGGTACGCCGACGATACATCCAGCGTATACTCGCTCCAGCCGATGAACGACCTTCATTTCAACGCCACGTACTATCCATTGGGCGCGCGGACAGCCAACAAGGCTGCGCTCTTCGGTTTGCTGGCGGCGGGCCTCTTCCTCTTGCTCCTGGCCTGTATCAACTACATCAACCTGACAACGGCCCAGGCCGGCCAGCGCGCGAAGGAAATCGGCATCCGCAAAACCATGGGGAGCACCCGCTGGCAACTGGTGCGCCGGTTCCTGGGGGAGACGCTTGTCCTGACGCTGCTGGCCACGGTCATTGGCGCGGCCCTGACCCCGACGCTGTTAAAAATATTTGCGGACTTTACCCCTGAGGGCATTGTCTTCCACCCGTTCGCAGCACCGGGCGTCCTGGCGTTCCTGGCGGCGCTGACCGTCGTGGTGAGCCTGATGGCGGGCTTTTACCCGGCCTGGGTGCTGGCGGGTTTGAAACCCATCGCCGTGCTAAAGAACCAAATGGGGGCCACCAAGTCACGCAAGGCCTGGCTTCGCAAAACGCTCACGGTTTTCCAGTTCGTCATCGCCCAGGTTTTTGTCTTAGGTACCCTGCTTGTATCCAAACAGGTGTATTACGCGCTCCACAAAGACCTGGGTTACCGGAAGGACGCCATCGTCTTTGTCAATCTTCCCTGGAATGTTTACGCGGCCGCGGACCACAGAAACCATACCCTGCTCAATAAGGTGAATACGCTGCCGGGTGTGGAATACGCCAGCCTGGGGGGGATGCCCCCCGCTTCGGACAACTACAACGCCATGGGCATTACCTACAAAGAGGGGCCACAGGAGATAAAGATACAGCCGGAGTTTAGGGAAGGAGACACCAATTACATCCGGGTCTATGGACTCCGGCTCCTGGCCGGGCAGAATCTCCCCTCAAGCGATACACCCAGGGAATACCTCATCAACCAGACGCTGGCGCGTACGCTGGGGTTCCGGGATCCCCACCAGGCGCTGGGGCACCATGTCCTTGATGGCGAAGACCACAGCCACCTCATTGTGGGCGTGGTCAGTGACTTCTATCAAACGTCGCTGCGCTCCCCGATCAAACCGTTGATGATCCATGGGGGCGATAACAATTCCTACACCCTCCACCTGTCCCTGCAAAAAGGCGCCGACTGGACAAAGACCATCGCCGGTATAAAAGCGGCGTATAAGACCCTATACCCGGACGACGACTTCGACTATACGTTCTTTGACAAAAGCATTGCAGCGATGTATACGACGGAACAAAACACGGCCCGGCTCCTCGCATGGGCGACCGGTTTGTCCATCGTTATTTCCTGTCTTGGGCTCCTGGGGCTGGTCTTGTTCACTACCCGTCAACGGACAAAGGAAATCGGCGTGCGGAAGGTCTTGGGGGCCTCGGTCGCCAGGATCGTCGCCTTGTTGAGCAGCGACTTCCTGAAATTGGTCGCGCTGGCCTTTGTCATCGCGGTTCCCCTTTCTTACTGGGGCATCCACGTATGGTTGGACAACTTTGCGGACCGGACAACCATCAGTTGGTGGGTGTTTGCCGCGGGGGGCGGGATCATTTTGCTGATGGCGTTGTTCACGCTGAGTTTCCAAACCATCCGCGCCGCCAAAGCCAACCCGGTAAAAAGCCTTAGATCTGAATAAGCCATTGATATGAAAAGATACTTCCGCATCGCCCTGAGAAGCCTTTCGAAAAACAGGGTTTTCTCGCTGATCAATATTACGGGTCTGGCCGTCGGCCTGGCGTGTTGCCTGCTGATGATGGCCTATATCGCCTGGGAAACGGGTTATGACCGTAACGCAAACCAGTTGTACAGGGTCGGGGTACAACTCAACCAAAACGGGGGCATAGCGGATTACCCGGACGTGGACGTGGCGGTGGGTGAGGGGATCAAGGAAGCGGTCCCCGGCGTACTGGCCTCGACCCGCATCCTTCAGGCCGCCGTTCCGATCGTCCACTATGGGGACAAACGTTTCAAGGAAACGAACATCGCGATGTGCGACTCCAACTTCCTCCAGTTGTTTTCCATCCCCCTGGTGGAGGGGGACGCGCGTACGGCCCTCGTGGAGCCGTCGAGCATGGTGATCACCAGGGCATTTGAGAAAAAGTATTTTGGCGGGGAGCCGGGCCTCGGAAAGACCCTGCTCCTGGCCGGTGGGGCCCCCTTCAAGGTCACGGGAGTCGTCGACAAGATACCGGACCAGACCCACTTTCATTTCGACGCCTTTCTCAGCATAACGAGCTCCCAGGGGATCATGCACAACCATACGTGGAGCAACATCGGGTTTTATACCTACCTGTTGCTGCAAAAGGGGGTGGACCCGAAAACGGTGGAACGGCAGCTCCCACCCCTTGTTGAAAAATACGTCGTACCGGAGGTCGTGCACGATATGGGGGTCAGCCTGGCCGAGGCCCGGAAATCGATCGACGCCTGGCACTTTTACCTGATGCCCGTCCGGGACATCCACCTTCAATCCCATACCAAGTATGAGCTGGAGCCGGGCGGGGATAGTCAATACGTCTACATCTTTGCGGCCCTGGCCGTATTTATTTTGTTGCTGGCCTGCGTCAACTTCACCAACCTGTCTACAGCGAGCTCTGCGGGCCGTTCCCGCGAGATCGGCATCCGGAAGGTCCTGGGGTCGATCCGGTCGCAACTGGTCACGCAGTTCCTGACGGAGTCCTTACTGTTGACCTTAGCCGCCATGCTCCTGGCCCTGGGTTTGGTCTGGCTGCTTCTTCCCTGGTTCAACCAGGTGTCCGGCAAAAGCCTTCCCTTTGGGTATTTCCTAAGCCCCGGCGCGCTGGCCACCGACCTGGGGCTGGTCGTCCTTGCCGGGTTCCTGGCGGGGGTCTACCCGGCTTTTTTCCTGTCCTCTTTCAAGATCCTCCAGGTCCTCCGGGGGAAGGCCGCTTCGGGCAGGCGCAGTACGCTCCGCAGCACGCTGGTCGTGTTCCAGTTTATCATTTCGACGTCCCTGATCATCGCCACCCTGATCGTCTACCGCCAGCTGTATTATATGCAACACAAAAAGCTGGGCTATGACAAGGACCAGGTCGTTTTCCTAAAGGACGCCTATGGTTTGCAAGCCAACCAGTACGCGTTTAAACAACACCTCCTCGCCGATCCCCGCGTCACTTCCGTAAGCCTGTCGAGGGACGTGCCTGTGGAACTGCCCGGGATGGGTTCGGACGGAACCGAGGTTTTTGCCAAGGAAAATAAAGACAACGAAACCGCGAGCGAGATCCACACCAACATTTTCCACGTGGACTACGACTATATAAAAACGCTGGGCATGACGATCGTTACCGGGCGAAACCTGTCGGCGGACTTCCCCGGCGACTCCAGCGCGGTCGTGATCAATGAAAGCGCCGTCCGGGACCTGGGGTATAAAAACAACCAGGTGGCCCTGGACAAAATCATCGTGGGCTCCGGTCAAAAGGAGTGGCACGTCGTCGGTATCGTGGAAGACTTCCACTACACCTCGGTCAAGCAAAAGATCGCGCCGCTGATGATGATGCTGGGGCACAATTTCGGGGGCGTCCTGATCAAGATCCATACCGGGGATGTCGAAGGGGTGCTGGACCACATCCGGACGGAATGGACCACCCTCAACAACCAGCTTCCTTTCGACTACTATTTCCTCGACGACCGGTTTGCGGCGCTGTATAGCCAGGAACAAAAAACGGGACAGATCTTTACCCTTTTTGCCGCCGTCGCCATCGTCATCGCCAGCCTCGGGCTTTTTGGCCTGGTTGCCTTTACGGTGGAAAAAAGGACAAAGGAAATCGGGATCCGGAAGGTCCTGGGGGCCAACGCGACCCAACTGGTCTTTTTGCTCGCGGGGGATTTCCTCCGTTTGGTGTCCATCGCCTTGGTCATCGCCATCCCGTTGACCTGGATGGCCATGCACCGCTGGCTGGAAAACTTTGCCTACCAGACGGGGATCGCCTGGTGGATCTTTGCGTTGGCGGGCATTTCCGCGCTGGGCCTGGCCTTGGTGACGATCAGCTTCCGGGCGATCCGGGCGGCCCTTGCCAACCCGGTGAAAAGCCTTCGCTCGGAATGAGGATTTTTTGTATCCTTGGGTTATCATGACCCAGGACATACCCGCCATTGTCATCGTCGGGGCCGGCGTCACGGCCGCCATTTATTGGAGAAAACTCACACCCGGGGCCGGTTTGACCGGGGGGCTGGTGGCTATGTTCATCTACACCGGGGCAGGGTACGCGGGGCTGGCCTTGCTGGCCACCTTTTTCGTCCTGGCCACCCTCGCCACCGCGTGGAGACGGGAAGAAAAACACAGCCCCTATTCAGGCGTCCGTCACCAGGAAAAACGCTACAGCGGCCAGGTCTTTGCCAACGGCGGCGTGGCCGCCCTCGCGGGCATATTGATGATCCTGCTGCCGGCCCAGCGGCCGCGCCTGTTTGTGGCCATGGCGGCGGCATTGTCGTCGGCCACCGCGGACACGCTGTCCTCCGAACTGGGGATTGTCTACGGCCGGAAGTTTATCAACATCATCACCTGGGGACCGGACACGGCCGGGATGGACGGGGTGATCAGCCTGGAAGGCCTGCTGACAGGGCTTTTCGGGTCCTGTCTGGTGGCCATCGTGTATGCCATGGGGAGCAGTTGGGGGCCGGGGGTGCTGGCCGTTGTTTTTGCGGGGACCGTCGGCAACCTGGCGGATTCGGTGTTGGGGGCGACCCTGGAGCGCCAGGGCAAGCTGACGAACAATATGGTCAATCTTTTGAACACACTTATAGCAGCCGCCCTGGGAGGGGTGCTCGGATGATCCGCAATATTCTCTTAGTGACCTGGCGTCACCTGTCGCGGCACAAAACCTACACCGCGCTCAACGTGCTGGGGCTTGCCCTGGGGATCGCTTCCTTTGTTCTGATCGGGGGGTATACCCGTTTTGAACGGAGTTTTGACCGCATGCATGCCCCCAACATCTACCGCGTGGAGAGCCGTTTCTACCGGGGGAACGACATGACCGACGACTGGCCCACGAGCACCAACGGGTATGCGCCGGCGATCAAAGACAACCTCTCCGGGATTGCGTCGTACACCCGGATCAACTGGTACAATTCGGAACGCGTCGTGCGGTATGGGGAAGTCAAATTCCGCGAGGAACATGTGTGTTATGCCGATAGCAATTTTTTTTCTTTTTTCGCCTACCCTTTACTCAAAGGCGACCCCGCCACGGTCCTTAGGGAAGTCAACACCATCGTCCTGTCCGCCTCTGCCGCGCGCAAGTATTTCGGACAGGCCGATCCCATGGGTCGTATCCTGGACGTCAGCACCGAAGCAGGCACCCTGCACTGTGCGGTCACGGGGGTGTTCAAAGACATTCCCTCCAACTCCACCATGCAGTTCAGCTTTCTGATCTCCTGGGCCACGACCCCGGAGTGGTTAAAGCGCTTTTGGTACATGCATGAAAGCTATACGTTTGTACAACTCACCCCGGGGGCGGACATCCACGCGATAGAGGCGGGTTTCCCGGCCGTGGCCGAACGGTACAAGACGGGGCCGGCGCTCAAAGACCTGCGCTGGGCCATCCATCTCGTGCCGCTGCCCGACATCCACCTCAACCCCGCCAAATCTTATGAGATCGAGGTCAAGGGTAACCGTTTCGCCATCGACCTGCTGGACGTGATCGCTTACCTGATTTTGCTCATCGCCTGTGTGAACTATATCAACCTCGCCACGACCAAAGCCCTTGACCGGGCACGGGAGGTGGGGATCCGAAAGGTCAGCGGGGCGTTGCCGGCCTTTCTGGTGGCGCAGTTTCTGGCGGAATCCGCGGGGATATTTCTGTGTGCCGCGTTTTTGGCGCTGCCGGTGGTGGCGTTCAGCGGGCCCTGGCTGGTGGAACACTTTGGCGTAAGCGGGTTTTTGTTCGACTGGATGGTCGTACTACGAATCGCGGTCCTGCTGACAGTCGCCGCTCTGGCCTCCGGTATCTACCCCGCCCTCGTCCTGGTCCGTTTGCAACCGGCCATCGTCCTCAAGGGCAGGTTTACCTTTTCCGCCCGGGGCGTGCGGATGCGCAAGGCGATGGTGGCATTCCAGTTCGGCGCGTCGCTGGTGTTGATCGCGGGCACGATCGCCGTCTACCGGCAAATGGACTTTATGAGCCGCCAAAATACCGGGGTCCGGCTGGCCCAGACGGTGGTGGTCAAAGCGCCGGGGGCCGGTTCGGACCTGAACCACAAGATGCCGGACGCCAAGACCGCTTTCCTGGCCCTACCCGGTGTCATTTCGGTGACCGCCTCGGGGGCCGTCCCGGGCAAGGAAGTCGCGACCTTCGGTGCGAACAGAAGGTACGGCGCACCAAAAAGCGACGAACGGTTGTACGAAATGCTCCGGGTCGACCACGACTTTATCGACGCGTATGGCCTGCAGCTCGTCGCGGGCCGGGGGTTTGACATCACCCGCCCCGGTGACTCCACGGGCGTGGTGCTGAACGAATCCGCGGTCCGGCAGTTTGGCTTTGCCAGTCCGGCGGCGGCCGTCGGACAAAAGGTGTGGCTGGAAACGATCGACAGCCGCCCGGACGTGGTCCTCGGGGTCGTCCGGGATTATCACCAGCAGTCCTTACAAAAACCCTTTACGCCGATCGTCCTATGCATGGATCCCAAACTGGGCTGGGTGCCTGTGAAATATTTTTCCATAAAAATAGCCTCCACGGACGCCCCCGCCCTGCTAAAACCCGTCTGGGACCGCTTTTTCCCCGAATCTTCTTTCGACTTCTTTTACCTCGACGATTTTTACAGCCGGCAGTACCGCCAGGAGATCCAGTTCAGCCGCACCATCCTGGTCTTTTCTTCCCTGGCCATCCTGATCGCCTGTATGGGGCTGCTGGGGCTGACGGCCTACACCACCGCGCGCCGGACAAAAGAGATCGGCGTGCGCAAGGTGTTGGGCGCTTCGGTCCGGCACATCCTGGGGCTCCTGACCTGGGACGTGGTCCGGCTGATCCTTTGGTGCAGCCTCGGCGCCTTGCCGCTGGCTTTTCTCGTCATCCGCCGGTGGCTGGACGGGTACGCGTTCCGCGCGCCGCTTACGTGGTGGCAATGGGTCGTGCCCGTGGTGGTGCTTGTCTTTATCGCGCTGGGCACGACGGGGTGGCTGAGTTTTAGGGCGGCCGTCGCGCGGCCGGTGGATAGCCTTAAAGAAGAATAAAGGAACGAATGCGGTCCAGTACTTCCGGGGCGAAGGTCTCCGTCAAACTGGCGTATTCCGCCGTCGTGCATGTGTGACAATGTTGATAGAGGTGGTTCACACCGGGGACCTCGTAGGTTTGGAGCAAGCCGGGAGACGTATAGCGGCGGAAGCCTTGTAAATTTTCGGACGCGGACGCGATCACGTCTTGAGCCCCATTGATCGCCAGCACGGGCACGTGGATACGCGGGAGCACCTGCGCGGGCTCGTAGGAGATAAAGCCGCGGTACCAGGGACCCACGGCCTGACGGACATAGCTTTCAAAAGGGAAAAAGAAATGGTCCGTCTTTTTTTGTGGCAGTCCCGATATGAAAACGCTGTCGCGGCGCACCCATGCGGCGTAGGTGCTTCTTAAAACGGGCTCCAGGTCGGTATCGCCGGCATGGGCATACACGGTCTGGAGCAACAGCGTCGTCACCGAATCAAAGCGCTGTTTGTTGACATCAGTGGCGGGTGAGCCCCCGATCAACTGGCGGTTTTGCGTGAGCAACGCTTGTAATCCGTTCACCCCCGGCCCAGAGAGGCTTACGACAAAGGCTACATCCGCCGATTCCGAGGCCGCGATGCAGGCGGCCGCGCCTCCCTCACTATGCCCGATCAAACCGACCCGGTGCGGGTCGATACCCGGAATGCGCTGGAGAAAATGAAGCCCGGTCAGCGCGTCGTTGGCAAAATCTTTTGTCGTGGCGGAATCAAAGTTCCCGTTAGTCTCTCCCACCCCGCGGTCGTCGACGCGCAACACGGCGATGCCGTGAAGGCGGAGGCTGTCGGCGATCACGGCAAACATCTTGTGACCCGCCATGGTGCCGTCCCTATCCTGGCGGCCGGTGCCGGAGATCAGCACGGCGGCGGGGAAGGGGCCTTTGCCATCGGGCATGGTCAGGGTGCCGCCAAAATGGATGCCGTTGCCTTCGTAATGTACGGGCCGATCTGCATGGGCCAGCCGGATCATCGCGTCCATTTCGTCCGCCAGACCCAGCGGGCTTCCGAAATAACCGATGTTGGCAAAATTGATCCGGCCCTCCGCGTCGATCACGATCTTGAAGGGGATACCCGAGGTGTGGATCAGGTCCGCATAGCGTTTGTACGTGTCCTCCCCGTTGTCGAACAGGACGCGGAAGCGGTCGTAGTGTTGCGCCCGCAGGAAAGACGTCACCTTCTCCCGATAGTCGGGTGTGGATTCCTGCGTATCAATGAAGAAGAAAACCACATTGGTATCCGCAGCATACCGGTCCATGAGCATCTTCATCCCGGCCATCCCCGCCTTACAGGGCGCGCACCAGGTCGCCCAGAAGTCAAGGACAACGACCTTGCCCTTCATTTGCTCCAGGCGGACGGAGTCGCCGTTGCGCTCCGCCAGGCAAAAGGCCGGTGCCGGCAGACGCTTCTGTTCCTTTGCCACGCGCGCCCGCATCAGCGCCATCGTCTGTGTGTCCTTCAGGCTTTCCAGGTACGCATCGGCGTCACCCTCGGGGTGTTGCCGCAGGTACCACGCCTTCAACTGGTCAAGGATATACGCCGTAGCCTCGTCCAGCCGGACGCTCTCGCGCATCACGGGCAGGCGCTCCTTTTCGGGAAGGAGCATCACTTCTGCTTCGTTGAGCCGGGCGGAGCGGTATTGCAGGATCTGCTGGAGGCGACGGGCCAGGGTGAGGGCTTCTTTGTTCCGCCCCACGCCCCTTAAAATATCGACCTGGGTGAGGCGCTCGTATGTCAGCGCCTGGGTGGTGTACCGGGTCCACTGCAAAGGAGACAGGTACGGATAGGGGGCCGCCCGGTCCACGCACTCCAGGATACGGGCCGCCAGCGGGTAAACCTGCGCGGCCGTTTGGCTTTTATGGTCGTCGAAAGGAATCTGGATGGCCTTGTAATAAAGTTCGGGGAGACGGTCGAAGGGGGCCGTCGGGAGCCAGCGGTTGATCGCGGCCGTGTCCCCCGTGGCTACGGCGATCATAAAGACATTGCGATAGACTTTGCTGTAGTCGATCTCCAGTTCGGCATCCAGACGGTCGTCCCGGGAAGGGAAGTCCGTCAGAAACCGCTCCGAAGCGGTGAGCCGGTCCTGCATGGAGCGTACGGTCTGCAGGGCATGATACGCCGTCCATTTGGCCAGTTCACCATGGGGATACAAAGCCAGGGCCGAGGTGTAGATGGAATCGGCGGCAAGCGTGTCGCGTAAAAACCGTTTTTCGATCCAGAAAAGGTGCGCCTGGTCCGCCTGGCCGGGACGCGCCTGGCGACGGAAATAAGCCGCCACCCGCTGGAGCCGCGCGGGGGCCTCGTCCGGAAAGGCCCGTGTCATCGCTTCCACATACGGGATCACCAACACGTGCGGCGCCACAAAAGGATGCCGCAACACCTCGTTGCTCAGCCACATATAGGTGGCGGTATCACTGATGCTGAATTCACCGAAATATCCCGGGATGCCCAGGTTGTAGTGTGGGGAACGGAGCAAACCCCAGCCCGCCTCGGCGCCCGGTGCGAAGCCACCCGCGCTGGAACGGAGCAAGACCGCGTACCCGGCATCGCCATTGTGGTCCACGAGGGTGTCCCCCTTATAAAACGCGAAGGCGAGAAAACCGGCGTCTCCGGGCACGGCAACATCGGCGGCCCAGGCGGTGTCTCCGGAGGGCCGGAGCGGGAGATCCAACGTGTGCCAGTGGTATAGGGAATCATATTCGTAAACGACGGCGGTCCAGGGGCCGTTAAACGCGTTGTACCTGATCCGGATGGTTTGCCCGGGCACCGGCGCCTGGGGCGTGACCGTCATCTTTTCCACGGACTGGGCGGAGGCTGTCGTCAGACAGCCCAGCCACAGCCACTTCCAAACAAATTTCATGGCTATAATTATGGATTTTGTTGAATCTCCGGGTTGAGTTTTTCGTCGTAATCGGATATCCGGAATACATACCGGTTGCTGGTGGGCGCCAGCGTATAGGTCACGCCCTCAAAGACGCGCGTGAGGGTCTCCTGGAAGGTGGGATCGCTTTTCAAACGGCGCATGTCCCACCACCGGAGCATCCGGCAAAAGAACTCGCGTTCGCGTTCCTGGAGGACCTTTTGTAACCCATCGGCTGCATTCGTGGCAGTCAGCGGAACGTAGTTGACGAACCGCTTTTGCCGAAGCGCGTTCACCCAGTTCATCGCGCCGCTTGCGTCCCCGGCGCGCGCCAGGGCTTCCGCCTTGATGAGCATCATTTCGGGTACCGAGGGGCCGTCGTTCCGGGCCTCACCCATGGCGGCGTCCTTGTAGAAATAGCGGCCGGTATAGCCGAACCCGATGTTGGATCCGTCTGTGGTAAACAATACATAGCGCTGGTCGGTTGTATCCAACACGTGCAACAGCGTATCGCTCAACCGCATGGCGGTCGGCGGATAGCCGCTCACCCCGTCTCCCGCTACCTTGGACAACAGGACTTCCGGGTCGGCCTTCCGCAAGGGATAGTTGGCCGCGGAAATGCTTTGATACTGGGTCAGGTCGTCGAGTGTGTTCCGGTAGGACAAGGCGCTGTCCGCGTATTTTGCCGCGCTGTCGTATTCGTTCATGTAGAGAAAGCAACGGGCCAGTTCTCCGAAAACAGCCGGGATAGACGGCAGGGTATTGAAGGCCTGGGTCGCGGGAAGAGACGGCAGCGCCGTGCGCAGGTCCTTGAGGACCTGCGTGTAGGTGTCCTGCATAGTAGCCCGGGTCAGCGACTGGGTCGTCGTTTCCGTCAGCACCAGGGGCACGCCGAGGTCGGTGGATGCCGTAGCCGCGGTATAAGGTTTTGCATAAGTATTGACCAGGCCGAGATACGCATCCGCCCGGTGTACCAGGGCTTCCGCGATCAGTTCCCGGATCTGTGCCGGGGTGGCGCCGGTGGCACTGGGCGCCTCGGTGATCACGATATTGGCGTACGCGATGGTATTGTAGAGGGCGTTCCAGTTGTCGTCCTCGGCATAGTAGGTCCCGAGCAGATAGATGGTCGGAAGCCAGCGGTAGCAATTGGTGATGTGCGCATAGAAATCGTCGGAAGACAGCGAGACGACCTGGGCGCTGCTGTCCACGAATTGTACATCGTCCGAGGCATAGTCCCCTAGGAAAGGCGCGGGTTCCCATTCACTCGTATTGTCGAGCATCTCCCGGTAGTTCTCGTAGGACCCGGGCACCAGGGTCCCCTGGGTCTTGATGTTGACATACTTTTCACACCCCGCCAGGCTGGCACACAAAAGGACAAGTATATAGCGACGCATAGACATTAAAAGTTAACGTTTAGGGAAAAGTTAAAGGACTTGGCCGCCGGCAGGCTGTTCGAACGGCTGGGTAAAGCGACAAAGTCGGGGTCATAGCCCTGCTTGTTGGCGCGCCACAAAAGGCCAAGGTTGCGGACGGCGAGTGCCACACTCGCACTTTTGACGATACGCTGGCGCCAGACCGGTACCTGGTACGTCAGTGACACCTCGCGCAAACGGATATAATCCGAGGAAAGTATGTTGGCGTCCGAATACTGGTAGCGAACCAGGCTGTAGTTCGTCAGAAACGCCGAACTATTGAGCCCGGGTACCTTTGTCTTGTTCTCATCCCCCGGGTTCTCCCAGCGACGGGCGATGTCGCCTACCACGCTGTAGTTGAGGTTGTAAAACCCGGTGATATAGTTGTCCACGGTGGGTTTTTGAAAGACACCCCCAAACTGGTAGGTCAGCAGGGCATACAGGGTAAACCGTTTGTACCGCAGCGAGCTGTTCATCCCTCCAAAAAACGGGGCGGTCCTCCGACCTGCGTATTTCAGGTCTTTGAAATACACCGGGGACGTGGCCGATACGGTGTCTCCCTCCGCATTGTAGACCCGGGTCATGCCGATGGCGTTCAAACCCGCGTTACGGAACGCGAAAACCTTGTCCGTCGGGTAGCCCACGACGTTGGGGATACCCACCGGCGCGTAGGAGACCGTGTAATTCGAGATCGAGCTGGTGTCAAACCGGTTATCGGTCACCTTGTTGGTGTTGTACGAAAGATTGCCGCCCACGTGCCAGGACCAGTTATTGTTGGACAACAACAGACCGCTCAGGCTGATATCGACCCCTTTCCCTGTCATCGACGACGCGTTGCGTTCGAGGTAGCCGCCCCCGATCGTGCCCGCCAGGGCCGCGTCGATCGGGAATTGATACAACAGGTCGGTGCCGCGTTTCCGGTACACGTCCACCGACCCGCTCAACCGGTCCTGGAAAAGACCGAAGTCCACGCCTACGTTGGTGACATAAGTCTTTTCCCATTTCAGTTCCGGGTTGGCCAGGTTAATGACCGTAGTCGTGGGTAAGCCGGTCGTATAGTCGTTGCCGGTAGGATAGATATTAGTAAACGGATAGACCGAGGTGGAGATGTTCCCGTTGACCCCGTAGGTGGCCCGCAACCCCAGGTGACCCAGCCAGCGCACGTTCCGGAGAAACGCTTCCTTGCCGAGGTTCCACTGGGCGCCCGCCGACCACAGGGGCGTGGCGCGGTAGCGTTGCTGAAGACCAAAGTTGTTGTAGTCGTCGTAACGGGCGCTGGCGCTGAGCGAATAGCGCTCCATAAAGGTGTAAGCCGCGTTCCCAAAGTAAGACAGGTACCTGCGCTCTTTGTCTTGTTGGGCCGGCGCACCCGTGAGCGGGCTGTTGTACCCCGCGACGGTCGTGTACCCATTGTCGGAAAAGTCCACATTGGCCGACTGCCCCGTCTGGGTGTCGTACCCGTACAGGGTGCTGGTGCCTTGTCCCTCTTCGGTTTGCCGGATCTCACTCCCCGCGATGGCGTTGACCTGGTGGAGATGGCCCAGGGTCCGGTCGTATGCCAGTTGCCCCCGGAGCGCGTAGTTGTTTTCGGTGGTATTGATCAGGTTGAGGATACCTCCGGACGTCAACCCGAGGTTGCCCGCATAGTAATTCACCAGGTTCCGGTAGTAGAAGGTCTGCGGGTTATAAAAAACCCGGTGGTCGCTAAACAGCCGTTCATTGCTGTACTGGAGGCTGGCAGACAAACCCCGGTAGACGGGCACGTCGAGCCGGATGTTCGCGCTGTAGTTCTCGTCCTTTTGCACGTCGTCCGAATTGTGCAATTCGTCCATATAATTGTAGCGCCAATCCGCATAACCGGACAGGGTACCCGTCCATGCCGGGTTATACACATCATAGGATATTGAACTCCCTTTGGTATCCACCAATTGCATATAGGGCAACAGGGTTTGTTTACCGCTGGTAGGAAAAAGAGTGGTCAGCGATAAGCCCTCGTTCTGGTAGCGGAAAAAAGCGCCCTTCAGGCTGGTCGACAACGTGGCCACCTTAAACAGCTTCCAGCTGTTGTTCAGGGTCAGCGTCAGCCGCTTTCCTTCATTGCCGACCGTATTCGTTTTCTCGTCGTTGTAAGAAGCGGAGTAAAAATAGGTGGAGGTGCCCGTCCCCCCGCTCACCGAAAGATCGTACTGCTGGTTCGAGGCAGGTTGGAGCAGGTATTTCCGGATCTGTCCGGTATTGTCGATGGCGCCAAGGGAGTCGATCGACTGCTGGTAAGCCGCCTGTGTGATGGTGCCCGCCTGGAGCTCCAGCGCCAGGGCCGCCGCCGTATGCGGATAATAACCGGCCGAAAAATAGGAAGACCCGTCCAGGTTCTGCGCCGTCAAAAAACCTTTTTGCACCAGCTCCGTTTCGTAGCCGATCTCCTGCCGGCTGTTCATCAACCGCAGGTAGCCTAAGTCCGGTTTCCCCGACACCATCGTCCCCGCCGAAAAGCTGACCTGGGGGGCGCTGGCGTTCCTGCCCTTTTTGGTATTGATGACCATGACGCCATTGGCGGCGCGCACGCCCCAGATCGAGGCCGCCGCCGCGTCCTTTAAAAAGGTGATGTTGTCGATGTCGTTGGGGTTGAGGGTCGATAGGTCGAGGTCCGTGATGGCGCCGTCGACCACGACCAGGGGAAACGATTCCCCCATAAAGGTGCTGGTGCCCCGGATCTGCATATTATAGTCGTTGGTTCCCGTCGTCCGGGTCCCGCCGTTGATGGACAGCTGATTCCCCGCGCCCCCGTACAAAAAGCTGCGGTCTCCCGCCAGGACACTTATCTGTACGCCCGACAGCTGTCCTTCGAGCCGCTGGATGACGTTGGCCGTGGGCACCTGCGAAAGCTCTTTCGCACCGATCGTGACAAAGGAACCCGTTACGCGTTCCTTCGGCAGTTGCTGGAGACCGGTACTGACGACGGTGACTTCGTCCAGGGCGGTCCTTTTGCCCGAGGGGATCATCGTGATGGTGAGCGCCGATTCCGGGTTCAGGACGGCCACCGCCAGGGGCGTACGCCCTACGTAAGTAAATACCAGTGTATCACCCGCCGACACGCCCCGGAGGAAAAACTCGCCCCGGTCCGTGGTTTGGGTACCCACCCGGGTACCCTTTAGCCAGACGTTGACAAAGGCAAGGGGGGTACCTGTTTCGTCGAGAACCTGGCCGCGGAGGGCCCGCGCGCCTCCGGCGTCCGACAACGCCGCAGCGCCGCCCGGCGACGCCCCAGCGCCCGACATCGCACCGGCGCCTTGCGGCGCTCCAGCGGCTACCGCTGGCGCCTGGAAGAAGCGCGCGTCCCGTGCGACGATCGAATAAGTATTTTCGTTGACGTACAGGAAGAGTAAATTATTCGGGTAAAGAACATTTTTCAGGACTTCCTCTATGGTCTTCCCGTCGAGCGCGCTTTCGTTGGTCGTCTTCCCCTTCAACAGGTTGTGCTCATACGCAAATTTTGCCTGGAAACGCTGCTCTATGCGCGAAAGCGCTTCCTGGAGGGTGATGGTCTTGCCCTGGGCGGCGACGGTAATGACGCTGCCCATCAGCAGCAGCACGGCCACGATTTTTCTCATGTTTGTTCTGGTTTTGGCGAATGATTATTTTGACCTCAGGTAGATGACCTTTCCTTGTTTGTCGATATTACAGTTGAGTATATTGGCGAGCATATACAACACATTGTCTTCGGTGTCCAGCGACAGCGTCCCGTCGATCCGTTTGGCCGCGAGCGCCGGGTTGTCCAGCACGATGTGGTAGCCGTAAGTGTCCTCGTATTCCTCCATGATCTCCTGCACCGTCATACCGCTCGCCACCATTTTGTGCGCCGTCCAGGCCTGGGGCGGGTTGTCAAGACCGGCCACCGCCACGACCCTGGTTCTGTCGCCTTTGATATCCACGGATTCACCGGGATGTAAAACGAGCCCGCGCACCCGGACCGATCCTTCCAGAAGGGCCACCGATACCCGGCCTCTTCGTTCACGGATGGTAAACGTCGTCCCCAGCACTTCCACGGACACATCGCCCGCGATCGCCGTAAAACGTTCCCCCGGTTTGATGGTCGTGGTGTCCCGGTTGAGGTGGCGTACCTTGAACAAGGCCTCCCCCTCCAGCCGGACCACCCGGTCTCCCCTCCAGCGCCAGGCGCGGTGATACGAGAGCGACGAATTGGCGTTGAGCGTGACCTCGCTTTGATCGGGAAGCACGACGGTTCGCCACTCGGCATTTCCGGTGCGCACGGTGATGATGGATTGCCAATACCAAAGGCCGCTCAGCGCCAACACCAGGCTGGCCGCCGCGACCCAGCCGCTCAGCCGCAACACACGGACCTTTGCCCGCCGGCGCTCGGCATGCGCAATCCCGGTGCCGATGTTTTCCCAAAGGTTTCGGCTAAAGGCCGGCGACGGTTCGATGCGGCGGGCGCTGTACAACACGCCTAAGTATTCCACCGCTTCCGCATACGCTTGCCTGTTGGACGGATCCGTCCGGAGCCACACCGCCCAGACAGCCGCTGCAGCAGGCTCTCCGGACCGGACAAAGGCCCTCAGGTCGTCATCCTCCAAAAAGTCCTCGAACGAATATCGATCGTACTTTTCCAAGGTCATCTATGTATACAAACCACAAAAGCCCCAGGATTATCCCACGGTGCCCCATTTTTTTTTAAGAAAAAATAACTTTACACATCGCAAGCAACAGGAGCAGGTCCTGGCGGGATATCCCCAGGATGTCCTTGAGGGCGTCAAGCGCCCGGTAGTGGAGCTTATAGATCCCCTTGACGGAAATATCCATCAATGAAGCGATCTGTTCGTAGCTGAGGTCTTCGAAATAACGCAGGTAGATGACTTCTTTTTGGCGGCCGGTCAACTGATCGAGGGCAGCGACCAGCCGGGCCTGGCGGTCGCCGGACGCCGATGCCCCGGGCTCCGGGTACGCCAGCTCGAACGGCTCCTCCCCCACTTCCGCCGCCCGCCGCTTGTCCTGCTGTATACTGGCGTTGATCAGCGCATTGCGCAACGCCGCGATCAGGTAATATTTGATGTTGTCCGTGGGTCCAATCCGCCCCCGGTTCACCCACAGCCGGACAAACAGGTCCTGCAGCCCGTCCCGGACAAGGTCCTCGTCCCCCCATTTGCGCATCCCGTATTCATAAAGGTTGCGGTGGTACCGGGTATAGATGGTCTCGAACGACGTCTTATCGCCGTCCAGATAAGCCTTCCATAGTAGATGATCTTCCTGCATGCCCTCCGGGTAAAGATAGGCCTTGTAGCGCTTCAGCCAATGTATTAATTTCACCTGCTATATGAAAGACTACCTGTCCAAAGCCGGCAACCTCCTTCTTGTCTTAGGCATCTACGTCTATTTCAGCGCTTGGGTGTATGTGCATTCCTTCTACGGGCACTTTGGCGTGTCGCCCGCTACCCTGGGCATCGACTATTCGGCCTACCTCGTTTTTTCGTTCAACGTATTTATCTCAAAACCGTTCCTTGTCGCGCTGGGTGTGTTCGCGGTCCTGGGCCTGGTGCGGATGGGACTGGCGATCGCGCACTGGAAGGCGCCGTCTTTTTTGACCCGTTTCCGTCTTGTATGGCTGCTGGCCTTTATGGTGCTTCTTTTCCCCTGGTTATTCTACGTCGCCCAAACCGCCGCGTGGAACGACTATACAAACGAGCGTTTGAACAAGGGGACCCTGCGGAGCGTGCAGTTTGTTTTCCGTAAAGATTCGGACGTCCTGTATCCCGCACAGGTGTTGGACACCGCCGGCCAGGCGGGCCAGGACCTGTTGCAGGACCTGCGGCTGCTCAAAAACGACAGCACGCGTCTGCTCAAACTCCTGGGCGAATCCGACGCGTACTATATCGTCCTTTCCCAACGCCCGGTGGACCCCGTCGTCGGCGCGCTGCCCATCGGGTTTGTGTACTTCGTGGATAAGAAGGACGTGCTCCTCGCCAAGATCACCCTGAGTTCTTTGTAAATTGGGGCCATCATGACGATTCGCTGTTGCCTCACCTGCCTGCTGGTGTTATCCGCCCTTGCCGGGTTTTCTCAAGTCACCGTCGACGCCGGCCGCGTAAAGGGTCCTTTAAGTAAGATGTTTAATGAATGCGTCGGCGCCGGCCGGGCAAACGAAGGCCTCCGCGCGGACTGGCAGCGCCAGCTTCGCTTCGTAAAGGACGCGCTGGGTTTCCGTTATATCCGGATGCACGGCCTGCTCACCGACGACATGGGGGTATACAGCGAAGACCGGAACGGCAATCCCCTCTACAACTGGCAATACATCGACCAGTTATACGACTTCCTCGAAGAGATCCACATCCGTCCCTTTGTCGAGCTGGGCTTTATGCCGCAGGCCCTCGCCAGCGGCCCGAAGACCATCTTCTGGTGGCGCGGCAACGTCACCCCGCCAAAGGACTATCAAAAGTGGAGTAACCTCATCGAGGCCCTCGTCCGCCATTGGGTGGAACGCTACGGGGAAGACGAGGTCGCCCGCTGGTACTTCGAAGTCTGGAACGAACCCAACCTGAAGGACGGGTTCTGGACCGGCGACCAGGCCGAATACTTCAAGCTCTACGCGGCCACGGCACAGGCCATCAAAACGGTATCCCGCCGCTTCAAAGTAGGGGGCCCCGCCACCGCCGGAAACGCCTGGGTACCGGATTTCATCGACTTTTGCGTCCGCAGCAAAACCCCCGTGGACTTTGTAAGCACCCATACCTACGGCGTCGACCAGGGCTTTCTCGATGAAACCGGCAGCAGGGGAACGATCCTCAGCAAAAACGAACGCTCCATCTGGGGGGACATCCGGGACGTACGCGAACAAATAGACCGCTCCGTCTACCCCCGCCTGGAGCTGCACTATACCGAATGGAGCGCGTCCTATACACCCTCCGACCCCATCCACGACAGCTACCACGAAGCCGCCTTCATCCTCGACAAAATCCGGAAAACCGGGACCGCGGCGGGTTCCATGTCTTACTGGACCTTCACCGACATCTTCGAGGAGGCCGGACCCCGGTTCACGTCCTTTCACGGCGGGTTTGGACTGATCAACTACGAGGACATCCTCAAACCTGCTTTTTTTTCTTACAAGTATTTGAACCAACTGGGGCCTTTTGAACTCGTTTCTTCCGACCCCTCGTCCTGGGCTTGCAAGGACGAACACGGGGGGATTCAATTTCTCTTTTGGAATTTTACCAACACCAGTCCCGGGGATAGTATCAACGACCAGGTGTATTATAAGAGGGACCTGCCCTCCCGTTCTTTGGGGGCGCGGAACATCGTGTTTGTGCATTTGCCACCCGGCGATTATACGCTCTCCGTGTACAAAACCGGGTATCGTTGTAACGACCCCTATACCACCTACCTCGACCTCGGGGCGCCCGCCCAACTCACCCGGCAGCAGGTCGCCTCGATCAAAGCACACAATGACGACGCGCCCGTGCTCCGCAAAACGGTGACGACCAAAGGCGAGTACCGGTTGACTTTGGATATGAGGGAAAATGACGTATATTTTGTGAAGCTTGTTCGACAATGAAAAACAACTTCGCTTCTCTTTTGCTTATCGCTATTGCTGCCTGCGGGCTGTTGCCGTCCTGCGGCGGCGGGGCCGGGGACTCCGGGGGCGCCGGCGGCGGCACAGGCCGCGCGGATACAGCGGGTGGGGCCGCCACTTCGGGCGCGGGCACCGCTTCGAGCCCGTCTTCAGGCACGTCTCAGGGCCCGTCCCCGGGCACGGGCGACGCCCACGGCGATGCCCACGGCAGCAGTACCCACGGTGACACCGTCCTCTGGATCGGCACCTTCGCCCGCTGGAACCGCGCGCCCGGCGAACAATACGACGGCAACTACGACACCGCCAACGACGTGTTCGTCATCTGCGACAACCACAAAAGCCTGGTCGTGCCCCGCGCCCAGGTCACCCTTCAAACCAACGGGAGCTGCGACACCGCCCTGACGGGCCGGGTCATGCTCATGTACAAACGCCAGGACAGCGTCCATGCGGTGGGGCCGACCTTTCAGCTCAGCGACCCCGCGGTGTTGTCAAAGACGGCGACGCTCCGGTTGAAACCGGCGGAGGTCAGCCGGCTCCACCAGGCGGTGACCCTCCAACAGGAAAATCAGTTGCGTGAAAAAAGTGTCAAAAAGACACTTCATTGAGGTGAAAAGGTTTATTTTTAGGCAATGAAGCGCTTTTTTTGCCTTGCCATAACGACCGTGTCGCTCCTGTGCGCGACCGCACAAAACCCAGCTCCCACCCCTCCCATGGGCTGGAACAGCTACAATTGTTTCGGCTCCGCCGTCCACGAAGACGAGGTCAAAGCCAACGCCGACTATATGGCGACCTATCTGAAGCCCTACGGCTGGCAGTACGTCGTCGTCGACTTTCTCTGGTCTTACGACAACCCACCGGGCAGCCATATCGGTAACCCGTTCCAGAAGCGTTTGCAGGATGGCTCGTATATCCCCTGGCTCACCATGGACGGGTATGGGCGGTTGACACCGCAACCCACCAAGTTTCCCACTGCCTTTGGCGGGAAGGGTTTCAAGCCCCTGGCGGACTATGTACACGGGCTGGGTCTGAAATTCGGCATCCACGTCATGCGGGGCATCCCGCGCCAGGCGGTTTGGGCAAAAACGCCGGTGCTGGGCGCGCCGGGCATTACGGCCGACATGATCGCGGACACGAATTCCAAATGTGAGTGGATGAACCACATGTACGGTCTCGATATGCGCAAACCCGGCGCCCAGGAATACCTGAATTCGCTTTTGACCCTCTACGCCTCCTGGGGCGTTGACTTTATAAAGGTGGACGACTTGTCCCGGCCATACAGCACCGCCGAGGTAGAAGGGTACCGCAAGGCGATCGACCAATGCGGCCGGACCGTCGTCCTGAGTGTTTCCCCGGGCGCGACTCCGTTGACAGACAGCACCCACGTCGCCGCGCACGCCAATATGTGGCGGATGGCGGATGACTTCTGGGACAACTGGAAGGAAATCATCTCTATGATGACCTACGCGCGTCAGTGGCAGGGCGTGGGCGGCCCCGGGCACTGGCCCGACTGCGACATGATCCAGCTCGGCAAGCTGTCCAAGCGGGGTCCGGTGGGCGAAGAACGCTATAGCCGGTTTACCGAAGACGAGGCGTATACGCATATCACCTTCTGGTGTATCTATCGTTCGCCCCTGATGCTGGGGGGCAACCTGCCGGAAAACCGGCCCTTCGAGCTGTCCCTTTTTACCAACGACGAAGTCCTGGCGGTGGACCAGGAAGGCGCCGATCCGCGGTTGTTGTATGACCGCGACGGGATGGTCGTATGGTACTCCCACGTCCAGGGCAGCAAGGACCTTTATGTCGCCTTGTTCAACCTGAACGATGTACCCGCCAACGTCACGGTATCCCTAAAGGACCTGGGTTTCAAGGGTGGCGTCGCCATTAGGGATCTTTGGCGGAAAGAGGACATCGGTGTATTCCGTTCTTCCTATAACCGGTTGATCAACCCGCACGGGGCCGGCTTGTTCAGGTTTTCGACCCGGTAATCGCTATTTTTGATGTCATGATGAGGTACGTCCTGACAATTTCAGCCTTGGCCATTGGTCTTTCTACCGCTACCGCCCAACGCATCGACACCCTGATGCACATTTATACCGAAGCCTATCCGAGGGAAAAGGTATACCTCCATCTGGACCGGAGCGCCTACAACACCGGCGAGTCGATCTGGTATAAAGCGTATGTGACCAACGAGGGCGTACCCTCTGCCCTTAGCAAAAATGTTTTTGTGGAACTGCTGGACGACCATGGGCGGGTGCTGGACCGCAACACGGCGCCCCTGGTCGAATCTTCCGCGGCGGGCTCCTTTGTACTCCCTGCTTCCTACAAGGCCACGACCATCAGCCTCCGGGCGTATACGCGCTACATGCTCAACTATGACTCGGCCTTTTTATACTATAGGACCGTCCGGGTATTGAATACGACAGCGCCGCTGCCGGCGGGCCATACCGTTGTTATAAAGACGGGCGCACCCCATGTCACCGCAACCGCCGGCGGCACCCAGCTCCGTTTCTTCCCGGAAGGCGGTGACTATATCGACGGCGTTGACAGCCGGGTCGCGTTTAAAGCCACCGGCCCCGACGGCCTCCCGGTCGAGGTACAAGGGACCGTGGTAGATGCGAAGGGGGTGAAAAAAGCAACGTTTGCCAGCGTAAGGGATGGCATGGGGACCTTTATTTTCACACCCGTCAAGGGCATGACCTACCAGGCCGTCTGGAAAGACAAGGCGGGCACGGCGCACACGACGCCATTACCGGCCGCCAGGCCCAACGGCGTATCCCTCAGCATCGATAGCCAGGATTCGGCCAAGATCTATACGGTCGAAGCCGTCACGGGGGACAGCGTGGCCACCACGTTCCACCTCATCGCCCATACCGGAGGCCAGGTGTTTTACCTTGCCACGCTACACCTTCAGGACGGGGAAATCGTCCGGCAGGCGTTTAATACCGCCTCGCTGCCCAGCGGCATCGTTACCGTGACCATATTCGACGCGGACTGGCAACCCGTGGCGGAGCGCATCAGCTTCGTGGACAACAACGAGTACATGTTCTACCCCGCCATCCACGCCTTGTATACCAAGTTTGACAAACGGGCGGAGAACCAGTTGGAGATCGAATACGCAGACCAGGTCAAAAGCAACCTGTCGGTTTCCGTGACCGACGCCGACCTCGACGCCCCGGAGGATGCCAAAGGCGACAACATCATTTCCAACCTTTTGCTGACCAGCGACCTCAGGGGCAAGGTGTACAAACCCTGGGACTATATCTCCAACCCCATCGACAGCGTCCGCAAGGAAGTCGACCTCGTCATGCTGACCAACGGCTGGAGACGGTACGACTGGAATGTCATCGTACACAAGGCGTATCCCCGGTTGACCTACATGCCCGACAGCGTCATGTCCCTTCGCGGGGCCGTATATGGCGTCCCTGCCAAAATGATGAAAGACATGGGTACCATCAACCTCATCACCGACGACGGGGGCAAGGCGCACCGCTTTCTTTTTGCCGAGATCGACACCGGCGGGAACTTCCAGGTCCCGCATTACTTTGTTTTTGGCCAGCAAAAGATCTACTACCAGTTCAACAAAAGGGACCTCTTTGGTTCGGCGACCGTCCGTATGGACAACGGTCTTTTCAAAGGCGTCGGCAACATCGGGTTGCCCGATACCGTAGCCCCGCCCATCGATTCTTCCGTGATGGTGCACGAAAAAGACTTCCAGCGCCTTGTCCACGACACCTCGGGGATCTTCAAGGTCAAAAACCTGGCGACCATCGTCATCAAGGCGCCCACCAAGTCCCCTGAACAGCTCCTCGACGAGAAATATGCCTCCGGTCTTTTTTCCGGCGGGGACGGGTACCAGTTTGACGTCGCAAACGATCCCGTCGCGCAATCCATGCAGAGCGTCTTCCAATACCTCCAGGGCAGGGTGGCCGGTCTGCAGATCACCACCGGATCCGGACCGACCAGCCTTACCTGGAGGGGCGGCTCCCCCGGTCTTTACCTCGACGAAATGCCCGTGGACGCCCAAACCCTCCAAAACATCAGCATGACCGACGTCGCCTATATCAAGGTTTTCCGTCCCCCGTTTATGGGCATGGGCGGCGCCAACGGCGGTATCGCGATCTATACCAAAAAAGGAGAGAAATCGGCGCCCGCGGACTTCAAGTCCCTCGACAACACCGTCGTCATCGGTTACACGGCCCCGAAAGAATTCTACTCCCCGGACTACGCCAGCATCCAGACGGCCCCGCCCCCGGATTCCACCGACCTCCGCCCCACCCTGTTCTGGCAGCCCTTTGTGCTGCTCGATACCAAAACCCGCCGGGCAAAGCTCGACTTCTTCAACAACGACATCACCAAACGGTTTAAGGTCGTTGTCGAGGGGATTACCGCGGATGGGCGGTGGGCGCACAAGGAGATGATTGTGGAGACAGAGGATACGAGGAAGACGGGAGGGCGTTAGCGCCCGTACTGCGACGCGGGCGCGCCGCAGTACGGGCGGCGCGCCGCCGCTTTACAACCCCAGCGCGCCCAGTTGTTTTTCCAACTCTTCGCCCCTCAGGTTCTTCCCCACAATCTTCCCCTGCGGGTCGATGAGGAAATTCTGCGGGATGGAGCGGATGCCATATTTCTTAGCCGCCGCGTTGTTCCAGGCCTGCAGGTCGGAAACCTGGGTCCAGGTAAGGCTGTCTTTTTGTATGGCTTTTAACCAGGCGCCTTTGGTGTTCTCTCCATCCAGGGACACCCCCAGGACGGTGAAATTTTTATCCTTAAAGGCGGCGTACGCCTTTACAACGTTCGGGTTTTCGGCCCGGCAGGGTCCGCACCAGGACGCCCAAAAGTCCAGGAGGACGTACTTGCCGCGGAAGTCCGACAAACGGACGGCCGCGCCGCTCGTGTCCGGTTCGCTGAAGTCGGGCGCCACTGCGCCAATGGAAGTCGGGCGCGCCCGTTCGAGGACGGCCGCAAACGCCTGTCCCGCCTTACTGGACCGCACGCTGTCGGAGAGTCCGTCAAAAAGGGGTTCGATCTTTGACAGGTCGATGTCCTTTCCGGCCAGCTCCTGTAACGCCAGGAGGCTGACATACGTATCGGGGTGCCCTGCGATATACGCGGTTTTCAGCGAGTCGCGCAGGTGCCAGGCGAACCGCATCACCATTTTCAGGCTGTCCATAAAGGCAGGGCTTTTCCGCCTTTCTTCGGAAGCCGCCTGGTACGCTGCGTTCAGCCCCCGGCCGACACGATTCACCGGTTCGAGCACGGTCTGTGCGTAGTCTGCGTAGGCCATGTTGAGCGCGGGCGCTTTGATGGATGCCGTCCGGATGGAGTCGCGGCCCTGGAGGAGAATACGGCCGGCTTCCAGGAAGATTTCCCGGCTGTCGGCATCACGGACGTTCAGGTGGCCGACGACGAGCGTGACCTTTTGGGCCGGGTCGGTCACCGGGCCTTTAAAGGTGCAGGCGCCTTTCACGAGCACCGCGGAATCGAGGACCTTCTGGTCGGTCATCTCGAATTCGGTGACGAGGTAGGCTTTGGGGACGGGTGGTGCCGCGGTGAGGCGGATGTGGAGGTCGAAGGTGGGCGCGGCGGCGGATGTCCCGCCCGGGCGCGCCCCCGCGGCAGTTTGAGCGCCCGCCCCGATCGGTGCCAGGGCGAGCGCAAGATAGATCCAATTCTTTATCATCGTGTTTAGTTAGACGGGTATCCGGGATTTTGCGTCAGGTTAGGATCCTGAAGAAGGTCATTCAGCGGCAGCGGGTACAACTTCATGTAAGCGCTCCAGGTCGCGCCTTTGATCGGGGCGAAAGCCGTCATCACCGAATCGATCTTCCCGGTCCGTTTGAGGTCGAAGAAGCGGTTGCCGAACTCGGTGAAGAGTTCCACGCGGCGCTCGTGGGCGATCGCGTTGAGCAGGCCTTGCTGGTCGGTGGCTGTGGTGGCGGCCAGGGTGGCCCTGGCGCGGACGGCGTTCAGGTCGGACGCTGCCCCGCTCAGGTTGTTTTGCTCCGCCCTGGCCTCGGCGCGGATCAGGTAGACCTCCCCGGTACGGAGGAGCAGGACGTTTTGGGCGCCCGCGGTCGAGCTGGCGTATTTGTAAGGGAAGTAGTACGTCATGACGGGTGCGGTGCCTTGTACCACCCGCACCCAGTTGGCCAGACGGGCGTCGCCGGTCTCGAAGGTATGGACGAGCTGGGTATCCAGGCAGGCATACACGCTGTTGGACGTGGGGGTGGTCACCGTGGCCGGCATGCCGTTGACATAAAGGCTATACTCGTTGACGGCGCTGCCGGGGTACGAATTCATGGCAAAAATCGTCTCGGACCCATTCAGGTTGAAGGCGCTCGCGACCGGTGCGAGGGCGTAGGAAGAGGAGGCGAGAACGGTATCCGCTTCGGCTTCCGCGCTGTCCCAAACGCCTTCGTATAAATACACCTTTGACAGAAGGGCGGCGGCGGCATACCGGTTCGGACGCACCCGGTGCGTAGTCGTGTTGCCGTATCCGTCTGCGTAAGTGGTCTGCAAAAGGCTTTGCGCCTGGAGGAGGTCGGCCGTTATCTGGTGGTACACCAGGGCCTGGGGTGTCCGGCCCATCACGTTATTGGTGGCGTAGGAGGAAGTAGTGACCAAAGGAACGTTCCCGTACAGGTTTGTCAGGTAGAAGAGCAATACGCCCCGGACAAAATAACATTCCCCCAGCCACTGGTTCTTGTGGTAAAGGTTGGCCGTGGTCGACTGGATACCCTCCAGCGCGGCGTTGACGGCGTAGAGTTGGCTATAGCTCGACGTCCAGTCGTTGACCATGGCCGGGGTCAGCGCGTCCATGTAATAGTAATACATGTTGGTCGTGTTGACATTGAGGTACCTGGTCTCGTCGGTATATAAAGCGGTCGTGTACGCCAGGTTGCCGGAAGCGGAACCGCCAAACATCCCGTTATCGATCAGGTTGGCCAGCGTAGCCGTCACCACGGAGGAGACGGCGTCGTCAGAGACAAAGGCGTTGGATTCGTTGATGGTACCGGACGGCAGCGGTTCGTCCAGGTACTTTTTGCAGGCGGCGAAAGGCAGCAGCGCCAAAAATATGATGATACGTTTCATGGTGTCAAGACATTAAAGTGAAAGATTGATCCCGCCGGTGAATACGCGCAAGGGGGGGATGACGCCCGCGTTCATGTTTTCCGGATCCAGGCCGCCGAAGTGCGAAATGGTCAGGAGGTTCTGTCCCTGGAAAAAAACCGACAGGTCGCGCAGGTGCATCTTCCGGACCAGGTCCTTTGAAAACTGGTAGCGGAGGTTCACGTTCGACAACCGGATGTAGGAGGCGTTGGTATACGCACCCGTGCTGTTCATATATTCCTGGAGACGGAAATAGGCGTCGAAAAGGTTGGTCGTTACCTTGGGCATGTCGGTTTTGTCGCCCGGGTTTTGCCAGCGGCGCAACCAGTCTTTGGTACCGTTGATGTCGAACATCCCAAAGAGATAACCCGACTGGGCAAGGGCGTTTTCCCCCCTCCGGTTGGTATAGTTCAGGAAAAAGTCGAGGGAAAACTGCTTGTAGGTAAACGTATTTTGTATCCCACCGTAGTACTTCGGCGCCTGGTCGACAAACTGTGTTTTATCCGCCTGCGTCAGGTCCAGCAGGTCGTCCTGGGTCGTTCCCTTCGCGTTGGTAAACATGAAGTACCCGGTCTGGGGGTCCACCCCGGCGTATTTGTACAAAAGCAGACCGGTCACGGGTTTGCCGACGACGAAGTTGGTATTCTGGTTGGCCTGGCTGGGTGCCCGCAACAGCTTGCTCGTAGGAATGGACAGGTTGATCCGGGTCGACCAGGTAAAATTCCGGGTCACCAGGTTCCGGGTATTCAGGTACATCTCCCAACCGCTGGTGCGAATCACGGCGTCCGAATTCAGCACGTATTGGCTAAAACCCGTGACGCTGGATACAGGCCGGGAGACCAGTTGGTTGGAGGATTCATTGTGGTAATAACTGGCTTCGGCAAAGACCCTGTCTTTGAGGAAGCCCATCTCCAAACCGACTTCTTTATCGCGGTTCTTTTCCCACTGGAGGTTGGGGTTGGCCAGCGTGCTGGGATACAGGGTCGTCGCGCCGTCGTAGGCCACACCACCCGCGCTATAGGTGCTGAGGTAGGCATAGTCCCTGATGGCGTCTCCGCCGACGACACCGGTGCTGGCGCGCAGTTTGCCGAAGCTGATAAAACGGAGGTGTTCCTTCACGAAGTTTTCCTCGCTGAAAATCCATGCGGCGGCCACCGAGCCGAAATTGCCAAAGCGCTTGTCCGGCCCGAAACGCGTGGAGCCATCCCGCCGGCCGTTGAAGTCAACGATGTACTTGCCGTCCCATACGTATTTCACGATCCCGTAAAAACCTAGTGCCCGGTAGGGCGTCTGGCTATAGCCCGACGTCACGGTGGACGCCGCCGCGGGGTCGTTGAGCAGGGCGTCCGACGCAAAGCCTTTACCGGCGATGTCGTCCTGGAGGGTGTTGCCGTTGTCGATTTCTCCACCCGCCTTGACGCTCAGGTCGCCCTTTTGGAAAAGGTTCCTGTCGTATTCGGCATAAGGCGATATGCTGAACATCTTTTGGTCATAATGGTGAAAATCGGCAGACGTCTGCTGGGCGGCATTGGTCGTCGTGGGCGACATAGTCGTGGTGGGATAGCCCGACAGTTCCGAACCCACGATATCGTTGTATCCGAAAATCGTCCGCAGGGTCACACCGGTCACCGGCCGGTAGACCAGGGTCCCGTTGGCCAGCAGGTTGTGCGTCTGGTTGTTGTACAACCGGTTGATATTGCCAGCGGTGCCGGGCCCGTCGGGGTCGTTGTCGGCCCAGTTGATATTCCCGTTGGACAGGAAGGGAGACGGCGCGTTGGGCGCATCCAGGGCGGTCGACTGGGAAAAGTCGTAGGGGACCATATCGTCCTTCGAAAACAAATACCCGCCCGAAAGGTTCAGGTTGAATTTGTTGTCGTTCGTGGCGGTATTCAGCGAGAACCGGATGTTGCCGTTTTGAAAACTCCCCTTGTGGCGCTGGATGTTGCCGTTGTTCATATAGCTGCCGTTGACCATGTACGACGTATTCTTATTGCCTCCGCTATAAGACAGGTTCGCATTGGTCGACTGGGCCGAGGAGCCTAAGTATACCTTCCGCCAGTCCGTATAGGCGGTGGATGACCAGGTGCCGTTCAGGTCATAGTCCCCCGCACCCGGGGTCTGGTTGTTGTTTTTCAACGCCTCCTGCCGCAGCATCAGGTATTGCTGGGTGTTCAGCAGCTTGGGCATCGTATTGTTGACCGATACCCCCGTGTACACATTGGCGTTGAAGACAGGGGCTTCCGGTTTTGCCTTTTTGGTGGTGATGATGATGACCCCATACGCACCCGAGGAGCCGTAGATGGCCGTCGCGTCGGCGTCCTTGAGGACGTCGATGCTGGCGATGTCGTTGGGGTTGATAAAGTTCAAGGCGCTCCCCCCTTGCAGGAAGTTATACGGACTGATCGACGTATTGGTCGACACGGGCAGGGTACCGTTTGGATAACGCACCCCGTCCACGATGACCAGGGGGGGTATGGCCCCGGAGGAAAAGTTGGTGGCGTCCCGGACGTTGAGCTTAAAGGCGCTCCCCGGCTGACCCGAGACCTGTTGGACAAAAAGACCCGGAACCCTGCCCTGTATGGCCGCCAGGACATTCGTCACCGGGTTGTTTTCAATATCCTTCGCCGTAATGGTCGTAATATCGCCGGGGTTCAGGCGTTTGGTTGTCGTCCCGTATGCCGTGACCTGGAGCTGGTCCAGCTCGCTGGAACTTTGCTGAAGCCGTACCGAAAACGGAAACCGCAAATGGGTTGCCGATATCCTGACCTCCTGGGGTGTAAAACCCACGAAGGTGACGACCAGGATCTCGCCCTCGCGCGCCCTTACTGTAAAGGACCCGTCGGCCTGGGTCATCGTCGCGGTCTTTGTGTGTTTGATCGTAATGGAGGCACCCGAGAGCGGCCGGCCGTTCTCGTCGACAATCCGCCCGCTGACCGTATGAAGCGTGTCCTCCTGGGCGGGTGGCACCGGTTCCTCCTTACGCGACAGCGAGATCGTCTTGTCCACGATGAGGTAGGTAAACGGCTGCCCCTGGGAGACCAGCGCCAGGAAGTCCTGCAGCGGCATGTTCCGTACGGTGAAGGAAATGGGGCTGCACTCCTCCAGCAACCCCTTCTTGGAAAAAGCAACGTACCCCGTCTGCTTTTTGATCGCGGTAAAAACCGTCTTCATGTCCAGGTTTTTTCCGCTGAGGGTAATGGTCTGGGCGACCCCCGAGGCATGGGCCTGGAGCAAGGTAAAAGTAATCAGAACAGCAGTCAATTTCATGACCATCAGGATTTTGTACATCGCCCGGCGGTTCCCGCGGGAGGACCGGGCACAATAAGCAGCTTTTTGCATACCTTAATGCAAGTTTTGGGTGTGACGAAATAAATAAGCGTATCAGTCGGCCCATTACCAATTGCCGCTATGGGGCCTAATCCATAGCGGTTTTTTATGTAAGGACTTTTATGGTAAAACGATGAGTCGGTGTCCCTCTTCTATTTTGAAATTTACTTCCGCCCGGCTGAGCACTTTCAACAGGTCCGATAATTTCACATTCCTGCTGATCTCCCCCTCAAACTGTATATCCGGCACGTCCTTTTCATAAACGACGTCGATGTCATACCAGCGCGCCAGCTGGCGCATCGCGTCTACCAAATGGACGTTGTCAAAATTAAATAACCCATTTTTCCAGGCCACCGTCTTGTCCAAATCCACGTGATCCACGAGCGAGATTTTTTCGTTCCGGACCTCCGCCTGTTGCCCCGGCCGAAGGGTGAGGAAGGGACCACCCGGTGCGGTCACCTTCACACGACCCTCCAGTAACGTTGTTCTTATGGCATCTTCTTCAGGGTAACTGTTGACGTCGAAAGCGGTCCCCAGGACTTCTATCGACGATTTTCCGCCCGCGTCCACGATAAAGGCGGCCTTGTTCTTTGCCACTTCGAAATAGGCTTCGCCGCTGACGGAAACCTTGCGTTGTGTTCCCTGGAAAGCGACGGGGTACGTGATCGAAGAGGCGGCATTCAGCCAAACCTTCGTGCCGTCCGGGAGGGTCAGATGGTATTGGCCGCCGCGGGGGGTGCGTAAGGTGTTCAGGCCGGGGGCCGATGCGGCCGGCCCATGCGGGCGCGCGGCCCCTGCCCCACCTTCGCCGGAGGCGCCCCCGGCGCGGTACACGACCTGCCCACCGGCCAGCTTCATTACGGTGGTATTCCCCTGTTGTGCCACTAGGCCCCCTGCCGTGCTGTCCAGCGCAACCGTCGTCCCGTCCGACAACGTCAGGACGGCTTTATTGCTCCCCGGGTCCACGTCGTTCACACGAGCTGTTTCAGGGAGATGGGCGGGGCGGGGTTTTTCAGACATAAAATGCCAGAGAGAAGCCCCTATACCTACCAGCAATAGGGCCGCCGCCGCCCATATCCATGTCCGGGACCTGCGCATGCGCACCACCGTGGTTTGCTGCGAAGCCCCGCGGGCTCGTATGTTATCCAGCACCTTCCGCACGATCCGGTCCTCCGTTCCGGACAGGTCGTCCGGGAGGGTGACCTCGCCCTCCACCTCTTGCATCAGGGTGGCCAGGTGCGCGGTCTGTCCTTCCTGCTCCAGAACCCGGAGCAGTTCTGCCCGTTCGTTTTCCGTCAGTGTGCCCGCCAGATAGGCGTTCAAAAGTATGGGCAAGCGCTCATCCATCGTTATGTCGTTCATCGATCCTGATTAAAGACGCTGAGGGAAGAAAAGACTGAGTAGCGGGGAAAAAAAATATTTTTAATATAACCCCGCCAGTAATAGGATGACCCAGACGCTGCTGCCCGTGTGTTCCTGCAAATAGCTTTTTAAAAAGGCAACGGCTTTTACAATATATTGGGCTACAGTGTCTTTGTGGATCCCTAGGCGTTCGGCAATCTCCTCGTGGGTCAGCCCTTCGAAGCGGCTCATCCGGAAGACCTGTTGTCTTTTTTCCGGCAAAAGACCAACGCCCGTTAGCAATACCTGGTATTGTTCGCGGTGTTCGGTGATGCGGTCAGGGCGAAGGACGTGTTCTTCTTCTTCCTGTTCCTGTAAAAAGGTGGGGCGGCTGAGTTTTTTCCGGACCGCCGATAGGATGGTATTCCGGGAGACGATAAAAAGCCAGTTCTCGAAATGCAAGACGTCGCCGAGCTGTTCCCGCGTATTCCAGAGCTTCAGGAATATATCCTGGGTCACCTCTTCCGCTTCCTCCGTGGATTTTATCCAGAACAGCGCCTGGGCATACACATTTTTCCAGTGCAAACGAACAAGAGCGGCTAAGGCTTCCTCATCCCCTTCGGACAGTTGCCGGAGAAGGGTTTCGGTACTATGTATTTTCTCATGCATTCGGCAAGGGCTAAGATAGTTTATCTTTAGGACTATGAAAGCATTGGCCATCATACTCATTGTCGTCGGCATCCTCTTTTGTTGGGTAGGCGTATACGGATTTTTCCACGTATCTGTCGATACCAGCAAGGGAACGGCTTATACCATGGGGCAGTATATGGGACACTTCGTCTTCCCGGGTTTAGGCGTCCTGTTTCTTATCCTGGGGATCCGGATGGAGCGGAAAAAATAGGTGGTAGGGTTTAAACTTTTCCCGACCTTTCAGGTCTAAGCCCCACGTACGTAAAGCCAACTGTTGATGAGCGGGTTTGTATGGATGCAAGTAAGTGCGATAGCCTTAAGTTTGCTATCGGTTGGATCTGCCATGGGCCAGGTCGAAGTTCAGGGTACGGTCTATGACCAGACCCAATCCGCTACCATCCGGGATGTGGACGTCCACAGCTCGTCGGGGGTGTCCGCGGTGACGGATTCCCTGGGGCACTACCGGATAAAGGTCAGGGAGCATGATACCCTTTATTTTTCCTACCTCAATAAAAGAACACCGGACTTTCCGGTGCAGTACATGCAGGACCCGTCGCACTTTGACATTGCGATGGGGGTCGTGGCGGAATACCTGCCGGATGTGTATGTAAGACCCAACAGCTACCACCTGGACTCCATGGAAAACCGGGAAGAATACCAGGACATTTTCAACTACCAGGGCGCGAACTATGTCAACAATATGGCGGAAAGAGGCCGGGGCATGGGCATCGGGCTCAACCTGGACGCGTTCCTCGGCGGGGCGCACCAGATCGACAAAAGCAGGCAGTCCGCCCAGCGCTATATGGAGGAAAATGAGCGGCAGAAGTATATCGACCACCGGTTTTCCAAAACGATCGTCAAACGGATCACGGGGTTGCAGCCACCCCTGCTCGACACCTTTATGCATGCGTATCGGCCTTCTTACGATTATCTCCAGGCGACGCAAAGCGATTGGGAGCTGTACATGGACATCCAGCGTTGGGGAGAGGCCTTTAAGGAGGACCACCCGGCCTGGAAAGATACCACCGGGACGAAATAAGATCGGTAGCTTTGCATCATGTTGAACGGAGACGGATGCCCCTCGAAGATACTCGCCATCAAGGACGCCGTAGAGGCGGTGCATGGCCGGTGGAAACTGCAGATCGTGCTCTCCCTGGGAACAGGTGGTAAGCGCTTTAACGAGATCTCGAAAGAAGTGGGGGGCATCACCGACAAGATGTTGTCCAAGGAATTGAAGGCCTTGGAAGCCAACAAGCTGATCCAGCGTGAGGTGATCGACGGCTTCCCACCGGTTGTCGCGTATTCGATGACGCCGCACGGGGCGTCCCTGCAAAAGTTAATGGAATCTCTTTATCAATGGGGAATGGAGCACCGCAAAGAGGTGATCGGGAAGTAAACGGCTATCCTGCGGGATAGTGCCGGGCTTTCCTGCGAGGGCGATCGCTAGTTTTACATCCATGAAAATAGCTCTCTGGATCGCGCAAGCCCTGCTGTTCCTCTTCCTCCTGTCGGGCGCCGGTATGAAACTGCTGATGCCCATTGACAGGCTGGCCGCCATGATGCCCTGGATGGGGCAGGTCTCCCCGGCCTTTGTTCACTTTACGGGTTTTATCGACCTGTTGGGCGCGGCGGGCATTTTTTTCCCCACCTTATTGAACGTAAAACCATTTTTGACGGTCTGGGCGGCTTACGGGATTCTTGTCCTGATGGCCTGCGCGATCTGGTTTCACGTCTCCAGGGGGGAAGGCCCGATCATCGCGCCCAACCTCATCGTCGCTGCACTGGCGGCTTTTGTGGCCTGGGGTCGGCATAAAGCCTGAGGGTATCGTCGATGAGGTGTGCCGTTTTTAAGAACTTCTCCGCCAAATCGGCAATGTCCTTTTGAAGGGTGTCTTGATCGAGTCTTGTCCAACCCTCCATTAGTGTCAGCGGGCCGTATTGAACGCTGACGTTGGGCCACCCATTTGAATCGAACCCTTCCCGGAAACGGGCCGCGAAGTCCCGGCTGGCGATGGTATAGCCTTTGAGCTTCCGGAGTTTGAAGGCATGGATGTTGTATAAAAGACGGCCTTTTTGGATGGCGTAGTCGCTGAGCCACACGGAGAAAAAAATCCGGGCAGGATCATGCGTCCATTCGGGTTTGAACACTTTGAGACAAACACATTGCAGCACCTCGCCCACGTCGATTTGCATTTCTGTTGGGGCGAGACGGGCGGCAGCCTTTTGAAAGCGATCTATATAGTAAGGGTGGTTCATGCGCAGGTAAAAATAACTAGCTTCGCGATATGAAGTACCTGTTCGCCATTATCCTTTTGGGCGCTGCCCTCTGCGCCGGCGCCCAGCAAACGATACCCCGCTGGCATATCGCGGACTTGAAAACGTTTCTTCAAACGACGAAAAAACCGGTCATCGTCAACCTTTGGGCGACCTTTTGCGTCCCCTGTGTACAGGAGATTCCCTATTTCGAATCGACCGTGGCATCCTATGGCGCTAAGGTGGACCTGTTGCTGCTGAGCCTGGACATTGCGGATTTTTATCCAAAGAAAATTACTGCTTTTGCACAGGCACACGGGTTTCATTCGCCTATCGCCTGGCTGGACGAAACGGACGCCGACGTCATCGCACCGGCGATCGACTCTACCTGGACGGGGGTGATTCCCTGCTCGGTCTTTTATAATCCCCGGACGGGGTATCGGAAGTTTTACCAGCAACAGCTGACGCCGGAGGCGTTTAAGCAGGCGGTGGAGTCGCTACTGCGGTAGGCCGTACGGCGGCGCACTACATACGTTTTATCTGGCAACCCACCGAACGGCTTTCTTTGACACTCACCTCTTTACCGCCCAGCATCTCCTCCATGGCCACGCGCAAATGCGCGCGGGTAACGCCATCGGCATTCCCGGGGTTGTTGTCGATGGCGCCTTCATACACCAGCTTGCCCGAGGCATCAAACAGGAAACATTCCGGGGTCCGGCTGGCGCCGAAGGTATTGGCCATTTTTGAATCCTGGTCGATCACGTAGGGCCATTGGTATTGCTGATCCTTTGCGTACGCCTGCATCGCGGAGTATGAATCCGAATAGTCCCGCTGGGCCTCGTTGGCATTGAGCAGGATCACCCCGACCCGGTGGGCCAGGGCATACGCGCAAATGTCTTTTGTTCGTTGCTGGTATCCCCGGACAACGGGACAGGTATTGCAACTAAACATCACCAATAGACCGTTTGCTTTCCTGACGTCTGTGAAGGAGACCATTTTACCGGAGACGTCTTTCATTTTTACACCCGTATCGGGCAGGGTGGAACCGATGGGCATCGGCGTGGGCATCGCAAAGGCCAGCAGGCCCGCTGCGAAGAGGAGGGTGGTTAGCCGTTTCATGATGAAGGGTTTTATACCCTGAAATTAGACCAATTTCCAGCGCCTTGCAAGCGCCTATTCCTTTGTCATACTGACGTCCCGGACCACCCCGTCCGCGCCCTTGATTTTTACAACCACGGTCCCCGCGACGCTGTCCAGGGGGTTGTGTACCAGCCAGGCACATAAGGGCGTCCTTTCCGTTGGCACATCTCCGAACGCGACGATTTGTTCCCCGGGTTTGATCAGGTCTTTCATTTTACCCCACACCACCCCGGCGAACAGTTGATCGTTTTGAATGATCGGGCTTACCGGCCAGAATGGTAATGTCATGTCCACTTTATCCCGTGTAGGGTCGAAGTAGAATTTGTGGTGTATGAAGTCCAGGGTCACCGAACCGTACGACAACAGCCGGGCCCCTATCCGGGCCATGCCTACCTTGAGCACTTCCGCCGTGGTGTTGTCAAATTCCACATCCGCAAGGGTGAGCGACGGTATGAGGACCCGGTACGTCGAATCCGGCTTTCCCAGCCCGAATTCGCTATAGAGGTGGCTGCCAATACCCCGGTCTGCAATGGTGCACACTTTATATGGGAAAATCTGGTTTAGTAAAACCCCGGGCATCGTTATAAAATCATCCCCCCCGGTATCGAACCCCAGGTATACAAAGACACGTTTCGTACCCTTGAATATCAACTGGATAAACGGGCTACTTTGTTGGTCTAAAGCCGTGTTCAAAGGGATGCCGTTCCTTTTTTTCAGCAAAAGCCTGCCGGCGTCGTCCGTGAGAATGATGACATGCCTCTCCGGCAGGATCTGTACGATGGAGTTCCTCAGCATGTTGGAGCCGACTGCCCCTTCGGCATCCCAACAGGGGAATATATCCGGTAGGTATCCTATCGCTGGAATATCCTGGAAGGTGACTTGTCCGAGCTGTATGTTTTTTACGCTGACGATACGGAGGGTATCGCGTTTTCCTGTCCCATCTCCTATCGGGGTCCGGCTTAAGTCGGTGGCGCCTGTTTCGGCAGCCAGCGAAGACGAGATTTGCGTAGGCGCCCCTGTATCAAAAAGGAACTTGTGCCGCACCCCCCCGATGGTCACGTATATAAACATCTTGGTGCCCACGACTTCGTAGGGAATCTCCTCGTAGTAATGGGTCGCGGTAGTACCACCCTGATTGAACGAAACGTTTTGAGCACGGCACGCGAAAGTTATCCAGAGCGTAAGCAACGACAAGGCAAAAGTTTTCATGGCTGGGTTTTATGCTTCAATATACTTTTTTTGGCGGTTTCAGATTTTCTTTTCAATTTTACATCGCACACGATATAATCGCATAAGATATGAAAACCCTTTATCAAACCACCGTATCCGTCACGGGCGGACGGAACGGACACGTCAAAAGCGAAGACGGTATTCTGGAACTCGATGTACGGATACCCAAAGAAATGGGTGGCGCGGGCGGTCACACCAACCCGGAACAACTGTTTGCAGCCGGTTATGCCGCCTGTTTCGACAGCGCCCTCAACCTGGTGATGCAACGGGAGAAGGTGGTATCCACCTCTGTCTTGACCGCGACGGTGGGCCTTACCTCGAACGGCGAAGGCGGCTTTTCGCTTTGGGTACACCTGGCGGCCCACCTCCCCGGCGTCGACCCCGCCCGGGCGCTCGAACTGGTACAAAAGGCCCACGCCATTTGTCCCTATTCCAACGCCACCCGTGGGAACATCGAGGTCCGGTTGGAAGTCATTTAGTACCTTTCCTTATGGGTTCGGATGATTTGCTAAAACTGGACAACCAGTTGTGTTTCCCGCTTTACGCGGCATCCAGGTTGGTAACGAAATGTTACCAACCTGTTTTGGATGAATTGGGGTTGACCTACCCCCAATACCTCGTGCTCCTGGTCCTCTGGGAAACCGACGCCGTCAACCTCAGCGTCATCGCACAGCGGCTGCAGTTGCAGTCCAATACGCTCACGCCCCTGCTTAAACGCATGCAGGACCAAAAGCTCATCCACCGCGCCCGCTCGGCGGCCGACGAGCGCAGCATCATCATTACGTTGACGGAAAAAGGGAAGGCGCTCAAGGCGAAGGCGCCCCGGATGTACAACCGGTTAAAGGAACACCTGGGGTTGTCCATGGAGGAGGCGCGGGCGTTGCATGGGTTGTTGTATAAGGTGATGGGGAGTTTGGAGGGGTAGACTTATCTTTAGTCATGACTTTTGAATTCACCGTCCACCCCGGCTTCAACTTTATAAAAAGCTTCGGCGAACATTTTAATATCCCCGTCAAGGACGACACATTGATCCTCCCCGTGTCGATGGGCAAAGGCTTCATCCGGTTTAAAGAAATAGAACCCGGGGTCAAATTCGCCCTGCATCATTATACCATGTCAGAGGACTTTCATTTAATACGGAAGTCCCCGCAGGAAAACCATGACATTGTCTCGATCGTTTTCAACAGCAATGAAATACCCAGGGACGTCACTCCGGACCGCCAGACGGCGATTCAGTTTTTGAAAAACAATGGCTCGTCGATCCAGATCGCCTCCAGCGCGCTGAGCACGGAAACGATTTTCCCCGGGGGCGTGGAGATCTATTTTGGAGTCATCGGCATTCGCCGCGAGGTACTGATGACCGCACTGGGGCTGGACAATGTGCGTGGGCCCCTGGAGATGATCCTGCATGGCGATGGCTTGTTTTTTTATCATGAAAAAATGGTCCCGGACATTTTGCGAACGCTGAAGCAACTCTCCGAGGTCAGCGACGAGGATGCTTTGAGCGCATTGTATCATAAAATAAAGATCCACGAGCTGATCTACCTGCTGTTTCACAAGCTGCTGGACCGGGGAAATGACAAACAAAGACCCGTCAACAAAGCGGATATCGACAAACTGGCGGCCATCCGCACGGCCATCCTGGCGGACCTTAGCCAGCCGCCGGAATTGAGCGCCCTGGCAAAAATGTCGGGCATGAGTGAAACAAAAATGAAGCAGTTGTTCAAGCAAACCTTTGGGGACACGATCTACAACTACTACCAGAACGAACGGATGCAGGAAGCGGGCTTCCTTTTAACACAAGCCGGCTATTCTGTTTCCGAGGCCGGGTATCAACTGGGGTTTTCAAACCTGAGCCACTTCTCCAGGCTTTTCGAGAAACACTTTGGCGCTACGCCCAAAAAATACGCTGCTGCCGGATAGGACTATTTTTCCGTCGTTCTGCGCTATTTCTTCCCGCCGGCCCGGTCTAGCTTTACAACATGAAATCTTTACTGACCGCATACAGAAAAAATGGTTTTTCCTTGAAAAACCATATCGTCATGGCGCCGATGACCCGGAGCCGGGCAACCGGCAATATTCCGAACGACCTGATGGCGACCTACTACGCACAGCGTACGGGCGCCGGTTTGATCGTCACCGAAGGTACGTCACCGACACCCGACGGTTTGGGGTATCCGCGCATCCCGGGTATTTTTAACGACGCCCAGATAGCGGGCTGGAAGAACATCACCGATAAGGTACACGCCGGGGGTAGCAAGATCTTCCTCCAACTCATGCACACGGGCCGGATCGGTCACCTGGACAACCTGCCCGAAGGCTGGTCGCTCTCCGGGGCCTCCTCCATTAAAGCGGCGGGCCAGATTTATACCGATACGGCCGGCATGCAGGAGCACTCCGAGCCGGTTCCCCTAACCTGGGAAGGTATCCAAAAGGTTATCGACGGGTTTGTCACTGCTGCGGAAAACGCGGTAAAAGCGGGTTTTGATGGCGTCGAACTACACGGCGCCAACGGCTATTTATTGGAGCAGTTCCTAAACCCTCATACCAATGACCGGACCGATGACTATGGCGGCAGCATCGAACACCGTGCACGGCTATCGATAGAGATCGCCCAAAAAACCGCAGCGGCCATCGGCAGGGACCGGGTGGGTATCCGGTTTTCGCCTTATGCCTATCTGGGCGACCTCAAGCCGTATGATGTGGAAGAGGTGCACGCCACCTACGCCTACCTGGCCAAAGCATTAAACGAAATCGGCATCACCTATATACATATCGCCTCGAACCCCAACATACCGCAAAGGACTTTTGATGCGATCCGGTCTAATTTCTCCAACACGATCATCCTTTGCAACGGCATCACACCGGATACTGCCACCGCCGTTCTTCAAAAGGGCTTTGCGGATATAGTCGCCTTCGGCCGCTCTTTTTTAGCGAACCCGGACCTCGTAGACCGGATTGAACAGCATGCCCCGCTCAACGAGATAGATCTTTCGACGCTGTATACCCCGGGGCCCAAAGGGTACACCGATTATCCAACCATGCGTCTTTCTCCGGTTCATTCCATCTAAACCATTTTTATGATAGACAACATCAAAGCCATCCCCGAATCCCAGGGAGAAACCATCTCCGTGGTGGGGGACAACTACCGGATCATCATATCCGGGAAGCAAACCGGCGGTGAATACGCCGTCATCGATATGCTGGTGCCCCCGGGGGGCGGTCCCGGCCCGCATGCGCACGCCGGTTTTCAGGAACTTTTCTATTTGGTCGACGGCGAGCTTGAATTTAAAACGGAGGCGGGAAAATACAACGCTAAAAAGGGCGACTTCATCCATATTCCCAAGGGCGGTGAAGTGCATTGTTTTAAAAACATCAGCAACACCACCGCGCATTTGCTGTGTACGGTGATCCCCGCCGGGCTGGATGCGTTCTTCGAGGAAATAGGGAAAGCCACGACCCCCGGCGTCTTTTTACCGCCGCCGGCATTGAGTGCTGAAGAGATTGCAAGGTTAAGCGGCGTTGCCGAAAAATATGGCCAGAAAGTATATCCCCCAAACTATTTTGATTTCCAATAAGTTGCGACACAGAAAGGGCAGGACAGTTGGACATCCTGTTTAAGATACCTTCACCGGATGAAACTCATTCTTGCCCTGACGATCTGCTTGTCAAGCTTATTAGCCAACGCCACCCCCTGGCACGCCGACTGGATTGCACTACCCGGTGACAACGGTCACGATTACGGGGTCTTTTATTTCAGAAAACACATAGACCTGGCCGCGAAGCCCGGGACCTTTGTGGTCCACGTCTCCGCCGACAACCGTTATAAATTATTTGTCAATGGCACCTTGGTCTCCCTTGGCCCGGCCAGGAGCGACCTTTACCACTGGAACTATGAAACCGTCGACCTGGCGCCTTACCTGGTGCCGGGGACGAATGTCGTATCGGCCATCGTCTGGAATGAAGCGGATGACCGGCCGGAAGGACAGTTGAGTTTTCACACGGCTTTCCTCCTGCAGGGAGACACGCCGGCCGAAGAAATACTGAATACGAACAACAGTTGGCGATGTATCCGGGACGGTGCTTACCGGTCGATGGGCAAAATTTTTTACGCCAGCGCCGGGGAGTTTGTAGACCGGACCAAAACCATCCGGGACTGGATGACGGCGTCGTTTGACGACCGGAACTGGCCCGCTGCCGCCAGCCTTTTTGGCGCCCAGCCCAATGGCGGGTCCGATGGTTTCGGATGGATGCTTGTCCCGGCGACGCTGCCGGCGAGGGAAATGACCTACCAGCGCATCCCCCTTTGCCGCAAGGCCACGGGCATCCCCGTTCCGAACGGTTTCCCCGGCGAAAAAACCGCGCTCACGATCCCCGCGCATACAAAGGCGACCTTGCTCCTTGACCAGACTTTCCTTACCAACGCCTATCCGACCTTGGTCTTTAGCAAGGGCGGCGGCGCGGGTATATCCATACGGTACGCGGAATCCTTGTACAAAACCGGTGGCGGGAAAGGCAACCGGAACGACGTGGAAGGCAAGATTTTTAACGGCCGGGAAGACACCCTCGTCTCCGACGGTACCGACGGCCAAAGCTATACCACGCTCAATTTCCGGACGTACCGGTATATACAGCTCGGGGTGCAGACCCAGGACGATCCACTCACCATCGAGGATATGTATGGTACGTTTACCGGGTATCCCTTCGGGCAACCCTCGACCTTCCAAACGGACGATACCGTCCTCAAAAAAATACTGGAGATCGGGTGGCGGACTGCACGGCTAAACGCCTGGGAGACGTATACCGACTGTCCCTATTATGAGCAGCTTCAATACATCGGGGACACCCGCGTACAGGCCACTATCACGTACTTTAACAGCGCCGACCCTCGGTTGCCGCGCAACGCGATCGAGATGATCGACCGTTCCCGTCTAACGGACGGGGAGACGATGAGCCGTGCCCCCACGCGGAATACCCAGATCATACCGCCCTTTTCGCTGTGGTATATCGGTATGTTGCACGACTACTGGATGTACAGGGGCGACGACCGGTTTATCGCGGATAAATTACAGGGGGCAAGAGGCATCCTTCATTTCTTTGGCCAATACCAGGATACCAGCGGTTCTTTAAGAAATGTACCCTATTGGACATTTGTCGACTGGGCCGGAGGCGAAGGCTGGTCGTTTGGGAATCCCCCCAAAGGGGAGGACGGCAGCTCCGCCATCCTGGATTTACAACTCCTTTGGGCGTACCAGTGGGCGGCGGATATGGAGGGCAAGGTGGGCATCCCCTACTACGCAGCGCTATATGCGGGGAAAGCCGCGCAGTTGCGTCAGACCATACAGCATAAATACTGGAGTTCCGCCCGCGGGCTTTACGCCGACACCAAAGAACAGCATACATTTTCCCAACATGCCAACGCACTGGCAATCCTCACCGGGATGCCAAACGCCGCAGCGGTGGGCCGGCGCCTGCTTGCCGACAGTACGCTGACGCAATGCTCCATCTATTTCAAATACTACCTCCACCAGGCCCTTGTCAAGGCCGGTTTGGGGGACGGCTACATGGACTGGCTCGGTATATGGCGCCAAAACATCGCCATGGGCCTCACCACCTGGACGGAAGACTCCAACATCGACAACACCCGCTCTGACTGTCATGCCTGGGGGAGCAGCCCCAATATCGAATTCTTCCGGACGGTGCTTGGCATCGACAGCGATGCGCCGGGGTTCCGCCGGGTAAGGATAGTGCCCCACTTAGGTAAACTGACGGATGCCGGTGGGGAGATCCCCCACCCCAACGGGAAGATTGCCGTCCACTATCACCTTAGCGGCGGTCAGTGGAAGATGAGCGTCAGCCTCCCGGAGCATACGTCCGGGGTATTCGTTTGGAAGGGGAAGACGTATGCATTAAAGGCGGGGGATCAAGCTTTCATGGTCGACTAAATGGCCGCGCCGCTGGCGTTTGTCATCACCGTCGACATCTTTCCGTCTTTAATCAATCGAATGACGTAGCCGGTTTCGCCGTCCCGGCCCTTGATCATGGTAATGTCATACAGCCCCTGGGCACCATACGTGCCCGTGATGGTCTTGAAGGCGTCGTCAGGGATCCAGGTTTCCCGGACAGGCAAGGCTGCCTCTCCCATGACGGTGCTGAAGGCCCCGGCGAATACAAGGCAAAGAAAAATCTTTTTCATAGCCTGAAGTTTATATCCGACAAGGAACACTAATGGTATAGGGGCAAAATCCGTGCCGCGCAAAAGGGCTTGCAAGAGAGCAGGATATGTGCGAAATTTATAAAAAAAGCATGTTCCTCGACATCCACCCCAAGTTGCCCATGCGTGACAAGGCGCTTACAAAAGCGTTCTATATCGACCAGTTGGGTTTTCAACCATTCGGCAGCACCGACTATGACGGCTATTTAATGGTTCAAAAAGACCATGTTCAAATACATTTCTTTGAGCACAAAGCACTTGATCCCAAGGACAATGATGGGCAGGTGTATATACGGACGAACGACATCGAACGACTGTATCAGTCGATGTTGGACAAGAACATACACCCCGCGGGTACACTGCAAACAAAACCCTGGCGGCAGAAGGAATTTTCCCTGTTGGATCCTGACAATAATTTGTTGACGTTTGGGCAGGCGACCGAATAAATGATCCGGCCTTGGGAATAGTTTACTTTTGTGAAAATTTTTAGGCGATGTGTCGATACGCAATGGTAAAATATAAACCGCACTATGCCTGTTTTCATTGTCGCAAGACCTTCAAGCGCAGACTTTTGATCGACATCGGGCGGCATGATAAATTGGAGTCAAAGGAGGCCAGGTGTCCCAGTTGCGGGCAGTTGATGGCAAGTATGGGTTTGGATTTTAAAGCCCCTAAAAAAGACAATATCGAAGAATGGGAACATATAAATAGGCTGTATTCCGTCGGAATCATTTTTCATTCGTGCGGTTGTAGCGGGCCTGGATACATACCCAATACGAAAGAGACACTCATTGCCTATTTCGAAGAGATAAAGCAAGAATATCAACGCCAATTGGAATTTTGGAGACAAAGAGCCGAACCCGAAAATCAAAGTGAAATTGACCGAGACATCAGCAAAAATGGGTACTTTATTGGCCGCATACCCCTTCAATTTCGTGCCAGCAAAAGGACAGTTGTCAACCAGGAAGCAAAGAATTACTGGATAGAGCGTTTGATAGAAATCGATCAAAAAATTTGTCAGGCTAAAAACAGCTGATCCCGCAGCGAACGGCCGCGGGATCAGCAATACTCAAACGGAATCGCAATGGCGCTTTATCGCCCATAAGGCTTTAACGCCTCGTCGATCCGCTCCCCGAGGTCGGTGAGGTGATCGCGCGTAAGCGCATCGGTGGAGCGCGCCGCGGCAGCCTTGACCGCCGCCGAAAGGTCCTTGGCGTGGGCCTTCAGGATGGAGAGGGCGTCGTCACTACGGTTTACGGTCGACTTGGTGCCGACGAGGCCACAGAGCCGCTCGACGTAAGCCTTTTGGAGGTTACGGCGGTAGGCGTCGATGGGACGGCCCGTGGACAACTCGGAAAACACACCCTGGCGCAGGTCATGGAGCATGTCCAGCGCGGTGTAGGCCTTCGCTGAGCCCAGGTCGGTTTCCTGTTGGATAAGTTGACTGATGCGGGCAGGGTCCAGGAGGCTGGTCAGGACCTTATCCTGAACGGTGGCGACGTCGCCGAAGCCGACGGTGGTCAGGGAGAATAGTTTGGTATCGATCAGCCAGGTCGGGGTGGCGAACAATTGCGCGTTGAGGAAGGCCATGGCGCGCTGTTGCTTATCGCGGCTGGGATAGGTAAAGACGGGGCCGCTTTGGTCGACGTTTTTCGGTGTGATCATGATACCGCCTACGTTTTTGAGGACGTGACCCATGAAGAGCGCGTATTCGTTGACGACCGCCTTGTACATCTCCCCGACCCGTTCGTATCCGTCGTGGGGCTCGCGGGTCCATTCGAGGAGGTGGGGCTCGACACGTTGGAGGTTTTTGATGCCGTAGGCGCTGGCCTTCATGGCATCGTCACCCAGGTCTTCGCTTTGGTCGCGGGGATCGGGGTTGGTCCCCCTGAAGTTCATGGGGTCAAGCGGGTCGGTCTGGGCGCCGTAGAAATATTGGGGACCGAGCGCGAACTGGGCGGCGATCCAGCGGTCGAGCGTGTCCTTTTCGGCCTCTGCGGACAGGGTCGGCAGCCAGCGGTAGCCCCACTGGATGGTCCATTTGTCGTAGTCGCCGATGTGCGGCCAAAGACCGTTTTCATCGATGGAATCCTCGGGCTGGGCGACGTAGTCGAAACGGGCGTAGTCCATGATCGACGGGGTATGACCGTGGGCGTCAACCCAGGCCTTGTTGCGCAGGTTTTCCACGGGCACCGTGGAGGAGGCGCCGAAGTTGTGCATCAGGCCCAGCGTATGTCCAACCTCGTGGCTCGACACGAAACGAATGAGGTTACCCATCAGGGTGTCGTCGAATTGCGGTTTGCGGGCACGGGGGTCGTTCGCCGCCGCCTGTACGAAATACCACTTGTACAGCAGCTCCATGACGTTGTGGTACCAGTTGATGTGGGTTTCCAGGATCTCCCCGCTGCGGGGATCGCGGACGCTGGGACCACTGGCGTTCGGGATGTCGGAGGGTTTGTAGACGAGCACGGAGTGACGGGCGTCTTCCAGGCTCCAGGTCGAGTCGCCGACGGGGGCTTCCTTCCCAATGATGGCGTTTTTAAAACCGGCCTTTTCGAAGGCGGCCTGCCAGTCGTTGATGCCCTGGATAAGATAGGGTACCCATTTTTTGGGCGTCAGCGGGTCGATATAGATCACGATCGGGTTTGCGGGTTCGACGAGCTCACCCCGGAGGTAGCGCTCCCGGTCTTCGGGCTTGGGTTCCATGCGCCAGCGCCAGATGTCGCCGGCCGTTTTGACCCCGTCGGGGTTGGCGTCGAAGTCGACGTACTGGTCGGAGAAAAAGCCTATCCTGGGGTCCGCCGGGCGGCCGTGCATGGGTGTCTCCGGGAGCAGGATCATGGAGCTGTTGAGCTCGTAGGTGCGCGGAGGCATGGCGGCGCCATTGGGTCCCGGGGTCGAGTTGTAGGTTCGCACGGTGCGGATTTCGATGTTCATCGGATACGCCTGGATGCGGTCGACGTAGGAGCGGTCGGCGGCAACGCCGGTGATCCCCATGAAGGTTTTGATGCCCGAAGGGAAGTACAGGATGTTGTTGTCGGAATTGATAAATTCCGTGACGTCGATGACTTCTGCGTGCTTGTCCGCATTGACGGCCTTGATGGGGAAGGCCGCTTGTATGGGCTGGACATTGTTGTTTTGGAGGTCCCAGTATAATCCGTTGGCGGAGCTGTCGGAAGACCGTTCTTCGAAAGAAATGGACTTCAGGAAAATTTTGTCGTCCGTGAGCTTTTCAAAACGGATGATGTTCTCCCCGATCTCGTCCCCCGCATAACTGAAGGCGCCGCCGAACAGGACCTTGGCAGGCGTGGCGCCCGTGGCGGCCTTGACGATGCGGTTAACCACCAGGAGGTCGTGGCCCAGCAGGCTGTCGGGGATTTCCAGGAGGTATTTGTCGTCCACCTTGTGTACGGAGAAGAAGCCATCCGACGTTTTCGCGGTAGCGGGGACCACGTCCTTATACGGCTTGAGCTTGGTCTTGGTGGTATCTTTTTGCGCGGACGCGGCATGCGCGACCATGACGGCCGCCATGAAGACGGCTGCGCTTCGGAATAAGTGCATAATATGTGCGTTTGTTTATTGGAAACCGGGCGTTTGGGTAAGTTGTTTGTCGTTTTGGATGTCGGTCGCCGGGATGGGCCACCATTCCTTGTAGGAGGACCAGCTCCCCCCCTTGGCGGTGGCCACGGAGCCCATGACGGCGTCAAGGTTGCCGGTCCGGCGAAGGTCCAGGAAGCGGTTCCCGTTCTCCAGGAACAGTTCGATCCTTCGTTCCTTCAGGATCGCGCTGAGCAGGGCCGCCTGTGTGACGGCGGTAGTAACGCCCAGGCCTGCCCTGGCGCGGACCGCATTCAGGTCGGCGGCGGCGCCGGAGAGGTTGTTTTGTTCCGCCCGGGCTTCGGCACGGATGAGGTATTGTTCGCCCAGCCGCAGCATGACAGTGGACTCCACCGGGGCGGTGAGGTTCTTGAAGGCCTTGTACTTGTATGCAAAATAGAGTACGCCACCGGTGGTGCTGTCCACGCTCACCCAGTTGGTAAAGCGGGTGTCGTTCGGCTCGAAGGCCTTCACCAGCGAGTCCGACAGGGCTACCGCCACCCCCGTGGCCGGCGGAATGGTGCCGGGCGCGAGGTAATAAACGGGCGCGTCCTGCACAGCGTAGGCGGGGTAGGGTGACCCGAGGGGAACCAATCCCCAGATGATCTCCTTGCTGTTGATCAGGAATACGCCGGCCGGAGCGGCCAATTGGTAATCCGTCGCGTCTCCCAGGAGGCTGTCCGCCTCGGATTCCGCGTTTGCCCACTGGCTTGTATAGAGGTAGGTCCTGGACAGGAGGGCAGTGGCCGCCATGCGGTTGGGGCGTCCCCTGTCGGCGGTCGCGCTGCCGCTGCCGTTATGGTACGCGTCGCTCAGGAGGCTTTGCGCCATCTTCAGGTCCGAGATGATCTGGGTGTAGACACCGGCCTGGGGCGTGCGCGCAAGACTGTTGTTGGCGAGGTAGTCGGTGGTCAATACCAGGGGAACGTCCCCATAGAGGTTGGTGAGGTAGAAGTAACAAAGCCCCCGGAGAAAGTACGCTTCCCCGAGCCATTGGTTTTGGTACACTAAGGATGATGATTGCGGGATGTAGGCGATGGCCTGGTTGATCGCATACATCTGGGTATAAAGGGTTGACCAGGTCGCCGTCACCCCACCGAGGGTGCTTGATACCTCGTCCTGGTAGACGGCCTGGAACGAGGTGTTGAGGGAATTATAGTTCGTGAGTTCATCCCCATACATGCCCGTGGCGTAGCCTACGCCACTAGTCCCGCCGAAGACATCGGACGTGAAGAGGCCGGCGTATATGGCGTTCAGCGAAGCGCCGGCGGCGGCGTCGTTGCTAAAGGCGGACTGGCTCGCGATCTCATTGATCGGAAGGGGGACGTCCAGGTATTTTTTGCAGGAGGCGAGAAGGAAGAGCAGCGCGCTCAATATAGTCCATTTCATTGCTGTAGATTTTATAAGGTGATCATCATGCCGCCCGTCAATATGCGCAGGGGCGGCATATGCTGCGTACTCAGGTTTTCAGGGTCCAGGTCTCCGTATTTGGAGACCGTCAGCAGGTTTTGACCGGCCAGGTATACCTTGACCGTGCTGAGCCCCACTTTACCTGCCAACTGCCGGGGAAGCAGGTAGGAAAGGCTGAGGTTTTGCAAACGGGCATAAGTCGCGTTGCTGTAGGCGCCGGAACCGTAGACGAAGTTGAGCTGGTCCAGAAAACCAATAAGACCGGCGGTGGCCTTGGGTACCGTCGCATGATCACCCGGCTTCATCCAGCGCTTGGCGGCAAGGTCCTCGGGGTAGTTGACATTGATCATCCCCAACGGAAACGACTGGGAGCCCAGGTAATTGGCCCCCATCTTTCTGGTGACGGAGACCAGGAAGTCCAGGCTGAAATTTTTATAGGTAAAGTTGTTGAGGATACCACCGTACCACTTCGGGGCAAGGTCCACAAAGGCCGTCAGGTCCTTGGCGGGATTGAGCTGTACCGGGCTTAGTATGGGCGTGTAGCTGCCCTTTACACCGGCGGCATTGATGTATTCGTAGACGCCCGTTGGGGGATCGATCCCCGCATAGTTGTACAGCTTGACACCGGTAATGGGTTTGCCGATGACGTAGTTGATGTTGCTCGTCAGGTTGTTGATGCCGGGATAGGCAAGCAGCTTTGTCCGGGGGATGGTGAGGTTGATCCGGGTATTCCAGGTGAAATCTCTTTTCCGGATGTTCCGGGTGCTGAGCGCGAACTCAAAACCTGAAGTACGGATCTTGGCCGGGGAGTTCAGGTTGAAGCTGGTAAAGCCGGTGATGCTGGCGAGCGGCTGGACGGTCAACTGGTCCCCGGCGAGGTCACGATAAAACTGGGCCTCGATGTTGACCACGCCGTTGAAAAAGTCCGCGTTCAGACCGGCTTCTGCATTCCGGTCGGTCTCCCAGTGCAGATAAGGATTGGACAGGTTGTTCGGCCGAAGACCGGTGCCCCCCTCATAGGAACCGGACTGGACCTGGTAAGTGCTGATATAACTGTACGGCGCAATACCGCTGGCGCCTTCGAGACCGTAACTACCGGTCAGCTTCAGGAAGTCGACAGTGTGTCTGAGCCCCTTGAACCAGGGTTCCTCGCTGATGATCCAGCCGCCGCTGACAGAGCCGAAGTTGCCAAACTGGTGGTCGGGTCCGAAGACCGAGCTCCCATCCCTGCGACCGCTCAGGTCCAGGAGGTATTTACCGGCCCAGTTCAGCTTCAGGTTGGCAAACCCGCCGATGTACCGGGAAGGGGTGACGTTATAGGAGTTAAAGGTCGTGGCGCCGGAGGCCGGATCCATGAGCAGTTCGTCGTTCAGGAAACCCTCTCCGACAATGCTGGACGTCTCCGTTTGCTGATCCCGGAGGCTCCCGCCAATAATCGCATGCAGGTTTAATTTCTTCCACAAAACCCGCTCGTACTGGATACGGGGATCCACGCTCAGGGTGCGAAGGCTGTAGTGGTCCACCTTGCTTAGGGTCGAGGTGGCAAAATTACTGGCGGGGTTGAGTGCGGCGCTGGGTACACCGTCGAACTCCTTGGCGAAAAGATAACTATACCCGCCCTGCGCGATGAAGCTCAGGCCGCGGACCGGCGTATACGTCAGCACGGCGTTGCCCAGGAGGTTGTTGGTGGTATTGTTGTAGAGAGAGTTGAGTACGCCGAGCAGGTTGGTCCCGATCGGCAAAGACCAATTCAACCGGCCGTCGGGGAGATAAAAAGAGGGCGCGTCCGGCGCTTGTACGACACCGCTTTGGCCCGTGAAGTCGGCCAGGACACGGTCGTCGGTGTTGCTTTCGACACTCCCGGAGAGCGCCAGCGTCACCTTGCGGTCGTTGGTGTTGGCGTTCAGGGCGAAGTTCATCCCGCCCGCGCGGACCGAACCCTTGCTGATCTGGACATTGCCGATGGAAGAATAGTTGGCGCCGATGAGAAAATTGCTGTTGGCGCCGCCCCCGCTGTAGCTCGCATTGACCCTGGTGGTGGGGGCGTGACCACCCAGGAAATATTTTTGCCAGTTGGTATACCGGGTCGTGTCGTAGGTGCCGTTCACGTCGTAGTCGAAGGGCCCGGGCCGGGTACCGTCGTTGGCAAAGGCATTGTGGCGCACGGCCAGGTATTGCTGGGTATTCATCAGCTTTGGCGAGGTCCCCAACTCGGTGTACCCCTGGTAGACACTGGCGGTAAGTGTAGGCTTGCCGGCCCTGGCCTTTTTGGTGGTAATCAGGATGACGCCGAAGGCGCCCCGGGAACCATAAATAGCCGTGGCATCCGCGCCTTTGAGGACGTTGATCGATTCAATAATGTTAGGGTCCAGGAAGTTCAATGCATTCCCGCCCTGTTGCGGCTGCGGGCCGCCCAGGAGGGAGTTGGTCATCGGCAGGGTCGTATTGGCCGGATACTCCACCCCGTCCACGATGTACAAGGGTTGTCCCCCGTACCCCGCCTGGGTAAAGATACCGTTCCCACCGGTGCCCGTAAGGGTATTGACGCTGCGGATCTGTACTTTGAAAGCCCCGTTCGTCACCCCTGTTTCCTGGGTCACGAACAACCCCGGGACACGCCCCTGCAGGGCTTCCAGCACGTTCTCCACGGGGTTGCGGGCGATCTCTTCGGAGCTGACCGTAGTGATGTCACCGGTGTTGTACCGCTTGGACGTGGTCGAATAGGCGGTCATCTGTATTTCATCCAGGTCGTTCACCTGTTGCTGCAAGGTGACGACCAATTCCTGGCCCGGTTGCGGCAGCGGCTGCCGTTGCCGGGCGTAGCCGACGTTGGTAAAGACAAGCACGGGCTTTCCTTTCAGGTATTGCTCGTTGAGGTAGCAAATAAACATACCGTCCGGGTTGGTCGTCCACCCGAAGGGGGTCCCTTCCAGTGATATGCTTACGCCCGCCATCGGATGTCCTTCCCGGTCGAACACTTTCCCGCGGACAACCGTGATACCTCCAAGGGTGGGAGCCGCGGTCCCTGCGGGGGACGCGGGCTCCGCCTTGGGCTTGATCACTACGGTCCTTTGTATAATCGAATAGGATAAAGGCTCGTGCGCCAGGCATTGGTCAAGGGCTTGCTGAATAGTGGCGTGACGGATGTCCACGGTCACGGGCGGGAGGGTCCGGATGAGCTCCACCTTGTAAAAGAAGGTGTAGCCGCTTTGCTTTTCGAGCTGGGTAAAGACGCTCTCCAGCGGCGCATTTTTGACGGTGAGGTTGACCTCCTGGCCCCTCGCGATGGCGCATAGGAATACCAGGAGGATCATGGAAACATGTCTCATACGTTGTATAGCTTTGATGGTGGTAAAGGGGGCGATGGCCCTATTTCAGGTAGATTTTCTTTCCTTGTATGGTAAAGTCGATGCCGCCGGTGGCCAGTATCTGCAAGGCCTGCGAGGCATTGACGTTGCGGGGTATTTTGCCCCGGAAGTGGTCGTCAGGCAGTCGCCCCTGGTAGACCACGTCCACGTCGTACCAACGGCCGATCTGTCGCATCACGGTGCCAATATCCGCGTCGTCGAACTGAAACATTCCATTTTTCCATGCCATAACCTCGGCCGTATCGATCCCCCGGGCGATATGTACGTCCCCGTTGGCCCCTACCCTGCTTTGCTCGCCGGGTTCGAGTACCGCCGAGCCGGCGGGATTTTTAACCCTGACCTTCCCTTCCAGCAAGGTGGTCCGGATATAGGCTTCGTTGGTGTAGGCATTGACGTTGAAATGCGTCCCGAGCACCTCTACCGTCTGCCCCAGGCAGCGTACGCTAAAGGACCCGGCGGCCGGGGCGACTTCAAAATAGGCCTCGCCCGTAAGGTCGACCACCCGGGGGCCGCCCGTAAAACGAACCGGGTATTTGAGCGAGGATCCGGCGTTGAGCCACACCCTGGAGCCGTCGGATAACCTCACGGTGTAGGTGCCTCCGTTGGGGGTAAGGATGGTGTTGTAGGCCATGACCGAACCGTCGGAGACGCCGCCGTAGACCAACTGTCCCTTTCCACTTTGTTGTACCGTGATGCCCCCCTGCGTCGCCAGCAGTCCTTTGTCGGTGCTGTCCAGGGTAACGGCTTGCCCGCTGCCTAAGATGAGCGTGGCTTTGTTGCCGCCGGGGAGCACGTCGGACGCCAGCACGGGCGCCGGCGCCATGGGGGGGCGGTGGGTATGCCGGAAGTACGCCACCCCGACGAGGGTCAAAAGGACGGCGGCCGCGGCGGAGAAGAGGATGCGCATGCGCACCGTGCGTCCGTGCTGCCCGGGCGCGCCGAAGGCCTCGGTCGTGCCGAAGGCCTCCCGCTGCAACCGCTCCAGCATGCGCCGGCGAACCGTGTCCAGCTCCTCCGGACCATCGACCACCCATACTACGTCGTCCGCGGCAGCCGACCGGTACCAGTCGTGCAGGGACTGCGCTTCCTCCTGGCTGGCGGAGCCGGCCATATATTTTTGAAGGAGTATGTGGAGTTGATCCTGGTCCATACCTAAATAGTACCCTTGAGGAGTAGGTAACCCTGTATGATTTTACAAAAAAATAATAGCGTGTACCCGGGAGAGACTGTGGCGCAACGTCCGGAGCGCCCTGGTGATGTGGGATTCAACGGTTTTGGGGGAGATCTGCATGCGCTCGGCGATTTCGACGACCGAGAGCTGTTCGCCCCGGCTGTACTGGTACACCAGCCGGCACTTTTCCGGCAGGTTTTCGATGACGCCATCCAGGTAGTCCTTCAGGAAGCGGGCCTCGATCGCGTCTTCATCACTTGCAGAGGATTCCGTCAGGGGCATGCGAGAGCGGATGTCGGAACGCCGTTTTTCCTTGAGCAATGCCTTAAATACAGAAAATTTGACGGCGGTGCCCAGGTAAGCACCGAGCGATTCGATGTCCACCCCGGCCCTTTGTCGCCAGAGTCGTAATAATACATCATGGACGATTTCCTCGGCGGCCTCTTTGTTGCGGGTATAGGCATAACCGACCCCCAGCAAGCGTTCCCAATAGCGGCGGTAGATTTCCGTAAACGCAGACTCCTGCCCCTGTTTCAGCAGAGCCAGTAACGCTTGATCGGAAAGGTGGTGTACCGCAGCCATGTATCCTCCTCTTAACCAAAATTAAGTCAAAATGCCGGGAGGTGGAAACCCGCCGGCCACTTAGACTATGAGAAAATATTCAACTTGGTTAATAGTACCCATGAAGGGACCCGATCCCCTAGTGTTGAAAAAAATATTGACAACTGCATGAAAATCAATCCTCCCAGGGAGAATGCAGGATGCAGTCGCAGAAATTTTTCCTCTGGAAGTGAGGGATCATAAAGGCACATACGTCCGCTTTTATATTCCCAAAAGTGGTTTCCGTCTTGTGTTTAAAACCCTCAAAAAAGGTGGGGATGATCCTTTTCTTAAAATCGCTTCTCGGGAACAAACCGACGATCTCCTCCCTGTGCTCCCTGGAAAGGTGCTCATATCCTTCGCCCATCACATCCAGGCCGACGCCGGAGTACAGGAGCGCCACTTCCGCTTCCTTGTGTTCGGCGACACCGATGGTGGTATGCAGGGCGATGGCGTCCCACACCAATCGCTGCGTTTCTTTTGGCAAGCCGTGACTCCTTAGAAATTCCCGGGCGGCATTGGCGCCGTCCACCTCAAATCGGAGGTCCGGGCTGCTGTAGTGCGGCACCAATCCCAGGTCATGAAAAACGGCGCTGACGTACAACAATTCTGGGTCATAACCGGTCTTTAGCCTTTGACCATTCAGGGAAGAAAACACAAACACCCGGAGCGAGTGGTTATAGATAAACTCCGTACCGTGTTCCAGCAAAAGCTCCGTCGCTTCTTTGGCGATCTTGCTATCCGGTATTTGGATACCGGCTACTTTTTTTGACATACGCATTTTTAACAGCAAACCTAGGGCAGGCAGGCCGGCAGGAAAATGCCAGATTAGGTCCTTCAGATACCAATTTTTACAAATTGCTTCCGGTAATGTTCGGGAGACAGCGCGGCGCGCTTTTTAAAAAAATGACTAAACTGGTAGGGCGTAGAGAAGCTTAGGTCCAACGCAATTTCTTTCACCGGCTTCGAGGTAAATTGAAGCGATCGTTTGGCTTCCGACATCAACCGGTCGTTGATCATTTCCTTGGCCCCTCGCCCATGCCCATAGCAGGTGACCGATAATTTCCTGGCGGAAACGCCCAGCTTTTGCGCATACGACGCCACGTCGTGACAGGTCGCCGCTTCGCGGTTGACCAGCGAAACAAAATCCTGGTACAGTTTGTTATCAAAGCTCCCGATGTCTTCCTGCAGGAGGGTATGGATGTTGGCGATTTTTATGACGATGATTTTTAAGAAGGCCGCCAGCGCATCCGGTTTGTTGGAATAGTCGGGGCTGGCGTATTCGGCGAGGGCCAGGTCAACAATAGCGGTGAGGCTTTTCACGTCAGGGGCCGCGACGGTGATGCGGTGTTGTACAACGCCCACGTCAAACAATACCGCCTTGCAATTATTGGCACTGGCAGGGGTTTGCTTCCAAAAGGCGTCATTGAATTGCACCAGGTACCCGGAAAGCGTATTGTCCCCAAACCGGTGGGTTTGGCCCTTTGACAAGACCAGCACGTCATTCTTTTGAACCGTGCAGGTGTCCTGACCGATCACGACGATACCGCGGCCCCTGGTAAAAACATACACCTGGTGATAAAGGGCATGGCTATTGTCCGGCGTACCTTCTTCAAAAAAGGCAATATGAAACAGGTCCTTTAACATGTAACAAATTTACCCGGTCCGGTGATTCATTGCGCGCGTTACAACGTTATTTCAAACGCCTCCTGGTACACCGACAGCCCGTTGAGCGTCGTAGGGTTGGTTGAAATCGTGTATTCCGTGCCGGGAATGGTGGTCGAATTACCAATGGGGACGGAGGACCACCCCGCGGGAAAGGTAAAGGTACCGATCTTGGGGCCATAGGTACAGGTAATAGCGATCGCGGCGGGACAGTCTACCACCGTCCAGGTAAAGTTGGTGACATCCAGTTGCAAACAATACAAGGTCTCGTCATAGACATTGGGGTTGCTGGGGTCTACGACAACGGTATAACCAAATCCATATTGATACGTATCCGGCTTCTGGCCTTTGTGGGGGGCACCGGTAGCAGAAGAGGCAAAACCTATCGGGATCAATAACAGTAATCCAAAGATGAATCGAATTGAGTTTTTCATGTGCAAAATCGTTTTAGTTAGTTAAGAAAAAAATGGACCGGGTAAATAGGACGCCGCCATTGGCACTATTTTGCCATAGCAAGATAATATAACAACAAAATAGTGTAAGATGCAAGCCCCCGTGACAGAATTATGCCGTCAACTTATCAAACCCCACGGTGTCCCGGAAGATCTGGGGAGAAACGCCTACTTTTTTCTTGAAATAGCGGCTGAAATAAAACTCGTCTTCGTAGCCGAGTTCGAAGGCGATTTCCTTTACGGACTTTGCCGTCAGGTACAACTCCCGTTTCGCCTCGATGATCAGCCTTTCGGCAATCAAATCGGTCAGGGTCTTATCGAAATGGGCTTTGCAGGCTTTGTTCAGCGCCTTTGTGGAGATGTGCAGGAGGTCGCCATAGTCACCGGGGCTATGCAGCGTCTTATAATGCGTCTCGATGGCTGTTCTCAGGTTCTCCAATGTCAGCGGTGCTTTGACGGGTTGCGCCCCCTCGCGTTGCTCTATTTTCGCCCTGGACGCCTCCATCAGGAAGACCTTCAAATAGGAAAGCAACACATCCTGGTCCGGCTGTTGCCTTCTTTGCATTTCGGAACTTATCTGATCGACGATCACGGACAAGGACCGTAGGTCGCCGGGCGTCAATTCAGCCACGGGCGTGTCGTACAAATTATTGAAGAGAACGCCGTTACAAGAGACTTCCTGCCGATGTTTAAAAAGGCAGAAAAAGCTTGGGTGAAAATTGACCAGCACCCCTTCCACTGCATCAGCGGGTTTGACCATAAATGGCTGGTAGATCGCAAAACTCAACAGACAACCGCTGTTGAATGCATACTGGGTCTCATCCCTCTGGACGGTGCCCCGCCCTTTGGACACGAGCAGCATGGAAAAACAATTATATTTTTTAAGGCTGTTGAAAAGGCTGTCGTCTGTAAAGGGAGTGACCTTCAGGGCCACCTGTTTGGTCCGGGGATCGGTCAACGTAAGGGATGCCATTGGGCAAAATTATCAAACCTGGGCTGATTGTCCATCCCAAGACTCCTTTTGTCCATGTTTCGCCCGCGGCGCTATTTGGACATTTGCGGTATGGAAACAACACACACAAAATTCCCCACACCACCCTGGGACATGGAAACTGCCGCCAAAAGGCTGGCATTTGAAGAAGCCGCCTGGAACACTCACGACCCCGATCAGATCCTCGAAGGCTATGCCGACGTTATCGAGATGCGTGACGGCTTGGATTTCATTAACGGCAAACAAGCGTTGAAGCAATTTCTGACCCGCAAATTCCAAACCCAATTGGATTATACGGTGACACTGGACCTTTGGGGGGCGCTCAAAGGCCGGATGGCCGTCCGGTTCGAAGCGGAATGGCACGATGCGGCGGGCCAGCGGTACAGAAGTTATGGGGTGCAGGTTTTTCAATTCAATGACCAGGGCCTTGCCGAAAGGCGGTTTGCCAGCCAGGAAACGAGACCCATCTAAACGCCAACGCCACCACGATGGCGATCACCCCCTGCGTCAGTACCGTGACCGGCGCGCCCACGTGTTGCGACACCCAGCCGACCAGCAGGCTGCCCGGCGGCATCAGTCCAAAAATAGCCATCAACAGGATCCCGATCGCCCGGCCCCGCATGTGCGGCTCGGATTCGGACTGGACCAGGATATTGCAGGCAGTGACCAGCGTCATACCGCCAAACCCCGCCAGGACCACAAACAACATCGCTGCCGGAAAATTCTTTATCGACGCAAAGCAGACCAGGCCGATACCCATGGCGAGGGTGCTGATGAAAAGAATCCGTTTCAGGTGGGCGTCCGGTTTACGGGACGCCAGGAAAACCGTGCCGAGCAAGGCGCCGACACCGACGCCGCTGGTAATATAGCCGTACGTCGACGCGCCCCCGTGAAAAACCACTTTTGCAAACACCGGCAACACCGTGCTATAAGACTGCACCAGCAGGCTCACGATAGCCAGCATCAGGATCGTATGTCCGAGTTCCGGGGTTTTCCACACATAGACGAACCCTTCCCAAAACTCAGACAGGACATGTTTGTCCGTTTTCTTCTGTTGATAGGGCGGTAGCTTCATCAGGAGCAGCGAGACGATGACCCCTCCAAAGCTGGCCGCGTTGATGAGGAAGCAGGCGGAAGCGCCCCAGGCGGTCAATATGAACATGGACAAGGCCGGTCCCAGCAACAGCGCCAGGCTGGCCGTTGCGGTGGTCAGGGATACGGCATTGGGCAGATCGGATGGGTCCGCCACCACCAGGTGTACCAGGGATTGTCGCGCGGGCACGTCGAAGGCGTTGATGATCCCCAGGATGACGCTCAGCGTCAGGATCTCCCATACAACTTTATGCCCTGTATAGACGAGCACCGCCAGGGACACGGCCTGGATCATCGATGCGACCTGGGTGATCCGGATGACCTTGATCCGGTCATGCCGGTCCGCGACCACGCCACCGGCGAAAGAAAACAAAAAGGCGGGGAACTGTTCCGCAAAGAACGTCACGCCGGTCCAGAAGGCGGATTGCGTGATCGAGTAGATGACCCAGACCACGGCGGTCCGCTGCATCCATGTTCCAAACTGGGTGATGGCCCGCCCGAAAAAATAAAGCAGATAATTGCGGCTCCGGAAAGCCCTGAATACGCTCCAATCGCTGATCTTTTTCATGCTCCTAGCTATTTGACAAAATTTTAAAAAACGTCGAAAATGAGTCAAAAAAATTTAGGGTTTGACCCAATGCACGACCATATCCGTCAGCAGCCGCAGCGCCGCTTTCAGATCGTGTGGATCACCCAGTTCGTAGACCTCCCGTCTTAGCCCGCGGATACCACTGGATATGAGAAAGACCAGCATGTCCTGGTCGCCGGGGCTGATCGCCCGTATCTCGCCCCGCCGGGCCGCTTCCGTCAGCACCTCGTTCAGGATCAGGCCTTCATGATAGATGAGTTTTTGGTGCAGGCCGGTCATCACCCGGCCATGCCTGGATTGCTCCTCGGCGGTCATCGCGGCCCACATGGCGCCCAGGACCTTTTTCCAGTCTTCCGAGGCTTTGATCTTCGCATAGCAAAAAGCATAGATCTTATCCGGCAGGGGCTCCGCGGCCGCTACGGCCTGGCGCATGTTGACGGCCATTCCATCGGCAATTTTATCCATCACCGCCTGGTAGATCTCATCCCGGTTCTTATAATAATAGTACAGAGAGGTCCGGCTTCTGCCGGAGGCGGTGGCGACAAGATCCATGGTTACCTTGCCCGGGCCGAATTTCTGGTAAAGGTGCAGGGCTGCCTGGAGGATCTCCTCCTGTGCTAACTCATCCGGGGTGGGTGTCATAAGGGCGTAAAGGTAGACAAAATTATTTTTTTTGTCAAATTATACATCTTACCCCCGCTATTGCCTATCTTGATTCATTGCTTATCCTTCATGAGACCAACGATCATCGCGCTCGTCCTGCTGGCACCATGGGTGTCCATGGGTCAAACCAACCAGCCGCTTCCAGACCTTTCCGGCACGTGGAAGGGCCTGACTTTATTCCCGACGTTTGTGATCTACCAGGAATTTTACCTGAAGCAGATCGACAGAAACAGCTATTCCGGGATCATCGCCTTTAGCATAAGGGCCAAGGACGACACCACCTCGTTTGACAATCCCCGTCTTTACCACGCCAAAAAAATGATCCTGGGGTATTTTGACGGCAAGGACTTTATCTATGACGAGGAGGACACCGTGATGTCGCCACCCACGGCCAAGGACAACCTCGGCAGCGACCGAACGCTTCACTTTGCCGTCATCAAGGACACCATGAGGCTTTGGCTGGTGTCGGACAACAGGGACGTCCTGTCCAATTCCAACCGGTTGTCGGCTTCCATTCCGCAGGAATATGAACGCCGGCTGATCACCAGGGACAAGCTCAAGCTCGACGGCCTGGTTTTCGGTGACAGCGGCGCGGACAAACCCATCGTTCCGGGGCAGCCGGCCACCGATACCCTTTATGTCGGTTATCACTTCCGGAACACGGCCGGCAGCCGCATCAAACGGATCAACATCGACCTGGGTCTGCTGCCTACCCCGGGCAACCCGGTGCCGGTGGGTCCATTCGGGCCCTATCTGAACCAATACCAGATAGACCTTTCGACCCGGGATACGGACGTAACGGCCGGCATCGTCATCGGCCCGGGGTTTCCGACCTCCGGTGATTCCCTGCTTTTCCGTTTGAGTGCAAATTGTATGGGCATCGATTTTGACGCCAAGACCCTGATGCTGCCCACCAGGCGCCTGACGGCCATGGCGTCCTACCGGGCCTTCGCCCGGCAACTGGTGGGCTGCTGGCGGCCCGGGTACCCTTCCGGAGAGACGCCGCTGGGCCCGGTCTTGCACAACCACCTGATCGAGCTGTTTGACAACGGGATTGGTATTTCAAGAAATGACAGCGGAAATACCGCGGAGAACGTTCGATTCCTTTCCTGGAAGGTACTGGGAGACACCATGTACCTGGTCATTGCCGGTGGCAAGCCTTTCCGGATGCGCTTCCAGGTCAGCGGGGACAACCTCTCCCTATCCGGCCCGGGTGGAAGCTGCTCCTTCACCAGGATCTCTTCCGACCCCTTTTCGCGTTATCAGCATGACCTGCCTGTCGACCAGATGTACAACGAATGGGGCGTACAGCTCCGGCTTGACAACTGGCAGCTCAGCGGACTAAAAGACGATAAGCCCAAGGAATTCTACGACATGTATCCCTCCCGGAGAGGCTGGGGGGAAATCGTCTACTATAGCGCCAAAGACAATATAGATACGTACCAATTCCTGAAGTTTCACCAGTCCGGCGATGGGTATGATGTCAAAGGATTAAACGTGGACGCCGGTTTCTCCACCAATTTCTTTTATGCCGGCGGGGTCCTCATCGACGTCGACCAGGTAGAAGGGCTGCCCGATCGCGTGCTGGTGCTCACCAAAACCGGGCATCCCCCCGCCAGCGACCTGACCACCCTCCATCGCCGCTTTGGGAGCGGTTTGCCGGAAGCCGGGACACACTGGAGTATATGCACGGCGTGCCAAGGCAAGGGGCATATTACCGTAACGGTTAATAACATCGTCGGAGAACACAACACCTTCATCAGCCATGAGGAGACCTGCGGCATCTGCGGTGGCAAAGGGGGGGCGTATGTCAATGACTAGGGGGGTCAGAATGTCTTTCGCCGGACCATATCCATCAGCCCGTCCCTGAATTTCTCGCCGATGGGAATCTGCACCTCACCGATGTGGATCTGGTTGTCCTGGATTTTAGTCAGTTGCCTGACATTGACGATATAGGAATGATGCACACGGACAAAGGGCAGGGGAAGTTGTGCTTCAATATCTTTTAAACGCCGGTAGGTCAGCACCTCGAAGGTTTGGGTCACGACCCGCACGTATTCCTTCCGGCTTTCAAAAAAAAGGATCTCGGGCAAAAGGATCTTTCGAAGCTCGGTACCCGATTTGACAAAGAAGTATTCATGACCCGGTTCCGCCGGTTTGTCGCCCGCGGGCATGCGCGGCAGGAAATACGCCTCCACCTTTTTGGTGGCGGCTAAAAACCGCTTTAGCGTGATGGGTTTTAACAGGTAGTCGATGGTGTTGAAGGAATAACTCTCCGCGGCATGTTCGGAGTGGGCGGTTGTAAAAACGATCGCCGTGTCCCCGGACAAAAGGCCGGCCAGCTCCATCCCGCTGAGCAAAGGCATATTGATATCAAGGAAAAGGAGATCGACGCTGTTGTTTTTTAGAAACCCGATGGCCTCTAACGCATTGTGGCACCTGGCCACCAATTGCCAGGGCGTGCTTTGCCCGATCAGCACTTCCAGCAGGTTGACCGCATTGGGTTCGTCATCAACGATCATGCACCGTAGGTTCATGCGAGTGGTACTTTTAGGGTTGCCGTGAAATACTGACCGTCACTCGCCGTCTCCATGTGAAAATTGCCGCCATACAGGATGGACAACCGTTTGCGAAGGTTGGCCAAACCCAGGCCACCCGTCACCTGAGGTCCTACGTGCCGGTTGATGGTGTTCTTTGTGCTGAAATAAAGGTACCCTTTTTGCTGCATCAGGGAAATCGTAATCTTGTTGCGCCCGGTGATCTTATCGATGCCGTGTTTAAAGATATTTTCCACAAAAGTCATCAGCAGCATCGGCGGGATCGGTGTGGAGGCGTCATAGTGTCTTTCAAATCCGATCTCCGGTTCCGGGCTGATCCTTATTTTCTCCAGCGCGATGTAATTGTCCAGGAACTGTACCTCCGTGGCCAGCGGTACGGTTTCCTGGTTGCTCTGATCGACAAAATACCGCATGATCTCCGACAGCCTTTCGATCAACAGTGCCGTCCGGGGCGAGTCCAGGAAGGCCTCATAATACATGTTGTTCAGGGTATTGAAGAGGAAATGGGGCTGGACCTGCGCCCTCAGCAACTTCAGCATCGCTTCTTCCGAGGCCTGTTTGATCATAAAATAAGCAATGGCCAGCCGGAAGACAAAGCTCAGCACAAAAACCGATATGCCCGAAAAGATCAACGTAAAGTATGTTTCCGCGTCCAGCCACCGGGGGGCGGTCAAATACACTTTGCTGTGAAGGGCCAACGAGAGATAGACCTTGCCGGCGCCGGCCAGCACCAGCAACAGGACCGATCCGGCTATATACAGCACATATTGTTTTTTTTGATAGAATCGCGGGTACAGGAAGCGGATGTTGCCGTACACGATCAGGGCATAGAAACAGGTATCCCGGATGGCAAAACCCGCCGACCGTAGGGGGCCGTCGTCGGTTATCATCGCAAAATAGCTGATCAAAAATATAGTGGCCCACACCAGGTATTGCAGCCTCAAAAGTCTCCCTTTGTCCATACGTGCTGCAAAATACCCGATTTCCGGCTGGCGCACGGCATGCACTCAACAAACCTCCCTTTTTCCTCAATAAAGGTCTTTTCGGGCGATTATTTAGCCTGATACCCACCGGGTTGAACAAATTTTCCGGCGGGGACAAACCGGTATTTTTTTGTGAAAAAAAATATGCGAAAATGGCTTTTGATCATCGCCTTGTCGATGGGCACCGCCCCTACCCTGCTGGCACAAAGCGCAGGCCTGCTGGAAGGCCGCGTCACGGACGAGCAACACCGGCCGCTGGCATCGACGACCGTGGTATTGGTGAACCGGTATGCCAAAGACACGGCAAAAATCATCGATACGGATTCCTCCGGCAGGTTTTTCGTCATGGAGATCCCTTTCGGTCAGTTTACCTGCACCATCACCCACGTCGGTTACCAACCGATCACCAGGGACGGTATTGATTTTACGCCTGAAAACAGTACCAACGACCTTGGCGACCTGGTCATGGTCCCCGCTGGAAAGATGCTGGCCGACATCACGGTCACCGCCCGGTCACCGACCCTCCGCATCGGGCCGGACAAAAAAGTCTTTGCCGTCAACCAAAGCCTCGTCAGCCTTGGCGGAACCGCCGCCGACCTCCTGCAAAACATTCCCACCCTCCAGGTGGACGCGAACGGCAATGTGAGCCTGCGGGGAGCGACCGACCTGGTGGTGCTCGTGGACGGCAAGCGTTCCGTGATCGGCGGAGGGAGCATCGTCCAGGTGCTGCAATCCATCCCGGCCAGTTCCATCGACCGGGTGGAAATCATCACCAACCCTTCCGCCAAATACGACGCTTCAGGGCAAGCCATCATCAATATTGTTCTGAAGAAGAATACGGCGGCCGGGTCAAACGGCTCTGTTGCGGTCACCGGGGGTACGAGGGATAATTATAACGCGGCGGCGTCCTTCAACGACCGGAACGGCACGATCAATTGGTACGGCAACTATAGCTATCAACACCGGAACACCTACAGCAACGGATACCAGAATATGACCTACCTGCTGACCCCCAGCCCGGCTTATTACAGCGATGAAACCTTTCCCTCCACCACGATTACGGACCTCCATTCTGCGAAGGCGGGGCTGAGTTTTCATGGACTCAGTATATCCGGCGCCTACGACGCCTATTCCAAAGTGCGCAACGAATGGCTGACGGTCAACAACCTGATGGCAAACGATTCGCCGGCGCTGCTCAGCACCCGCTACAATGCCACGACGGGCAATGGCAACAGCTATGAGTTGACGGTCGACTACACCCATTCCTTCCGCCGGCCGCAAAGGGAGCTGTCCTTTGATGCCGACTATGCGCATGGCTACACCAACCAGTTGCAACTATACAACACCGATATTTACAACATCGATGGGAATGCCGTGGATTCAACCTCTGTTATAAAGGACAGTAAGGTGGGCCGCAGCAGGTACTACAACATTCAGTTGGATTATAAAGACGGTCCCCTGGAGACAGGCTTGCGCAGCCAGATCAGCACAACCGACAACCAGGAATGGGATTACAACCTCGACCATATCAGTGGCAAGTATGATCCTGACTACAGCTTTATCAATTCTTTCAAAAGCACGGACCAGGTGCACGCTGTTTATATCACGTACAGCCGGCAAATCAAGACGTTCTCCTTCCAGGTAGGCCTGAGAGGCGAACTCGGCCGGTTCAACGCCCATCTTCAAAGTTTCGACTCGACCGGCCAGTTGGTCACGGAACCGGTTACCGTACATACCCAGGGGCTTTATCCCAGCCTGGTGTTGACCCAAAAGCTGAAGGGGAACCGGCAGCTCCAGCTGAGCTATTCCCGGCGGGTCAACCGGCCCACCCCGGGCGAGCTCAATCCTTTCTGGGATATCTCGGACCCCGTGAATTATGACGCCGGCAACCTGCACCTCCTGCCGGAGAGCATTCACCTGGCAGAGCTGACCTATACCCAGGGCCCGTTAACCACCGGGGCATACTTCACCCAGGTCAATGACGTGATCAAACACGTACAGACCACACCGGTGAATGATGTGACCATGACCGTCGCCGACAATCTGCCCTGGGCCATCAACACCGGCCTGGAACTCATCGGCAATTTCCATCCGGTCAAAATTTGGGACTTCACCGCCAACGTCAACGTGTTTGAGCGGATCAATGCCGGGGATTCGGCTTTGGGCATCACCCCCACGCATGGCTTGAGCTGGAACCTGAACGTGACCAACAACATTACGCTGCCTCCTCACCTGACCTTTCAGGTGAGGACCGACTATAGGGCCCCCGAATTGATCATCCAGGACAGGTACCGCCCGGCTTTTGGCGTCGACGCGGCCGCCAAATATGATTTCTGGCATAAAAAAGCCAGCCTTTCGCTGAATGGCCGCGACATCTTCAACAGCCGTAAATGGCGATTTTTCAGGGTCAGCGATGACCTGCTCCTCGACTTTCAACGGGTCACCTATAGCGCCAGGGCCAGCCTGACGTTCACCTACCGCTTTGGCAAAAGCAGCGCCGAGACCCGGACAATACATACCGAACAACAGAACGCGCGGATTGAGAACGGGTGACGTACCTTTGTCCCTCAGCCATGCTAAAACTTTCCGTTTTATTTGTCCTCTTAAGTGGAACAGCCTTCGCGCAGAAAGATTGGGTCCTGCACGACCAGCACGAAGGCATATCTATCTATACCCGCACGTTCCCGGATTCCAAGTTCAAGGCGATCCGGGTCAAATGCCGGGTCAATACCACGCTATCCCGGCTTGTTGCGGTCATCCTCGATGTCAATACCGCCAGGCAATGGGTGTACGGCACCAAATCCGCCGTCCTGCTCCGGCAGGTATCCCCCTCGGAATTATTTTATTATTCAGTAATCGAACTACCCTGGCCGGTCAATAACCGGGACTTCATCGCGCACCTGACGGTGTCACAGGACCCACAGACATCGGTCGTCACCATCGACGGACCGACTTTACCCACCTATATGCCTCCGAAACAGGGCATCGTGCGCGTCCCCACCGGTGAAGGGCATTGGGTGCTCACCCCGCTGGGGGGCGGTGTGGTGGCCATCGATTATATCCTGCGGACAGATCCCGGCGGAAACCTCCCCGCCTGGCTGGTGAACCTGTTTGTCACCAAGGGGCCGCTCCAGACGTTTGCGGCGTTGCAGAAGCAACTTCGGGACAGCAAGGTGAGGGCTGATTTTATAAAAGAGCCTGTATCGAAAGCGGACACATTTTAGCGTGGAACCGGACACACCTCACTGTTGATAATTTTATAATATATTCTCCCTGAATGTTTTATATGTCTGGTGCGGATTATGTTTCTGTTCGCAGATGTGGCACAATTACCTTACAACCGCCTGGAGAAACCTGCTGAAGAACAAAGCCTTCTCTGTGATCAACATTTCAGGGTTGGCCATAGGCATCACGGCCTTTTTGCTCATCATCAGTTACCTGCACTTTGAATACAGCTACGACGACTTCAACGTCCAGAAGGACCGGCTGTACCGGGTACCCATGGAAATCACGGAAAAAGGGGGGGAAGGTCAAAAATTTGCCTTTACGTTCGCGGCGCTGGCACCCGCCTTCAAAAGGGATTTCCCGGAGGTGGAAGAGGCCGTCCGTTTTCGGATGGTGTGGGGTATCGTAAAGTATGGAACCAATAAATTTTCGGAGGGTGGCCAGCTATTTTATGTCGACCCTGCCGTATTCAAACTATTTACCTACACGTTTGTAAAAGGGAATCCTCAAACCGCGCTTGCAGACCTGAACGACGCGGTGATCACCGAAAGCACTGCAAAAAAATATTTCGGCGACGCCGACCCGATCGGCAAGGCACTGGTCTATGGGAATGAGAGTTATATCGTAAAGGCGGTGGTCAGGGACATGCCCGCAAATGCCCACCTGAGCTTTCATATTCTTTGCAATTACGATAGGTACATTCAGTTGGTCAAGGCGGAGGGCAGAGATGCGCAAAACAATTGGGGCTGGGCTGACTTTTATACCTACATACTCCTCAAGCCGGGGGCGGATGTCAAGGCCTTAAGGGCAAAACTCCCCGCTTTTGCCGAACGGTACATGGGCGATATGATGAAGCAACAGGGTTTTGTGGTCACTTTCGATGTACAACCGCTCAAAGACATTCATCTTCACTCGAAATATGAATACGAAATGCCCGGCAATGGGAACCTTACCTACCTGAAATACCTTGGCATTGCCGCTTTTTTCATTTTATTCATCGCCTGGATCAATTACATCAATCTGTCCACGGCCCGGGCATTGGACAGGGCTAAAGAGGTAGGTGTCCGGAAAGTCATCGGGGCGGGGATGCCGCAACTGGTCAGACAGTTTCTTGCGGAATCACTACTCGTCAACTTCCTGGCCATCCTGGCGGGCGTCACTATGTATAAAGTATTGCTCCCCTACTTTGGCCGTCTTGTCGGGTTAAACGCTGCCGACCTGGCCATCCCATATCTGTCCTTTTCGGTGCTCATCAGCGTCGTATTTTTTTCCGGCGCCATCCTGGCGGGCGCTTACCCCTCCTTTATTTTATCCTCTTTTTCTCCGTTACAAGCCCTGAAGCAAACCACTCCGGGTACGATGACCAAAAGCAATTTCCGGAGATCCCTGGTCGTGGTTCAATTCTTTGCCGCCATCATTTTAATTGCCGGGGCGATCGGCTTTTACAAGCAACTGCACTTTATGAGCAACGCGGATCTTGGCATCAATATTCAGCAAACGATGGTCCTTCATCAGGCCATCGACCTGGACAGCAGCCGGTCGACCGCGATCACTTCTTTTGTCCATGACCTGGAGGCCTATCCCGGCATTCAATCCATTACTTTATCCAATTCGTCTCCAGGCTCGGAAGTCGGAGGGGCCTCATTTATGCATGCCCTTCATGCCAAAGAAGAAAAACGTTGCCGGGGATATGAAATTGACGATAAGTTTATCGGGAATTATACACTGAATCTACTGGCCGGCAGAAATTTCTCCGCCGGACACCCGGGAGAAGAGGCAAATATCATTCTGAACCAGACAGCGGCGAAGGTCTTGGGATTTGCCAGCGATGCCGCCGCCATCGGCGAAAAAATAACGGACGACCACGACGTCTACACCATCATAGGGGTCATCAAAGATTATCACCAGAAATCGCTGCAGAACGATATTGAGCCGATTGTTTATTACACGAGGCCGCCCTACAACATGCATGACTATTCCGTAAAGATCAGCACATCCGATCCGACGAAGCTCATTGAATTCGTCCGGCAAAAATGGATGGCCGCATTTCCGGACAGCCCTTTCAGCTACGACTTTTTGGACGATGTCTATAACAATCAGTACAAAAGCGACCGTTTATTCTCCACCGTTTTATGGTTGTTCACCGTGTTGGCCATCGTCGTCTCCAGCCTGGGTTTATTTGGTTTGTCCCTCTACACCGTATCCAAACGCGCCAAAGAAATCAGCGTCAGAAGGATATTAGGCGCAACGGTATATCAAATAACCCAACTCCTCACCAAAGATTACCTCAAGCTGATCCTCATCGCCGCTTTGGCCGCGATCCCTGTCGCCTATTATGTATTGAGGAATTGGCTGAACGACTACGCCTTTCACATTTCCATCGGGTGGTGGTTCGTTGTAACGCCGATCGCAATGATTGTCGTCATTGCGATGGGTACGGTCCTGTACCATTCCCTAAGGGCGGCGTGGAGCAATCCGGCGAGGAACTTAAGAAACGAGTAGTGTCTTTTCAACTTCGGCTTTGGTCACCGTTTTACCCAGCGCGCCAAACTCATGCAGGTCGCCAAATACTTCAATGCGGATGGATTGATCTAAGCCCCCTACGCGGACCGGTTCAAAACCATTGTCGCGGATCAGCGTTTCGATGACCGTATTGATGCTTTCATCGTCTGTCGCATAAAACAACACGACTTGCTCGGGTGTGTGAAAGGCTGCGTTTTGAAGGGATCCCGCACCCAGTGTACCCAATGCCTTGGCCAGCTTCGCATTTTTGGGGAGCAGGGTGGAGAGGATTTCTCCGGCGGATTCCTTTTCACCAATCGTCTTTTTAAAACCGCCCTTGCCGTCCGGGGCAATGGGATTGGAGGGATCAACGATAATTTTCCCTTGCAGTCCGGTAGCGTACGTTTTCAGCAGTTCCTTGATCGCATCGAACCATACGGCCACTACGACGATGCCGGCTTCCTTTATGGCGGCCGGGATGTCCATCGGCTGGGCCAGGCTTCCCAGGCGTTGGGCCAGCTCGTGTGCTTTCTCTATATTTCTGTCGGCGACAATGACGGCCCGATGGCCTTTTACGAGGTTGGTGGCGACGATGCTTCCGATGTTACCAAGGCCGATGACGGCTACTTTTGCATTTGAGGTGGACATGATTGATTTTTTTACAAATCTACCATGCGGGGGGAGGGGGGGCCAATGACTTGGATTAAGAAATGGGGTTGATCTGGATCAAGAATTCACATCCGGCTAAAAACGGAAACCGGGATAGATCCATCCGGACGGGGCTGAACCCGCCAGGTCAATTGATCTCCTTCAAGGGTGAAGGCTCTGACGCTGGTAGTCCCATCCCAGGCAGCATGGGAAGCCCGGTCTATATGAAAGGTAATAGTGCCTTTTGATGGGTCGACGGTATAGGTTCCAAAATGACAGCTGATATTCTGAACAGTATCTTTGCCGTCTGTCTGAAATATTTCCACCACGTAATGGCCGTCCGCAGTAAAAATGGCGATGCCGCGGGGAGCTTCCCCAAAGTCGGCCACCCGGCTCCCATCCGGCAGGATTTTGTCGGCGGCCGTGAGGCGCCAGGTGCCGGCCAGCAATGTAGATTGGGAAAAGGTAGGCGTTACCGTGAACGCGAGCAGAAGGAAGACAGCGGCCTTTTTTAGATGTTTCATGTCACGAATCTCCGGTATCCCCGGTTCAGCGGACATGCTATTCAACCAACGAACCATTTCACTCAATACACGGCTGAGGTCGTACTTTTGCCGGATGTTACTACCCCCCGAGCGCATTGACAAAATGCTATCCCACCTGAGGATCAATGAATTGAACGAACTGCAGACCCTGGCGCTCGACGCGTCGACACAGGACGGAGACCTTGTATTGCTTTCCGATACCGGATCGGGGAAGACGGTGGCCTTTCTTTTGCCCGTACTCTCTTTCATGGACGAAAAGACGGCCGGCACCCAGGCCCTTGTCATCGTTCCTTCGCGGGAACTCGCCATCCAGATAGAGCAGGTATTCAAAACTATGGGTACCGGCTTTAAAGTCACGTGCTGCTACGGTGGCCACCTTAGGGAAACGGAAGAAAATAATTTGAAGGAAGCCCCGGCTTTTATTGTGGGTACCCCCGGCCGTTTGGCCGATCACATCCGCCGAGGCAACATTCACACCGGAAAGATCAAAACCCTCGTTCTTGACGAATTTGACAAATCCCTGGAGCTGGGCTTCCAGGAAGAGATGTCCTTTATAATTGGATCGTTGCCGTCACTGAACAAAAGAATCCTCACCTCGGCGACGACGGCAACCGACATCCCCGATTTTGTCGGGCTGCGGTCCGCACGGACCCTGGATTTCCTATCCGGCGAAAAGAGCGAACGGCTTGCCCTTCAGCAGGTATTCAGTCCGGACAATGATAAGATAGACACCCTGTTCCGGCTCGTCTGCCGGCTGGGGAACAGGTCGACGGTTGTCTTTTGCAATCACCGCGAGTCCGTCGAACGCGTCAGTACACTGTTAAGGGAAAAAGGCGTTGCGAATGTTTTTTACCATGGGGCGCTGGAACAACCGGAGCGGGACAGCGCTCTGGCAAAGTTCCGCAATGGCAGCTCCCCTATTCTGGTCACGACCGATCTTGCTGCAAGGGGACTGGATGTGCCGAATATCCGGTACATCATCCATTACCATCTTCCCACAACAGAAGACGTATATACCCATCGCAACGGCAGAACGGCCCGGGTGGATGCCAGTGGAACCGCCATTTTCCTCCTGTCCCCCGAGGAAAGTCTACCCTCCTATATCCCCGGTCAGCCCGAGACCATCGAGCTCCCCGCCGAGTTTACGCTACCGGGCAAACCTCAATGGACCACGTTGTATATTTCCGCCGGTAAAAAAGACAAGGTCAACAAAGTGGATATAGTGGGGTTTTTCACCAACAAAGGGCAACTGAAGAAAGAAGACATCGGGCTTATTGAAGTAAAAGACTTTTTCAGTTACGTGGCTATTCGGAAAACCAACGTACCTCATACGTTACAGCTGATCAAGAATGAGAAGCTGAAGAATAAGAAGGTGAAGATTGAGGTGGCGAAATAATTCATCCTTACAACTGAACGACAGGGAGTTCGATACAGCTTGGGAACACCGCGGTGTGATAGATTTTTTGCGTCGCCGTCTGATAATCGCTTTCCTTCGCCTCGTAAATGTTGGGCACATATTTTTGCGGGTTACGGTCGTAGACCGGGAACCAGGTACTTTGCACCTGCACCATGATACGATGCCCTTTTTTAAACACATGGTCGGCGCCGTGCAGGTCAAGGGTATACGCCTCAATTTTTCCTGGTGTCAGGGGTTCGGGCGTACTGAAACCATGTCGGAAACGTGCCCTTAGTATATCCGCATTGATCATTAATTCATAGCCTGACATGGACAGCTCCTGGTGATCAACATTCGGGTAAACATCAATCAACTTCACCACCCAATCGGCGTCAGTACCGCTGGTGGAAGCAAATATGTTGGCGATAACGTCCCCTGTAATCGTAATATCTTCCGTAAGGGTATCGGTCAGCCAATGGGCGACATCCGGCCGGTTATCGACGAAACGCTGGTTAGCAGCGAGCCAGAAGTACCAGTGAGAGTTCTGGCCGTATGTTTCTTCAACCGGTCTTGTCCGATACGGGACTGGTTTGGCCGGATCGGATAGATAACTGTCAAAAGCAGTAGGCTCATTGACCGAAGGTTTGTCAAAGGAAAGCTTGCCATCGGCATGCAGGTATATTTTTTTTATCGTGCTTTCCTTCGGCGGCCATGTATTGTAGTGTTTCCATTCATTAGAGCCGGTTTGAAACGAGGTCATTTCCGCAAAATTGCCATCGCCCTTTCCTTTTAGGTAATAGGCAAACCATTTCGCTTGTATCTCCTGTCTGAAATAGGTTCCTGTCGGCTGACCGAATTTTATGGCCGCCAGGTTATTTGCTTCATCGCCGCCCCATTGTCCGTGCAGCCATGGGCCAATCACCAAAAAATTACGGTGGCTGGTGTCCTTTTTTTCCAATTGCGCATACGCTTCCTGCGGCCCCACCATATCTTCCTCATCCCACCAGCCACCGACGTGTTGGATAGGCACTTTGGGATAATCCAGCCGGTAACGCAAGGATTCCGCATGCCAGTAGTCATCATAATTGGGATGGATCATAAAGTTGTTCCAGGTAGGCAGGCTGCCATGCGCGTATTTTTTATTGATATTAGACAACGGGCCCAGCCTGAGGTACCAGTCGTATGTGTCATATTCGCCGAAATTGTACAACGAATCGGTCTTCGCCGCCTCGGTCAGTACAGCATATTCAAAACCGTAACTCAACCGGAAAGCACCGTTATGATGAAAATCGTCGTTCGTGAACATGTCATAAGGGGTAGCCTGCTCGGATACCGCTTTTAACGCCGGATGCGGGTCCGCCGCCGCGATGATCGCCAGCCAGCCGTCATAGGATATACCCAGTATGCCCGCGTTGCCGTTATTGCCGGGAATATTCTTGAGGAGCCAGTCGATGGTATCATAGGTATCACTGGCTTCATCGATGGATTGGGGGTCTTTTTTATTCCGGCTGGGTCTGGTCATTTCAAATCCCCCCTCCGACTTATAACGACCGCGAATATCCTGTGCAATAAAAATATACCCATCGGCGGCCATATCTTTGATATAGTCATTTTTGTCCGGGGCATAGCCTGTACCTACCCCGTAAGGTGTACGAATAAGCACGAAGGGCAGCTTTTCGGTTTGTTTTTTTGGCGTATAGACAATCGTATGCAATTTTACGCCATCCCGCATAGGTATCATGATCTCCCGCCAGGTGTAGCTGGAAGCGCTGTCATTTTGTGCATGGGCTGCAAAGCAGGCTAAACCAGTCAACAAAAAAAACAATGACTTTTTCATAAGGATAAGATAGCCATTATTGTCCATGAAATCGTATATTAAGTTCATGAATCGTAGCGAACGGGGATTCTTCTACGGCAACACCACCGAACTTATCCAGATGGACGGCATCACGCTGACGGATACGGAATATTCGGCACCGCGGGTGGATTGGCATTTTCATAAAGACGACTATTTCACCTTCCTGCTGGAGGGCGGCATGCGGGAGATTAATAAAAAAGAAACCTATGAATGTGTGGCGGGGGACCTGTTATTTCACAATTGGCAGGACGCTCATTACAACATCGCCGCGGATCGCCCGACCCGCGGCTTCCACGTGGAATTGCAGGATAGCTGGTATGAACGGCTGGACATTCCCGCCAATCTGAAGGAAGGGAGCATCCGGGTATCGAGCCCGCTGATAAAAACGATGATGTATAATCTCTTTAAGGAGATGAAGCTGGCAGGTCCGGCGGGGCAGTTGGGTGTGGACGCCCTGCTGGCACAAATCCTTGCGATGTTGGGGCAGATCCGGGAAGAGCGGGATGGCTCCAGACCCACATGGGTGAAACGTGTGCGGGAGCTCCTGCACGACGGAAAAGATGACTGGAACCTGGTGCGGATAGCCCGGGAAGTGAATATTCACCCCGTGCATTTATCAAGGGAATTTCCCAAACACTTCCATACAAATCTCGGCGACTACTTAAGGATGGTCAAGGTACAGCGCTCCATAGCCTTGCTGCCGGACCGGCGGCGTTCGCTGACGGATATTGCCCTGGAGTGCGGGTTCGCCGATCAAAGCCACTATATCCGCTCCTTCAAAGCCTATCAGCAGATCACCCCTTTGGATTACCGTAACTTACTCAAACAGGCGGGCGGGGCCGGATGTTAAAAATGTTCTATTTTGGGCAGCCCCTTTCTCTTAGATTAGCCGGTAAATCTTTACCTCATGCGTTTTCTGACCCTGCTGATCGTTATACAGCTCTGGATACCCCCCCTTTCCGCCCAGTCCCCCGGCGACCTGGTAAAAACCCAGGGGATCCGGTACGCCATCCATAAGGCCAATATTGGGCGGGTTATCTTTACATCCCGCGACATCCCGTTATCTGCACTAAAGCCCGGCGACTTCCTGCATCACTACGTACTGACCAATAAGAGTAATCTTTTCATGACCGTCTTTATGGGCAATTCATTGACCAACTGCCTGCACCGGCTGGCGCCCGATTGGCCCGCGGATAGCCTGACACGTCATGGCGGCTACCAGTTCTCCCTGTACATTGACCACAGACTCGTTTACAAAAGCAATATCCTCGGCGCCCCGTACCCACAGATCAAGGATACCGAGACGACCATCAACAAGCCCCTGATTGACAATGACCATGAAGGGACATGGTGGAGTCAGTTTTTTTGGGGTCGTTTCCTAATTCATGGGGGAGACAGTGCGCTGACAGAAGGGTCGCACTTGCTACGGTTGGAGATTCGTCCCTATGAGCTCCTGCCGTCAGGGGTGAAAGAGGGTGTACTCATTGCCGCCGGTGATCTGCCGGTGAGCGTCAACCGAAAACCAAAGATCGATCTGTCGGGGGTCCATCTCACCCCCCTCCAACCTTATGATGGGTTCGGCATCTCCAAGGATGGTTATGATACAAACAAGCTTAAACAGTTGAAGGGATGGGTCGAAGCCGGCGTCTTCAAGCACATCAGCAGCATCGTGGTGATCAAAAACGGGAAGTTACTGATCGAAGAATATTTCAACGGTGAAGACCGGAATAGCCTGCACGATCCACGGTCCGCGGGAAAGTCTTTTGCGTCCGCGATGACGGGGATAGCGATAAGGGAGGGGTATCTTAAGGGCGAGGATCAAACGCTACAGGAGTTTTATGACCTCCACCACTACGCCAACTATACTCCGGAAAAGGAAACAGTACGGTTAAAGGACTTGCTTACGATGTCTTCAGCCTTTGACGGTGATGACAGCGACGGCGATTCGCCAGGTAATGAAGAAAACATGTATCCGACGGATAATTGGGTCAAATTCACACTGGATCTGCCGGTCAGTGTTACCCGCCCAAGGGACCGCTGGCATTATTTTACAGCAGGGGCCATGCTGATGGGAGACATTTTAAATAAAAGTGTACAGGGAGGGCTGGAGGCCTACGCGGACCTCCGGCTGTTTTCTCCCCTCGGGATCCGGGACTATCAATGGCCATACACCCCCCAGCATGTCGCCAATACGGCGGGCGGCATCCGGCTAAAGGCGTTGGATTTCGCCAAATTCGGTCAGCTGTATAAGAACAATGGCGTTTGGAACGGCCAGCAGATCATACCGGCGGAATGGGTCGCCAAGACCTTTACGAAATACAAAGCCTTGCCCAACCGGCCGGATGAGTATTATGGCTATCTCTTCTGGAACAAGAAATACCACGTCGGGGACAAGGCATACGAGACGTGGTATTGCGCGGGCAATGGCGGTAACAAAATTTTCATCTTTACGGACCAGCCGTTGGTGGTGGTGTTGATGGCGACGGCTTACGGGCTGCCTTATGCGCATGTGCAGGAGGATCGGATGATGGAGGAGTTTATATTACCGGCGGTGCTTAATTAAGCTTCATAGCAGGAGGGTGGTTACTTCCGCCCACAGCGATCTGCCAACGGCAAAAATAATTTACCACCCGATGTCCGGAAAACAGCTTCTAAAATTGTCTTTGATAAAATGAACATCATGAAAATGACGCATCTCCTTGGCAACCTTCTTTTGGCAGGGGTTATCCTGTCCGGCCAGGCAGGATTTGCCCAGACGATTACGGGCAAGACCGCCGGGCTCGACAATACACCCAATGGAAAAATTGTCAAAGCATGGTATACCGCCTGGCAGATACGGGATTGGAATTTGATGACGAAAATTCTTGCTGACGGGTTCACTTTCTCCAGCCCGCTCGACGATCACATCAATATCAATGCCGTCAAAGAAAGGTGCTGGCCCAATGCGGGCAACATCAAATCAGTCGACATCCGACAACTCATCATGAACGGAGATGTTGTCTTTGTCATCGCCAATGGTTATAATACAGCCGGCAAATTTTTCCGGAACTGCGATTATTTTGTGTTGAAAGACGGTAAGATCAGCTCGTACGAGTGTTTTTTTGGACCTGGGATCAATTATCCTAATTCGGGGAAATGAAAAACCCGCAGCCTTTGGCTGCGGGAATTGAGCTAGCGCGCTGCAGGGAGAAGGGGACAACTTTCGAACCTTTTTATAGATAATATATTTTTATTTCCGGGAGTGGATTTTAGGAGATGACTACTGTTTTCTTTTCCAGAACGGGGGATGGGGCCAGAGGCCGTTTGCTTCGCTTTCGGTGACGAGCGCCTGTAGGAGGGCTTTGCCGATGCCTTGACTATGACGAGCGGGGTCGCCGTCGAAAGCGACGAGGCGGCTGTGTGCCATGTGAGCCGTGTCCCATTCCTCCATGGAGGGGGCGTTGGTCTGAAAACTGGCATTTCCGGTTGCCTGGAGCAGGGCGGTGATGGTCATGGCTGGGTTCTTTATGTTGTCAAATTTACAGCTAATAGGCTTTGCGAAGCATATCGGCGAATTCTGCCGGGAGTGGACTGCCTTCTAGAGCGCTGGCGGATAGTTCGACGTCATAGTCGAAACGAATAAATTCGACGCGGAGGCTGTCGGGGTTGGTAGTATTGGAGTCGGCATTGATATGCAGCAACACGTAGCCGCCCTGGGGGTTGCCGTCTTTGGGCTTGCCGATGGAGCCGGTGTTGATGGCGTGCCGATAGCGGTCACCGTCTTTTAGGGTGCGGTAATAGGGTTTATGGGAATGGCCGAAACAAAGAATATCGGCGTTGGCCTTTTGGAAGACGTTGAGAAAATCGGCCTCCGGTTTGTCTTGCAGGAGGTATTCATCGTTGCTGGCGGGGCTGCCGTGGACAAGGAGAAGGGTGAGCGGTCCCTGGGGTAATTGGAATTCGATGCGGAATTGCGCGGGTAGGGAAGCCAGATAGGTGCGTTCGTCGGGGCCGATGAGGCTGTAGGCGTAATTTTTACCCGATGTGGCGGTACGCTCAGCTTCAGAGAGGCGGGCGACTTTGGCGTCGTGGTTGCCGGCGAGGGTGGCGATACCGCGGCGACGGATGGCGGCGATGACTTGATTGGGCCAGATATGGTAGCCGACAAGATCGCCGAGGCAGTAAATGGCGTCTGGCTTTGGGGTGTCGATGCTGTTGAAGAAGGAATGCAGGGCAGGGAGGTTGGCGTGTATGTCGCTGAAGAGGGCAATTTTCATGTGTCGCTGGAAAATGGTATTTAATGGGTGATGATTTGGTCATAGCTGGTTTGATCGAGCAGGGTATCCAGTTCCTCGGGCAGTGTCGGCTGGATACGAATCAGCCAGCCTTCGCCTAGGGCATCGTCATTGACCAGGTTGGGCTCGTCATTGAGCCGGGTGTTGATGGCAAGGATGGTGCCGCTAACGGGCATGAACAGGTCGGAGGTGGTTTTGAGGGCTTCGATGCTGCCAAAGACCTCGTCCTTTTTAAAGGTGGCGCCGATAGCAGGAAGATCGGCGTAAACGATCCCGCCCAGTTGCTCCTGGGCAAAGGGCGTGATGCCGACGAGGGCGTCGGCCTCGCCTTTGGGTTTGACCCAGGTATGTTCTTTGGAAAATCGATAGTCGATAAAGGGTTGCATGGCAGTGGTATTGGATGATTGCCGGTATAGGTTATACTCCTTTCCGCAGGGATTCGGCATAGGCATTGGGTAGGCGGCTGTCCTCTACAGCCCTGGCTGCTTTTTCAATGTCATAGTTAAAACGGACGAAATCTACCTGGATGCTGTCTTTGTCTTTTATGCTGCTATGGTCGTTGATATGGAGCAGGACATAACCACCTTGGGGGTTGCCGTCCTTGGGTTTGCCGACGGAGCCGATGTTGACGGCGTGACGGAAATGGTCCTGACCGTCGATGCCATCGTTGAGTGTTCGATGGTACGGCTTATGGGTGTGGCCGAAACACATAATATCGGCATCTGCATCGTGCATGATACGGAGAAGGCTTTTTTCTTCCCGGTCTTCAAACAGGTATTCGTTGATCCGGCGGGGACTACCGTGGACCAGGAGGAGGTTGAGCTTGTCGTTGTTCAATTGAAATTCGACCTTGATATGCGCGGATAGCGTACGGAGGTAGGCGCGTTCCTCTGGTTTGACGATCTCGTTGGTAAAGGAAATGGAGACGGCGCCGTTGGCTTTTTCGTCATCGGTCTTGTATGCGCAGCCGCAGTCATCGCTGGTGCGGCCGATACCAAAGTCATAGTTGCCGGCGATGGTGGGGATACCGCGCTTGCGTATTTCATTAATGACTTCGTTGGGCCAGATATTATAACCGACCAGGTCGCCAAGACAGTAGATGGCATCGGGCTTCTGCTGTTCTACGTCTTTAAAGAATGCTTCGAGGGCCGGGAGGTTGGCGTGTATGTCGGAAAACAGGGCGATTTTCATTGTGCGACGATTTTGATTGATAGCAATTTGCTGTTTATTTTACTTTGGGAACATTAAAGAAATTCAGGATAACGATTTTTTCATTTTGAGGGAGCGTAGCCTGCTGGATATTCATAGCGCGTTAGCCTTTGTGGTTTAAATATTTCCAGGTGGGGATTACTGAGGCAGCGCCGGCGACTGGTGCGATCAGGTAAACCCACAGCGCTTCTGTGTGTCCCGATACCACTGCGGGAGCCAGGGATCGGGCCGGGTTCATGGATGCACCGCAAATCGGGCCTGCGAACATGGCTTCCAGCAAGACGACAGACCCTATGGCAATACCCGCAAATAGTCCTTGTTCTTTCGATCCTGTAGCTACATTGATGATGACTAGCATCAAAAAGTAGGTCAGGATGAATTCCAGTGCGAATGATTGCAGGGCTGCCCCGGCAGGGAGTGTGGCTCCCAGCAGCTCGTTGGAAGGGAAGAGGAGTTTCAGCGTCATGCTTGCCAGAAATGCTCCAAAGATCTGGCTGACTATGTAATATCCCAGCGCTTTCACCGGCAGACGCCCGGCAAGTGTGAAGGCTATGCTGACGGCTGGGTTCAAATGTGCTCCGGAAATTTCTCCTAGTGAATAAATCATCGCCATTACAATGAGGCCAAAGGTAATGGCAACACCTACGTGTGAAACGCCGCCGCCGGTCTCTTTGTCAATAACCATTGCCCCCGTTCCGCAAAAGACCAGGGCAAATGTGCCGAGAAGTTCTGAAATAGATTTTCTTATCATCTGTACGCTTAATTGGGTGAACAGCCGGAAAGGCTGAGCAGGATACAGCAGACCGCAATGACACCCAGGGCCACCAGGATCATGCGGATAATGTTTTTCCGGGGATTCATATAGATAGCTTTTGTCGCGGGGAAGGTGGTCATGTTCATGGAAGGATTTGTATCGGGTTCGATATATTGGATGACAGTTGGGAATGGCTACCCGATCAGGATAGCCGCTTGCCTGGTTAACTGCAACAGCCGGGAGCGCAACAGGCGGCGTCTTTGGGCTTTTCACCGTAAACGGTGACGCTCAGGATGCCGGTGCCGGAAGCGCGGAAGGCCGCGATCTCTTCTGTGCTGAGGTATTGGGATAGAATGTCGTCGGGGATATGGATGGCCTTTTCTTTCTGAAGAACGACCTTCTTAAAGCCGTTGACGTCGATCAGTTCGAGGTAGGCTTGCTTTTGGATAGCGCCGGAGACGCAGCCCGCATACATTTCGGCGGCTTGCTGGATCTGCGGGGGCAGGGTACCGTCGAGCACAATATCGGATATGCTGAAGTGGCCGCCGGGTTTGAGGACGCGGTATACTTCCTGGATGACGCCGTATTTGTTAGGTACCAGGTTGAGGACGCAGTTGGAGACGATGACGTCGGCAACGTTGCTGGTGACGGGCATTTTTTCAATATCGCCCTGGCGGAATTCGACGTTGTGGAAGCCGAGCTTTTCGGCGTTCTGGCGGGCCTTGTCGATCATGGCGGGGGTGAAGTCGATGCCGATGACTTTGCCTGTCTCCCCGGTTTCTGCACGGGCGACGAATGCGTCGTTACCGGCACCGGAGCCCAGGTCGATGACAATGTCGCCTTTTTTGATCCGGGCGAATTGGGTGGGAAGACCGCAGCCAAGGCCCAGGTCGGCGTCGGGGTTATAGCCTTCCAGAGTGCTGTAATCGTCGGTCATGATGTTGGCCGTTTCGATGGAGCAACATCCCGAACCGCAACAGGAGGCGGCGTTGCTGTCTTTATCCTGGAGGGCGATCTCGCTGTATTTCTGGCGGACGAGTTCTTTTAGTTCTTCGGTGGTTTGCGTGCTTGTTTGCATGGTGGTATGTTTAATCTGATAAATAATTATTTTATCCAATAGCTGATCTGTCGGGCTTCAAGAGCGAAGTCTTTGATCTTCTCCTCGATCTCGTCTCGGACTTCGCGGGTCTTTTGAAGGACTTCCTCATGGCTACCCTCGAAGGTGGAAGGGTCGGGGAAGGACCAGGCGAGGCGTTTTGTCATACCGGGGAAGATAGGGCATCGTTCGGCGCTGGCTTGGTCGCAGACGGTGACAACGACATTGTACATCCGGCCTTTGCGGAAGAGGTCGAAGACATCCTGGGTGCCCTTATGGTGGAGGTCGATGCCGGCCTCGCCCATCACTTCTATTACATTGGGGTTGATGGGAGCGGGTTCCAGGCCGGCGCTCTCGACCTCGAAGACGTCATCCCCGTATTTTTTGAGAAAAGCTTCGGCCATCTGGCTGCGGGCGCTGTTGTGGATGCAGACAAATAGCAATCTGTGTTTGTTGGCCATAGCAAGTCTATTTTAATATTGCGATATAACGATCATTTGGTGTAAAAAAAAGCGCTCAACAGGCGCAGTTTTCATCGTCTTTGTAGGCGGCGAAGAGGGCGCCAAAATCTTTCTGATATTGTGCCCAGGTCTTGGGGTCGATGCAGTAGCATACGCTGGTGCCTTCGATGGTGCCTTGGATCAAGCCAGCGTTCTTCAATTCTTTCAGGTGTTGGGAAATGGTGGGTTGGGCAAGGCCAAGTTCTTCGACGAGTTGGCCGTTGACGCAAGCGTTGGACTTAATCAGGTTTTGGATGATGGCGATCCGGGCTGGATGGGCCAGGGCCTTCATCATGGAAGCCAGCTTGTTCTGATTGTCAGTGAATATTTCGGATTTGGTCAGCCCCATTTTTTTATTGTTTCATTGCAATATTACGATTGACTTAGAGATTTTGCAAATTTATTTTGGGGAGGCTGAGCGCTTTTACTATTGTCTGCAGAGTGAGAGATTAGCTGCGCCCGCTGTCGCGGGCTCCGCTGATCCTTGGGAGGAGGGCCTGCAGCCGACCCGCCACAGCGCTGCGCGACGCGCAGTGTTTTTTGCCGTTCGCTGCGAACAAAAAACGCGGCCGACTTCGTCGGCCGCGCTGTGGCTGGCGTGTTGCGGAGAGGGGGGGATTCGAACCCCCGGTGGTGTTACCCACAACGGTTTTCGAGACCGCCACAATCAACCGCTCTGCCACCTCTCCAAAGGCGCAAAAGGAGGCCGGTATAACCGACGGGTCCCTTGCGGGCCGGCAAAGATAAGGCAAAAATTCGGTAACTACTATCCCCACTCCACCCACAACACCTCCCGCATCCAGGGCAACTGTATCATCCGCGTGTTCCAGGACAAACTATTCAGGATCACATCGAAGGCCCTTTGCTCGACCTGGAGGACCCAGTCGTTTTCCCGGCGGAAAAGCTTGCCGCGTCTCCGGAGCCAGGAGTTGCGCAGACCGTTGACGTGGGCATTGACGGGCTGGCCGTTGAGGGTCCATTGGCTGAGGACGGTGTAGAGGAGCTGGGTGGCTCTTTCGTGCTCGCGCTTGCTGTCTTCATCGGGGCCGAGGGGAAGGGTGGCGTCGAGGGGATAACCGCACAACAGCTTATTGAGGTAAAGGGTGTATTCAGGAAATACATCGGCGGTGTGTACGAGGTATTGGGTTAGCAGGACGGCGCGCTGGTGGAAGTTTTCCTGGACAAAACCCATGGCGTCCACCCAGCCGAGTTCCTGGAAAAGGGTTTGCAGGAAGGGATACAGCAGGACGAGACCGGCGTTGTCTACGTAGACGCCTGTCTCCTCGATAGGCGTTTTCGGGGAAGGCGGGACCAGGTAGCTGGTTTGTTCCTGGATGGAAGCCAGCAGTTCGGACAGGTCGGCCCCGGCGCCCAACCGGATGTCCAGGGTGACCATTAGCTTTTCGAGCTTGGGAGGGGGAAGCTGGCCCACCCAGCGGAAAAGCTGGGCGGGCTGCATTTCCCGCAGGAGGTAGAGGACGATGCCCTTTTCCACTTTTGAATAGCTGTCAAGGGATATGCGTCCGCCCGTATGAGAAAGGGATAGTAAGAGTGTTTTCCAGCGCAGGGTCCGTATCTCCAACCCGGGTACGTCGGACAGCCAGCTGGTCCAGCGGCTGACGATGCCGCTTTCCATCGTATGGGCGTAGAGGTCTTCGAGAGGCGCTTCGCCAAACTGGCTCAGCAACCGGGGCAGTGCGGAACGGTTGTTCAGCAGGATGTCCAGGAGTTCATAGGAAAAGACGCTCCCGCCGGAGGGCGCCCCAAAAAAGTGGGGGTCCTTTTGGAGCTGTTCGAGCAGCCGGTGCTGGATCATGTCCAACGTGTACTTGTCGTGGGCCACGGGAAGGACGCCGTGCTCGATAAAATACAGGAAGACGGTCTGGACCTCGTCGAGGGGTTCTTTTTTCTTGGGGGCGCGGGGTTTGGGGGAGGGGCGGGAGCCCTGCCCCGGGGCGGAGCCTTGGCCAGGGCCCGCGCTGTGCGGGGCGGGAGTCGCGCCGTGGCCGGAGCCTGCGCCGTGGGCGGCGGCATTGCCGTGCGCCGAAGAAGCGGCGCCATGTCCGGAGCCGCCCGTGGCCCCATGCCCCGGGGCAGCCTCCGGCCCCGAAGAAGCCTGCACCACCGACACCGACGGCCTCACCCGGCTGCGACGCCCCAGGTACATAAGGCTCGGCGCCGCCCACTCCTGGCCGGCATACCAATCCAGAATACCCTGGAGGCGAAAAACACCCCTGCGGAGGGCGCGCGCATCAACGTCGATATACATAGGTAAGGTCTGAAGACCGCAAAATAAGGACAAGAGGGAACGCGGGCCAAGCGTAGTATTACCTGAATTATCGAAGAATTCCGTCCAAAACACCGGGTTTTCCGTCAATCTTTTCGGTATAGGGGAGGCCCAATATCCTGGCCACCAGCGGATATACGTTCACGTTCTCAAAAGCGCCGATGGTTTGTTTTGGTTTGAAGGCGGGTCCCCATGCATAAAAGGTGGCGTGCATGTCGGGGAGCGCGGGATCGAACCCGTGTTCGCCGATGTGGATGTGATCCCCTGGTCTGCCAAAAACATGCGGGGGCTGGGGAACGAGGATGATGTCCCCTATCCTGTCGTAGCGGTCGTCGCGTTTGCCATAGTGCCAGCGGGAAGGCACATCGTCGGCCAGGTACACATCATAACCGCTCGCCGCCGCTTTGAGCCGGGCGTAGGTGGCTTTAATTACTTTTTTGTCACCGGTGCGGGAGGTCATGTGGATCATCGTCGCCCCCGTCACCACGGTAAAGGCCGCGGTGTCCGCGGGTGTCAGGGGATCGATGAGGTGGGCCGTATCCACCGGGGTCATGCCGTGATCCGACACAAAAATAAAGTTCACCGCCAGGTCAAGCCCGTTGACCGCATCCACCATCTTCCCCACGCTTTGGTCTACGAACTGGACGGCCGAGCGGACCTGCCAGGCGTCGGGGCCGTACAAATGTTCCGCATGATCGACTTCGGGGAAATAAAAAGCAATGAGGTGCGGCCGTTTGTCTTCCGGCAACTGAAGCCAGTCTACGACGGTTTGGATGCGGGCGTCTATGGGAATGGCCGTGTTGTAGTGATAATAGTACGTAGGGAGCAGACCGCCGATGGCGGCCTCCGATCCTACCCAGTAAAAGCTGGCGCTGAGCAAATGCTGTTGCTCGGCCAGCGTCCAGAGGGGCACCCCTCCATACCAGGAGCTGTCCGTTACCGTTTTTTTGTTCGACATACTGTAGAACGCATTCCGGCCATGGTCATAAAACCGGTTGTCCACCAGCCCGTGGTGGGAGGGATAAAGACCCGTCACCAGCGTATAATGATTGGGAAAAGTAACGGAAGGAAAAGAAGACTCCATATACGCCGCCTGCACCCCGGAAGACCGGAGCCGGATGAGGTTGGTCGCCTGGTATTTGTCCGCCAGGTCAGCCCGGAAACCATCCGCCGAGATCAGGATGACATAGGGCTTTTTTTCCTGGGCGCGGTCGTTGGACCGGCCGGGAACGACGTACTGGGCGGTGTCTTGGGCCCGGAGGGCGGTGGCGCCCAGCAGGGCGGTTCCCCAAAGGGCCGCTCCCCAAAGGGCGAGGATGACGAGGCGGTATTGCATGGCTCACGAATATAAGGATTCTCAAAAATCCTCGGCTTCTACTTCGATCCGTTCGGAGATATCTTTGAGTGAACTATAACGCTGGACCGTATAGGGGATGGTATCCAGACCCGACACGAACTTGAGGATGTAGGTATATATCCCGATGATGTCCCCTGCCAGCAATGTCTTCCCATGGGTGATCAGGAGAAGCGAGGCAGTGATCACCAGCAGGACGAGGAGTTCCATGACCCCGAAGTTCCAGGCCTCCCGGTCCGAAATCCGGATCTGCCATTTACGCAGCAACCGGTAGTGCCGGTTGATCTCCCGCTCGTCCCGGGTCGAAATCACGTCCACCTGGAGCTCCAGCTCGTCGTTCTTAAACCGGGTAAGGCGTTTCATTTGCTGGCCATACCGGTAGCTGATCAGGACCACGGGCACCAGGATGGCCAGGCAAACCAGCACCACGACCTTGTCATAAAAAAACAGGAGCACCAGGGACCCGACCAGGTTGTACACCGCCTCGATGATAAAGTTGAGGTCGAATTCCAGGAAGTCGATAAATTCCCTCGCCAGGGTCGAATGCGCGCTCAACCGCGACACGTCGGTATCATCAAAATCCCGCGTCAGCATCCGCGTCACCAACTGTGTATAAATGGACGTATACGTACGGGTATCCACCATGTGCCGGAGCGTCCCCACCGCCAGGTAGCCAAAATGGACAAGCGCCAAAATGATCAGCCCCCGGTAACTCCCCTTGAGCAGGTCGTTCACCGCCTCCCCCAGAAAAAACGGCCGTAAAAGATTACCCAGCATCTCCAGACCAAACAGGGAATAGGTCAGTGTCAACCGGTATTTGTGCTGTAGGAAAATTCGTCTAAGTGCGCTGAGTCCTGGCATTGTTCACTTCGTTTGTTTGTCCATCGTCCCGGCGCCGGTCGCGCCCGTCGCGCCATTTGCGCCCGCGACACCCGTCACGTCCGTCGCACCGTTTGCACCTGCGTTCTCCGCCGCACCGGCGGCGCGCGCCGCCTCGCGGGCCGTCACCGTATTCCCCGTTGTCCCGCGGATCACGCCGCGGCACGCGGGATCCCCGCACTGACAGGCAAACGGTTCGAGCGTATCGTCCATCATCGTTGCGTAGTCCAACGTCAGTTCTTCCCCGGGAGCGATGGCCCGCCGGGCATACACGTTAAGCCCGCGATACTCCGTATTCGGGTTACAGCTGTGGTTCTGCGGCGCCCAGGCCGCGGGGTCCTTGTCCCAAAGGATAAACACCTCCCGGCTCAACGGGTACGCATAGTGCCGGAAAAGCTCCTGCTGCGCCGGCGTCCAGTGACGGGCGACAAAGCTCCGCGTCACGATGCGCTGCGCCCGGTCCTCGCCGTCGAAGATGCTTTCCCCCGGGGCGATCGCCCGCGCGGCGTAAATGCCATATCCCGAGATGGGGCTGCCCTTGACGTGGTATTTCTTTTGCTTACGCCGGTGACGCGCGATACCCTCGGCGACGATGTGCCGCAAAAACCCCTGCGGCCCGATCCCGTCAAAACGCAGGATATAATCCGCCGACCCTTCGTATCCTTCCGTATAGAACACGGAGCAGGTAAAGTTTATTTCAAGGAAAAATAGTTTCCCCGCCGCGTCCACGCGAAAATCCAACCGCGCGTATCCCACACCCCCAAAGGCCTCGAAGATCCGCGCGGAAGCTTCGCGCAGTGAGGATTCCAGGGCGGGGTCAGCGCAGGGGATATTGGCCTCCGGATGCAGTTCTGAAGTCTTTAGGGCATACGTTTTGAAGGTGGTGCCCTTGGGGAAGATGAACTCGACAGGCTTGAACGTCACCGGCGCGCCACCCGCAGCTGAAGCGGCCACGAGCACCGTAAACTCCCGCCCCTCGATATACGCCTCCGCCATGATCTCATCGTAGTCCACCCAAAGCGCCGCCGCCTTGCGTTCGAGGGCAGCCCGGTCCCGCACGAGCGACTGCTCGTCGACCCCCAGGCTGTCGCCGGCCTTGGCCGGTTTCAAAAAAAGCGGGAAGCCCACTTTGGCGACGACCTCGTCCAGGTCGGCAAAAGTGCGCAACACCACGTAGGGCGGCGTCCCCACCCCTTCGGTATAGGCGACGTATTTCATGAGCTCCTTCGGCGGATCGTACAACCGCGCGGACGGCCCGGTGTAGGGCAGGTTCAGGAGCTCCAGGCTGTGGATGACGTCGATGGACGGGACGCTCCAGTCGAGGTATCCCTCGCAGAGGTTGACAAATATGTCGTACCCCTGGCGGCGCAAATTGCGGAGCTGGCTATAGGCGGTCAGCTTGTTGAGGAATACATGATCCACGGTGGCTTCGGGCAAAAAAACCGACAAGTCCCGGGGGGGATCGTAATACTGATAGTCGACCTGTGACGTCGAGTAGTCCGGTTGTAATACGCAAATGCGCATAATTTAAGGGTTTAATGAGCGAGGGCTCCCGGGTTCCCCGGGTCGGCCGCCGCCAGGGCGATACCGTTCCAACGCATCCTTGATAATATCGGCGATGAGCTCGGCATACGATATATCCGACAAACGCAAAATGGCCCCGATAGACGTATAGTTTTCGTCCTCCGACAGACCGCATTGCGCGTTGACCTCCAGGACGCGAAGCTGACCCGACGGGTCTCTGCGAAGGTCTACCCGTCCATAGCCCGTACCGCGGACCGCGCAATACGCCTGGAGGCTGACGGCCTGGATGGAAGGGATCAGGCTGCGTTCCGGCAGTTCGTAGGTATAAAAATCTTCGTAGTCCCCGATGGGGCTTTCGGTCTCGTATATCTCCCAAAGACGGTCAAAGGACAAAAAGCGCTCGGTCTCGGGCAAAGCCGGGTGAAAGACGCGCTCCACGGGTAGGTAGACCTTGCACCGGTCGGGCCGGTCCCAGGGTCCCACGATCAGCGTGGTGTACTCCTCCCCTTTGATAAACTGTTCGGCCAGCACGCCCCCGGTGGTCAGCGCCCAGCCCCGGTAGCGTTCTTCGAGGGCGAGGACTTGTTCCTCCAGGGCTTCCTTGGTGTGTACGACGGAGCGGACGCTGATGCCCATGCTCCCGGCGGAGACGGCGGGTTTGACGATCAACGGCCGGCCGAGGCGCTCAAAGACGCCGTTGACGGGAAACGTGGAAGGGATCATTTCCTCGTACCCCGGCATCGGGACACCCGCGGCGTCAAAAAACGCCTTCATATCGAGCTTCGACGTCGTGGCCTGGTAGAAAAAAGCGTCCGCACCGGTAAAGGGAAGCCCGCTGGCCTCCAGTGCACGCAGGACGGAAATACCCGGGCTCCCATTGACCTCGTCCCCGTCGCAAAGGTTAAAGACCAGGGGGCGCCGGCCCTCGGAGTTGGCGGGGATATTGGCGATGATTTCCTTATAGTCGTCCAGATGTACCGGCTGCCATCGCCAGGGCAGGTTCCAGCCGGCAAAGACACGGGTATACTCCTCGATGCTCTGCGAAAAGTCATAATAATAGTCGATGTTCGGATCGCCGGTCTCCACTTGAGGGACGAGGACCCAGACCATAAGGTCGGAGGGTATATCGTGCACTGTTTCCATCATTTTTTTTTATGTCCCGCTATTGCCGCCCGCTTCAGGCGCGAGAGCGGCATCACCGCCCGCCGCCGCGCGCCCGGCCCGCTCCGCCCACTTCCGCTGAACATACGCCGTCAGGCGATAACGCTGGAGCACCTCATTCGGCAAGACGGATGCCCCACTGATGCGGTGCAGACACCCGGGGTTGCCGCAGTGGCAGTCGAAGGGCTCCGCCATGCGCCATTCCGTGGAGGGATAAAAGAACGCGAGTTCTTCCCCTGCGGCCACGTCCCGGAGACAGACGATCTCCATCGTTTCGGTGTCAAAGAAAATATTGGGTGAGCAGCTGTGGTTGGTATACCAGAGCGCCTCGGGGTGAAGCAGGATGTGCTTTCCCTCGTCGATCTGAAGGGTGAAACGCGTGGGATGATCGAGGACGTCTTCTGCCGAAAAGACGCACAGGACCTGGCCCTCGTGCAGGGGTGCAGTGGCGCGGAGGGAACGGTGTCCCGTCGCCGGGTCTTGGTGAAGGCTAGCAAGCATACAATGAATTTACAAATAAAGTTGGACCATATAACGCCAATAACGGGCTTTATGGGATTCGCCGTCCCAGATATGAAGGGCGTTCCAAACCCCCTGCCGCCAGAGGGAATCGCTCAGGTAGCGGTTGTTGTCCAAAAAGGCGTCCTGTTGACCGACGACAAAGATGATCTCCATCTTTTTGAGCTGAGTGATGAGCTGTTCGTCGTGGAGGTTGGGGATAAACCGGGCAGGCATATTGAAATAGACCGTTTCGTCCATATAGCCTTCGAAGAGGTCTTCGAAATGCTCCATTTTCAGGGTCAGGTCGTACCGCCCGCTGAGCCCAACGACCTTTTTAAACATCCAGGGATATTTAAACGCGAGGTTGACCGCGTGGTACGCGCCCAGGCTGCAACCGGCGGCGATGAGGTCGGGACCCGGGTTCCGCCGGCGGACGAGGTCCATCACCTCGTGAAGGACGTATTGTTCGTAGAGGAGGTGCCGGTGGATGCGGGCGGCGGGGGGAATGTGGTTCGCGTAAAAACTTTCCTTGTCAATGCTGTCAAGGCAGTACACCTGGATGGATCCGGCCTCGATCTTCGGCTGGAGGGCCTCGATGACCTTCCAGTCTTCATAGTCGTAAAAACGTGCGGTTCTTGTAGGGAAAAATAAAACCGGGTTGCCCGCATGCCCGAAGGCCAGCAACTCCATGTCCCGCTGAAGGAGCGGGCTAAACCACTTATGGTACTCTCTGGTCATGAATCGAGGTAGCAATATAGCTGCCTACCACTTCCTTCCACAACGCATAGCCTTTCGGGCTGATGTGCAGGCCGTCCGGATCGAGGAGGTCCCGTTTGGGATACCCCGTACCGTCCAGCATACGGTTGTATACGTTAATGTAGTGCAGGTTCCCTCCCTTGTTCCGGATCTCTTCCTCGATCAGGGTATTGGTGTACCGGATGCTGTCCACAATATTCCAGCGGGTGATGCTAGGTTTGATGGAAATATACGCCAGCGGTATATCCCCAAACCTGTCCCTAACGCAAGCCACCAATTGCCGGAAAAAAATGAACACCTCCTCCGGGTGCCGCCCGTCCCCCAGGTCATTATCCCCTGCATACACGATGATGGATTCCGGGTGATACTGCCCGACCAGACGGTCGAAGAACCATACGCAGGCGGCTAGTGTAGAACCGCCGAAACCCAGGTTCACGGGCTGATACGCCCCGAAATCCTCGTATAAATTTTCCCAAAGACGGATGGAAGAACTGCCGTAAAATACCATTTTCGGCTCGTAAGGCAAATTACCTTTTTCTTTCTCTACTCTTTGGACTTCGTTTTCGTACCAGAGCATGCGCGATATTTTGATGAAAAAAAACCGGCGGCGGCCGCTGCGCGGCGGACCCGCCGGAGTTGGGCGCCCCGGTGGCCGCCGCGCTTGAGCGGCGCGCCGCCGGCGGGGTCGCCGCAGCGGCGCTACACCCCTTCGAGCCCGTACTGCTTGAGCACCTCCGGTGGCACCCCGGTCCAGGTCCCTGGCCGGTTGCCAACGTACCCCAGATCCTTGACCCCCATCTCGCTCGTATAAAACCCGGAAGCCGTGAGGTCCCGGAGGCGGCTAAAAAACGCCACCCCTTGTTGCATGGCGGGATCCGCCTTCCCCGGATAGGCAATCTGGTCGATGAGCTGGATCTGCTGGTCGTGGGTGCACCCAGTAAAGGCCTGGCCATAGCGCTCCAGGCATTGGAGGTCGAGCCAGCGCAGTCCGCCCCGAAGGGGCACCTGGGTGTCGGGCTCGTCCTTGGAGACAAACTCGATATAAGCGGGCACCCCGGCCTCGGAGGCGCTGCCGGAATGATCATCTTTAGGAATAATAATATCCACCAGGACGGTGATGGTCGCCAGCTCGGCGTCCGTAAAGAACTTTTCGGCCTGCAAACGTTTGTCCCGTTCGACCTCGAAGGGTTCGCGGCCCGGGACGTCCGTCGGTGTGGCGGCCGCAGCGGGCGCAGGCGCGGGCTTGGGGTTGCAGGCTTCCAGGAGGGTCCCCGCCGACAGGGCGGTTAACCCGATGGCTTTTAGTGTGTCTCTCCGGTTCATGATATATTGAGTTTCTTTTTTTGCTGAATAATATATTCCGATGTCCGCATGGACATCGCCAGGATGGTCCAGGTGGGGTTTTTGTCTCCCTGTTGGACAAACGGCGCGCCGTCCACCACGAACAGGTTGTCGCATTCGTGGGCCTGGCACCAGCGGTTGAGCACCGACCGTTTCGGGTCGTCTCCCATCCGCGCGGTTCCTACTTCGTGGATGATGACACCGGGGTTTTCCAGGCCATAGTTATTCGCGGGCCCCTGGTTACCGTACAACATCACGGCGCCCATGGCGTGCATGAATTCGGCAAACGTTTCCTGCTGGTGTTTGGCCTGGAGGATTTCTTCCTGGCCCCAGGTATACTGGAAACGGAGCACGGGTATCCCGTACTTGTCCACCGTATTCGGGTCAATCTCGCAATAATTTGTTTCTCTTGCAAGGGCTACCCCTCTTCCGGCCATCCCGATGGTGGCGCCGTACCAGCGGCGGTAGTCGTCCTTTAGCTCGGCGCCATAACCGCCGGCCTCGCGTTTTTTGCCGTCCCGGCCCGGCACCATGCCGTTGAACTGGGGGACAAAGCCGCCATACCCGGCGGAGGGCATGTGCAATCCGCCCCCGAATTCGATATGATACCCCCGGGGGAAGTTGAGCTTGCTGTTGTCTTTTAGCCAGGGTGCATAGATATGGACGCTCCCCACCCCGTCCTCGTTATACCGTTTCCGGTCGGCGAGCTGGGGCAGTACCCCGTAAGTGCTGGTACCCGTAGAGTCGTGAAGGAATTTTCCCACGAGGCCGCTTCCGTTGGCGAGGCCGTTCGGGAAGCGTTTGGACTTGGAGTTCAGCATCAGCCGGGCGGACTCGCAGGCGCCGGCGGCAAGGATCACCGTTTTCCCCCGGACCTGGTATTCCTGGAGGTCCTTTTTACTGACATAGGAAACGCCGGTGGCTTTGCCTTCGCTGTCGACGAGCACCTCGCGGACCATGGCGTTCGGGATGACTTCCAGGTTCCCGGACTTCAGGGCGGGGATCACAAGACAGGAAGAGCTCGAAAAGTCCCCGTAGATCTTACAACTGCGGCCGCACTGCCCGCAATAAAAACACTGGTTGCGGTCCGTGTTGTCCTTGAGCGGTTCGGTCAGCACCGAGCCCCGGCCCGGCAACACCTTCACCCCGATCTTGTCCCCGGCCTGTTTGATAAAGAGTTCGTTTAACCGGGGTTTCGGCGGAGCCATAAAGATCCCGTCGGGTTCGCTTTCTATATTTTCCTTCGATCCATAGATGCCCAGAAGGCGATCGATCTTGTCGTAATAAGGCTTGATTTCTTCATACGTGACCGGCCAGTCCGCGCTCACGCCGTCGTGCCGGCGGGGTTTGAAGTCGTCGGGCCCAAAGCGCAGGGAGATGCGTCCCCAGTGGTTGGTCCGGCCGCCCAGCATCCGGGCCCGGAACCATTCGAACTTGGTATCCCCCTTTTGCGTGTAGGGTTCGCCGTCGATCTTCCATCCGCCATACGCGGCGTCGAAGTCCCCGAACGCACGGACCGTACCCGCACCGCGACGTGGCGATTTCCAGGGCATTTCCAGCTGGTGGGAGTCCTTGGCCGGGTCAAAAAAGGGACCGGCTTCCAACATCAACACCTTTACGCCGGCATTGGCCAGCACGTATCCCGCCATTCCCCCTCCGGCCCCGGATCCTACAACGATCACGTCGTACACGGTGGGGGATTTTTTAAGCTGCAATGAATCGCTAGACATATTACAAAATCGATTAAGTATGGCTCAATATAGGGAAAATGGAGACGCCGCGGCGTAATAAATCCACCTGCGGCGTCTCCATTTTATGTGCGAACGTTTGCGCGCCGCTATGACCCCACGGCCTGCAGCTCGACAGAAGCGCCCTGCAACCCGTCGCCATTAGCCTGCACCTGAATGGGCCCCGTGCCCTTCCCATCCGACTGAAGGATGACCTGGCACTTCCCATTGAACAGGCGCCGCTGCCATTGCCCGTCGGGGCAAAGGTCCGGCTCGTGGCTGCTCGGGTCGCCGTTGCCCACGCCGATAAAGCGGGCGTTCCCGCTCAGGCTGAAGTGGATCAGGTTCATCGCGTCGGGGACTTCGAGTCCCTTGGCGTCGAGTACGGTGACGTTGAGGATGGTGCCGTCGCGGCCGTCGTTCATGATGACCTTCCGGTAGGGCGTCAGGACCACCTTGAGGGGATCCCCCGTGGTGGACACGACTTCCTCGATGCGACGGGACGGCTCACCAAATGAATGACCAACGGCCTTGAGCGTACCCGGTTTATACTTAACGAACCAATACAGGTGTCCGTTGCGCGGCATCTCCTTTTTCCCCAAACTCTTCCCGTTCAGGTATAGCTCTACGTCCTTGCAACTGGTGTTCACCCAGACTTTGATCACCTTTCCTTCCGAACCCTTCCAGTTCCAGTGGGGAGAGAGGTGGATAAAGTTCCCGTCGGTCCACCAGGACTTATAATAATAATAGACGTTCTTGGGGAAACCGCACATATCCATAATACCGAAGTGCGAATTGATGTTGGGCCAGCCATAAGGCGTCGGCTCGCCCCGGTAGTCAAAACCGGTCCAGGCAAAACCGCCCATAAACCAGGGACGGTCGGCGGCCAGGGTCCACCAGGTTTCCGCGGTGGAGGCCCAGGGCGGGTAACAACTGTCGTAGTCGGGGACATACGCGTTGGGCGTGTCCCGGATATAGATCCCCCGGGTCGACACGGTGCTGGCCACCTCCGTACCCATGATGGGCTGGGTGGGGTGCTCCTTGCGATAGGGGTCTACGCCGTGGAGGTTGTAGTTAAACCCGCGTACGGGCAGGACCTCGTTGACGCCATGGAATACGTTCCCGTCGTTGACGGCTTCGGTGCACAGCCTCGTCGGGTCGAGCTCGTGCGCCAGCAATACCTGGTTCTGGGCGATGCGTTTGCCGATGCTGTTGGTTTGGGCAACCCATTCTTCGTTCCCGATCGACCACATAAAGACGCAAGGGCGGCTGCGGTCACGGAGGAGCAGGTGTTTGAACTGGGCTTCGTATTCCGGACCGCTGTCGAGCAGGCGGGTTTCGTCAAGAACCAGCATCCCCAGGCTGTCACAGGCGTCCAGGAGCTCCGGCGTCGGCGGGTTGTGGCTTGTCCGGTAGGCGTTGGTACCCATTTCCTTTAGCACGGCGATGCGGTAATACTGGAGGAAGTCCGGCATGGCGGCCCCTACCCCGGCGTGGTCCTGGTGACAACAAACACCCTGGATCTTGATGGGCTTCCCGTTCAGGAAAAGCCCCTTGTCGGCGTCCACCGTGATGGTACGGACCCCAAACCGGGTCAGGCTGCTGTCGATTACGCGGTCGCCGTCCTTGACAAGGACGACGGCCCGGTACAGGTAGGGGTCGTCCAGGTTCCACAGGTGGGGCGTCGCCAACGTCGCCGAAAGTTTTACGGTCTGCGACCCGTCCACAGCCACCTGTACCGGGGCCGCGTCCGTTTGCGCCACCACCGCACCGGAGCGGTCGGTGATGTAGGCCGACACTTGTGCACCGGCCGGGGCAAGGCCCTTATTGTCGAGGGTGGCCTCTACGGTTACCTTGTTATCGTCCGTATGCACAAACACCCCACCCTCGTGGGCCAGGTGGAGGTTATTAAAGCGTTCCAGCCAAACGTGCCGGTAAATCCCGGCACCCTCGTAGAACCAGCCTTCGTACTGGCTGGCGTCCGCGCGGACGGTGATCACGTTGGGTTTGTCGAACCACAGGAAGTCGGTGATGTCAAAGGAAATGCCGCTGTACCCGCTCAGGTTGCTCCCCAGGTAATACCCGTTGATCCAGATCCGGCTGTCGCGGAAGATCCCGTCAAAGGTGACGACAAAACGCCCCCCGGAATCGGACCGGTGTACCGTAAAGGTCTTCCGGTACCAGCCTACGTTGCTTTCGGGGAAAAGAGGGCCGGTCTGGCGGAAGCCATGCCCTTCGAGGTCTCCGTCCTTTTTATAGACAAAGGGCAGCGTGATCGCCCAGTCGTGGGGCAGCCGTACGCTTTCCCAGTCCGCGTCCTTAAAATGGGGCGAGGCCGGGGTATGCCCCGCGTCTCCGGTCTTGGCGTAAATAAGATCCTGGCCATAGCCGAAGTCTTTGGTGTAGTCCACATTGCTGCCCAGGTGGAACTTCCAGCCCTCGTCAAAGTTGTCCCGGCTCCGCATGTTTTGTGCGCGTACCGAGGAGACCGTGGCTGCGAACAGCGCTATCCAACAAAGTTTTTTCATTTGTATTTATTTCGTCGTCGAAAACGTGTAAAGGGTAATCGTATGATACGTCTTGCCCGGGTCGAGCTCGGTCGATGGCCAGGAAGGCTCGTTCGGGGAATCGGGGAAGTGCTGGGTCTCCACACAAAAGCCCGTGCGGTGGGCGTCGGTTCGCCCGTACTTCATGGCATGTGACCCATCCATAAAGTTCCCGGTATAGAACTGAAGCCCCGGTTCCATGGAGTAGATGTTCATGACGATCCCGCTCTGGTCCGCCCAGACCGTGGCGGCATGCCGTAACGTATCGCTGGGCTTGCCGTTCCCGATCACGAAGTTGTGGTCGTAGCCCTTCCCATTCTTCAACTGGACGTTGTCCCCATTGATGCGGTCGCCGATGACCGTGGGTTTTGTAAAGTCAAAGGGCGTACCCGCCACCGGTTCTATTTTCCCCGTGGGGATCAAACCGGTGTCCACCGGCGTATAGCCGGTACCGAAGACCTGGAGTTTGTGGTTGAGGATAGTCCCGCTACCCGCCCCGTTGAGGTTGTAGTAGGCGTGGTTGGTCAGGTTCACCACCGTTTTGGCGTCGGTGGTTGCCGTATACTCGATCTTCAGACCGGTCTGCGCGGTCAGGGTATACGTCACCGTTACCTGCAGGTTGCCCGGGAAGCCCATGTCCCCGTCTTTGGAGGAAAAATGAAGCGTCAGTGTAGAGTCACTCTTTTTTTCCCCATCCCATACATAGTCGTCATAACCGCGGGTCCCCCCGTGTAAGGCGTTGGCACCGTTGTTCAGCGGGATGGAAAAGGTCTTGCCGTCCAGCTTAAACGTACCATGGCCGATGCGGTTCCCGTAGCGGCCGATGAGCGCTCCATAGAATGCGCCCTTTGCCCTCCGGTACCCGGCCAGGCTGTCAAAGCCTTCGACCACGTCCGTGGCGTTGCCGTTCTTGTCCGGTACGAAAAGGGACACCACGCGGCCACCGTAGCTCGTGATGAGCGCGCGGATCGGCCCGTTCTGGAGTTCGTACAGGTGGGCGGCCTTGCCGTCGATCGTGTCGGCAAAGGTTTCAGGGCGCGGGCCGGTAGCAGCCTTTGCAGTGTCGGCCGCCCCCGGCTGTCCGGAGCCGGAAGGCCCGCCGCAGGAATACAAGGCGCCTGCCGCCAGCAGGATAAGGGTGAACTTTTTCATCATAGCGTATTCGTTAGTTGTTTATAATGTACTTCGGATAAGGCCTGGAGGCGTTCCGCCGCCCATTCCGGCGTGACGTCCCGTTGCGGCCCCGCCAGCATTTCATAACCCACCATGAATTTCTTCACCGTGGCCGACCGCAGCAACGGTGGGTAGAAGTGCATGTGCCAGTGCCAGCCTTCATGAGGGCCGTCGTTGACCGGCGCCTGGTGCATCCCGGCAGAGTAAGGAAAAGAAGTCTGAAACAAGTTGTCGTACCGCGTCGTCAGCCGTTTCAGGATGTCCGCCAGCGCTTCCTGCTCCGCCCCGTTAAACTCCAGGAGCGTCCGGACGTGCCGCCGGGAAATCACCATCGTCTCATAAGGCCATACCGCCCAAAAGGGCACCAGGGCGACAAAATGATCGTTGGCGCACACGATGCGCTTGTGCTCCTTCAGCTCCAGGTCCAGGTAATCCGACAAAAGGCTCCGCCCTTTTTTTGCCCAATACGCCTCCTGGCGGGCCGTCTCCTTCTCGATTTCCACCGGCAGGTCGTTCAATGCCCAGATCTGCCCGTGCGGATGCGGGTTGCTGCACCCCATGATCTCGCCCTTGTTTTCAAAGATCTGGATATAACGGATATCCTTACGCGCGTTCAGGTTCGAAAACTCCTCGATCCAAAGCGTCACGACGCTGCGGATCTCCTCTACCTCCATTTCGGGTAAAGTTAAGTCATGGCGGGGGGAAAAACAGATGACCCGGGACGTACCCTTCTGGCTTTTGGCCACCAAAAGGTCCGCTTCATTGTAGGATCCCTCCGGCGTGTCCGGTAAGAGGGCCGCGAAGTCATTGGTAAAGGCATAGCAAGAAGTATACGCCGGGTTCACCTCCCCATCCGCCCTTTTGTTCCCCGGACACAGGTAACACGTCGGATCATACGCCGGTCGGGCCGGTCCCGCCGGCGCCTCCACCTTCCCCTGCCAGGGCCGTTTCATCCGGTGCGGCGACACCAAAACCCACTCCCCCGTCAACGGGTTAAACCGCTTGTGCGGGTCCTCTATAAAGTTAATCATAGTACATTCCCTCCATTGCCGATATTGGCCACGTATACTTTTAAGGTTTTACCGAGTTCTTTCTGATAGGCTTCGGTCATGCGTTCCCGGAAGACATCGACCCCGTCCGCCTTGACCAGGTTCAGCGTACACCCGCCAAAACCGCCCCCCATCATCCGCGCCCCCAGCACCATTTCCTGCGGCTTTGCCTTTTCCACCAGGAAATCCAACTCGGGACAGCTCACTTCGTACAACCGGCTCAACCCGTCGTGTGTCTTGTACAGCTTCTGCCCAAACGCCACCAGGTCGTTCTTCTCCAGGTCCTCGCAGGCCGCCACCAACCGGAGGTTTTCCTCCACCACGTACTTACAGCGGTTATAGATGATCGGATCTTTTATTTCTTTCAGCATCGAAGGCAGGACGTCCCTCAGGCTTTTCACCTCTGGGTGTATCTGCTGGATCGCCGCCACCCCCGTTTCGCACTGGTGCCGGCGCACGTTGTATTCCGAGCTTGCCAGCGAATGGTGCACCCCCGAGTCGCAAAGCACCAGGCGATACCCCTCCGCGTGAAACGGTACATATTCGTATTCGAGCGACCGGCAGTCCAGCCGGATCACATGCCCCTCCTTCCCGAAGAGGCTCGCAAAGGGATCCATGATCCCTACTTTTACCCCGGCAAAAGCATGTTCCGCCGCCTGCGCCGTCTGCGCCATCTCCATGCGTGTCATGCCCAGTCCGTAAGCCGCGTCCAGCGCGATCAGCATCGCGCATTCCACCGCTGCGGAACTCGACAGCCCCGCACCCGCCGGTACGTCTCCCCAAACCTCCGCTTCAAAGCCGGTCAACGGTATTCCTTTCTTTAAGAGCTGGTCTACGACGCCCAAAAGGTAGTTCGGCCAGCCTTTATCACTCGGGGCCACCGCCTCCAGCGTCGTCTCGTGCGTCGTTTGGTAATCCCTCGAAGTCAGCAAGATCTTGTTGTCTTCCCGTGTCGTGAACCGGATGTACGCGGCCTTGTCGATCGCCGCCGGCAGCACAAAACCATTGTTGTAATCCGTGTGTTCCCCGATTAAATTAATCCTGCCCGGGGAGCGGCTCAGGATCGTCTTTGCGATGTGCGTCATTTTCCCGTGAGTGATTTTATGAGTGTAACTTCTTCCGTGCTAAAAGGCGTCCCGTCCTTGCGGAACACGTCGTGGAACCAAATCTTCGGCTCCGAGCCGTCCGGCATCGGTGTGCCCCAGGCGTAGATGGTATTGGTTTTCCCCGATACCAGGCCCCAGTTGATCGCCGCCACGTTGTTCTTTTTCAGGACCGGCATGATGTTGGTGAAAAGGCTGCCCCGTGTGCGGGCCATGTATTCTGTGCAGATGACCGGCCTCCCGTATTTTTTCAGGCTGTCTATCTCGTGCTGCTGGTCTTCAGGGCTGCCGTAGTTGTGGTAGGTGATTACGTCACTCGCGTCGAGCTGGTACTCACACAGGGGCTTCTGGTGATTGTCCCACACGCCCGCGGACAGCGGCTGGTCCGGGTTTATTTCCCGGCCCCAGGTAAACACGTGTTGCAGCAATGCCAGGCTGCTGTCTCCATAATTGCTGCCCCCTGGCTCATTGTAGAGGTCCCACAGCACAATGCGTGTATCGGTTTTGAAAGTGGTTAGTATGTCTTTTACATAACGTTCAAGAATTGGATAAAGCCCTGCGCTATCCTGGTGGACCGCAAAGCCCGGGTCCTGTACCCAGCCCGAGTTGTGGATGCCCGGCCTGGGGGCTGGCTGCTTTCCCGTGTGCGGCACAGGGTTCCAGCAGTCGTCGAAGAAGACGAAGATCGTCCCGATGTGGTGCCGGTCCGCAATAGCTAAGTATTGGCTTACGCGTTGTTTGAACCCCTCCGGATCTTCCTGCCAGGCGAGGTGATGCAGGAACACACGCATTGCGTTAAACCCGATGCCTTCCGCGTATCCCAGCTCGCGGTCGATCGTTGTTGTATCGAAGGTTTCCGCCTGCCACATTTCCAGTTGGTTGATGGCGGTGCTGGGGGTGAAGTTGCTGCCGCGGAGCCAGGGCCAGTGGGCGTACCAGGCATTTGCTTTTGCCGATGACCAACGCCGCCAGGACGTTGCCGTGGTGCCGGCTGCCACCGGGAACGCGCTGATCCTTAGCCGCGCCGCGCCCATCGGGATCAACGTCAGCTCCTCCACCGGGGCCGCCGTTTGCACGGGACTTTGCGGCAATACCCCGCACAAACCATATTTATCGATCGTCCATGTAGCGATTTGCTGCACCTTCGCCGTCAGCTCGATAGGTACGGCGCTTGGGGTAAAGGGAAAATTATCTTCCGGCCACGGCCGCTTCACCACCCGGAAATCGCCAGGCTGGACATCCGATAGTGCATAGTTCCACGCGCTCCCCGGCAGGATCTCATACGCCGGCCACTGGCTTGCGTCCGCCGAGGCCTGCCACTTCGAGTCCCCGATCGCCGAGGCTTTGCTGTCTACTTTCTTATAGTCTTCCTTGATCTTTAGCGAAAAGGTCAGCGGGCCGTAGTTTACGCTCACGCTGTTCGCGTTCTTGTCCCAGGTATGCGTCGTCACCTGCATCGGCAACGTCAGGTCGACAACGTCGCCCGGGTGCCAGGTGCGGTCAATGCGGAGGTAGGTATCCGGGCTTGTGGTGGCGTTTTGGCGCTGTCCGTTGATGCTTACGGTCGCGCCTTCGCACCACCCCGGCACCCGCAGATACAACGGAAACCGCTGGTGCGCCGTTACCGTAATGCGTATGTTTTCGGAAAACGGATAGTGCGTCTTTACCTCAAACGTCGCCATCTCCCCCTTACCCACTTTTGCTTTTATCCTTGCGGCGCTGTACAGCAAGGCCGCCACCCCGTTGTCCGGTGTCGCCATCCACAAATGCTCCGCGTAAAACGGCCACCCGTAGGTATGGTTGTGCTGGCAACACCGGCTGCTAAACGGGTTCATCATCAGGAAAGGTCCATCGTTTTGCAACCCCGGCGCATGGTTCATCGAGTCGCTCACCACCATATTCGGGGCCGTCAGGTACCGCAGCCCCCGGAAATCCGGCATCACCGCCGCCGGGTACGTATTAAAAGCTACGTCTTCGCAATTGTCCCCCCACATCGGGTCCCCCGTAAAACCCATCAGCAATTCATCCGAGGCCATCTGCTCCACCATCCCGCACGTCTCCACCGCCTGCCGCGGGTCCGTATATCCCGGGCGCGCATTTTCATCCGCCCCGAACATTCCTCCCGGCACCTGTCCGTACAACGCCCGGATCAGGTAAAAGTCCTTATAGGTCGCGTTCATCAACGCCGAATCATGATTCTGCAGGAAATACGTCGCCGGCTCCCGGAACGACTGCGCCACATTCACGTTGTGCCAGTTCGGCAACTTCCCGTCCTGCGTCCAGTTCGCCGTATTCCGGTGGATCTTTTCCGCCACGTCCAACAACCAGCTTTCCCCCGTGATATTATACAGCCAATAGATACTGTACAGGTTATCCCCGCCCCGGCTGTTCTCCCAATACGTTTTCAACAGGTCCTTGTCCGGGACGCCCGCCTCCCAACGAAAGTATCGCGCCATAAAGTCAAGGACCCGTTTGTCCCCGCTATACTCATAATACGCCTGTATACACCACAACATCCGCATGTTCGGCCACAGGTCCGGCATCGGCCGGTCCTTCGACGGCGCCGGTCCGAAATAGCCGTCCGCACGCTGGCTTTCAAATACCTTTCCCAACCAATCCTTTACCGTGGCGATCATCTTTGGGTCCTTCAACAGATACGCCAGGTCCCCATATCCGTTCAGCCAGTACGGTACCTCCTCCCAGCCATGATCCCCCTGCCCCGTGCCACTGTACCAGGCGTTGTCTTTCTTTTCCAGCCATGCGCTGATCTCTGCCAGGTGGCCTGTCAGGCCAGCTCTTTGTAGTTCCAGGTAGCGCTTTAGCCAGCCGTTGGGGGAGACGCTCCCTACCGGGAGTTTGATGAAGCTCGAAGGCGCCAGAGGGGCGCGGTTGCTCGTATAGAAAGCGTTGGTGGTTGTTGTGGGGGGGCGGGATACCACCGTGACAACGGTGGGCGACTGGCGGCGGACAGCCTGGTGCGCGGGTTGCGCCGTGGCCGCGGACTGCGCCGGAGTCGTTTGTGCCTGGGCGATCGTGCCGGCGCAAATGACGGCTGCTGCGAAGGCGAACAACAGGAAAATGTGTTTCATCTGCATATTTCATTCCAGGCCCCGCGGCCTTTTTTTATCCAGGCCGCGCGGCCCGTGCAATCGTTTACACTGTGAATATGTAAAAAAGGCGCCCTCATGCGCCCTCTCCATTTCGAGCCGAAGATTGCCGGAAAAAAGCGATAGGCGCCAGCGTTACCCGCTTCTGATCCAACGCCACCACCGCCTCCTTACGCGGCTCCATCATTTCCAGCAACAGCTTAAACGCCTCCTTCCCCATTTGCGCCGGCTGCTGGTCGATCGAAGACAAGCCCGGAGAAATGTGCTCCCCGAAGACCTCGTTCGCGAACCCCACAACCCCCATCTCCTCCGGTATCTGGATCTTTCTTTCTTTCAATTCTTTCATTGCGCCCAGCGCCGTATAATCCTCCACCGCAAAGATCGCGTCCGGCCGTTCCGGCAGCTCCAAAAAGTGCCGGACCGCCCTTCTCCCCGACTCTATCGACACATCACCTTGGTAAATCAGCTTTTCTTCAACCGGAAGCCCACTTGCCTCCAACGCCGCCTTATATCCCGCCAACCTGTCCTTGAATATTTTCAGGTGTTGCTGCCCCGCGATGTGCCCGATCCGGCGATACCCCTGACCGATCAAATGTTCCGTCGCCGTATACGCGCCCCTGAAGTCATCCACCACCACCGACGGTATCCCCAATTCATCATTCACCCGGTCAAAAAACACCAACGGTACGTTATGCCTTTTCAAATCCAGGTAATGCCCAAAGTCCACCGTCCCCTTCGCCAAGGACGCCAACACTCCATCCACCCCCGCACTCACAAACGCCTCGATTCCCTTCCGCTCATAATCCGGCAGTTCGTTCGATTGATACAACAGGACCGTATACCCATACGTATTCGCCATCGCTTCGATCCCATGCACCACCTCTCCAAAAAAGTTGATCGCCGCGCTCGGAATGATCACCCCGATCATGTGGCTCCGCCCCGATCGTAATGAAGATGCAATCTTGTTTCTTTTGTATTGTAACTTCTCAGCCACCTTCCGCACCGCCTTCTTCGTCTCCTGGCTGATCCCCGGATGATCATTCAACGCCCTCGAAACCGTAGCCGGTGTCACATTCAGGGCCTTCGCTATATCCGCTATCGTAGCTCTTGGATTCAACTATGCAATCGTTTACACAAACCTAGGGAATTCAAGACAAAATACTCAATTTTTTTAGCAGATTTATTTTTTTCTGTTCGTAAGGCTCTGGCTTCCAGGAATTTTTCTCATTTCCTTGTTAGCTTTTTTGGTTCCTAATTCCCAAACCCTAATTTTGCGCCCGGAGAGATGGCAGAGCGGTCGATTGCGGCGGTCTTGAAAACCGTTGAGGGTTACACCTCCGGGGGTTCGAATCCCTCTCTCTCCGCAGAAGGGGACAAAAGATCAATAAGATAGTTTGTCCCCTTTTTTATTCCCTCTGGATCGTCCGCCAGTTCTGCGATTAGCTTAAAAATGATATTCATTTCCGTGGTTCGAAATGCGTCATTTTCGCGGTCATAATGGATTCCCTCGGGAAACACCAATTTTTGGAGGTCTTCTTTCCGGCCTATATCGCTGGAAGCCCATACAGTCCTGAGTTTTCTGCTCAGAATGACGGCTTTTTCGATGCATTCGGAAAGGTTCGAAATGACCAGCGAGCAATCCGCCAGTTTTTCCTCGATATTCTGCCTCTCACGTTGATACCGGGCCTTAAACTTTTCATAGGTATCCCGGTCCATTTCTTTAGTGATAAAGAAGGCTTCCTGTAGGGAATCTATCTTACTATCTATATCCGAAAGCTGCCGTTTTAAGGCCGGTTGTTGCTCCAACCTGTCTTTGCTCACCTCGTAAAAGAAACTTTCGAGGCGATGCTGGATAGTCGCCGCCAAGTCTTCTTTTGTGGCCAACCTTTCCAGGGTTTCCTCAAACAGTTCATGTAACCGCTTGGCGCTTTTATTACACTTACAGCCGGTTGTCCTGCACTTGTAATAATACAGGCCCTTTGCCCTTACGATATACCCTGTAAACGGTTCGCCGCAGTCACCACATTTTACAAATACCTTCAATGGCAATTGCTCATTTTCTTTTTGATGCGGTACGCCATAATTTGGCGACTGTTGGTGAATATTGTTTACACGTAAAAAGATTTCTTCACTAATTAATGGCTCATGTTGACCCCGGACAATTCTACCATCCAACATGCCATGTGCAATTAGCCCACAATAAAAAGGCTTTTTAAAGATTTTTGTCAATTGTTGTTTATACATGGGAAGGCCCAGGGCATTAAGGCGTTCTATAATTTCTTCGTTTTTCATTCCGTCAGCCTTCCATAAAAACGCCTTCTTTATCAATTTTCCTTCCCTGTTGACGACTAGCTTCTTTTCAGTATTGATCTTCACGCTGTCATAGCCCTGGGGGGGTACGGTTGACCATATCCCCTTTTCATATTGTGCCTTTAACCCTGCAACAGCGCGTTTTCTTCTCAGGGTATTATCGTATTGGCTAAAAAGGAACTGCATGTTTTGGCTCAAAATCCCGGTATCATCACGGGTATCTGTGGGTTGACATATAGCATATATGGTAACCCCGTATTTCTCCCTGAGTTCTTCGGCCAGTTTTATGGCTCCCCCGCCAGTTCTGCTAAATCGGTCGGTCATGTACACCCAAATCTGGCTTATTTTACCAGGGTTCTTTTTTATGTAGGTCAACATGCGTTCAAATTCCTTTCTGCCATCGGTCTTGGCGCTTTCATAAGTGCCCCCGAAGTTTGCCAGAATAGTTTTTCCTTTTCTACGAGCCTCATCATCAAAGGCCTTTTGCTGAGTGTCAAGGCTCAAATTCTTGTCGTATTGCTCCTTTGTCGAAACGCGAGAATAGGTTACCACGAATTCGGTTTCGACGTAGTGCACCGTTTTTTTAGAGCGCCGGGTAAAGCTGTGGAAAGCATTGAAATTTTCCGTTTTCATGCGGCATTATTTAATGGTTCGGAATTGTCTTCCAAATTTATTAAATATTGATTATCAATGCAATGCGAATATTCTTTTGCCACTACATCGTAAAGGATTCGGACAAAAAGGTCCACGGAGTGAATAATGGCCGTTGCCTGCTCGTCGGAAATATCCTGCCACCCGGTGAGCTGCCTCAACTTCTCCACGGTGAGCGGCTCCCTCTCGGGGTTTATAAGTTTGATCTTTGCCATTCTAGTACGGTATTCAGGCGGCAAGCCTGTCGTCAAAAATCTCCATTTCCCCGCCCTGGTTAAAGCGCCCGAATTGAACTGCCTTACCGGGCTCGGGAACCTCAATCACGACATCTACATCATGTTGAAAGGAATTTGCACCCCGGAAATTCCCCGCTTTCGTCGTCTGGAAAATAAAAATGAATGACTTGCCTGGATTGTCCTCTCTCAACCTGTTCAGGTCTTCCGGCGTAAGCCCGAGTTTATTCACGCTGTCCAGGACAATAAAATCGAATTGCGTCAAATCATCCGGGAGCTTTGAGGCAACAAAAAGTCGGGGATGTTTGACCGATTCCAGTTTCTGCTGTAAAGTCAAGTCCAGGCCTTCTTCTTTTGCCACAAAAAGGACCGTCCCATGATTGCGGGCCAAGTACCCCGCGAAATCAACACAAAGCCAAGACTTCCCCATTTTGGGCCTACCGAAGACCATTGCTGTAAAACCTGGAGACGGGTCCCCGATCAAGTCATACCATTTGCCCAACAACCCGATGGTCTCGAATTCCAGCCCGGCAAAGTCCATGCTGTTCATCAATACCGGTTTTTCAGCTCTTTTCGACTGACAGGAACAGCCCAGGGCGCCATTGAGCCCATTCAGAGTGGCCTTTTCAATATCAAGGGTCTTTTGTTCCCTACCGGTTACGAAAGCATGAAGGTTCTTTTTAATGTCATGTATCTCGATAATATAAGAATCACTGTCCGTAATTTTGCCTTTCTCTATAGCTCGATTGATCTGTTCCAGGAGCTTTTTTGCTTGCTCTTTTACGCCGATCTTTCCGTTGAGGCTGATATAGCGTTTGATAAAATTAATAGAGGGCATAATTTTCTGTCCTCCCAACAATACCTTTAGGGAGTCAAGGGTCTCAGGCTTCAATTCGATCTTTATTTTAGTCTTCATCGAATTGTACACGTCTATCAATTGATCCTGGATAAAGCGAATTTGTTCCGCGAAGGCTGAGGTCTTTCGGATACGCTTTTCCAGGATAGATTTTTGAAGGGAGTTGATAAACCGGAGAATTTCTTCCTTGGTTTTGGACTTGCCATTCATATTTATAAAGCGCCTGATAAAACGCAATTCCTCGGGGATACGCTCAACCATGTCCGGTATACGTGGCGAAATTGACTCCCGGGTTTCTTCAGTGGTGGCGGTATGTTCTCGAACACTAGCTTTACGGCGACGTGAATTTTGCCGCCCGGAGGATGACTTTCCTTTGCCCGTCGGCGCTGGAGGTGCTTTCCTTTCCAAAAACTTGTTGAGCTCGGACAGGTAAAGATCTACGATCCTTCGGATTTCGTCGCTTTCATAGTAGTTGTCCAAGTTTGTACCATTCTCGGTGGATTCGACAAGGAGCTCATGGCCTTTCCTTAAAGTATCATTCAGTGAGGACAAGTCAACCGATGATATTTCTTTAAAATAGTTGTCAATCGTAATCATGGGTCGGGGCTTTATTATGCAGCCAGTGAAAGCAATTCCAATTCCAAGGCTAACGCCTTAGCTTTCAGTTCCAAGAGGTGAAGACGTTTGCTTTTATCCGAATCCTCCGGGGGTGGCGGCTCTATGGGTTTTCGGTCATGATACCGGACATGACCGGTACCCAGCTTTCCGGCTTCGGATGATCTAAGAGCGATAGAACTACCATGGACCGCTTGGAGTATTTCTACCGCCTTGCTAAGGTTCTGCTCCGGTAAAACAGCGACCATACGATCCGACACCTTTTCAAAATTGTTTCCCTCCACCAGCTTCAGAATATCTTTATCCAAATAGACGTCTCCACCCCGTGCCCTGGATGCTGGTACAATCATTTTAAAATCACCCCTGGACCGAATTAGGGAAACCTCATTGTTAGTGACTATACCCTTGCCCTCGACCAGCGAATTGATAATGGGAAGGGCCTTCACAATGGGGACAATGACCTGGTCTACCTCCTTTTCGTCCGCCTGCCAGTTTTCAGGCAAAAGGATGCCTTTCTTAACCTGTCCGTCGATTGTCGAATAGCTGACGAGTTTTCCCCGCCCTTTCCCAAAGGCCTGTAAAAGGTTTCCAGTGATGACATGCCGTATTTTCCGGTCCATATTGTTCTCCTTGGTGTATGACTCCCATTCCTCCAGGAATGCCGGAAGGTCCACCTTGGGAAGATCGGCGCTGACACCGATGATGGCATTGATACGCTCCGAAAAGGAGGCGGGGATGGCCAGATACTTGGCTGAACTGGCTATCCCAAAGCAAAGTTTGATGGCGGAAGGGGCGTAAGGGTTCTTTTTCTTCGCGTCGATCAAAAAGCCCAAAAAGACGGCGGGCACCAGTTCATTACCACTTTGGAAAGTTTCGACAGGGTAACGAAGGGGGCGACTAGTCCAGTAAAAGGAAAAGATACGTTCAAGGTACTGCTGCCGGTTAGCGGCGATTTTTTCCAGATTCTTCATTTTAGCCTCCCGAGCTTCATTTAGCTCCTTTTCTCTTTCACGGGTGGCCTCCACCCAGGCCGCTTCACCTTCGCGTTCTCGTATGCGTTGGATATTCTTTTCGTCGGAAATGGATTCGATCAGGGTATCATACTTGTTGTTCACTTCGTCTTTTTCATCCTCTAGGCGTTTTTCTACAGATTGATGATACTCCTCCAGGAGAATGTCTTGTACCTGACGGGCATCCTTTCCCTTTAGGGATTCGGCAAGTAGATTTTCCAACTCCGGCCGTGTAAACGGCTTTTTGAGTACGTTGGCCCGGACTGTTTCCAGGATACTGTCATTGCCAAAGGCGCTATCTCCCCCTTTTCCCATAACGATGACTTTTGAACTGACCGTCTCCGTCTCCAGGTTCATCGTCTCCACTTCCAGGTCATAGGATCCAACCTGACGGAGGTAGTCCACATAGTCATCGTATCGTGCAACAACCTCGTTATAGAAGTCCTCCTGCATCCTGGTGGAAAGAACAGCAACCCGTCCGGAAACCTTCATAGCGGCGTCTTCCACATAGCTGGGATCGCCGCTGCCGCTATCCGCCTCAGCCCTCCCTATATGCAATGGGTCGTCCAAGAGCTTATTGACTTCAGGGTTCTCCACCAAATATTCCTCAACCACCTTGTCACCATATTTGTTAAGGAAGTCCGGCACGTCCAAAACCTTGGAAGACTGTTTCTGGTTGGACGTGGTATTCGCGTCCAGAGACTTCAGCTTTTTCTGGAGCATCATCATCAGCCGCTTTTCTGCGGGAATCGCAGAAATCAGGTAGTCATAAATGGGTTTCAAAATCTGTCCGGTCCGGTTAATACGCCCCCTTTTCTGGACTTCTGTTGAAATATCCAGCTCGGCTTGTAAAACGATCATGACCCGTTGCTTCACCTGTCCATCGGGGACCTTCGCCGTGGGGATGGCATGGGCCGAGGCTCCCGTCGAACCAGACTGATTGATCATGAGTACATCGACCTCGTTGTTGTTAAACTGCCGGAAGGCGTCATTTGTATTGACGCGTTTTCGGGTCATCACCAGCGCCTTGGAGCCTTTTTTGTTTAATTGTAACTCGAATTTCCTGCCGGTCACCTCGGCCACAGAGTACCCGGCCTCACGGATCATCTTAACAATAACATCAATGGGGGAAATCGTAATGCCAGTTGCTACAGTCAGGATGTTTTCCTGGATGTGATTGTAGTCGGCCTGTGCCTGGGGTGAAAAGTCGCTTATGGAAAACTTTTTATACATCGGGTTCCCGTCTACGTCTTTTTCCGTATAGCGCATGACCCCCTCCAGCCCACGCCGCAATACCTCACTGAAATCCGCGTCGATGGTATCGCCCTCGCTAACTGGAAGTCCCTGGTCGTTTTCGAGCGTCTCTATGAAACTACCCATCGTAGAAGCAAAGGCGATCACAGGCTTTTTCCCTTCCCGCAGCCGTTGAATCGCCCTTTCCGCCACGGCTGTAGCCTTCAGGCTGAACAACATTTGGTTGATTACTTGGAAAACTTTTGAAAAATAAGGCTGGTTGTCCACGCCAGCCTGGGAGGTCCCTTCCCGTAACCCGACCTCCTTCCCCTCCGCCACGGCGATCTTGTCCAATTGCTTCACCGCACTATCGACGTATTCACCCTGGAAGGCAATAATATCGCGCAATATGGCAGTGATATTGTCTGCGATGGCCCGGTGTTCTGGGGCCTTTTCTTCCAGGGTGATATAATTGACCTCTATTCCCTCGAAACTCCGTTCCCTACGAATCATTTGCCCTTCGGCCACCAGTTGCGAGGCAAGGACCTCCTGCATGGCCACACCGCCTCGTTTGATCGCATCGACCAACTCGTCCTTGCTCATATTACAGTCAGCAATAGACGTCTTCATGGCATATATGGGCATGTTGTCCGGGCGCTTGGCAAACGTGGCTGAGAGAAACACCACGCCCTTCGTCCGGGCGGCCACCCCTTGCAGGAATTCCCCGGTATTGGAAGAACCGCTGGCGTTATGTGCCTCATCCATGATGAAGATATTCCCTCCGGCTATAGAGGCCAGGAAACCCGGCTTTAGCGGTTTTTTATCTTTGGAATTGAATTGAGAATAGGTCCCTACGACAAAGTCGTATCCAGGCGGAATGTCACCGGCGGCGATTACCGCCTGTTGCTCCGGCAAGGGCGGCGCTTGATAAACGACATTACCGTCCTCGTCCTTTATGTCCGTCTTCGGCTCCCGTCCATTTACGATAAACGGCTTCAGGTGTCCCGATCCTATGGCCGCCAAGTCCCGGTATATATCGGAAAAGAGGTTGGCCTTTTCAGTCAGAAAAACCGGCTTCACTCCCTGCCACACACCATAGCGGATCATAGCTGCTGCGACGCGACCTTTTCCGATACCGGTTTGGTCGCCGATAATCATCCCCTGGTTCCTTGCCTCGATGTTATAGATGGCCATGGCGACGGCATCGATCTGTTCGGCAGACAAGGCCCGGCATAAGGTGGCCTTGCTGGGATACTTCAGCCGGTGGCGGACAAAGTTGTCCATGTCTCCACCCACCTCCCGCTTGATCTGCGCCACTGCCGTTTGGGTTTCAAAGGACATAGAATCGGGGACTTGGGTATGCAGGACAACGCAAGCATTGGACGCGGGTTCGTACGGCGCTCCCAGTTCTTGCGAAAGAGCCATTAGCTCCAGTTCTAAGGCCAGGGCTTCTGCCTCCAGGGTGCGACGATCCTTTACTTTTCGTTTCATATCAACATAAGGTGAAATTCTCTCAAAAAGTTCGTCATAGCTGCGGACAATCACGTCCCGGCGCTTGTCCCTCACTGGTGCATTACCCCGGGGCAACTGCTTTCTTCCATCTATCAATATCAACCGGACGTCGAAAGCGGTCCCTTGGCGGGAATACAGCCGGTGCCCGTCGATATTAATTACATCAGCCACATGGTAACGGCTGTACAGATAGTTAAAGAAGATTCGGTTCCGCCCGGCCTGGACACGGCCTTTGTCATCCCAGCGCGTATGCCCCCCAATGATAATAGCAGCCCTGCCGCCCGCTGCCATCGTGTCCAGCCCCCGGAGGGCCATCAGTTGCTCCAAGGTGCGGATGGGGAACGTCTCGTAGTAGACCGGCTTATCCAGTTTCCCAAAGGGGGGATTGGTGATCACCGCCTTGAAAACACCTTCTTTCCCGTGGAAGGGTTGGGTGGCGTCCCTTTGCCATACCTCCCGAAAACCCTGGGTCCGGAGGTTTTGATTGCGGAAGGGGTCAATTTCGTTCACGATGAAGTCAGCCGGGCGGCCAGCTATGGTAAGCAACCCATTGCCAGCAGACGGTTCAAAATATAGCGATCTATATGCAGGCCTGTCAACGCCACAAAACACCCCGGCCAAATATCCTATGGGGGCAGGGGTCGAGTATTGTTGCAATAGGATGCTCTGGCTCGTTCTATGGGAAAGGTTGACTTGCAACTGGTAAAGGTTCACGATCCGGTCAAACCGCTCCCGCACCGTTCCCGGCTCGTGGGCAAGCACCCTGGCGCGCCGGACGATGGCCAGTTCGGCCAACTCCTTTACCTGGGTCTTGTCTGCGATACCGAATGATGCCGCCAGTTTTTCGAGCGACAATTTGTTGTAGACTTTCTGCTCCACAAGTGCCTGCTCGACTTCCGCCGAAAAGTGTGCTGCCCTTTCCACCATATCCTTTCTGATTATAGGCCCATTTGGGTTGGGGGCGCAGTCCCTACCATAGTATTGATCGCATCCCTGAGCAACACGGCGGAACCGGCTACTGGAGCGGTCACATCCCCATAGTGGAAAAAAATGCTCCTTAAAAATCCGGAGACCCTTATTTCAATTGTATCACCTGAGACAACACTAACCTGTTGGATGTTATGTTTCATCACCAGGAGTTCACCGGCGTCTCCTACAAAATGAATACTGGCCCCATCGTCCGTTATCTGATAAGCCATGGCCTTATCGGTTAGCGTGTAAATAAATGGGCGACCAGGGCGGCGGCGATCATCAAACCCACGGTTTTGGCCGTGGCTTTGAATTTCTGTCGTTGGAGCATCTTTGTGAGTGCCCTGGTCTGGTCCTGGAGGGCCTTGTCGTTTGCAAGCGACTGGTCAAACGCTACCTTGAGCGATTGGTATTCCGCCCGCTGCACTTGGAGCGTGGAATCCTTTACGAGGACCTGTTCCTGAAGGTCGGCGGTGACTTGATCGTAGAGGCTGTCTTTGGTGCTGTCACCGACAACAAGATCCCGCACCCTGGCGTTTAAAGAATCGCAATCGGCAAGACGGGTGGCGGTGTCGGAGGGCATGCCACCAACCGGTTTATCCAGAAGGGCGTAAATCTGGGTCTGGAGCACGGCGTTTTTCGCCTTTGCCCGGTTCAAGGCTGTTTGTGTCGCCTGGAGGTCATCTTTCAGGTGTTTGCTGACCGTGCCCAGCGAATCAATACGCTCCTGGTAGCTTGCTTCGGTGATCGCCTGTTGCTTTTTCTCCTCCGCCACCTTTTGTATATCGCCGGACTTGGCGATAACCGGTCTCGGTCCGCAGCCGTTAAAAAGAACACACATATAAAACCCGATCAAAAGCCCGGCGCACAAAAGCGTGATTTTGGGGTATTTATTGAGCAATGTAAACATGGGTACGTGATTAGGTGGTTAAGAATGAGGGGTATCTACGTGATCTGCTTCGGGCACATCGCCGATGGGCGCCCTTTTTTCCAGGGAATACCCAAATACCCCGGCTCCCACCAAGCTGACAAAAGAGTAAAACATAAACTCCGGTACTTCCAGGCGGAAGAACTGCCGGGCAATCCAACTGGCGACAATGATGCCGATAAACAATACGACAAGGACTTCCCGCATAGAATAGCTGCCGTTTTTATCCTGGAAAAGTTGACCGACGAGGTTTTTAAGTTGTTTCATAATTATTCATTTAAAAAATTATAGGTAACAAGGGCCGCCGCTGTTCCGCAAGCGATACCTGCCAAGGCAAACGCTAATTTTTTTTTGTCGCCCTGGCCAGCGCCCTTTGATCAATGAGCGTATAGGTAAAATCATTGGTGTAGAGGTCACGATGCCGGTAACACAACTGCATAAACAGGTTGAAGTCCTCGGCATTGGCAAATACCTGACACCCGGCGGAAAATTTGTCCACGTACTTCGTGGTCCCCTCCGCCAGGGCGTGGTGGATGTTGATGCCAAACAGTCCCCGGTCTTCCTTGCCGTTCATGAAGTCAAGCACCGCCTTGCGGTCATAGTCCCGGATCACGGTTACCGGACGCTGTTGTACAAGGGCCATATACTTCCCACGGTGCAGTCCGATTTCATGGGACCCCAGGTACTGCCCTTCCTTTAGGATTGCGGTCCCCTGGGGGTTCAGCGGGTTTTCCAGCCAATACGTCCCTGGGTCAGTGGTCGCGGGATAGGTGTGCAACGCCCAGGTGCCGTCCTGATTTCTGTAGTAGACGTTTATCCAATCGTCAAAACGGTTCGGGATCGTGCTGTCTGCCCGAACCCCAACGATATTCAGCTCAAAAGGGCGTAAGAATTCCCGGTAGCCCTTTTCAACAAGGGCCTCCCGGATGTCGGAAAGTTGCATAGAGTGCGTTTATAATTGATGGTTAGTAGATAGTAGTTGCGAGGGGCTACCACACGTAGCGCACGCAGCGGGTGGGTACCAGGTAATACCGCCCCTGGTTCTCAAACAAAGTGTAGTCCAGGCGTTTGCCGACCTCGTTCCCGAGGACCACGCGGGGCGGGACGCTGACCCTTCGGCGGGCGGTCACCCATATCGTCGCAGGCTCAATGGTAATAATGGGGAGACCCCCAAGTCCCGAGAGACTCCACTTATTGCCGTCGTACTGCAAACCGATGCGCAGGAACTGGAATTTGATCGCCTGTTGCTGGTCGTCACTGGTAAAAGTATGGAGCAGGCCGTTTACGATTGTTTGATGGACGTTCCCCAGCCGATTGCTCTTAAAGGTCTCGTTGGCAGCGCTGTAGTCACTAGTACTGCTCATCTTCTTGAGTAAGGAGAGCACCTTGGGGTAATCTCCGGCTTCCGTGGCATTGTATAGATCCGTGCCCAGGGAAGAAGAATCCGATTGGACCTGGGCGGTAACCACGTTATACGTGCTCTCGTCTACGGTGGTGGGGAGGCCGGCCTTGCGTAGTGCAGATGCCGTTATAGGTCCAAAGATGCCGTCTGCTTTAAACTTGGCCGGGGCGCTCTTGCCAAGTTTTCCCTGGAGGGCCTTTTGTAAAAGCCGGACTTTTTCCCCCCGGCTACCCTGGTGCAACGGAAAATCGCTAGGTGTGGTGTCCGTTGGCCATGAAATGGCGCTTGTCTTCTTCTTAATCGGGGTAATACTATCCGAGGGTGACGGACTTATCGCTATCGGGTCATTCCTGGGAATGGTCATCGGGGTGAAATAGTTCTCGTCCTCACTCGATGCGCTTGCACTGGCAGCACGTTGCAACGTCCTTTTCTTCCAGAATTGATAGCCAAAGTAGCCCAATACCCCGGCACCGCCCACGGCGATGGCCGTGAGCACGACCCTTTTCTTGCGCTGTTTTTCGGTTGCCATATCAGCTTGGTTTATCTGTAATCATCTTTTGGATAGAGGGGTATTCCCAAAATGACAACGCGTAGCGGAGGTCACCGTCTAGTTCATTGCCATACATCGCCTTATAGACAAGTCCAAGCTGTTTGTAGGCACCCTGGGAAGGTATTTCCATGACAACGGCCTGGATGGCGCTTTCGTCGGCGTATGTGAAGGGCCCGTAGGGCCTGTCGAAGGCCGCCTTTAGTCTTTGCGCCCAGGACTGATATTGCTGGGCGGTCAACTGAACGGGCTGTACGGTGGTCCCCCTGGCGGGTTTTGAAGAAAGAATTGCCAGCATTTCATTGTACTCAGTGGTCTTTAGGTCCTGCTTCATATCCATCATCAGACTTCGGTTAAAGAGTCGTTGGTAAGACGTCATCACTTTCTTAAAGGTTGCCACACTGGGAATAGCTACTAAAATCTGCCGAAGGGACTGCGTATCCACGCCCCACCAGCCGTTATTTTCAAACGCCATCCGGATTTGCTGGGCATAGGCGGCGGGGTTGCCCTCGATGAAGGTGTTCCTTTCCTCGGTGGTAGACACAGCCTTTCGAATCAGGCTACGGCCCAGGTAAAAACTTCCGCCGATCACGACCAGACCAAGCAGAGTATACTGTAGCTTTTCCTTAAAAGTGAAATTCTCTGGGTGATGGGCGGAAGTGTCGGGCATACGAGGAGCATTAAGGGGTACGGTAAAAACGGGCGGGAGGTCTCCTATACTTTCAGGTACCGCTTGGCCAGCGCGGTCTTGACAGGGTCGTGCTTTACAATGTGCGCAAGCTTACTCAACTCTTGAGTGGTAAGACCTGACGCAAGGGTGCCAAGGGCCTTTACTTTGGTTTCGGCTTCATTCTCATCGATGGCCTCAATCGAAAAGTCATAACTGAACTTCTTCATACATTATTGATTTTTAATATTTTGGATACGGTGTCAAGGCTGTTGGGGTCTTCCGCAAATCGGGCGATGATACGCATGACCGTCTCTAGTTCCGGCTGCGGAAAGGCTGCCTCGATCTGGCGCAAGGTGTCCAGGTAGCGGAGCTGCTCCGGCGCCAGGTCGGGAGTCTCCGCCTTGCGCTCAAAAGTGACGTTCGAGGGCGGGGTGGTTTCTGGAAGCATCTTAGGTGTGGAATCACTTGTGAGGAGACCCGCCAGGGCTTCACCCCCCGGAACCCTTTGCAGCCATCCAGGATTATTGCGTAAAAGCCCCTGCAATACCCCTGCCGCCATGTCGAACAGCCCCATTTGGCGCTCCTGGCGACCCGCCCGGACGGCCTCCATCTCCTGACGCAGTTCCTCGGCCTCCGCCTCTGCGTCCGTGATCTGAGACCGGGCCTGTTCCAACTCCTTGCGTAGGCTGGCCATTTCATGTTCCCTGTCCCGGGCGGTCAGCTTCTCCTGGATCATCGTATCGATCTCACCCAGCGCCTCGGTAGGTTTGCCCGGTGATGCACCCGACACGGAAAAACAGAATTGATCGTTGCGGGGTGACAGGCTGGAGTTGTAAATGAGAATGCGAATCTTTTCCGTGTCCTCGTCCATATACCCCTCGTAGTTTTCAAAATTGCTAAGGTCTTCCGTCCGGGGAACGACCTTCAGGTTGTCTACGAAGATTTCATACTGGCGGGGTTGTCCCTTGCCGGCCATATCTTCCAGGTAGTGCTTTAACTTATCTACTTTGGATTGATCGAACTTTTGATGCGTAAACGACATGGGTTCAACGTTTGGGTATCACTTGAATAAAACGGACGTGGTTGGAAAAGATCGAATAATTGGTCACCAGGATGGTCCCCTTATGCTCGTACTGCAGTTCACTGGCGCCTAGTTCGCTTTCGTCGAAAAGCCCAATATCGCTTTCCACACGGGCGTCCGTAGGCGGGTCCGTCAGGAAAAAGAGCGTCGTATGCGCAAGGATGGTCCGCTGCTCACCCGGCTTCAACCGAAGATGACGAAAGCGAAGATGGTAGTCCTCCGAGCATAGTTCGCTCATTCGTCTTGAAATGTACTCTAGTGCCAGGGCCGGAGTCATCACATTTTTTTTTCAATCCACAAATGAATGGTAAGAACATAGGCACTGGAACCGGTCCAATCGTTCCGAAAAATTCCCTCTATAAAATCAGGGTTGGCAACATTTAATGATATCTCCGTCCGCCTCGTGTTGTGGGACCATACCGCTGGTTGCCAATGCGTATTCGCAAGATTCTCGCCCATGTGGATATTTCCGTCCTCGACCACATCCCCTTGATAGATTATTCCAGGGCATCCCGGTATTTGTAACATCAGCCGCCCAAAATGTACATTGGGCATCACAATGAACCGTGAGTCTACTGCATGGGGTGGGCGTATAATAAAAAAGGCCTTTATAGCCGGGGGCGCGCTCCACATACTGACAACCACCTCGAAACCGATGATCCGTTCCACGTCATAGGGCAGTAGCATTTGAAAATATTCTATCTGCCCGACTGTCCCTACGGTTATGGTATTGGTAATGACCTGCTGTTGGTTCATGCCTCGGACGTTTCACAATCCAGATAAAGCGTAACCCGGTAAGCGATAAATGTGGCAATGGTGGTATCTGTGTCGGTGTAGTCGATCTTGACTTTCCCATTTCCTGGCGGAATGCCTCCAAGGCTATAGTACCGGTCGTTGGGGGACACATTGAGACCCGACATCAGGAGCTTGCTTTCATATTCCGGGGGGAAAATCTCCTCTTTGTTGATCTCTACCCGCTGGGTCCCCCGGTAATACATGAGGTCTTCCCGGTCGGAAGTAAACAACAGGCCGTTGATTTTCGTGATGGTCTTTTCCAGCTCGAAGGTCTGGGAATAGGTGGCTCCCAAAGCCGTAATAGGTATGTCGAACCGTTTCATGATGCGTGTGTACATCGCCGTGATTTTTAAAAGAGACGGGAGGCCTTACGGGGCCAGCCCGCCCTTATATATAAACAAAAATCCCAGCCTAGGGGGTGGTGATGGTACCGTGCAGCCCGGCGTACAGGTAGGTGTTCGCTGCTATCCCGTTTACCGTACCAAGCTGTACCGTTAGTTCGATCAGGATGTCGTCGAGGATCAGCCGGGGGTTTGCCAGCTTGTAGTATCCCAGGGGGACACTGTGGAAGTTGGTTGTCTTGAAAACGGCGTTGCTCGTTTCCGGGAAAATCTGCTTTTTATTTGCCTTCAGGTCTGTTTCTCCTGTGGCCAGCGCGGGTATGTTTTCCAACGCAGCGAAATTCGTGGACATGATATTGTCCGGGGTCTGGTCCACCGATACGCCCGCCAGAAGAATCACCCCACTGACCAGGAGCGCCTGGTTCTTTGGCAGTTTGGCATTGGAAATGTTCCTAAGCCCGATCTGGCGGTCGTCCTGAGTCTCGAACATCTTTACTGTCTTCGAGTTGGCCAGTTTTATGGAATAGATGACCGTGTCGGCAAGGCGAAGATCACCCTTTGACAACCCATCCTTTATATATTGGGGCAATTCCGAAAAGTGTTTCTCCATTTCCGAACGGGATCCCCGGCTGGGGTGGCCCGTATTGGAAAGTTTATTGATGGTTCGCTGCCGCTGGATGGGGTTCATCTTGCGCAGCGCGCCCAGCAACTCGGCATTGTCGGTTGCATCCAGGCCAATGAGCGCACCGGCGTTGTTGTATTCGTCGGCGGCTCCAAGTATTCCCAACATAGTGTACGTTTTTTAATTTAAATAGGGGTTAGGCTAGACAGGTTTAATATAACGGGTCCTCCACCTCACCTACAAGTTGGTCCTCCATCTCGCCCACCGGCTGGTCCGGATCACCGAAGTCCTCCGACCCATCGGACGGAGAGGCGATTTCAGGGAAAGTGTCGGACATCTCCGGTAAATCGCCCGCTGCCTGTCCTCCCTGGAATGTCAGGGCGCTTTCCGCAAGTTGGTTTTCGATGTCGTTCAAGGCTGCAAGGTCCCCCGTGAGGGCATCGGGATAGGTGAAATACTGGACGTCTCCGAAACCCGAGGTACTACCCGCCGCAGCCGGAAGGGCAACAGGTTTCTTTTTTAGGAACTTATCGAGGTAAAATTTCTCCGAAAAGGAATGCTGGTATGCCGTCAGGCGATCCTTCATAGTATCGGTCCCTCCAAGCCCGTTCGTCCCGCTGGTGCCGCCCTGAAAACCGTTCGACGCCATCATGCCCGTGCCCAGCACCTGAACTAACCTGTTTCCCACATAGTGGCCGACGCCGGTGACCGCGATGCCCACGAGTAGCGACGACTTGCCAATGGCCGCGCCCACAACTCCGCCTACAATGACTCCTAGAATATCCTTACCCGTCTCTACGGCAGTATGGATCAAACGGTCGTGGGTAGGATGGGCAGCGTAGGTTCCGTGAAGGGCGTGGTGATGATGATGGAGCTTCCTTTGCCCTTTGCCACCCCGCTTTCGGGTATTCGATCTTTTTTTAGACATACAAAATTTTTTATCGGTTTGAGGATGACAGCGGGCTATATCAGTGCAACCGCCTTTTTTGGGGGGTGTTTCTTTTTGCGGTGATGGTTCCTGGGTTTGGTGGGTCCGCCGGAAAGCGGCGTTGTCTTTGTGCGCCCTTTAAGAAGGTGGTAACCCACGGCCAACACAACAATTCCGCCCGCCCCGATCGCTACCGGCTTTAACCAGCGTTTATTTTTTTGCCAGAAACCCGTTTGGGCGGGCGGTGTAGGGCTTCCGCTGCCGATCATGCCCGGGAGTTTGGCCGCTTGGACTACAGGGGTCGTTATCGGGACGTCGCTGCTGGCGTCGGACGTGGACGCAGCATCTTCACTCCCTGTTGGATTGGAACCAGAAGGTGATGAGTCAGTTACCGGATCGGGCGCCGAATTATCGGGGGTATTGTCCGAGGTGATAGCCGATGCCGGAAGTACCATGTTTGCCTTTTTCGCGGCCAATTTGGCTTGAAGAAAGGCAGGAGTAGCAGGTGTGGAACTGGGAGAAGTGGATGCCCCCCCGGAAGAATCCGGAACGGCGCTGGGATCCGTCGTATCGCTGCTTGTCGCAGCGGCGGTCGAGTCGTCTTCCTTTTTGCCACCAGAAAAAATGCCCCCGACCTTTTTAAGCGCAGCGACCAGCTTGGCAATGACCGCTGCAGCAGCGGAAATAGAAGCAATCGTAACCGGCTCGCCCAATGCGCCGAATCCAGCCAACCCTTGGAATGTCCGCTCGTTCTCGCTGTTATATATCTCGGGGCCTAGCAATTGTTCCAGGGGGGTAGTCTCGCCCATGGCGTCGATTTCCGAAAAATCAAGACTACCCAGCCCAGCCACCACCGCCTTGTCCTTGTTGCCTTTTCCTTTGAGGATGGCCTTTTTCAGGTTGTTCAGCTTTCCACCCGCTCCGTAGAAGATGCTTTCCAGGGTTTTGCGGACTGAGACCAATTGGGCCAGCTTCTGAGCACTGACTTTGTGACTCGCCGCCTGGGCGGGGGTAAGGTAGCTCCAGCGGAGCTTGCCGGCCACGCCGCCAAGATTCAGTTTCATGGACGCTAAAAGACCATTGCGGAGTAAGATCGTGGCCGGGTTAAACTTGTTGAGCTTATTGAGGAGCCCTTTGAGTTTGATCTTACCGAGGTCCCCCAGGTCTTCCCCAAAACGGACGGGGGACATGATCGCTCCGTCGACCCGGCCGTCGTCACCGGGACCGTTCAAAAACTGTAAGTCCATTGGAAAGTCTTTTTTTTCTGAATAAGGGACTTCGTAATCGAAGTCATCGGTCACACAATCCAGGATGATTTCCCCGTTTTCCGTGATCACCACCGGGTAGATATGCTGGAAATGATCCGCTTTATACTTGGTGATGCGAAAAACATGGGGAATATCCATGTTAGCCAGGACCGTAGAAATGAATACGGAATAGCAATCACAATCCACTCCCCGCCTTCGATCAAGCCACGATCTGGCGGGGCTGCGGATCTGTTCATATCCTGGCTGGTCCTTTTTATACTGTATATGACGGTAAACAAAATGCCAGATATTTGAACAGGTCTCCCGAAGACTTTTACCTTTTAGTCGAACCGACAGGTCCTTTGTATGCCTCATACAACTACGAACAACCTTGGGAATAAAGTCTATTGTATCCTTCAGGGAGGCATTTTCTTTTATGGTTTGTACACCACCGCTGGCTGTCGGCAAAAACTGATCAAAATAGTTGCCGGTTGCAATTCTCCTACGATTTGCTTCCATAGAGTACGGGTTATCGCGTCATTCTAGCTCTTTAGGGAAATCTCCTGGATATCGTCATAGTTGACCTTTGTAAAACCCAGGTCTATCAGGGTAGACACTTTTATCGTGATCTTCACCGGCAGCTTGTTCTGTATGGCGTCGATGAGACCCGAAGCAACATTCAAAACCCCGGAAATAGGAATTTCTATCAGGATTTTTTGAATGTTCGCTTCTCCAAAAGCGTCCACCGAAATGTCTTGGCTAACAAGATTGGAGCTACCTAGCAGGGTGCCCTTGTAGTATAAGGATACAAATGGAAACCGCATCTTAAAACTGCCCGTACTCGGATTCTTAATACTTACGTCGGCTCGAAGCACCAAGCCCGTCAGGCCGAATGAGGATACCGTGACCACAGGCGTCACAATGAGGTTTGTCTTCATCCGGCTGAGCTTACTTGCCACGAGGTACACGATCACCCCGCCACCGGCCGCTACAAGCGCTATTTTTCCGGTGGCGTTCATAACTTCCGCCCCCTTTTTTTCTCGATGTAACCGGCAGCCACCTTGTAACCCAGCCAGATACCACCACCGATTACCGCCTTTATAGCGTATTCTGCGATGTCCGAAATATTCACATTGGCAAGCAGAATAAAGCCGGTCAGAAAGACATTGGACGAAAGGCTGTCCAGGGAGAATTGATCTGTTTTCATATACGGAGTTAGAAGTGATTCGACGCATGAGGGATGCCCAAAAGTCTAACTATACGCTTAACCTGGGCAGCATTAAAGTAATACCCATCCTTTTCTCCTATCTCACACGCCCTGCACTCGATCCATCTACGCATGGTCCGGTAACCCACCTCGTAGATAACACATAAGTCTGAGAGCCGGTAAGGCTTTACAATCAAACGCCCTTTGTCGGTAAAATAGCGTTTGGGTTTACGAACTGCCACAGCTCAGGCAGTATAAAGGTGAGTAATGGCGAAACTCTGGAACAGACGGAGGTAATCGCCCTCGTGCTTATCCTTGAAATAGCTGCTCCAATAGCGGTAGTTCCTTCCTATTGGGTCCTCGCTAAACTCCAGAACAGCTTCGCCAAGCGCCTTCAGTTCACGCTGATAACCGGGCAGCGATTCCCGCAGCGCCTTTATTTCTGCATACGGCTGTTTGGTCCCGCCAAAACCCTCCACATTGGCCCTGTCCAGCCATGCAGACGGTAGCGGCAAAGATTCACGGCAAGAGTAGAGCATGTGGAAACGCGCCAAAACGATACGTTGGCAAAAGGACTGGAAGGACTGGCGGGGAGTCTTTGACAGTTGCAGGAATTCATCGATCTTTCGCTGCGCTGCGCGGATTTCTTTACTGGAGAATTGCACGTCATTCCAAAGCACGCAGTGGGTAAAAGTCCAGGCTGCTTCTGACAGCCTTTCGAGTTCGGAACGATCCTTACCCATGCCTTTTATTGCTCTAAGCAGGGGTTTCAAGGCATAGGTGGTTTTCTTTCGTTGTGTCATGGGGTCTCGGTTTTGTTGTTCTTTTTGCTTGAGAACACAAACCTACGACGGCTCCAAAACGCACTGTCCAACTTGGAGGGTATTGCGACCTATTGGGATTACAATTCCTTAAAAATGTCCAAATATGCCTGAAAATGCATGAAAAGACACTATTCCTTTTTGTTAGTTCCTTATCTAGCAAGGGTTCCGCTCATAGAAATGAATATAATTGGGCTAACTATCTTCGTCTAATGCAACCGCGACGGCGTTTAGCGGGCAGTTCTATTTGTGCAAAACTGCCCGCTTAGAAACCAATTGACTCATCAAGAATTAGGTGGATCACCTAATTTTTCAAATATCACGCGGACCTGACGAGGGGTATAAAGATAACCTGTTCTCTTTCCGATACTTTTTTTATGAGGAATAAGCCAACGTGTCATTGTCTTGGGGCTAACCTCATAAAGCTCTGCTAGTCCTTTTAGATTATATGACTTAACATCCTCTGATACAATCGAATTCTCATTCTTTTTCATGTTACCAAATTGGAAGTAGTAGTGAGTTAATAGCATTACACGGGAGTTGAAGCTAATTCGCATGACCGAGGCCGGCGACCGGTTGCGAGGACGTTGCTTTTTCATGGCGCCAATGCGCCATAAAAAAATGGGTAAGGCTGAACAACGGAACATTTTGGGTTAGTGAGGTTAAACGCAAGTAAATATTAGTGATCTATAGTAATTTATTAATAATTTTTTAATAGGCAATCTAAAAAGATCATAAATATTAGGTATCGAAACTAACATTTTTCTTACGGTGGAGGATATGCGGAGCAATAATGGATCAATTAAGGAATTGACGGAACAAGTTTTGGAGCAAAGGGGATCTTTGGGAAGCTATATATTCATATAAAGGGGTATCCCAAGGGGAAAAGCGACCTAGAATACTTCCAGGTCGCTCATCAACAGTAGTAAATCGGTAAATGTCACTTTGTTTTCAACGAAATAGGCTCGAATAGTTTTGGAATCCCCATAGACATTGGTGTATCCATTACTTTAAGGTGGTACTTTGTATTTAAAACTTTGATGTCGAAATTCCTTGGCAAAGAATCTTTTTGTGTCGATTCGCTTAAAACAGTCGTATCCATCGTAACAATTCCTGCACCAACCTTTAGACGAAATTCTGGATTATTCATCAAATAAGGCATTGGTGTCTCCCCCCCTACGCAATCCATTTCATTCAACATGTTTTCTAAATTGGGTTCCAACCATCTAATAGACTGAAAGTACAATATGAACCCAATTTTTTCTGATTCGCCCAGTCTGACTTGGATATTTTCCTCTAGGCTTTTAGTAGAATCAATAGAAGTTGGGAAAAAAATAATATCCTGGGGAATTTCATTAATATTTGGAAACACAACTATGCACTGGATTCTTTCCAATTTTCGGTTCTGAGCACTCGCCAGCTCAAAAAAGGAATTACTAAAACTCATCAAAAGAAGAATTCTCCACAATTTAACACTTATTCGCATGCTGAATACGCTTGAGTTACAACTGGATTCGCTGGATTGCTCGGCGGCGTCCTAGTCACCGTTCCATAACCACTCGAATACGATTGCATATAAACATTCGCCTGTTGTGCCCAATAGGTACCCAAATCCAATACAGTCTCCGTTGGAGCTGCCTTGAATTTGTTTCTCATATCATATTCTGCCGCATTGAGTGCATCCGCTGCCATCTTCGCCGCATCCGAAGCCGAATAGACCAACTTACCTCCTGAGCTGTAGTACGGCAAATTAAAATAAAGCGTGGAAGGAATTGTAACCTTTTCCTTGACATAAATTCCGGTAGTCGGATCCCAATAGACCAAATTGCAATAAATATTGTTCAATCCCGCTGTTTGGGTTAAGTTACTACTGGTAACCGATACAAATGTAAAGTTTGCTGGACAAGTGTACCCATAGTCATCCGTTACGACCGTAGCTGTTTCGTCTCCCCCATCGTCAGAAGGTCCAGTCACAGACACATAGTCACCTGACGAGGAAACAGACGTTCCGGTGGTGCCTGTAGAACCGCCGCCGTCATCGCATACCTCCTGCGTATATGAATATTGACAATTAGAGAGATTCCCGTCGGCATCGGGAGTACACCCATACCAATCCACATAGTAGCAGCCAGTAACTGGAAATTCGTCGGTTTGATTCTGAGAGAGCGTCGTTACCTTACTCACCTCATCCATTGCGGACGTTGAACTATAATAACTATGATCTGATACTCCACTAGTATAATGAAAACCTTTGAGAAAATCTCCTGACCAGTCCTCTATATTAATATATCCGCTGAACTTTCCACCTGGTGACTTCAAATAAACGTCATCGGGCATCCATGTCAGCACTTCCGCATGGTTTTTATCCAAACTATCAGTATATATAAGTAAGGATGTTATGCTGTTTATAGGCAAAGATGTAGTTCCATTATCCCGCTTAATGTTCAATTGCTGCTTAATCTTCAATGGAACGACGACAGCATCACCACTACTTATATGCACTACCCGGGCAGCACTCCATACCGGTCTTTTGTCAAGGCCAAACCTTGGGTTCACGCTGAGCTGTTCTTTATCGGTTATTGGAGGCGAGAAGACCTTTGAATCAAAAAATGATTTTGCCTCCGCAATCTTAGCACCAGGGTTTGCAGCGGAAGATACCCCAGCATTTTTGTGACATGAGATCAGACCGGCGATCAAACCTCCAAGAATAATAGCAGTAACCGCAACCAAATTGATTTTTTTCATAAATTATATTTTAGATTAATATGTGTAAACATACTTCTACCGCTCGATATCGAAGCATTTATAATCTAAGGTTTCGCAATGGGCCTTAAAAGGGAGTCTTGATTGATAAAGAAAATCCGATAGGGCTTGTCGATAGCATATTGGCGACACCGCCAGAAATAAAATGGCTCTGCGGAATATGACCGATATAATTTGGGCTTTGACATAGTTCTCAAGATGCAAGTGCTATGGCGTTCCTCATTACTTAAGATGTTTCATTTGTGATTCTTATTTAGTATGAAATGAAGGTTTGTCAGCATATCGCTCCCTGAACATACCCACCAAATAACCCGTGCTGACAGCCGCCGCCAAATGCTTCAGCGTATGGCCACTTACTACTGTAGTCCAAGTAAATATGGGGCCATCCAGAAACTCAAGTATCTTTGCTACCCCATACCAAATAACCACCCAAACTAAGCTTCTCAGGCCTTGATAGCCCCCGGAATGTCCAAATAGAATAAGTATCAGCGGTATACAGATCATCGGAAAGAATTGAACCCACCAATAAAACCGTAAATCCCCTTTTCCAGAAAACTCGGTTACATGCCAGTATAAAACACTCCCTACACCTAATGCTACCAAAGGCACCACCAGCCAAACTCCAGTCTTTCGATCAACCCATTCAGCTACTGTTAAGGCAAGAACTGACATAAATACAATCGTCATCGGCATGCGATCCCAAATTAGTCGCTCATTGTCCGGTGCCCAATGATAATAGGCCGACCCCAAGCCGGTTAGCGTAATCCCAGTAAATAAAATGGCAAAAATTAGCTTTATTCCACCTGGGGCTTGTCGTTTATAAAGCTCAAGAAACCCCCAACAACCAATCCCCACAAAAAAAATGTTACTCATTACGTTTCCGAAGTTCGGCACACCAAGCAAGCCCCTGGAGTCTACAAACCGGTGAAAAGCCGGATCTTGCCCAGCACGCGGCAACATCGCCGCCGCCGCTGCCGTAACCAGAACGACGGCCCATAAAATCTTTAATTTACCAGTCCTTACCATACGAACGGATTTAAACATTGATTTTCAATATCATAAGCACATCAAATTGCTTTTTGCCATAACTTTTATATCTTCCTCCATTGTTTAGATATTTGCTTTCCACTATGACGTCTGACTTCTTAGGCTACCTGAACGACATCGCTCCTTTAAGTACTGAATGCAAAGCATATCTTCAAACCGAGGCCAGGGTTAAAACCATTCATAAGGGCGACTATCTCTTAAGAGAAGGCGAAATTTGCAATAAACTTGGCTTTCTCCAATATGGGTGTCTCAAATCCTCCATCATGGATGGCGATAAGGAAAAAGTGGTCTGGTTCTGGACGACTGGCGATATTTCCACCTCCACAAAAAGTTTTTTCGAACAAACTCCCTCGAAAAATTTTATTCGCGCCCTCGAAGACACGCAGTTTCTTTACCTCACACATGAAACGCTCCAATACGTTTACATAAAATATCCTGAAAGCAATTTTGTTGCCCGGCTTATATTAGAGAAATACTATGTCAGGGAGGTAGAACGAGCTGAACTCTTACAAAGCCAGACCGCAATCGACAAATATCAGTATCTCATTGCCAACCACCCGGACTTACTAAATATCGTCCCCGATAAGGATATCGCATCATATATAGGTATCTCGCCCTATAGACTCAGTCACCTCCGTAGTCAATTGCGTTCGCGAAAACCTAAAACTTAGCCATTTCCCTTTCTGTAACGATTGCAATCTACCACATTACGTTTTTTATAAAGTTGCTATATAGCAACTCTCTCAAGGTAGGCCAGTTATAATTTCGACCTAAACTTATACCTCAAACCCAAACAAGCTATTATGAAAAAGAGGGCTCCATTTTTAGGCATATGTGCCATACTTATGATCTCTGTAGGCACCTACCTATCCTGCCGAAAAGTTGAAAGCAGGGCAACTACTGAATCGTCTCAAATTTCAGAAGCAAGAGCTTTTTTCGAACAGTTTATTGGCCCCAAGCACAATCCAGACACAACGGTTGATGCATCTCACATTAGAATGACGCTGCATAAAACACCCCTATGGAACAAATCCTACGTCGATGATCTTCCTTTCGGGAAAACAATTACCGTCCCGCTCCAGATAAAAGAACCTGTTTATTATAAAAACGGACGAACCTCGATTTCCATAAGCGAACTAAGCTTTCTGATCATGTATAAGGACCAGCAGGGAAATTATCAAGCGGAGGTAGTTACCAAAACGCCAACGGATACATTCTTGCACTCCAATCCCACGACCCGTATATTTTCTGGCCAAGTCCGGGTTGAAGATTGGGCTGGAAATTTACATAGCGTCTATCAGTATGCGCCAAACGGGTTAATTACACCTATGACACCGGCTAATTCTACCAATCTGACCGGTACCTTAAGTACATTATCGGCCGGATCAATTCAAAAAGACAACGTTCCGGTTACACCATTGGGGAATTGTACAGAAACCGATTGGTACGAGTGTTGGGCATATGGTGAGGGTCCGTTCCAATGCGAATCATGGTACCAGGAAATCGACTGCTCTGGCGACGGAGGGGGAACTAGTGCCGGCAGCAGTATACCCGCTGTTGCTTACCAGTATGTCGCAGCACCAGGGGGCGGCACAACTGCAGCACAAACCTATCAAAACGTTGTAAACAATTTCATTGCAATATCACCTTCTATTCCTATCACAAATTTCCAATCCTATACTCAGTGCTTTGATAATTCAGGAGTAAGTTACTATGTCACATTGTGGTGCGATCAACCAATACCGGGGACAAGTGCATCATATAGTCTTTGGGGGGCGGCAGGTTCCGGATCTTCCGGTCAAACAGTTAATGTTGGCCACACTTTTCTTAGTTTTGACGAATACGGAGGTGTTAATGGGGAGCAAATCACCAGGTATATGGGATATTATCCGAGCGGTTTTGCATGGCCAGGAAGTCCAATAAAACCGGGAACTTTAGGGGATGACGAACAACACTCCACAAAAGTGGCTCTTCAATTTCACGTTACGCAGACCCAATTCTATCAAATCTTAAATTACATGGGGAACGCGTACAATACGACATATAATCTGAGCTCAAATAATTGCACAACCTACGCTTTAAACGGTCTACAAGCGGGTGGTATCAACATTACCACACAACAAGGAACTTGGCCTGGGGGTGGTGGATACGATCCTGGCGACCTTGGCGCAACTATGCTAGGTCCCAATCCCTACGGAACAAATGTTACAGGTGGGAACGTCACAAGATTTACAAATATGACAATAGCAGGGTCAAATTTTGGAAGCTGCGATTACTAAATTTCTGTTTCGATGAAATCAATATTAACCATCTTAGTAACTGTATATTTCTTTCCAATTGGTATCAAAGCGCAAGAAATAGACTGGTCGAAAACAACGAACTGGAAAATGTACGACGTCCCTCGTGTTCACTATAATTCACCTGTCGATTCATTGTCTCAATTCGACTCTGTCCGTTTGAGCCTAGCAACGCTACAGCAATTCCTTGGCAACGTCACCAAGATACCAAAAGAAAACCGGCCTTACTGGGAAGGGGTCTATATATGTACGGCTCAAACAGAAACCGGTCAGAGAATAAAAGTTTATGTAAGTACCTTCGGTGGCTTTTTTATGAACGGCAATACAATGGACTGCTATGAAATTCCGGATGACCGAAAGGAGGATTGGCAAAAATACTTTAAAGATGAGTGGATGTCGATAAAACGAGCTTCCCGATGATGTTTATTGATCCCATAAAATTCAGAAAACGACTAACAAAAATAGTTCTAATTACACTAGGCATAGTTATACTAGTGCCCAATCTGTTTCCAATACTATCGGCCTTCAATTCCTATACATTCAGTAATAAAGATGGGCGTTTTGTATTCAGGGAATATCCAATGTTCGGGACTGACAGGGTTATGATGAACAAGCAGTGGGAGAGTTTTCTCGACACAACGAGTTCGCCGAACAAAACCTTATACAGGACATTTGCCAGAAATCCTCTGCATTTCTGGCAATGGGGGGAATACATCTTCAACGGACGTTACTACTATCCCTACTACAACCCCGATTCAATACCCTTCCCTGTTATTCAGCCATATACCCCTCGTCCAATCCCGCCACCTTAACAATTGTTATGGCATCTGACCAATTGGTAGATACAGTTTCAGAAGAAGACTTCCTTGTGGCAGAGTTTCGAAGAGGAAAAACGCGAGCTTTTGAGCAACTATTCCTAAAGCACCACGGAGCAATTTGCTACTATACACGGGAGTTTATAGCCGATACCGAAAGTGCAAAAGATATAGTTTCTGATATATTTATAAAGCTTTGGAGGCTCAGGGAAAACTTTGAGAATTTGCGAGCCATCAAGGCCTTTTTATATGTCAGTGCAAAGAACGCCTGCTTGAATTACCAAAGGCACTCCAAGCTAGTCGCCAATCACAAGAAAACGGCTTTGCTGGAGCTCTCCAATGAGGAACTGAGCGATATTGTAATGAAACAAGTTTTCGAAGCAGAAGTTATCCGAGAAATAAACCAAGCCATTGAAACTCTTCCAGTACAAACCAGAAAGATTGTTTTGCTCACGCTCCAGGGGATGACGACTGAAGATATAGCAGCTATTATGAACCTAACCGTCCAGACAATTCGAAATACCAGAAGTAGGGCTACGCACATTCTTAAAAAACGGCTGTCTGACGCAAAAATCGCACTCGTTATCATTGCACTGTTGGTTGATGCGGCAATGGTATGCTAAAAGATACTACAGAGATCGTCCCGCATAAAATATCGTTGATATCTTATGCGGGACGATTGTTGGCATAGAAGCGGCTCATCGTACACTAACCATATATACACCGGCAATTATTACAATGGCACCCATAAAATTCAATAAACTAATCTTTTCATGAAAAGCCATCCAAGAGGTAAGCAATACCAAAATAATGCTTACGCCACAGAAAATCGGATAGGCTACAGATAGCTTCAACTCCTTTAGGGAGCGCGTGAATAAAAAGGTGGTAATCCCTGCTAGGATCAGGCCACCCGTAAACTGAAGCACCCATTGAAAGCTATATGACTTTCCAGAGACGGCCTTCAACACCAAATAAGAGAGACAATTGATGATCGTTGAAATTGCGAGTAAGACATATCCCATTGCGTTGGCTTTTATATACTACAAATTAATAATTCTTTTCGTCACACCAAGAGTGTATGGGCTTCGATCAAAATTTTTATGCTTCCGCTAATTGAATATCTTCGGCTCAGCTATTTGCCCCTGCTTCCGGGTCATTTATGCGTTGTTCACATGGTAATCTACTGTCTGGATGTACATCGTCATCGTCGTCTTCATCATAGCCGAATTCTTTATACTTTGGCCTGTCTTCTGTGTGACTAGTGCCAAGCCTATCCCAATAACAAGCTGACACCGTAAATGACAGAAAACATTCAAATATTTCATGGCGCCAAAGGTCTACAGCAGAAAAACAGAGGAATCCAATTGCCATTATCAGTGCTAATACTTGCAGGGGTTTTGCGGGTCTCATTTGCATTTATTTTGTTTTTGAAGAAAAGACGTAGATTCAATGAGCCTTTCCACGGATTCGAAGAATAACAAAATCTCGGTCCTGGTAAATTCATTGCCGATATCCTCGTCCGCCATACAAAGGAGGTTTGCAAGGGCAAGCCCGCAAAGGTTTCGACAGAATTCGAGGTCGAATTCCTGAAAAAAACCATCGATTACTAGCACTGGAGTGCTCCTTTCCTCCGGAGTCAGACAGGTAAGCCGGTCTTGGAATATATCGTACCGCTTCATACGTTCAACTTTTAACAGGTATTCTTATATAGTTTTGTAGATTATGTTTGTATTCTTGTGGAATAAATAATAGATCATAAGGGATACCTTTGGCTAAGTATCTTCAAGGACAGAAAAAGAGCATGGGTTAGCCCCTGACATTATCTATACGCCACAGAACATAACCTCAGACAGGGACGCCCATGCCTATCTATACACACACGCTGAGAAAAGGATTATCTGTTTAAGACATAAAAGGATATGAAATAATCACCCCGCTTTTAATTATAAGTGCAAGTAACGGATTAAATATTTGATTATCAATTGATTGTGAGAATAAAATAGACGTTTAAGGGTATATTTTAGACAGTTTGTGGTATATTGTAGAACCACGTTTTTAATTTCTCTCTATCTTACCAATATATATAAGGATCAAAATTAATATATGACAACCATTGATAAACCCAAAAAGGTACATGAAGGCCGGAATGTGAAGCGCTTCCGGGAATTGCTTAGTATGAAACAAGAAACCCTGGCCGCTGCACTGGGTGAAGATTGGTATCAAAAAAAGGTTTCCCAACTTGAACAGGAGGAGACCATAGATCCTGAGGTCTTAGAACGAGTGGCAAAGGCTCTGAAGATACCCGCAGATGCGATTAAGAATTTTGACGAAGAGGGTATTTATAACTTCATTGGAAACACTGTTACAAATAACCAGAATGTTGCCTTTGTGCAGTATAGTCCTGTTTTTAATCCACTGGAGAAATGGATTGAGGCGATGGAAGAAAATAAAAAATTGTATGAGCGGTTGCTGGAGTCGGAGAGACAAAAGGTGGAAATTCTTCAAAACCAAATGTCTGCTAAGAAATAGCAGCTTCTTTTATAATTATATATCAAATTGACAACGAGACAAATCGAAAATGGAGTCAATTTTAAAATATACTGGCATAGCGGGACTATCAATTACCCTTTTATATCTTCTTTTTAAAAATATTCTTAGCAAGAAAATTATTCCGATACTAACCAAACGTCAAGGCTATAATATATTGCGATTGATGATCCTTGGGATATTCCTTCTATCCGTATTTAGCCTCATTGCATATTTAATTATGCATTCCGCTCCAAAATCGTTCTCGTCAAAAAATAATGTACGTGATACTTCAATAGTAATCCAGGGAAATAGAAATGCTATAGTAACGGAGAACCAAGGTACCATAGTGACTGGTGATCATGCAAATATAAATCAGGGTCCCCCCGAATATGATGGAGATTTTGCCAATAAACCTTTTGAAGAATTTGTCCGAGAAAATGACGGTAGAACTGTCTTTATAAATATAGATATTCCAAACGTCCCATTTTCAAAGGATATAGTTGACAATTTTGATTACCAAGATCACAATAGAATTCCTACATACGTAACGAAATTTGGATATGGAAGAACTGGCGACATCAATCTTCTTGAGTTTGCGGTACTCTGGCCATGCGATCCGAAAATTTATTGGAAAGACGCTTCCCAAGATGAATTGAATGATGACCATATATATTATGCTGGACCACTTGAGGGCATCTTAACAGTTAAGTTCATTGTCAATAATCTCAACATAGGGTTTATAACTGAAAAATTTCATGATATCTATATAAAAGGCCAATATCGGGTTAACTACCAATTAGGAGGCCAAGGCCAGAATTTTGTTACACTTAGTCCAATTTGAGGCAGTCTGTTTGACCTTTAGGAATACATGCAATTAGATATCCGAGTCTCCATTCATTATATTTCAGTAATTTAAATTAATTATTTATTTGACCATGCATTTTCTAAATACAACTTTATAATTTATGGAATTGGAAGATGTCTTTAATGAGGCTGCATTTCCCAAAAATACATTTATTGAAATTAAAGAGTACCCTTACATAAAGTCGGCGATCAGAGCAAAAGGGAAGCATATCACAATTTCAGGCCCTTCTGGAAGTGGAAAAACCACGATAATTAGCAGACTTCTTCTGGATGAAGGAATTGAATCTCGTGATACACTTTGGATAAATGCCCGTGAACATGCTAGTGCTAATAGCTACGCTGAACTATTTTCAACAGTACTAAAGACTGATCCGGATTTCGATGTAATAAACGACTATTTGAAGATGGTCAGATTCATTATCATCGATGACTTCCACTTTTTGACAGCCAATACTCGATCTGAGATTGCAAAAAATCTTAAACTACTTCATGAAAAAGACATTAGATTTATACTTATTGGAATATCTAGTTCGGCCGAAGAATTGGTAGGTATTGATGCTGAATTAGGAATTAGAAACGATCCATTTCAGCTCAAAACCCAATCCGAAGAGTTTGTCGTCAAACTAATCAAACTAGGGACAAAATTGCTCAACGTAGAGTTCGACAATGAAACAATAGTACAGATTATTACAGCTTCAAATTGTGTTCCTTCAATCGTACATGTCATTTGTCGAATGTCATTACTGTCAAAAAACATGACAAACACTCAAGCCGACTTGACCAAATTGTCAATTACATTGAAAGATCTTAAAGATGATATATTGAGGATCTTTGACTCTAAATACTTCAATAAAATAGTCGCGCTCACAAAAGGTAAACAACAAGCCAGATCAGTTCACAACACTTACTTTGACATAGTTGCCACCATTGCATCTGAGACTAGATCGGAAATATCAACAGAATTTCTATACGACAAAATTGTCCGCCCAATACCTGATGCAAAAGAAAGGGGGAAAAAAGCCACTTCCTTCTATAATTGCCTAAATAATTTAGATGAAATCATTGCTATTAATAACATTGATGATTTGTTGCATTACAATAAAACCGGGAAATCAATATCAATAGAAGATCCATCACTTAGATTCTACTTCAATTTATTAGATTTTAACAAGGTGCGAGAAAAAGTCCACGTCAGAACACCAGGATTTACTTATGACGTTGCCATTTCATTTGCCGGAGAGGATAGGGATTATGCGAAATCATTAAAAGTAGCATTTAGGGAAAGAGGCCTTGAAGTCTTTTATGATTTTGACCAACAAGCGCAACTGTGGGGCAAAGATTTAAATAAAGCCTTAACAGATACTTATAGAAACGATGCACTCTTTATGGTGATTATAGTTTCTAAAAGTTATCCGGAAAAAGATTGGACAAATTTTGAATTCGCTAATGGTAAGGACGCTGAAAAAATTCGTCCGCTGGAGTACCTTTTACCTATTAGAATTGATGACACCCACATTGTAGGCTTAAAGGAAACCATTGGATTTATCGATTCTCGAAAACAGTCAATAATAGAAATTGCAGACATCCTTGCTGAAAAAGTAGACCAAGTTGCTTAGAATTCCTTGGAATGAAGCCACGAATCCACGCAAATATTTGTACAGCTTTCCATAAATTCCGTTTGGAGGGCACATCCTAGGTGAAGTTGTTCAATAGAAAATAATCGCTGATACCTCAAATAACAAGCGGAAATGGAGTACAAAAGCTGGTAGGTATCTATTATTTATGAAGAAAATCTTTTATTTGAAACCCTAAGAAGTTGATCTTCAATAAATCGGATATAAAAAGGTTCGAAACTTGTCCCCTCCTCCCCGCCTTACAGCGCCAGCGCGATTCCCGCCGACTTTGTCGGCGGGATTTTCGTTTGTAGCGTATGGAACGAGCTATCTCGTTCCGGCCGCGGAAAACGAAAATCCGACCTCGCGCCAGCGAGAGCGAGATCAGCGGGGGGCTGCAGGGACCCCTTCGGGGATCACCGTAGCGCCGAAGGCGCGGAGCTAATCCCTCTCTCAGCAAATGCGAACAAACCATGCATGGTCAACCTCACCTTTTCCTTGTATTACAACCAACACTAGTTAATTTGCATTTTTCCAAACTCCAAATTTGTTATGGCTAACCATAAAAACACAATCATCTGCTGGTTCGTCGAACCTCATGAAGTGGATCTATTGACAAATCAGCATATTCCTTTTCAACCAACCTACAGCCCCTATTTGTATTTCCAACTCATAAAAAAAGGTGAAAACACTTTAGAGGGATATCTAGGTCGACACGACGTCGATGATAGCTTTCATCAAGTGATTGATTCTTATTATTCTTACTTCAGTAACTACCAGAATAACAAGAAAGTTTACATGACGATGGATAAAATTGTTGTCTATGAACTCATCGAAATTCTTCCATCTAATCCATTGTTGTTCGTATTTAAAAAGCTAGAAACCAATGTGCCAGCTACTCCATCAACTCCTATCAGACAGGTTAAGGCAGCGACAACTGTTCATCGCATACACTTTGAAGATTTAGAAAGCATAAACTTCGAAAGATTAGTCTTTGCTTATGTTAATCGGCTTAGAACCTGGGAAGATTTATTTTGGCTGGGCGAATCTGGTAACGAAAACGGCAGAGATATCTGGGGTACTTATAAAGAGAAAAACTATTGTTACCAATGCGCAAATCATAGAAAACTTCCTGCAGACAAAATTAAAAAAGACATTGATAAATTGGTTGAACACGGTCATATTCCCGATTCCTTTATTGTTGTTTCTGGAGGCAGCGTGAGTGCCACGACCAGGAACAACATAAGCAATTATGCACATGAATCCGGGATAAAACATATAGAAATTTGGAGCGGCGGCGAATTGGAGGAAAGGTTGCGAAAGGATCATCCCGATATTCTACTAAGATTCTTTGATGGACAATTACTACCAGAACTGGAAAGTTCTAAAGCTGACGCCCAAAAAGAGAATAAATCATTTCACTTCGATGATACACCTCCCTCACTGGCAATTGGTTTAGAGCCGAATCTTCATATCATGGAAACTGATGATGAGATTGCATTAGCCTTGGAAGATGCTCAATTTAGAATCCAAAAATCGCTTGAGCCGCCGATAGAAATAAGGATCCCCCGTGTGCATGACTTGTATAATCAATATTTATTGCTAAGTGACTCGGCAAATACGACGAGCAATAAAAAAAAGATCCTAGAATTAAAAAAGATATTGATTGCTAGCAAAGACATAGAAAATGAATTTCAAAGAAAAGCAAGACTTCTTTTTACCGCAAATCTATACGTCGTCACGAATGATTTCTCACTATTAGTACAATCATTTAAGGAGTTATTAAAGTTGAGCATAAGCCCTGATAAGCTGATCGAAGAAACTGATTTAGTCAACTACATTGATTGCAGTGGACGTAAAGAGCAACCAAAAAAATATGTAGGGAACATTAAAATCGATATACTTCAGCGACGCGGAGGGAAAATCGCATTCAGCATCTGGCTTTCCGATTCAGAATTGGACAATTTATTATTAAAAAGCCCTGTCAAATTGGACAGAAAGGAAATTTTAGAAAACCTGTCATTCATGGGATTCGAATGCTCCGATTTATCGATTGATGTATTTGCTAACAAAGCAATTCCGGCATTTATCGACAAGATTTACGATTTGATTTATGTCGATAAAATTATTGACGAAAGTGATACCTCATCATGGATACACCTCTCGTCTTATTTGATAGGACTGGGTTAAATCTTAATACAAAAACCCAAACATCCATAACGGCACCTTACTCCCAACCCCCATCTCAATATCATCCGCCGCCACCAGGTAAGAAGCTTCGCCCTTAACCTGCCCCGCATTCTTAGATTTCCCACCAACCTCAATGAAAAGGTCACCCACCTTAAAATCCCCCTGAGTCGGCGCTGTAACGCTAAGTCCAGCATTGACCAATTGCCCCATTAAGAAGGTCTCACGAAGATTGCCCATATCGGGAGAAGCCTGCATGGCATAAGCCAGGTTGGTATTCTCTAAATATATTTTCTCCGGTTTTTGAAGCCGGGAAACCCCCTTGCCCTCAGCCGAAAGCAGGTTTAAGAGGCGCGCATCCTCCAACTGATAGATAAATTCGTAAATCTTGTCCCGATGAAGCCCCATTTTATCTGCCAGCGCAGAGATATTGGGCTTGAAGGGCGCCGACTCGGCGATGACACCGAGCAGCTTCTTTACCCTTGCGGCAGTACCGGCATTATAAGAGGCCAGCGTGGCGAGATCAGCCTCCAGCGTCGTATTAATCACCTGTTCCAGCCGCGGCAGGTAGCTTTCTTCCCCTTCGGTAAATATCGGGAGGTACCCTTGGCGCAGGTAGTGTCTGAAGTCAGGTAGTGGTTGTACTTTTTCAAGCACCGACCGGCTAACCTCACGATGATGTGCACGAATGTCATCGAGGCTCATGGCAGGGAAAGTACCCCGCTCCGTAAACTGCAGGTACTCCCGGAAGGACAATCCCGGTAGCGAATAGGAAACAACCCGCCTGCTGAGATCTGCTTCGCCCCGGTAAATATCCAGTGCGGAAGAAGCTGAGAAAATGACTTTCATCCCTGGTAAGCCATCATATATGTTCTTCAGCTCCCTCGACCAATGCGGATATTTGTGGACTTCATCGATAAACAAGACACGCCCCCCCTGTTTCCACCAATCCATAGCTGTATCCAGGAGACTGTGCGTATAAAACCAAGTATGATCGGCTGTAACGTACAATCCTTTTTCCCGCTGATCCCCCAATCCAAATTTCAGCCTTTGTAAAATAAGCGTCGTCTTACCTGCCCCCCTGGGGCCCCGGATCCCAATCATCTTGTCATTCCACCGGATCTTGGCTACACTTTCCCGGCTAAACCGGTTCTCCACGCTGCCCAGCAATACATCTTGAAACGCCAAAAGTGGCTCCATAAAGTGTTGTTTTAAAACAACAAAATTAGTAAAATAATGTTGTTTTAAAACAACATACCGCAAAGAAATAAGTGAAATTAAATATTTATGTTGCTGATTTTCAATAGCAAAATTAGAAATAGGTTCGAAACTTGTCCTCTCCTCTTCGCTAAACACGTTAGCCGCTTCTAAGGCACAGCAAGTTCACGCTGCCCCCCTTGACCCATCAAATGATCCATTTTCCAAGACCAATAGAGGCCATGTACTTCGTCAAATTCCTCCCTTTTTGATTCGGCAAACGGACCAAATTTTTGATCGAATGAGTTTAGGTAGCCACCGGCTTCAGCACTCCCGGATATATACGCCCAAAAAAGCCCACGCGCTACCAGGAGGAGAGCATTATCATCGCCGGGTGTCAATTTGTTGTATTGGTCAAGCACATCTTGTATCTGGGACGAGGTAAATTTCGTTAAGTCGTTACGATAATCCGAACGGACAACGAATTTTGATCCCTTGTAATAATATCGCTCGATCCTAAAGGAAGTGGAAATAAATTCCATGTTTTTCCCAATGGGGAGGGTGACGAGGTGCCGCACCATGATCGTATCTTTGTCCTGATGGATTGTACAGGTCTTGATACCGTCCCAGCCGCGAAAAAAACCTTCGTCTCCGCAGTGATATAATATGACCTCGGAATAGACGGTGTCGCGATCGACCTTTTCGACGTCCCCGCAAAGCCCGATCTGTTTGCCATTGCTTAAATAAAACATCTTTTCCGGCGCGCCTTGATGGGCCAGGTCCTGAACGGTTGGACAATGGCAAGTCTGCCCGAGCGCCGCGTGTCCAAAGGCGGGGATGAGTAACATGAATAGAAACCATTTCATAGGGTTGAAAATAGTCCTATTTTATCATGCCCTGATAAAGGCGCGCATTTTTAGAAATTCTCCTACAAAAAAGTTCGAGTTTAAATCCCGCCAACGCTCCTTCCCCTTTTCAAACTATCCTCAATCCGCAAACTCTCTTCATGAATAGCATTCATCAACTGAGTGATAAAACCGGCCGACAGCCCTTCTTTTGCCCCGGCCTCAATGCTTTTTTGCAGGACCTGCTGAAAGCGGGCCGGCTGCAGCGGGGGGATGTTGTGTTGGGCTTTATAGAGGCCGATCACCGTTACCGCGCGTTCCCTGGCGCCTAATATTTCGATGAGTTTTTTATCCAGTGAATCGATCACCTTTCGTTGAACGTCGAGGGGGTTGGTTTGGGCCTGGCAGGCGGTGACACCCGCGATACATAGTACGGTGAGGAGTAAAATGGTCTTTTTCATTGTACTAATTTACCCTTATTTTCTATCTTTACAGGCATGAGGAAGTGCATTGTCATAGCACTTGTCTTGCTTATCTCCTCCACCACTACCGGCGCACAGGACATTCCTCATTTTGTGGAAAAACTCACCACCGCGGAAGGCTTGAGCAGCAACGTCATCACGGCACTCGCCCAGGACGACAACGGTTTCCTTTGGATAGGTACGCCTGACGGCCTCAATCGCTACGATGGAACGGAAATCGTGCACTATACGAACACGCTGCCGCATAGTTATATCAATTGTCTGCTCAAACTTCCGGGCAATGGCCTCGCCATTGGCACGCAGGCAGGCCTGAGTTTCTACAACACGGCTACGGGCGTTTTTCAAAATTTCTATTCCCATCATCAACCTTCCCTGGATGACTACAACAATACGATCATTGCGTTGGCGGTCGATGCCCGGGGTAACTGTTGGGCGGCCTCGAAGAACTGCATTTATATCTTTACCCCGCAACACCGGCTAAAAAAAATACTTTCCTCCAGCTTCACGGCTATGACGGCGGCCAGGGAAAGGCTGAGTTTTGTAGAAAAAATGCTTCCCCTTTCCGATGGCGACGTTTTACTATACCTCCATGACGGGTGGGCGATGTATTCGGCCACGGCTGATCGGCTTATTCACTACCAACGGCCGCCGGCCTTTCTACCCACGGCTGCCGGCCGGCTTTTTAAAATAGGGGACAGACACCTTCTTTCCATTCCAAAGGGCAAGGATAGCCTGCTGCTCTTGGATGAGCACGGCAGGGAGGAAAGCAGTTGCTTTTTCCCTTATAATAAATACCCTTACATTTCGTGGGCGCAGCAGGCCGTAGCACTCGATGCCGGGCGGGTTTTACTGTTGTTGCACAATTTTGGTTTTTTAATCCTGTCGCTGCACCGGGGAGAGACGATGTCCCTGTCGCCGCTGCTTTTTGAGGACAGTGAATATAAGACGGCCCTTTGCGATCTTCAGGGCAGTTGGTGGCTGGCCACGACAAGAGAAGGTCTGCAAAAAATCTCGGCCGGTCACCAATACTTTACCGGTACGCCGCTGATCGACCGTCAAACCGGGCGGCCGGTCCGTTATGAAGTGACCTCCTGTAACCGGCTGGATTCCACCCTGTGGGTCTTCACTTATGGGGATGGGTTCTTCGAGATGGATCTGCCCTCGGGCCGCCAGCGACAACACCGGCTGACGCACACGGGGAATGACATTTGGGCGAACTTCATCTGGAATTCGAGCAGGCAGGGCAAGGACACGCTCTTTCTCGGCACCCAGATCGGCCTGTTCTGGTATTCCACGAGGACGGGAAAAAGCGGCCGGCTTTCGGCATACCGGGGCAAACCGCGCATACTCGACACCGTTGCCATTACCACCCAGTTCCTGGACAGCCACGGTCTCCTGTGGATGGGGCTGGGAAAAGGTAAAGGTCTCTGCACTTATGAACGGTCCACGCACCGCTTTGACTGGTACCCGGGTAATTCTCCCAGCGGCTACCCGCTAAGATACCCCACCGACATAGCCGAAGATCCGCAGGGAGATCTATGGTTTACCAACGATGCCAGCAACCTGCTCGTCCGCTGGCATCGAAGGAGCCGGCAATTTGAAACCGTCGGCGGTTGGAAAAAGGTGGGGCCCTTAAAAGGCATTTGTTGCCCGTCCGATTCCATTCTTTGGATCGGCGACATCACCTGCGGCCTGCTGAAATACAACCTCCGCAACCATCACCTTTGCTATTATGGCCACGAACAAGGGCTTGTGAACTGTCATATATCGGACATCCGCGAAGACGAACGTAAAAGACTCTGGCTCGTCACGGAAGGGGGCCTCGCCTGTTTCGATCCGTGTACAAAGACCTTTACCAATTACACGACAAAGGATGGCCTGCCGGTTCCTTACCCTACGTCGGATTTTTTTTATGATTCCCGGGATAGACGCCTGTATTCCGGCGGCCATGGCGCCTGTTTCTTTTTCAATCCAGGCGCTATCCTGGATCACCCGGCGAGGAAAAACACCTTTATCACGGCCTTTAACGCCCGGCAAAACAATGTCACGATCCAATACGCCGCGGTTGACCTCCTGGACGGGCCCTCGACCAATTATGCGTATCGCCTCGTCGGCGCGGACACGGCTTGGATCATGGTGGGCAGGCAGCGTCAGATCAACTTCAGCCGGCTTCCCCCAGGCCGCTACACTTTCCAGGTGCACGCCACTGTAAATGGACCCATCGCCGCTGTCAGCTTTCGCATCGCCCCCCGCTTTACACAAACCACCGGCTTCTATGCCTTGCTCCTCCTGGTTTTTGCCATAGGGGTCGGCGCCCTTTACCGCTACCGTCAAAAACAGGTCAACCAAACCCTTCAGATCCGCGGCGAAATCTCACGGAACCTTCACGACGAGGTCGGCGCGGGTCTCACCAACATCAGCCTGAGTAGCCTGTTGGCCCAGCGGCAGTTGCAGGGTGAAGGGACGGTAAGCCACATTTTGGAACGTATCTACGAGGACAGTCAACGGGTATCGGAAGCTATGCGGGAAATCGTCTGGAGCATCAACCCAAACATCGACACGCTGGGCGAGGCGGTGCCCCGTATGATACAATATGCCGCTCACTTACTGGAAGCAAACAACATCGAGCTTCAGGCCGAGATCGTCCCGGAAGTGGAAAAACTCCGGCTGAACATGAAACAACGCCGCGACGTTTACCTCATTTTCAAGGAAGCTATCCACAATATGGTACGACACTCCAAAGCCACAAAAGCCATCGTTCAGTTCTACCTTTCGGGGAAAACCCTGCTCATGAAGATCTCGGACGACGGCAATGGATTCGACACCTGCGTTGCCGCTGCGGGCAACGGCCTTAGGAATATGCAGGAACGGGCGCGGCAACATCGTTGGAAACTTGAGATCAGGTCCTTGCCCCAGCATGGCACGACCGTTGTCCTGAACACAACGCTGACATGAATATGCTATTGACAGCCCGACCTTCGGGTTTTATTTTAAAGTCTGATATGCCCACAAGCATTGCCATCTTCGAAGACAATTCTCCGCTCCGCGAATCGCTGACGGTACTGTTAAGCGGTGTGGAAGGGTATATCGTATGCGGCGGTTATGAGAACTGCGCCGGGGCTGCCGACGTCATCCGGCAACACCAGCCCGACATCGTGATCATGGACCTTGATATGCCGGGTGTGGATGGCATTGAAGGCCTTCGCATCATAAAAGAGCAACGGCCGGAAACCTTTATCCTCATGTATACGGTATTCGAGGACGAGGACCGCTTGTTCCAATGCCTTTGTGGCGGGGCCAACGGGTATATCCTGAAGAACTCTTCTTTTGTCTACCTGCTGGAAGCCATCGAGAATATGCTGCATGGCGGCGCGCCCCTTTCTCCCGTCATCGCCAGGAAGGTATTGCAGTCCTTCCGCCCCCCACACACAGCGTACAGGCTTTCGGACCGCGAAAAAGAAGTACTGAAGTATCTTATAAAAGGCTACAGCTATAAAATGATTGCCGTCCATTGTCATATCAGCCTCGACACGGTAAGGGGACATATCCGGAACATCTATTCCAAACTACACGTCAACTGCGGCCGGGAAGCCGTATCAAAAGCGCTCCGCGGGAACATCCTGTAAGCGGCATCTTCATGCCATTGACGGCTTTTGGGGACGAACCTATTTTTATGGAAAACACTGGTCATCATGTCCACCACAACCCGTCGCAGCTTCCTTGGGAACATAGCCGTAGGCACGGCCGCCCTGGCTACATTGAATGTTCCGCTTCATCTGAATGCCACACCCGCCCGGGCTGGCGATGCCGACACCTGGTTCAGCCAGCTCAAAGGCAAGCACCGGATCGTATTGGACGTCCCACACCCCAACGAGTTATTTCCGTTCGCGTGGTCAAGGGTCTTCCTCATGACCAACATGGCGACCGGTACGCCCGAGAAAGAGAACAACGTCGTCGTCGTACTCCGTCACGAAGGCATTCCCTTTGCGTTCGAGGATCGGATCTGGGAAAAATACAAATTCGGGGAGGTATTCAAGTACAACGACCCGAAAACAAAAGCCCCCTCCACCCGCAACCCCTTCTGGAAACCCATGCATGGGGATTTCACCGTTCCCGGTCTCGGCCCCGTGGATATCGGTATCGACCAGTTGCAAAACAGCGGGGTCATGTTCTGTGTCTGCGATGTCGCCATGACCGTATACAGCGCAGCCCTGGCAGGAAGCGGCGACCCGGCCGAGGTAAAAAAGGACTGGATGTCCGGGCTGTTGCCGGGGGTCCAGCCCATGCCTTCCGGCGTTTGGGCGGTAGGTCGCGCCCAGGAACACGGATGTTCCTATGTTTTCGCCGGCTAGGTTATGCGGGTGGGGTCTCGTAGTCATCGCCTGTTCCTGCAAGCCGCATGGGAACGGAGGTCTTGACTGGAAGGCGCCTGATACGGCCCGGATACCAGCTACGGAGGAAGGCAGGCTCATCCGCTATGGCCGGGATCTTATCGCCAATACTGCCTATTACCTTGGTCCAAAAGGAACAAAGGCCGTCCTCACCAATGGCATGAACTGTCAGAACTGTCACCTCGACGCAGGGACAAAAGCATGGGGCAACAATTACAGCGCCGTATACGCCACTTACCCAAAATTTCGCGACCGCAGCGGATCAGTGGAAAATATCCACCGCCGGGTAAACGACTGTCTCGAAAGAAGCCTCAATGGCCGTCCACTGGATACCAATAGCCTTGAGATGAAAGCCATCTCCGCCTACCTCCGGTGGCTGGGGCAGGATGTGCCCAAAGGAACAAAGCCCGCGGGTGCAGGCATCAGGGATATTCCCTTCCTTGACAGGGCAGCCGATCCGGAAAAAGGCCGCCTGGTTTATCAACAGCTCTGTCAGCGATGTCACGGCGCGGATGGCCAGGGGACGCTCAATCCCGACAGCGCCAGCTACCGGTACCCTCCTTTATGGGGAGCCTATAGCTATACCACCGGTGCAGGACTCTACCGCATCAGCCGTCTGGCCGGCCTGGTAAAAGACAACATGCCTTACGGTGGCTCCCACGACGCCCCTCTCCTCACGGACGAACAGGCATGGGATGTGGCTGCGTTCATCAACAGCCAGCCGCGACCCGAAAAGGTCTTTCCGAAAGACTGGCCAGACATCGCGCGAAAACCGGTCGACCAACCCTTCGGGCCGTATGCGGATACCTTTAGTGCGATGCAACACAAATATGGGCCGTTCAGTCCCATTAGGAATGTGCACTAGCGCCATTTCCCGTATTACTGCGCATTCCGATTACGTAGTATTACTTGTGGTTGTCCGTAGCCCTTCTTCTACCTTCATGCCTTTAACAAACATGCGCAATGAAACATTCAACAACAGGGCTCTTCACGATACTGCTTGCAGTGGCCATTTGGGGAGTCTCCTCCTGCACCAAAACCGGACCTGCGGGCCCCCAGGGAGCCACCGGCGCCACCGGTGCCGCTGGCCCCGTAGGCCCTGCCGGCTCGAATGGCAGCCAGATCTATAGCGGGTCGACGACTCCTTCCGCCAGTACCGGAAACAACGGGGACTACTACCTGGATGTCACTTCGGACGTTTTATATGGCCCCAAAACAGCCTCCGGCTGGGGAACGGGTATTTCACTGGCGGGAGCCACAGGCGCCACCGGTGCTACCGGGGCTACGGGAGCCACCGGCGCTACCGGAGCCACAGGTGCGACGGGCGCCACCGGCAAAGCCGGAAGCCAGATATATTCCGGAAGCGGGGCGCCGCCCGCAGCTACCGGAACCACCGGCGACTACTACCTGGACGCCACCAATTATGTGTTGTACGGCCCCAAAACGGCCTCCGGCTGGGGGACGGGGATTGTCCTGAAGGGCGCTACCGGTACGGCCAACGTGATATACTCCGCATGGGGTTATGCCACCAATGCCAGGGATACGATGATTGACGAATCCAATCTGTGGGTGGTCGATTTCCCTGCAAACGCCCTTAGCCTGGCGGACCTGAGCACCGCGAGCATACAGGTGTATCTTCAGTTTGGAGGGGGTGAAGAGGTCTTGCCCTATATCGCCAGTGCCGGAAGCGTCAACAGTACGCTTGCCTTCATTCCGGAAGTGGGGAATATCCTGATCACCCGTTTTACCTCGGATAACTCGGGGAGTATAGAGATCCCGTTGAGCTTGCAATACAGGTTTGTGATTATCCCGGGTGGCGTGGAATCGACAAAGATTGTAGATCCTTATGCCCAGGGATCTTTTAATCCTAATAATTTCTAGACGGGATCGGGAACGCTGGGGGCGGCCTTTAGGCTTCCCCCAGCAATCCCCCGCCCGACCGGATCAATATATTATCCAGCTCTGTAAGTGAAAAGGAAAGTCTTGTAATCTGCTCGACGCGTACAACGTGTACCGCGCCACCGCCCATGATGGTACTGGTGGGGAAAAACACCACGGCGCGCCCTTCTTTTTCCTCCACCAATATGCCTAACTGCTGCGAGGAAGACCATTGCACCAGCACGGGGGCGCCCTTCTTCTCCTTTACGTGCAGTTTTTCCTCCATCATTGACTTTAGGAAATCGTACCCCGGCATCATATCCAGTACTTGTTGCTCCAGCCAGTTCTTGGCACGTTGAAGTACCGTAATATGGACCAGGATGCCCAAGGCAAAGACAAAAGCAACGAATCCCAAAACCACCATCGGCAGCAACAACAACAAACCGCCGTGCGATTGTACCCAGGGGTTGCTTTGGGTACTGCTCATGGCGCCTGCGATACCTCCGATAGCGCCGCTAAAAACCCAGCCAAGTGCGACCAGTGGGATTAGAAAAATAATGCCATTGATAAACGTGTTGCGGATCATGCCGCCTGTTTGTCGTACGATACTCATTTTATTGTTTGGCTACTCGTAGATCAACTCCAACCACCGCACCACCGATATCTCACTCCTGGGCCCCAGCGGCAACTTATCCCGCAGAAGGGATTCAATTTTTTCAACCTCCGCAATGGTGATCCCGGTAATCGATGTGCAGAAAGTATTGATGACGAAAAGTACTTGCTCGCCGTTGAAGGGGTCAAAAGCACGCCGGGTAGGGCTTCCGCTGTAAACGACCTTACCGGGCGGCTTTTCCCATTCATAGTCCTTGTGCGTAAGATCGTCCTTCGAATACAGCATGATCTATGGTATCGACAGCTTCGAGAATTCCAGGCCATTGAATATCCTGGCGTGGCTAAGGCTTTTCGTACGGATATAGTCATCCAGGTTCGGGGACATGACGATCCGCCAAAAGTTCTTTTTCTTCAATTCCTCGTAGTCGGGGGTTTGAATGAAAACACCCTGGACATTTTTTCTTGTTTTAAAGGATATGGTCACGGATCCAGATGCTCCTTTTGGATGCAACGCTATAAACTTTTCGATCTGTTGTACGGTCATTGATGTATTGGTAATTGAATATAAAGCATACCTTCGTCGATATGAGTATACAAGCAACGGGCATGGACCTGCTGAAAAAGAACCTCGATAAAGTCGAGGAAAAGTTCATGTCGTTTTTCCAACAGCACGAGCCGAGATGGCCTTCGGAAACGCGCGATTACATGCACAATCACCATCAAAGCCTGTCTCGTTTTACACCCTCCAGCATTTCCTTTGAAAAGCTCCAGTTCAACGACTTCCCCGAGGAAATTCTCCAACAGGTACGCCTGGCGTTCGAAGCTTTTAAGAGAAGCGAAGAGTACCACTAAAACCTGTTCCGGTTACGGTTGGGTTGGAACCCACCATCGGATTCATCCCTTTTCGGCTTTGCAGGGGCAATGGATAGCGGCCGGCCTTGCAAATCAACACCTTGAAGCTCGCGGATGGCGTTTTCGCCGGCGGCGTCCGGTATTTCCACAAAAGCAAACCCGCGGGACCTTCCCGTAGCTTTATCCATAATAATGTTAATGGAGTTAACGGCGCCAAAAGGCGTAAAAAGAGATTGAAGATCACGATCCGTTACCTGGAAAGCCAGGTTGGAGACATAAAGAGTCATGCTTAAAAAGTTTAAAATGTTAGAGACCAACTGAGAAGGGCGATAAAAAGTAGAGGGGACTTGACAATTACTTCTTTTGCTAAACTCAATGTTACCTACGAAAGTACGGTTTAATTGCCGAATTGCAGGTATAGATATGCAAAATGGCTCAAACTAGGGTTTTTCCCAAGTTTAGAGCCATTTTGCATCATTATGGTTTCCCGTGCTATTGCTTCAACTCGACACTCCCTACATCGGTGATCGTCCCGCGCACCACGGGAACATCGAGCAACGCCGTATCGTGGTAGCTTGAAGCTGTCGCGTGGAAGAAGACGTTTACCGTAGCCGTTTTTATCCCGCGTATTTCCCACATACCGGAATCCCCGGTGAAGGAAGGCAGGGCCACCAGCGTATCGCTGCCGCTGATGACGCCGACGAGGGGCGCGGACGCGTGGGGCATGACGATCCCTTTTATACTGGCGCTGTTGGTGGTGAACAGGCGGATAAAGGGTTTGAGTCCGAAGTTCCCCTGCGCGAGCTCGACGATCGAACGCCCGGCGTCGATGTCCATCCATAGCTGGAGGGGGGTGTCGCCCAACTGTATCGTATCATTGGTCACGGGGACGACCACCGTGGGTGCAAACAGTAAACCCAGTTGAACATTGATGCCGTTTGCGGTCACGGAGCTTTGGTTCCCGAAGACCACCTTGATCGCTTTAACCTGTCCCTTTTTGAGGTGCGTTGTGCCCAACGCGGTATCCATGCCGTTCCTGAGGTTCAAGAGGTTATATACCCCGGGCATGATGTCCAGGGGTTCCCAGTGATCGGTGTCCGACCACATCATTATGGACATGGATTCTATGTCCACGTTTACGGCGGTGATGCTGGCCATGGCATCGATCAGAACGGAGTCCGGGGGCGTGGGCGGGGGATCGTCCGTCAACATCATTTGGAGGTCTTGTTTGTCCGAAGAACCCCCTCCTGGTGTCGTTACCTTGATACAAGCAGGAATCATCGCTCCCAGGCATAGCAAGGCCAGGGAAACCACAGTAGTGCGTTTCATAGATGCGTTTTTTTGGATGAAAAGTTTGATGTGGCGGGGCGAGCAGGTGTATTCGAAAAACGCACAAAGTCTATGCCGGATCACATCATTTTCGCGAGGTTCCCCAGCTTTTTCAATTTGAATCTTATGTCTTCGGACCAGGGCAACCCGATACAAAGCCGCATGCAGTGCTCAAACTGGTGTTGAAGCGTGAACATGCGCCCGGGGGCAATGCTGATGCGTTGCCTGATGGCGAAGTCATACAATTCGGTGGTATCGATCCTTTTGGGAAATTCAACCCATAGGGCAAGGCCGCCTTGTGGCCGGCTCGTCTTTGTCCCATCGGGGAAGTATTCCGCTATCGTGTGGACATAGTTTTGGTAGTTGCTTTGGAGGGTTGCCCGAAGACGACGGAGGTGATGGTCATACCTGCCGGTACTTAGGAAATTCCCCACGGCTTCCTGGACAACGGAGGTGGAGGACAAGGCGTGCACCAGCTTTAGCTTTAGTATTTGCGCTTTGTATTTGCCGGGGGCTACCCAGCCGACGCGATAGCCCGGCGCCAGGGTTTTGGAAACGGAACTACACCATAGCACGGTGCCTGTCTCGTCAAACGATTTGCAACAGGGTGGACGTTGCCCACCAAAATAGAGGTCGCCATATACATCGTCCTCTATCAGTGGTATGCCGTGCTTTGCCAGCAGCGTCACAACCGCCTTCTTGTGCTCTTCCGGCATACAACTGCCCAAGGGGGTATTGAAGTTGGGGACCAATAAGCAGATATCAATCTTTGGAATGGCTTTCATTAAGGCATCTATTTCTATCCCTGTCGTCGGATGCGTCGGCAGCTCCAGCACTTTTAGACCCAGACTTACGGCCAGTTGCAAAATGCCCGGATAGCACGGACTTTCTATGGCAACCGTATCGCCGGGCTTGCCTAATGCCATCAGGCAAAAAGACAGCGCGTTCATGCCGCCGCTGGTCGTCACCAGGTCGTCTTCCGTGAGATGGCCGCCCCAGGCCAGGGAGCGGGCCGCCATCATCCTTCTCAATTTTGTATTGCCGGGTAGCGGTTCATACGCCGTTCCGCCTTCCTTAAGCGCCCGGGTGGCCAAAACGAGTTCCTTTTTCAATTTTGGGAAGGGCAGCAGGTCTCCGGATGGTGCGCCGATGGAGAACAGGGTGAGCTTCTCGTTGCCCATATTGGCGTAGACCCTGCTGATAAGTCCGTCTGGCTCCTTGCAATGAGCTGTCGGAGAAGGGCGGCTTACCTCGGGAAGCGGTAATTTTAGATACAGCAGTTTATGTACAAAATAGCCCGATTGGGGTTTGGATTCGATCAATGACTGGGCCTCCAGCTCCAAAAATATCCGCTTTGCCGTATTCATACCGATGCCATGTTCCTGGCATAACATCCTCACCGAGGGCAGCCTGTCGCCGGCTTTCAGGGTCCCATTTCTGATCTGAGCGGCGATCCTGCCGGCTATTTCATGGTATAAAAAATTCCTGGGCATAATAAACTGTATCCATGCAAATATATAAAACTGAGACTGTGTCTTTATGTTCTGCGCTTTTATTTTTGTGCAAAAAAAATGAGCGCAAAAACGACAAGTGGTTGGATGTATGGTTTTATCGGGGTAGTGATATTCAGTGGTTCACTACCCGCCACAAGGGTGGCCATTCTGGACTTCAGCCCCTTGTTTCTAACGGCGGCGCGGGCCACCATTGCCGGTCTGCTGGCGCTTTTTGTCCTTTTTGTCTTTAAGGAAAAACGACCGGCGCGGGAACAGATTTTCCCCCTGTCGATCGTCGGGTTGGGTGTAGTGGTGGGTTATCCCCTTTTATCGGGGTTGGCCTTGCAATATGTCACCTCCGCGCACTCCATCGTTTTTGTAGGCATATTGCCGCTTGTCACCGCCCTATTCGGGGTGATTCGCGGAGGAGAGCGCCCCCGGCCGGTATTCTGGATATTCTCCCTGGTGGGAAGCCTCCTGGTCGTTGGCTTTGCTGTCGCGCAAGGCATAAAAGGATCACCTGTGGGGGATGGACTCATGCTGCTGGCGATCCTTCTTTGCGGGCTGGGCTATGCGGAGGGCGCCAGACTCTCAAAGACGCTGGGTGGTTGGCAGGTGATTTCCTGGGCATTGGTGTTGTCGTTGCCGGTCATGGTCCCGCTTGTTTTCTTTTTACCCCCGGCCTCCTTTGTTCAAATTCACGCGGCCGGCTGGATTGGCCTGAGCTATGTCTCGCTGTTCAGCATGTTTATCGGTTTTATATTCTGGTATCGGGGGCTTGCACAAGGCGGGACGGCAACGGTCGGCCAGTTGCAACTGTTACAACCCTTCTTTGGATTGGGGTTGGCGGCGACGTTGCTTCACGAAAAGGTGAGCCTGGGGATGGTGGGCGTGACCGTGGGGGTGATTCTTTGTGTGGCGGGCTCGAAAAAGTTTGCAAAGCCTATTCCTCCGCAAAAAAATCCTTTTTCTCCCCAATCGCCGTTCTAAGACACTTCATAATCTCCTCGTGAAAATCGGTCCCCGACGCATGCAGGGGATCGATCGCTTTTACCAGCATGGTCCGCAAGGCATACAGCTCCTCCCGGTTGTATTTTTTCGAACCCTTTACAAGGTCCAGCTTCATGAGCTCCTCCTGCTGGTCCTGTTTGGGGTTGAATATTTCGTTGATGTGGCTGCATTGGTGACAGACGCCATTTTTGTTGATGAGCGCGCACCTGTGCTCAAATATATCCGTCATCGTGCTCCTGGCGTCGTTTAGCAGGTGCTTGATGACGCCTTCCGTTTTCCCCAGGATAAGGCCAATTTCCCTGACTTGAAAATCGTAAATGTCTTTTAAGATCAGGGCGACCTGGTTTTCGATGGGTAAGGTTTTTGATATACAAGTAAAACAGTAGTCGATATGCTCCTTCATTTCGTACGCCCCGTAAGGCGATGTATGGTGGACCATCCAAAATACCTGCCGGATTTCCTCGGAACCGATGGCGAGGTCCGCCGCCCGGTCCTGGGCGTCGGCCTGCCATCTTTTTTGTCGCCGTAAATGATCATACGCGAGGTTGGTCGCTATTTTGAACACCCAGGTTTTTAGGGAAGATTCCTGGTTAAAGGTGGATATCTTGGAAAATGCCCGGATAAACGTGTCGTGCGTCAGGTCCTCCACGTCATTCCGGTCGGTCACCAGACGATACAGGTATGACTTTAACGGGTTTTGAAACTCGGCGAAAAGGGTTTGGAAATCGTTGATATCCATGGATCACAAGATATTCAACTTACCACAATCCACGTCAACAATATGACTGTTGAAGGCCACCCCTGTCTCGGAAGCAAGAAAGGCGGCGGTGTCGCCGAGTTGCTTCAGTGTAGGCACCGTCTTTAATATGTCAAAGGCTTTGTATTGTGACACGATTTGCTCCACCGGTATTCCGTATTGGTTTGCAACGGACTCTATCCATCCGGAAATCCGCTTCGTCTCCATCAAGGCGCCGGAACAAATACAGATCACCTTTATACCGTTACCCCCAAATTCCGCGGCCATCACCCTGGTCATCCCTTCAATGGCGGCACTGGCGGCGGTGATGCCTGCCAGGTTGGGGATTTTGCTTCTGGACAGCGCCGCCGTGAGCAGCAGGATGGTCCCCTCGGAACCGGTTTCCATCATGTACCTTGCCGCTACCCTGGACGTAAGGAACTGTGAACCGCAAAGTTTTTCCATGGGGCTCATAAACTGCTCGAAAGTCGCTTGGGTGGTGGGTGGACGGCCGCCCATGTCGTTGTAGCTCACGCCGATACCATTGAATACGACGTCCAATTTGCCGTTGTCCGCGACAACCTTTTGTAGGAAGTGGTCGATTTCGGTCTCCTTCATGGCGTCCACCCTGGCGGCTTCCGCTTTGAGCTCGCGCGCCAACGCTTTTACGGCATCCAGGTTCCGGGCGGTAACATAGACCTTTGCCCCTTGATCGGAAAACGATCGCGCCACGGCGCCCGCTATGTCTCCGGAGGCGGCAAATACGACGGCTACTTTGTCTTTTAGAGGTTGCATTTTGTTTGTTTGTCTATAGACGAAGGAGCCGGGCAAAACGGTCGGGATTTTAGAAATTTGAGTCAAATGTCCTTGTTTTCAAGTCTCCCGACGGCTCAATTTTGTATAAAAAAATATGCGTGTCTTTATTACAGGTGCAACTGGATTTATCGGATCGGCCCTTGTCCCGGACCTGATCAAGTCGGGTCACCAGGTTCTTGGATTGGCTCGTACGGAAGCGGCGGTGGACGCATTGGCAGCGGTGGGCGCGGAAGCGCATCGCGGGGCGCTGGAAGATTTGGAAAGCTTGCGCAGCGGCGCCGCGGGCGCGGATGCGGTCATTCATTTAGGCTTTATCCATGATTTCTCAAAGTTTGCGGAGAATTGCGAGGTCGACCGGCGCGCCATCCTGGCCTTGGGCGAGGGGCTGGGCAGCGGCCGTGGTCCGTTGATTGTTACCTCGGGAACGGGTATGGGCGTTTCGGGCGGGCCCAGGACGGAAATGGAAGCCCCCCACCCCAGTTTCGCGCACGTACCCCGTGTGTCGGAAGCGACGGCGGACGTGGTGGCGGCGCAGGGGGTCCCGGTGTCGGTGGTGCGTCTTCCGCAGGTGCATGACCGGGACAAGCATGGGCTCGTCTCCCTTGCCATTGACATCGCCCGTCAAAAAGGGGTGTCGGCATACATCGGTGAAGGGCTGAACCGCTGGCCGGCGGCCTACCGGTTTGATGCCGCGCGGGTTTATCACCTGGCGTTGGAAAAAGGGTTGGCCGGTGCGCGGTATCATGCGGTGGGCGAAGAGGGCGTGCCGCTCAAAGCCATCGCCGAAGCGATCGGCCGCCGGTTGGACCTGCCGGTGGTGTCCTTGTCTCCGGAGCAGGCGGGTGAGCACTTTGGTTTTTTGGCGGCGTTTATGGGGATCGATATGCCGGCGTCGAGTGCCTTGACCCAGGAATGGCTGGGATGGCGTCCGACAGGGCCGGGGATGATTTCGGACATCGAGCCGTAGACCTTATGGCCCGCTCAACAAAACAACTTTGGACTTTTCAACAAAGCCGGCAAATCCTTTTCCGTTGACCTTTGTCCTACAAAATCATGTAATAATGGACAAAAAAGAAACGGTTTTGGTCACGGGAGGAACCGGCTTTGTTGGGGTTCACTGTATTCTCCAACTGTTACAGAAGGGCTATCGCGTAAAAACGACCCTTCGGACCATGAACAGAAAGGAGGAAGTCCTGGACATGCTCCGCAACGGGGGCATCGCGACGCCGGACGGCCTGGAATTCGTCGAGGCGGACCTGATGAAGGACGCCAACTGGGACAAAGCGGTGAAGGATTGCCGTTTTGTGTTGCACGTGGCCTCTCCCATGGCCACCGTCATTCCCAGGGATGAGAACGAAGTGATCCGCCCGGCGGTGGACGGCACGCTTCGGGTGTTGACAGCGGCAAAAAACGCCGGTGTCAAACGGGTGGTGTTGACCTCCAACTTTGGGGCGGTGGGGTACAGCCACAAAGATCCCCATACCGTGATCACGGAGGAAGAATGGAGCAACCCCCACCAAAAAGGGATGACGGCCTACAACCGGTCAAAAATCCTGGCCGAGCGCGCCGCCTGGGATTTTATCCGCAAAGAAGGTGAACAGATGGAGCTGGCGGTGATCAATCCCGTGGCCATCTTCGGCCCGACATTGGGGCGGGATATTTCGGGCAGCTTTGCGTTTTTGACACACATGCTCGACGGCTCCATGAAGTCCATCCCCCAATTAAACATGAACATCGCCGACGTCCGGGATGTCGCGGATTTGCATATTCGCGCCATGACCCATCCGGGGGCCAGCGGGCAGCGGTTTCTGGCCTTATCGGGTGGAGCCATGTCCTTACCGGAGATGGCCGTATTTCTAAAAAAAGAAATGCCCGGGGTTTCCCAAAAGGTGTCCACCAAGGTTTTGTCCAATGGGCTGGTCCGCCTGGCCGGTCTTTTTAATAAACAAGCCAAGGCCATCGCACCCTTATTGGGGGTCAGCCGGAATGTGAGCAACGCCAAAGCAAAGAAAATGCTGGATTGGCAGCCGATCGCCACCAACGAACAAGCCATTGTAGCTTCGGTGGAAAGTATGATTAAATTTGGGGTCCTTCAATGAGCACCTTGGTACGCAAAACTTGTTATATCGGTCCGGAGATGTCGATCGAACAATTCATCCCGGAGCACTTTTTCATTTATATGGTGAAGGGGACCCTCAACGGATACGTGGGCAATAAAGAATATTCGTTGGTGGCGCACGAATCCTACCTCGTCCGTAAAAATCAGCTGGGCCGGTATAACAAGCCAGCGCAAGGCGAAGAACCGGAAAAGGTCATTCTTGTTTTTGACGAGCCTTTTCTAAAAAAATTTCAGGAAAGGCACGAGGTCACCGTTGAAAAACGGATGACCTCAGAGGCTGCTGTATGGTTGCGCGCGGATGAGCGGATACCGGAGTTTATCCATTCTTTACAACCTTACTATACGGGTTCAGGTAAGATCGACTCCTCCTTTTCGGAGGTCAAACGGGAAGAATTGCTCCTCCTTTTATTACAGACACAGCCGGAGTTGGCGGGCATCCTCTTTGACTTCGGCGTACCCGAAAAAATAAACCTGGAGGAGTTTATGAACCGGCACTATACCTTCAACATCAGCCTACAGCAGTTTGCATTTTTAACGGGACGCAGCCTTTCAGCCTTCAAAAGGGATTTCAAGGCCATCTTTCACAACACGCCCAATCGCTGGCTGGTGCAAAGACGGCTGCAGGAAGCCTATCTCCTTATCCACAAGCTCCGTAAAAAACCGGCAGAAATTTATATTGACCTGGGGTTTGAAGACTTGTCCCACTTTTCCTTTGCTTTTAAGAAACAATTTGGACTAACGCCCACCGAATTAGCGGCGCTAAAAAAATTGTGAAAACGCAATCTTTTCCCGTTTATTTTTTTGTATATTGGTTAGGATAGATTATTAATTCAAAAAAGCCACACCATGCAATCAACATCCCTGAAGGCCCTTAGCCGCGTGGAAATGAAGTCCATTAAAGGCGGCGGCCCCCAACTCATCTGTCCTTCCCAAGGCGAAACCTGCACCGGTTCGCAAGGCACCGGCGTCTGCGTCCCGCACGGCATCACTGAGGTATGTTATTGTTCCATCCCTGGGTATCCGATCGAGTGGCCTTGTCCCAATCCGCTCTAAAACCTAAACATTCATAAGATGAACACCAAACCTGGTGCGGCGCTTAGCCGCAGCGAAATGATGCATCTCAAAGGAGGCGCACCACAGTATGCGCCTTGTCCTTCGGAAGGCGAATCCTGCTTTGTCAACTACGAAGGCAAGATATTCTATGGGACGTGCGAACCGCATGGCGGCGCCTTCTGCTATTGCATTGCCTCGGGGGCGCCGATCAACCAGCTGTGCGCCAATCCACCGGCGTAACGAACGGTTGCTTGCCAAAATGTTGCAGCGCCTCCGGCGCCCTTAAGGATAGCCTGCGAAACCGCAGGCTATTTTTTGTACTTTTCAGAATGAGCACAACGCCCAAACAATATGCCGGCTACACCGTCTGGCTGACAGGTTTTAGCGGAGCCGGCAAGACCACCATCGCCCACCGGCTGTCCGCCACCCTTACCTCCCTCGCCCACCCCGTGGAAGTGCTGGACGGGGATGCGATCCGCGCCAGTCTTTCCAAGGGCCTGACGTTCTCGCGGGAGGACCGGTGCGAGAACATTTTGAGGTTGGGCTTTGTCTCCGAGTTGCTCTCCAGGCATGGCGTCGGCGTTATCGTTTCCGCGATCTCGCCCTACCGGTCCGCAAGGGATATGGTCCGCGGCCGTATCCCGAATTTTATCGAAGTGCACGTCAAGTGCTCCATCGGCGAATGCGAAAGAAGGGACGTCAAGGGCTTGTACAAAAAAGTCCGTGCCGGTGAGATCAGCCACTTCACGGGCATAGACGATCCTTATGAAGAGCCGGCCGATCCCGAGGTCACTTGTTGTACGGAACTGGAAACCGTGGAAGAGTCCACCGCGAAAATATGCGCCGAATTGATCCGCCGGAAGCTGATCACTGTTCCTCCCGGTTCGCTTCACGAATCGTAAAAGGCAGGGTCTTCCCACCGGGCATTACGTATTGCCAGCGATCCCCGTCGTAACACAACAAGGGGTAGGTCAATTGAACCGAATTGTATAAACGGCTCATGTCGATCGCCATCATGTCCTGGTAGATGGCGGGGATGATCATCTTCCCGTCGGCGGCCATAATCCCGAACTTGCCGTTTTGGCGCACCAGGTATTCCTGGCGGGCCGTGTCCTTCCAGATGACCTCGAACCGGGGAGGAGTGATGATCGTGCCGTCCCGGCGGGCAAGGCCCTTTAAAATGGAGCCGCTCTCCGTATCCCGGCGGAACAAGACCAGGTCGCCCCACAACATCGCGTCTTCGGTGGAGAAATATTCGTTGGGAATGTCGTATTGCAAAGGGACCACGACTTTCCCGGTGGTATCGACAATTCCGTAGGTGCTGTCGTTTTTTTGTACGACCGCCATGCCTTCCATGAAGCTGGAAAGCCGGGCGTAGACAAAGGGGACCGCTACCTTGCCCGTAGTGCCGATGGCCCCTTCCAGGCTGTCCTTGCGGGCATGGGCGACATCGTTTCTAAAGGCATCGATCTCATCGTATCCGTCCGCGACGATGCGCTGAGACACGGGGTCCAGCAATTTTACCCCTTTCCCGTCGCTGACGATCAGCCATCCGTTCGCGTCTGCAAATGAAACATCGCTGTAAGGCAGCGAATCTTTTTGACCGGTCCGGCTGTTGATGAGGAAAAAAGTACCGTCTTTGCGCAGCAACCACCGGTCATTTCCGATCCTGTCAAGTCCGCCGGACCGGAGCGGCAGGATCATCCGGCCCTGAAGGGTGGCCAGCCCTGCCAGGTCCCCCTCCTTGCGCATCTTCACCAGTTTCACACAGGTAGTGTCGTCCCCATCCTGCTCCACCCAATCATAGACCGGCGCCAGGAGAATCTTGCCGCTGGTGTCACACAACCCTTTATGATCGCCTATGCGTATGTCCAGTTTATCGGGAAAAGACTCGAAGGTTGCGATATCATCATACCGCGGGGGGAGAATGGTTTTGCCCTGCAGGTTGAGCAATCCCTTGCGGGCACCTTTTTTCACGATGAGGAAGCCCTTCACTTCGTCGTCCGAAATATCATTATAGATACAGGGGGTCAGCACACGCGTATGGCGGTTGTACAGCCCCCACGTATGACCGTCCCCGGAAACCACGTATACCCCTTCACTGACCGGCTGGATGGTTTTGAAGTAGACCGGAAGCAATGGCCGGCCATGCCGGTCGATGAGCAAATGCCTTTCGTTCCTGTATACGTCAAAGGTACTGTCGTCGATGATCGAGACTTCCCCCCCCTGGCGGACCGGAATGATGAGGCTTCCGGTCGAGTCGATCAATCCGTACAGACCGTTCTTTTTGACGGAGGCGTAGCCGCCTGCTATTCCCTGGGCTTCTTCATACCAGAAGATCTCGTCGTAGTCAAAATTCGTTACCGGCTTGCCCGCGGCGGTGACGAGGCCAAATTTTTTATGTTGCCCTACGCACACCAGCCCGTTCCAAAGAACGTCCTCGGGCAAGGTGTACTCCGGTTCCCCGAATACCTTCCCCGTAAGCATGTTGATCAAAACGGGCCGGCCGTTGCGCTGAAAGCTTTGGACCCATTCATCGCTGCGCATGTTCCTATGGGTGTGTTCGTACGCGAAGGGGACACGAACCTTGTTGTCAAAGCCGATGACGCCCCATTGTTGGTCCCGTTGTGCGAACACATAGTCGGAGGCATCGCCGCAACCGCCGCAGAAGTCGAAGCCGTCGTACTGGAACGGGATAACGACGCTGTCCCGCTGCGCGTCATAAATGCCCCATTTCCCGCCCTGGCATACGTCGAAATAACGGCCGTCCAGGTAGCCCGCATCGCTGAAACGGAGGGGCAACAATAGTTTACCGCTGGTGTCGCACCAGGTGCTTTTGCCGTCCCTGGACAACTTCCACACGTTAAAACGGGTGTCGATCGTGTCGTATTCCGGTGCCAGGAGCCAGCGGCCGGCGCGCAACATGCCCCAGTGGTCAGGACGGTCCTTCGTGCCGCGGACCAGGACGAGCTTGTCGGCAGTGCCGTCGCCACCTGTGATCGCGGTTATTTCGTTAAAAGCAAATTTTCCGGTGGTATCGATATAAAAGGAGCTATCCCCCCGCGCCACGCGCGCAAATCCATCGATAAAGGGGTAGGCTTTGTCCAGGGAGTCCTGGGCGGCTGCGTGCAGGGTACAGCATAACACGAACAGCAAGGGGAGCGGCGTTTGATACATAGGTGAGCGCAAATATATTTGAATTTTGCAAAAACCCGATTGATTCTTTCAATGCCTGGCGCGTCCGGCCGCACTAATTTTGTAAAAAAAAACAAGCACAATGAGTAACAAAATAGCCCTGGTAACCGGCGGCAGCCGTGGCCTGGGAAAAGACATGGCGCTGAAGCTGGCCGCCAAGGGACTGGATGTGATCGTTACCTATAACAACCGGGCGGAAGACGCGCAGAACGTGGTCACGCAGATAGAAGCGGCCGGGCGAAAGGCTGCGGCGTTACAGCTCAATACGGGCGAACTGCAAAGCTTCGATGGCTTCGTGGAACGACTGAAAAGCGTTTTAACGAACCACTTCAAGACCGGCCACTTCGACTTCCTGGTGAACAACGCCGGCCAGGGCGGCTACAGCCCCATCAACGCGGTGACGGAGGCGTTTTTTGACGACCTGTTGAACGTACATTTTAAAGGCGTCTACTTCCTGACCCAAAAGCTCCTCCCGCTGATGAATGACGGGGGTGGTATCGTCAACGTCTCTTCCGGGCTGACGCGGGTGTCCGTTCCCGGCTCGTCGGTGTACGGTTCCCTCAAAAGCGCCGTGGAAACGTTGACCCGCTACCAGGCCAAGGAATTGGGCGTCAGGGGTATCCGCGCCAACGTGGTGGCTCCGGGGGCGATCATGACGGACTTTGGCAACGGGCATCTCCGCAGCGACGAGTCGCTGCAAAAGATGATCAGCAGCATGACGGCCCTGGGCCGTCCGGGCGTAGCGGAGGATATTGGTGGCGTGGTGGCCTTCCTTTGTTCGGAGGACGCCCGTTGGGTGAACGGTCAGCGGATCGAAGCCTCGGGCGGCATGCAGCTGTAAAATGGTATATTTGAATTCTATAAATGCTTTCGGAAACAACCTCCCTGGATGACTTTTACCGGAACAATGCCACCCCGCTCCCGGACGGTATTGCGCAGGAGATCGGCCACTTCAATGTGTTCGAAACGGAAAAGTTGTACGACAAGGCGACGGGTGCGCGCACGATGCCCTATAGCCGGAGGGATTACTATAAGATCAGCTGGATAAGAGGCAAGAGCCGGGCGGAATATGCCGACAAGGTGATCGACATCGAAGAGCACGCGCTGCTTTTTGCCACACCCAAAATACCTTACCACTGGATCCCCGCAGACACCCAGACGGGTATGTTCTGCATCTTTACACCCGATTTCCTTACCCCAAGGAAATCGGGTGTTTTATTGGATGAGCTGCCGATCTACCAGCCGGGGCAGTTGCCCGTTTTTCAGCTGAACCCGGCGGAGCACGCCGAGGTGGAATACATCTTTAAAAAAATGCTCCGCGAACTGGCGTCGGACTACAAATTCAAGTACGACCTGATGCGCACCCTTTTGCTGGAGCTCATCCACTATGGGCAAAAGCTTCAGCCCATGTCGGCCCTGCGGACGACGCAAAACGCCGCCCAGCGCATTTCCGCGCTTTTTATCGAACTCCTGGAGCGGCAGTTCCCGCTGGAGTCACCCCATCAGCGGCTGGGGCTGCGGACCCCAAAGGAATACGCCGACCGCCTCGCGGTACACGTCAACCACCTGAACAAGGTGTTGAAAGAAGCCACCGGCAGCACCACGTCCGAACTGATCACAAAGCGTGTGATAGAAGAGGCAAAAATATTGCTGAAGCAAACCAACTGGAGCGTGTCCGAGATTGCCTATACCCTCGGCTTTGACGAGGTGGCGCACTTTTCCAACTACTTCAAAAAGCAGACGGCCACTGCACCGCTGTCTTTCCGGTCCTGACATTTCAACATTTTTTGTGAATTTGTCGAAAAGGTCCTATCTTTGCACCGTGCTCGTAAAAGAAGACCATATTCTTCAGGCGGCCCAGCAACTGTTCCAGAAATACGGCTGGCAAAAAGTCTCCATGGACGACGTGGCCAAGGCCATCGGCAAAAGCCGGAGCTCGTTGTATTACTATTACAAAAGCAAGGAAGAGATCTACGCCGCCGTGGTCAATATGGAGGTGGACGATATCGTGGACAAGATCGGCCAGGCGGTGGAGCAGGTGACGGGCACGGAAGAAAAGATCGCCACTTTCTTTACGACCAAAATGCACCTGATGCGCAAGCGGCGCGAGCTGTATGGTTCCCTGGAGGCGGGTATGAACGCGGACGAGATATCCAGTCTGTCCGGGATCAAGCGCGCGGGCCACGCCCGTATCATGAAGGGGGAAGGCGATCTGTTGAAAGAAATACTGAAACAAGGCGTGGAAGCAGGTGAGTTACGTCCTATCCCTCCCAGGGAAATGGAAAACCTGGTTTTTGTCATCCTGGCAAACATGCACGGGTTGAAACGGGAAATGCTGCTCGCCGAAGATGCTCCAAAAATCGACACTTTAGCGCAAACGCTCAGCCAGCTGATCGTACACGGGCTGAAGGCGTGATTTTTTTTGCCCAGGTTTCGACAACTTAACCTATAATGTCAAAAAGTCAACATACTTTTCGGGCCTTCCGCAGCCGCAACTACCGGCTGTACTTCTATGGCCAGTCGGTGTCCCAGATCGGCACGTGGATGCAACGCACCGCGGTCAGCTGGGTAGTCTACACCATGACGCACTCGGCCTTTATGCTGGGGGTGACGACCTTTGCCTTCGGGTTTCCCACTTTTCTCCTGACCTTGTATGGCGGTATCGTAGCCGACCGCTACAACCGGTTCCGGATCCTTTTGTTGACCCAGGCGGCGTCCCTGGTACAGGCAGCCCTGCTGGCCGCGCTGGTCCTGACCGGGCACTATGCCGTTTGGGAAATCCTGGTGCTCAGCGTCGTCTTAGGCGTTATCAATGCCTTTGACGTACCCGCCCGTCAACCGCTGGTGCACGAGATTATCCGTGACAAGGACGACCTGCCCAATGCCCTCGCCTTTAATTCGTCGATGAACAACATGGCCCGGCTGGTGGGGCCCGCCCTCTCCGGGATCGTCCTGCAACACTTCGGCGCCGGGGTTTGTTTTCTGCTCAATGCCGTCAGCTTCGTCGCGGTGTTGGCTTCGCTCCTGCTGATGAAGCTGCCCGCCCATGTTCCGCAACCCGTGCCAAAGAAAGCCCTGAAGGAAGGTTTTGAATACGTCATGAATACCCCCGCCATCGGCGGCGTCCTTTTGATGCTGGCGTTGACCTGTCTTTTTGTATTACCCTACAATACCTTGTTCCCGGTCTTCGCCAAGGTGATCTACCGGGGGAATGCAGAAACCTTTGGGTACATCAACAGCTTTGTAGGATTGGGCGCGCTGGCCGGCGCCTACTTCCTCGCCACGTTAAAGACAGGGGCTGATTTTAAAAAGATCCTGTTCATCAATACGCTTATTCTGGGGTTGGGCCTGATCCTGTTTTCCCAGGTCACCTACTTCCCGCTGGCCATGGTGTTTGCCGTCGCCTGCGGCTTTGGCACCATGTCCCAAACCTCGATTGTCACCACCATCGTCCAGATGGAGTCGGACAAAAATATGCGGGGACGGGTCGTCAGCTTCCTGGCGATGGCCGTCTTTGGCATGTTGCCCCTCGGCAGCCTGCTTATCGGCTTTGTGTCCAAACACATCGGCGCCCAGGCCAGCCTTTTTGCCCAGGGCTGTGCCGCGATATTGATCGCCCTACTTTTGTCCAAATTTCTCTTACGTCACAAAAAACAAAACATACATGAAAACAGCCCTTCTCGTCATGGACATGCAGTCGGCGTTTCTTAGCCGTTTCCCGGACATGGCGTCCGTCACCAAAAGCGTCGCCACGGCCATTGCTCACGCCCGTGCCAAGGACATCCCTGTCATTTATGTCGTGGTCGGTTTCCGCGACGGCGCTCCCGAGATCAGCCCCAACAACAAAGGTTTTATGGCGGCAAAGCCCATGGTGAACGGCGTTACGTTTGAACAATTTACCGCGATCGACGCCTCCGTGGCGCCCGCCGCGGGCGAGATCACCGTCGTCAAACGCCGCGTCTGCGCCTTTACCGGAAGTGACCTCGAAGTCGTCCTCCGCGCTTATGGTGTCGGGCACCTCGTCCTCACGGGCATCGCTACCAGCGGGGTCGTCCTGTCCACCGTGCGCGAAGCCGCCGACAAGGACTACGTCCTCACCGTGCTGTCCGACGGCTGTGCCGACGGGGACGCGGACGTCCATCAGTTGCTCATGACGAAAGTATTTCCCCGCCAGGCGGAGGTGATGACCGCGGCGGAGTGGGTCGGATAAGCAAGGATAATTAAGTAAATAGCCCGGTGCCAAAAACGCCGGGCTATTTTTATTGCTAACTTGGCGTCATGACTCGGACGAACCGCATCCAGTTCTCCGCCCTCATGTTCCTGGAGTTCTTTGTCTGGGGCTCCTGGTACACGACGATCGGCATCTATATGACCCGGCACGGTATGGCGGACCTGACGCACTGGCCCTATACGGTCAACCCGATCGCCGCGATCGTGGCGCCCTTTTTTGTGGGGTTGATCGCCGACCGGTATTTTGCGACAGAGAAAGTGCTGGGCGTACTCCACCTGCTGGGGGCCTTGTGTATGTTCCTGGCGCCGTCTGCCGTTCATCATCCCCTCCTTTTTATCCTCCTGCTCTTAGCCTACAATATCTGCTATATGCCCACGATGGGGCTGGCGAATACGATCTGTTTTTATAAGATGCCGGACCAGGAGAAACAATTCCCGGCCATCCGCGTTTTTGGGACCATCGGGTGGATCGCGGCGGGTTTGGTCATCAGCTTTATCTTAAGCCGCATCGCCGGGGAGAAAGCGGAAGCAACGGCGCTCCCGCTGTATATGACGGCCGGAGGCGGCCTGCTGCTGGGGCTCTATAGTTTCTGGCTTCCGCATACCCCTCCGCCGGCGGCGGACAAGAAAGTGTCTTTCTACAGCATCATCGGTGTCGACGCGCTCCGGCAACTGGGTAGCCCGTCTTTTTATATTTTCCTGGCAAGCTCGTTTTTAATCTGTATCCCGCTGGCCGCGTATTACAATTTCACCCAGATTTTCCTGGACAACGCGCATTTTACGAACATCGCCGCCACCCAAACCCTCGGACAGGCGTCAGAGACGCTGTTTATGGTATTGATGCCGTTCTTTTTCGCCCGTCTGGGGGTCAAGTGGATGCTGGCCACGGGGATGCTGGCCTGGGTCTTGCGGTATGCCTTGTTTGCCATGGGCGCCCCGGGGATCGTGGACTGGATGATCCTGACCGGGATCGCGCTGCACGGGGTGTGTTACGATTTCTTTTTTGTCACCGGCCAGATCTATGTGGATACAAAAGCCGGCCCCCACATCCGGGCGCAGGCGCAGGGCCTGATCGTGTTTGCGACGTATGGCACCGGCATGCTGGCGGGTGCGCAGATCGCGGGGAGTGTGTACAACCGTTTTCTACGAAACGCCCCAGCCCTCGGGTTAACACAATGGGCGCACTTCTGGTGGATCCCCGCCTGGTTTGCGGCAGTAGTACTGATTTGTTTCGTCCTTCTTTTCCATACAAAAAAAACCTGACAGATGCCCCAGATCGCCATGCTCGGATCCGGCTTTATTGCGCGTTTTTATGCAGATTCCATTCTCGGTCAGCGGAGCCGGGATAAGATCGTTAGTGTCTACTCACGGCGTACCGAAAGCGCCGGGGCGTTTGCTATGAAGTACGGTTGTGTACATGCGACCACCGATATGGAGGTGGCCATCGCGCATCCGGAGGTCGACATGATCTGTATCGCGCTGCCCAACGACCTTCACGAAGCCGCGGTGATGCTTTGTTGCAAACACGGCAAGGCGGTGATGACCACCAAACCCCTGGGGCGCACCGCTGCCGAAGCGCGTCGCATGCTGGAGGCCGTGGAAAAGGCGGGTATCTTCAATGGTTACCTGGAAGACCTTGTCTATACGCCGAAATTCCTAAAGGCGCTGGACAGCGTGCAAAACGGCGCGTTGGGCCGCATCCTCTGGGCCAAATCCCGCGAAACACATCCCGGTCCGCACAGCGACTGGTTTTGGGACCTGGAGCACGCGGGCGGCGGGTGTATCCTCGACCTGGGCTGTCATTGCGTGGAGATCGCGCGCAGCTTTATCGGCAAGGACATCCGGCCGGTCGAAGTGATGTGCTGGGCCGAGACCCAGGTCAAACCCATCGAAGCCGAAGACCATGCCATCGGTCTTGTCAAATACGAAAACGGCGCCATCGGCCAGTTCGAGGTCAGCTGGACCTTCCGGGGCGGTCTCGACCTCCGGGACGAGGTCATGGGCACCGAGGGCACCCTTTGGATCAACAACTTTCTGCGCACCGGCCTGGAGATGTTTACCACCGGGAAAGGCGCCGACTATGTGTCCGAAAAGGCCGAAAGCAATACCGGCTGGCTTTTCCCCGTCGGGGACGAGCTCAACGACCTTGGCTACAACCACATGTTTACCGACGTATTCAACGCGTTCGAACAGGGGCGCGCGCCCCGGGAAACCTTTTACGACGGGTATGTCGTCAACGCCATCCTCGACGCGGCCTACCGGTCCGCCCGGACAAAATTGTGGGAGCCCGTCGTCCTGGACGTCTGGCGGGGACGCACCGGTGTGACCAGGGACAGTCACCTGACGGAATACGATCAGGACCACTACCTGATCAAGGAGGAAACGACGCACTACGGGGCGCGGAAGGTCATTTTAAAACACAAAACAACCGGGCAAATCACCGAACGGGTCCTTTCTTGATAATTTCCGTACATTTACAAACGCTCAAAACCCCGTCTCCTTGTACAAACAAGGCATCCTCCCGGCCGCCTGTGTGGCGGCATTCCTTTTTGCCCTGGCTTATATCTACTATCGGAAAAGGGTAAAAGCATCGGCGCGCGCATCACAAAACGGCTACGGCATCTTCCGCGCCCTGGTGGAGAATAACCAGGGGATCATCGCGTTGTTGGATGAAAATCTTCGCATCATTTTCCGGAGTGCATCGGCGGAAAAGATTACGGGGTATTCCAACGAGGAGTTTCCCCGGTTGCCGGAGGAGCAGATCCACCCGGAGGACGTGCCCCACGTAAGGGCGGCCTTCGCGGAGGCCAGGATCCACCCGGGCATGACGGTGCACATGAACCACCGGTTGCGCCGCAAGGACGGCAGCTATATCTGGCTGGAAGGGACGGTGCGGAATATGTTGCAGGATCCGAAGATCAGGGGGTTTATCGTGAACCTGCTGGACATCACGGACCGGAGGAAAACGGAGGAGCAGTTGATCAAGACCAACCGGTTGTACCTGTTTGTAAGCCGGATCAACCAGGCCATCGTACAGGCGACGGACGATCATGCCCTGTTGTCAGAGACCTGCCGGATCGCGGTGGACATAGGCGGGTTCAGGATGGCATGGATCGGTTTGCTGGACGGGGAACGGTCAAGCCTGATCCCGGTGACCTTTGCGGGCGAAGGCGCGGAATATTTGTCCGGCATCAGCATCATCCCCATGGAAGGGCCCCCGGAAAGCATGGGACCGGGTGGCCGGGCGCTCCGGGAAGGGTACTATTTCATGTGTAACGACATCGAGGCCGCCCCGGACATGGAACCCTGGCGGGAGGCGGCCATGGAGCACAACTACCAGTCGTCCATCGGGCTCCCGATCAAACGGTCGGGTACGGTGGTGGGGCTTTTCTCGCTGTATGCCGACAAAAAGAATTTCTTCGATACGGAAGAGATCGACCTGCTGATCGCCATTGCGGCGGATATTTCTTTTGCCATCGACGGATTTGCAAAGGACGCCTTGCGCAAAAGAACGGAAGAGGAGCTGATCATCAGTACATTGAACTACCAGACGCTGACGGAGTCTTCACCGGTGGGCATCTTCAGGACCGACGCCTCGGGCTGGACGACCTATGTCAATCCCCGGTGGTGCCAGATCACCGGGATCCGGAAGGAAGATGCCCTGGGCAACGGCTGGCAGGGGGCGGTCCACCCGGACGACCGGGCGGTGTTGTTCCGGGAATGGGAGCAGGCAACGGTCCAGGAAAGGGCATCGGTGGCGGAATACCGTTTTGTAAACCCTGACGGGAAGGTGACCTGGATCCTGGGCCAGGCGGTCCCCGAAAGGGGGATCGACCGGGAAATCCTCGGCTGGGTGGGAACGGCCACCGACATTACCCGTCTGAAGACGGCCGAAATGTTGCTGGAAAAAAGCGAGGACAACTACCGCCGGGCGGAAACCCTGGGCCGGATGGGCCACTGGGAGCTGGACCTTCAAAACAATTACCTGTCCTGGTCGGACGAGATCTACCGGATCTTTGACCTCCGGAAAGAGGAATTCGGCAACCGGTTCCAGGACTTCCTGGAATGGGTGCACCCGGAGGACCGGGAAACGTTTGAATACCTGCAGGCAAAGGCGCTCAGCGGCCGCGCGCCACTGAATTTCACCCACCGCATCATCACCCCGAAGGGAACGCTCAAATACGTGCACGAGATCGGTGAGCTGCGTACCGGGGAGAACGGCGACATCCTCTACCTGACCGGGACTGTACAAGACATTACCGAACAGGTGAAATCAAGGGACCAGGTAGTGAACGAAAGAAACCTGTCCGATTCGGTCATCAACAGCCTGCCGGGCGTTTTTTACCTCTACAACAAGGAGGGCCGGTTCCGCCGGTGGAACCTCAATTTCGAAAAGGTGACGGGGTACAATTCGGAGGAGATGCGCCGGTTGCATCCGCTCGACTTTTTTGATACGGACGAAAAGGAGTTGCTCCGTCAGAAGATCGGGAGCGTCTTCGACACGGGAGAAGACGCTGTCCAGGCAAACTTCCTGACAAAAAGCGGGGTCAAGATCCCTTATTTTTTTACCGGGAAAGCCATCACTTACGAGGACGAACCCTGTTTGCTCGGTGTGGGCATCGATTTCTCGGACAAGGTCAGGGCGGAAGAGCAACTGCGGGAACTGGCAGCCCACCTCCAAAGTATCCGGGAACAGGAAAGGGTGGACATCGCCCGGGACATCCACGACGACCTGGGGCAGCAACTGACCGCCGTCAAGATCTCGATGTTCCGGCTCACCAAACACATACAGGGGAACGAGGCGCTGGAAAATGGGATCCGGTCCATCATCGACATGGTCAGCCAAGGGATCGAATCGATTCGCCGGATATCCACCGAGCTCAGACCAGGCATCCTGGACGACCTGGGGCTGGTCGAAGCCATGAAGTGGCAGATCGAGGAGTTCGAAAAAAGGTTTTCCATCCCCATCGCCTCGGCGTTTTTCGTGGCCCCCGTGCCGCTGAACCCGGAGGTATCGATCAATACGTTCCGGATTTTCCAGGAAACCCTGACAAATATTGCCCGTCACGCCGAAGCGTCCCAGGTGGACGTACGTTTTACCATAAACCACGAGTGGATCCTCCTGGAGGTCAGGGACAACGGGAAAGGATTACCCAGCAACGGCGTCAAAACAAAACGTACCTTGGGGCTTCTGGGCATGAGGGAACGGGCCCGCATGATCGGGGGACGCCTGGATATAGACAGCCGGCCCGGCTATGGTACGACCGTTTTGGTCGAGGTGCCGCTGTCCAAAAACATAACGCTATGAGAATTCTGATTGCTGACGATCACGCCATTGTTCGAAAGGGGCTTGTAAGTGTCCTCAAGGAAGAGTTTCCTTCCGCCGAGGTCGAGGAAGTGGGAGACGCGGAAACGCTTTTCAAGTTGTCGTTAAAAGGGGAATGGGACCTGGTCATCAGCGACCTGTCCATGCCGGGCCGGAGCGGTCTGGAGATCATCGCCGAAATCAAACAGCACTTCCCTAAGATCCCCACGCTGATCCTGAGCGTGCACCCGGAAGAATTATACGGCCCGAGGGTCATGCGCGCCGGCGCGTCCGGTTACCTGAACAAAGATGCCGCCCCTACCGAGCTCAAAAAAGCCATCCACTGGATCTTACAAGGCCGGAAGTACGTTTCCACCCGGCTGGCCGACAAGCTGGCCGACGACATCACCTGCAACAACACCAAATTTCCGCACGAATTGCTCTCCGACCGCGAACTGAACGTCATGGTGATGCTCGCGTCCGGAGAATCCACGGGACGTATCGCCGAATTGTTGTCCATCAGCCACAGCACCGCCACCAATTACCGGACAAAGATCCTACAGAAGATGCAGCTTCAGTCCAACACCGACCTCACCAGGTATTGCCTCGAACACGGAATACTATAACCGCATGATTCCACTTCGCTTACTTCTTGCCGACGACCACCACCTGATGAGACAGCTCATCCTTCAGGTCATTGCCGACGACTGGCCGGACGCCGTATGCGAACAGGTCAGCGACGGCGCCCAGCTCGTGCGGCGGGCCATGGAAGAGCTATGGGACATCGTCATTTCGGACATCAGCATGCCGGTGATGAACGGCCTGGAAGCCCTGGAGACCCTCAAACGGGAGGTCCCGGACCTTCCCGTCCTCATCATCAGCATCCACGCGGAAAAACGATACGCGCTGCGCGCGCTGGAATTCGGGGCCGGGGGGTTTGTGCCCAAGCCCCGTATTGAGCAGGAGCTGGTGAAGGCCATACGGGCGGTGCTGGCGGGGGAGATTTACCTGTCGGCGGAGTTTGATGGGGCGCTATAGCGGCAGCCGCACAGATTTTTTTTGAAATTCCGCGGAGCGGTGTATCTTTGTTCTGTAATTATAAATATTACAGAATGACCAACGGCCGTTTCTCGATCTCCCTACATATCCTGACCCTCCTGGATCAGATGTCGGGGAAGCTTGTGTCGTCCGAGTTTCTGGCCGGGAGCATCAACACCAACCCGGTGCTGGTCCGCAAAGAAATCAGCAACCTGAAAAAGCACGGGCTGGTGGACAGCAAGGAAGGGAAGGCGGGCGGGTTCAGCCTCGCGAAACCCGCGGCCAGGATCCGGCTATCGGATGTGTACCACGCAGTCCGGCAAACATCGCCCCTGGGCCAGGCGAAGAATACCCCCAACCCCGACTGCCCGGTGGGCCGGCAGATCCAACAGCATTTGGAAGACCTGTACGCGGAAGCCGAGGAAGCGCTCGTCAAAAAACTGGGCAGCACGACGCTGGCCGAATTTCATAGCCGTTTTATCTGATATTTTTTTTATCTATAACTGTAACATACAACATTACAAATCATGAACATCGCACTCATCGGGGCCTCCGGTTTTGTAGGGTCCAACTTATTGACGGAAGCGCTGAGCCGCGGCCACCACGTGACCGCCATCGTACGCAACCCGGAAAAGATCACAATCACGCATCCGAACCTGACGGTGAAGAAAGGGGACGCCACGAACCCTTCCGAATTGGCCGCGCTGGTCAGCGGGCACGACCTGGTGCTGAGCGCCATCAATGACCGGCAGGTCCCCAACCAGTACGACACGTATCTGAATGGGTCCCGGGCCGTGCTGGAAGGTGTGAAAAAGTCGGGCGTAAAACGCTTTATCGTCATAGGGGGAGCGGGAAGCCTCGAAATCGCCCCCGGCGTACAACTCGTCGATACACCCCAGTTCCCCGAAGAGTACAAGCGTGAAGCACAGGCGGCCAGGGATTTCCTGAACGTCGTCCGTAAAGAAGACGGTCTTGACTGGACCTTTTTCAGCCCGGCGATCCTGATGCATCAAGGCATCAAAGACGGCCGGACGGGTAAGTACCGCCTGGGGACGGACCAGCCGGTGTTCAACGAGCAGGGCGAAAGCCGGTTGTCCGGAGAGGACCTGGCGGTGGCGATTCTCGATGAGGTCGACAACAAGAAATTTATCCGAAAGAGATTTACAGCGGCCTATTAAAAACAATGGCTCGGGGTATTAACCCCGGGCCATTTCTATCATTGCAGACACTTCTTCGACGGCGGCATCATCGCCCCCGTCAAATCCTGTAAACTTGAATCGGATCTTCCCATTCCCGTCTACGACGAACTTGGTGGGAATACCGGACACCTTATAGCTTTCCACGACCTTATTGGCGCCGTCTTTCGGATCCTTGAGGTCCATCAGCACCTCGAAGGGATACTGGTGTTGCTCGATAAAGGTCTTGGCGGCCGCGGTGGCGCCGGTGTCGTGTTCCCAGGTGTGAATAAACAGGAACGCCACGTTTGTATCGGCGCTATACTTTTCCACCACCCTTTTCATCGATGGGAAAGACGCTTTACAGGGGGTACACCAGGTGGCCCAGAAGTCAAGTACTACTGTCTTGCCCTTATAATCGGACAAGGTCACTGATTTGCCGTTGACGTCTGTCAGGGTAAAATCAGGAGCGGGCAGGTCCATCTTCTCCTTCGTCAAACGGTTGTGCATATCCTGGAGGAACGCCTTGTGAATGGCGTCTGCGTAGGCATCATAACCGGTAAGTCCGCCATGCACCTTTACATAAAGCACCTTGAAGGTATCGATCATCTCGGTATTCGCCTGCCCTGCTTTTAGCGTTCCCTCCATGTAATGGAACGCCTCGGTGTACCGGTGCCGGGTCATAAGCAGCTTCGAATACACGAAGGCGAGACGGGGGCTGGGCTCCTTTTGCAGGGCCAGGGCCTTTTTCGCCCAGGGCAAGGCTTCGGTGTACTTTTTCTCCTTGATCAGGATGTCGGTATAGCTGGTCATCAGCCCGGGATAACCGGACCCGGCAAACTTAGCGGCGTTGTCGGGGTTCTTTTCCTCATAATACTTCTGCGCGCTGAGCAGGGCCTTTTTTGTACAGGTCTCCGCCATGTGCAGCTTTCCGAGTTTTACGTAGTGCTCACCCAAGCCGCCGTATATGTTCCCGAAATAAAAATCCTCTTCACACCGGCCCGCCCAGTACAGCGCCTTTGTATCGTTGCCTGCTTCCGCAAAAGCATTGGCGAGGGACATCCGCGCATAGTCGTAGACGATGTGGTCGTGGTCGATGTTGGGGAAACGCGAGGGCGGAAATTTGGCGACCCAGGCCTTGTATAGGGCTTCCTTTTGGGCGGGGTCCTTTTCGTTATAGATCGCTTGTTCGGCTTCACCCCGGGCTTCGTCGCCCAAGGGGAACTTTTCGCGGATCACTTTTCGGAGGGAGTCCGCGGTGGCCTTTTCTTTGATAAAAGCATAGATGTTGGCCGCAATTTGTAGGTGACGTTCGCCGGCGCTGGCTTTTAGGGTGTCGAGGATCCCGCGGAGCGTGTCCCGCGAGAGGGGGTCTTTAGAATTGGCCAGGCCGTATGCGTAGGGGGCAAGGGTGTCGCGCTGCTCTTGCGCGGGGGCGCTGGTGCGGTGCGCGGCGGCCGTGGTCGCGTGGTGCGCCGCCGTTTGTGCGTTGGCGCCGGAGCAAATGCCCGCGAGGGCGAAACAAATAAGAATTGTTTTCATGGCTTTATTAATTATATCCAGGATTTTGTGTCAGGTTCGGATCGGCCGATATTTCCTTCAGCGGAATCGGCAACAGTTGCGCGTCGCTGGTCCAGGTAGGTTTTAACGTCCCAAGGACCGTGTTGATCGTGCCGGTCCGTTTGAGGTCGAACCAGCGGTGGCCCCATTCGGTGAACAGTTCCACCTGGCGTTCGTGGGCGATCGCGGTGAGCAAACCCGCCTGGGTGGTGGCGGTGGTGGCCGCCAGACCGGCGCGGCTGCGCACGGCATTCAGGTCGGACGCGGCTCCGGACAGGTTGTTTTGCCAGGCGCGGGCTTCGGCGCGGATCAGGTACTGTTCCGCCAGGCGCAGGACGACGTTGTATTGAGCGGCGGCGGCGGAAGGCGCCGTGACATATTTCGACGCATAGTAGTACGTCGTCCCCATATAGGGATAGGCGGTCACCCACGAGGTCTTGCGCTTGTCCCCGGCTTCGAAGCTGCCGGCCAGGGAAGGCGTCAGGTAATAAATGGGGCCGCTGGTGGCGTTGGCCGGCGTGTACCAGCCGAAGTCATAGGCATTCTGGCTGGCCTCGGAAACGGGCAGCAACTGCCAGATGACCTCGTTGCTGTTTTTTTGAAAAACACCTTGGAGGCTGGACACCAGTTGGTAGGGTCCGGACAAAACGGAATCGGCTTCCGCTTCTGCCTGCGCATAGTGTTGCTGGTAGAGGTATACCCTGGCCAGCAGGGCCTGTGCGACATAGCGGTTGGCGCGGACCATGTTGGAAGAGGGATAGGATGCCGTCAATAATACGGACGCTTTTTGCAAATCGGACACGACCTGCTGGTATACGGCGGCGGAATCCGTACGCGCCAGGGAGGCATTGGCGCTGTAATCGGATGTCACCGTCAGCGGTACGGCCCCGTACATATTTGTCAGCGTGAAGTAACTAAACGCGCGGATAAAGTAGGCCTCCCCCAGCAGTTGGGTCTTTATGGAATCGGACAGGCTGGTGGAAGCCGTCAGTCCTTCGATGGCGGCGTTGGACTGGTAAATGGTATAGTAAGCGGTGGACCACAGGTAGTAGTTCGGCGCATAGCCCGTATAGTTGACCTGGTCTTTTACCCAGTCCGGGTAGCGCTGGGTAAAATCGTTGAGCTCGTCCGATGCAAAACCCAGGTATACACCCAGGCTCCCGTTGAAACAGGTGCTCCCGAGGCTGCCGTACATCATCGAGGTATAGATCCCCAGGATGGCGGACGTGGCGGAGCCATCGGAGGTGAACACCGTGGTCGATTGTATGGCGTTCTTTTCCGGATCGGGCGTGAGGAATTTTTTGCAGGACGTCAGTGCCAAAAGCGCTATGAAGAGATATTTCTTGTTCATGTGGATCGAGCGTTAAAATGAAAGTTGAATGCCCCCGGTAAGGGTCCGGACGACGGGTGTGAATACGCCCCCGGTTTCGGGATCGAGACCGCGGTAACCGGTGATGGTAAACAGGTTATATCCTTGGACATAGACCGAGGCCCTGGTGGCGCCGATCTTGGCCAAGGCTGCCCGGGGAAGTTCATACGAAAGATAGACCGTTTTTAACCGCAGGTAAGACGCGTCCCCAAAAGCCGCGGACGAACTGGTATAGTAGTACCAGTTATAGTTCGAGGTCGTTGCCTTTGGAACGGCGGTGTTTTGACCCGGCGTGGTCCAGGCCTGGAGCGCCAGCGCGTCGAAATTGTTTTCGGAGCCCATGGGATAAAAAGTAGAGGACAGGTAGTTGTAGCCATCCTTTTTGTCTAGCTGGACAAAGAACCTCAGGTTCCAACTCTTATACGTAAACGAGTTTTGAATCCCGCCGTAAAATTTCGGATCGGTGTTGCCCAGCACTACGCGTTCGTCGGCCCCGCTGTGGTCTTGAAGGTAGACCGGGTTCCCGGTGCTGTCGATCCGCAGAAGCTGGTATCCCTTGGCCACGTTGACCGATTGCCCGATCGCATAGCTATACGCGTAGGAGCTGCCGGCGAGGTTGGGGAATTTCAACAACTGGTTTTTCGGGACGGTCAGGTTGAGCGTTGTCTTCCAGGTAAAATTTTTGATGCGGATGTTCACGCTGGTAATATCCAGTTCGAGCCCCTTGTTTTGGATCACCGCCGGCAGGTTGTATTGCACGGTGGTAAAGCCGGTAATGGCGGGCAAGGCATAACCGACGAGCTGATTGCCGGTGCGGTTGCGGTAGTAATCGGCGGTGACCAGGATCCGGCTGTCGGCAAAACCAAGGTCAAGCCCGATATTCAGCTTTTTGTCCGATTCCCAGCTGTACTGGCTGTTGGACAGGTTCCCGGGTACCAGGGCGGTGATCCCCTGGAAGGACCGGGCATAGGGCGTCGAATAGTTGCTGGAATATCCATAGTCCCCGATCTGGTCGTTCCCAGTGGTGCCGTAGCTGGCCCTGACCTTTCCAAAGTTCAGCCACTTTTGCGCCCCTTTCATAAATCCTTCCTTGCTAAAGACCCAGGCGGCGCCCACGGAACCGAAGTTCCCGTAGCGTTTGTCGGGTCCGAAACGGGAGGATCCATCCCGGCGGGCGTTGAAGCTGATGATGTATTTGCCCAGCCAGTCATAGTTTAACCGGCCGAACACGGACGCATACCGGTAGTCCGCGTTGTTGTAAGACATATAAGTGCTCCCTGCGGCCGCGGGGGAGTTGAGCAACAGGTCCGAGCTATAGCCATAGGCATAGATATAATCCCCGTCGGTCACCCGCCGTTGCAGGGTGGACCCGGCCAGGAAGGACAACCGGCCCTTGCTGATGTTCAGGAAGTAATTGAGCTGGGGCTCCACGACCCAACTGCCCAGCGACGTCCGGCCAAACTGGGCGAACGGCTGGTAATAGGCGCTGGGCGCGGCGGAAGTGGAAGGAAAAGTATTCACCTGGTTCATGACCGCCTGGTTATACCCCGCGCTGACCTTCAGATCCAGGGTGGGCAGCACCTGGTAGTGCACGACTGCGTTGGAGATCAGGTTGCTGGTCGTATTGTTAAACGGCTGGTACATGACCGCCAGCGGGTTGGTGAGGTTCCCAAGCCCGTTCCAGTTCAAGGCGCCCGTAGCCGTATACGGGGCCTGGTTGGGCACAGAGAGGATAGAGGTAGCCGGGTCCCCCGACATCATGTCGTTTTTATCATAGGAAAAACTATTGGTCATCTGTAACCCGAACTTCCGGTCGAAGGAGGTAAAGTCGTAGTTCATGTTGGCCGACATCCGCTGATCCGCATTACTGCCCGGGTAAATGGTGGATTCTTTGCGATAGGTAAGCCCCAGCGAAAACCGGCTCAGGTCCGCCCCGGTTTCCAACCGGACGCTGGCGTTGGTAGTATGCGCGGTATTCCCGAGGAGCAGCTTTTGCCAGTTGGTATTTTGGGTTTGGCTGAATACGGTAAGGTCGGCCGGGCTTTGCGTGGGATCCAGGTAGTTGAGCCCATCATTGGTGTAGGCCTGTTTCCGCAGCTTCAGGTATTGCGGGGTATTGAGGAGGTCCATGTAGTGCGCCATGCGCCCCCAGCCCTCGTATACGTCGGCGCTGGCAACGACTTTGCCGTTGGTGTTCCGGGCGCGTTTGGTGGTGATCAGGATGACCCCGTTGGCGCCCCGGGAACCGTAGATGGCCGTGGCGTCGGCGTCCTTCAACACGCTGATGCTTTCGATGTCGTTGGGGTTGATGCTGTTCAGCGGGCTTTGATCCCCGACGGGCGGGTCGCCTAAATAGTCAAACTGGTTGAGCGGTGTGGAATTGTAGGGTACCCCGTCGATGATGTATAAAGGATCGGTCCCCGCACCAATAGAGTTGGTTCCGCGGAGCTGTACCTGGATGTTGGCGCCCGGGCGACCGCTGGTGGTGACGACATTCAAGCCGGTCACCCTTCCTTCCAGGGCGGAGAGGGGGTTGGATACGGGCTGGTCGTGGATCGTTTCCGCCGAGATGGTGCTGATCGACCCTGTGCTCCGTTCGCGGCTGGTCGTACCATACCCAATGATCAGGGTTTCGTTGAGCGCGGTAGGTTTTTCGCGGAGCGCTACGACGAGCGTCTTCCGGTTTCTCAAGGGGATTTCGGTTTCCTGGTAGCCGACAAAACTGACCACCAAAACGGCTTCGGGGTCTACACCCGGGAGAGAGAAGCGTCCGTTGGCGTCGGCCGTGACGCCGATCTGGGTTCCTTTGATTTTTACAGTGGCCCCGGCAAGCGGCCGCCCGGTACCCGATTCGGTCACTACCCCCGTCACCGTGATGATGGTGGGGAGCGCCGCCGCTTCGATCAACACGACCCGGTTTTCGATCTTGTAGCTGAGGGGAAGGCCGCGCAGACATAAGTCCAGCACGCTGGCGAGCGGCGCGTCTTTAACGTCGAGCTGCACGTGGTAGGTTTTGTCAAAAAGGTTTTCGTTCCACAATACCGAATAACCCGTCTGGGCTTCGATTTCCCGGAAAACCCCTTCCAGGGTCATCCGCTTCGAGGCGATCGTCACGGTTTGGGAATAAGACCTGGCGCTTACGTGAAGGGAGGCGGCCAGAAGCATCAGAGCGGTCAGTCTCATGATCAAAAGCAGTTTGGCGAGGGCAAAGGACGGCCTTTTGGCAAAGGCTTTGCCATCTTGAAGTAGATGCATACTTTTGTACAGTTAGTTTGTTTTAAAATTTTCTCTTCCGGGCGCTGTTGCAACCAGCGTCCGGTTTTTTTTGTCTGTTTGGTTTTATGGTAGGATGGTTATAGTTTTCCCTTCCGTCTTATAGTGAACCCCGTTGTCCGCGAGGTATCCCAGCAACATACTGAGGCGTACATCCCTGTGTACAAGCCCGCCGATGTGCACGCCCTTCGGCATCCCTTCAAACACCACGTCCACGTCGTACCAGCGGGAGATCTGCCGCATCAGCGCGCCAAAGTCTCCGTTGTCGAGGTCCAGGAGGCCCCTTGTCCAGGCGGTTACCCGTTTGCCGTCGGCGTCCGCCTTAACGAGCGCGCCGGTCTCGCGACTGACATTTGCCTGTTCCCCCGGTGTGAGCAATGTGCCGTTCACCCGCACCGACCCCTGCAATAAGGTCACTTCCGTCCGCGGCTCGTCGCTATAGCTCATGACGTCAAAATGCGTCCCCAGCACCGTGGTCTCTACCCCACCCGACCGCACGACAAAGGGTTTATCCTTCTCCGTTGCGACCTCGAAATATACCTCTCCTGTTACCTCCACTTCGCGCCGGTTGCCCTCGAACTGTACCGGGAAGCGGATCGAGCTTCCGGCGTTTAGCCAGGCTTTGGTGCCGTCGGAGAGCACTAAGGTGTATTCGCGGCCGCGGGCGGTTTTCAGGAGGTTGTACAGGGCGGCGCCAGTTGCGCCCGCGGCGTACACCAGCTGATGGCCGTTCCTCGATAGCCGCGCGCTGCCCTGCTGATCCGGCAGGTGATCGGCCGCGCCAGGGTCCAGCGATACCACCGAGCCATTGGCCAGCGTCAGCGTCGCGCCCTTGATACCGGGCGGCGCGTCGAAGGCCTTGGCCGGCGCGGTTGTTGCGGCCGCCGGCGTTTGCGCTTGGGGCGCTAGTGCGGGGCTACCCTTGTGCCACAACAAGTACCCTCCCACCAACAAGACCGCCGCCGCGGCCGACAACGAGGTGACTAGCCATCGGCGTATGAATGGCCGGCGCTCCTCGCGCATGCGGTCCGCCAGGGCCGCCCACACCTCCTCCTTATCCTCCGGCGCGCCGGGTTCGGCAAGGGCGGGATTCGCAAAAGCCGCGGTCAACACCTCGTCGAGGTCCCCCTCAAAGCCCTTGCCCTTCATCCATTCGAACAAAAAAGCCAGCTCCTCCGGGCTGATGGTGTCATCCAGGTAATGTTTAAAGACTTCCAGCAAGCGGTTTTCAGACATACTATCCATATAAAGACGGATGACATTCTCCGAAGAGAACATTGTTTTCAAAAAAAAATAAGAATTTTTTAAAGGTGGCTCATCGTCCACAAAACGAGCAGCTTAGGGCCGTTCCTGCCCAGCTCCTCCCTCAGGAATGCCAGCGCACGGACCATATACGTCTTCGAGGAAAGCGGGGTGATGTTCATCCGGCGGGCGATCTCTTCGTGTGTGAGCCCTTCGATCCTGCTTAGCCGGAACACCTGTCTGAGCTGGGGTGGCAACCGGTCGATGGCGGCCAGCGCGGCCCCGTCCAGTTCTTTCTGTTCCACGATTTCCTGGGGGGAGGCCTGGGTATAGGTCATGTATTGTTCCAGGAAACCCCGGTTCGATTCCCGGAAGACCTGGGTACGCAGGTAGTCCCAAACGGCGTTCCGGGAAACGATGAACAAATAGTTCCGAAGCTCGTTGACCCCGGCCAGCCGTTCCCGGTTTGTCCACAGCTTGAAAAAAATGTCCTGGGCAAGGTCCTTGGATTGTTCGGGGGACTTGGTCAGGTGGAAGGCGGTGCCATAGACCTGGTCCCAATAAAACTCATAAAGCGCCCGGTAGGCGGACACATCCCCCTCCGCCAGCCGTTGTAACAATTCGGGCTCGTTATGTGGACTTTCTCGTTTCAATACCAGGCGCGCGCTAACGGGCTCAAATTACACATTTTCATGCGATTGGCGCGAAACCTACGGCAACCACCGCACAATCTCCCACTGCTGGTTCGTCCCCGTATGGTACGCCCACTGCAGAAGCGTATCCCCCTGGGTTTTTAGCCCGCCGCTCACATCCATGACATACCCGCTGTTGCTGTTGGTCACGGTGTAGTACCCGCCGCCGATGTCGGCAATGGACCACAGCTGGCTGCCGGCCCCGCTATAGTCGTTCTGGACGATGCTGGCGCCTTCGGTGGTGGAGCTGCCGCGGATGTCGATCACCTGGCCGCTGTTGCGGTTGACCAGGGCGTACGTGCTTGTACCCACGGTCGCGATCTGCCATTGTTGTTCGTTCCCGCCTTCCCAGGGCCATTGGATCAGCGTCACGCCCTGGGTGGTGGAGGCGCTGGGAACGGCGGCGACCATCCCGCTGTTGACGTTGACCAGGCGGTAAAAGGAATTGGGGTCGAAGGGGGTGGTACCCTTGCGGATGGTGACGTCTTTGATATTGTAGTACACGTCATAGTTGGGTCCGGGGCTGCCGCTGGAGCCTTCCATCTGGAGGTCGATGATGAGCCACATGGGGGACCCTTCAAAGCTGGTCCCGGTCTGGACGGACACGAGGTTGTCGTCAACGAAGTACTGGATCTCGACGTTGCTGGACCAGGTGCCGTTGGTATTTTTGAGCAGGTTGTATACGGCTTTGTAATGGTGCCAGGCCGTGGCGGCGTCGCTGACGGTGGTGGAGTGGGTCTGCCAGCTACCGGTGTAGGTATTGGCCCAGACGGACGTGGACCCTTTGACCTCTGCGATGTCGCTTTCGGGCGGCCAGGTATTGACGCCGGTCAGCCAGAATGCCGGCCATGTCCCATAGGTGGTGGGTGCCTGCAGGTCGACGCTTACTTCCCAATAGGGATAGGTCGTGTCGATCTGGATCTGGTGTTTGGAATAAATGGTCCCCGAATGATAGTGGATCGCCAGGTAGGGCGACTTAGAACTGGGGGTGGCGTCCGTATCGGGATTCGCCTTTAGCGTCAGTGAGCCGTCCCCGTTGAGGTAGATCTGGCTGTGATCGCTGTCGCTCCCATACATACGCGCGCTCCCGTTGTGGTCCGACCCCCAGGGATAGAGGTAGTTCCAGTGTTCGTCGAAATTGGTGTAGTTGGCAAAAGAGGTACTGTCGGTCACCGTGACCCAGGTACTGGTCTGGCCCGGGATGCTGGCAAAGGACGATACTTCCGGCAGGCTTTTGGAATCCTTAAAAGATTTGGTGCACGCCCCCAACAAAAGGGCGCACCCGATAGACAAAGCAATTGTTTGTTTCATTATGGTGTGTTTGTTTAAAGACGGATGTTGTCTACACACCTTACACAGGATTCCTAAGGTATGAAAAATCGGCGAAACTGGTGGAGAAAGAACTTTTTCGTACGACAGTGTTCGGACACCTGCTCAAGTCATCTAGTTAATTTAATGTAGCAGCGCTATTTTTTTTCGCGGCCTTTGGCTTACATTTATTTGATGGACATCCAGGACACCATCGCACGGATTCACCACGACACCCGCCCTTGGATGGCAACGACCGATCCGTCCCTTTACGTCGGAAGGGCAGGTCTTATCCTTTTTGACTACCTTTTTCAAAAACACGGGGGAAATGCGGCCGGCGCCGTGGACTTCGGGGAAGCGATCCAGCAGTTGGCGGAGGATTCGATCGACACGACCAACCCTCTTTTTTGCGGAGGGGCGGCGGGCGTTCGCTGGCTGTTCACTTACCTGTACAAAGAAGGCATACTGGAAGAGAACGATTGGCGGTTTCTGTGCGACCCCAAAGAGCCCTTTGAGGAAACGGCCCTCATCCTGCTCGAACAGGGCAACTATGACTTTCTCCATGGGGCGACGGGGATTGCCCACTACCTTTTGTACGCCATGGACGAAGGTCGGGACGCGTTCTTCAGGGAATTTCTCCGCCGGCTGTACGCACTTTTTGGGAAAAGCACAGACGGCCGGGCGATCCCGCGCTTTAGCTACGAAAAGCAGGTCCCCGTGCCGGGCGAGGTCAACCTGGGTCTTGCCCACGGGCTGCCGAGCCTTCTGCTGTTTTGCGTCCAGTGTTGCCGGCAGGACGTCTGCGCCTGGGAGGCGGAGGCGATTGCCCGGCGGTTGATCGCGTATATGGTGGACAACATCAACACGGATACCCGGGAGAACTTTTTCCCGAGCATCGCCGGCAAAGGCATTTCGGACAAGACGAGCCGCCTGGGCTGGTGTTATGGAGACCTCGGTGTCGCCTACTCCCTTTACCGGGCCGGGCAGGTTTTTCAGGATACCCGTCTCCGTTCGCTGGGGGTGGACATCCTGTCCAAAAGCACCCATCGGCGCACCCATGCGCAAACCCTGGTCAACGACGCGTGTCTCTGCCACGGCAGCGCGGGCATCGCCCACATCTATCACCGGTTGTGGCGGGACACGGGCCTGCCCGTTTTCCAGACCGCCTGTGACGCCTGGATCGAGCGCACGATCGGTTACGCCACCCATCCCGACGGCATCGCCGGGTATAAAATGTATGACAGCCCCAGCGAGGGCTACAGGAACCAGATGGGTTTTCTGGAAGGCCCGGTCGGTATCGGGATCGTCCTGCTGGCCTACCTGACCGGAGACCTCGGTTGGGACCATTGTCTCATGTTAAACAGTTGAATCGTTGACACTCACATCGTATGACAAGGCTCTCCTCCGGACGCCGGTGGGAAGCCTTCTCCTGGCCGGCCAGCCTCCCCGGGAAGAACCGATTTTCGAAGAAGCCCTTTACCTGTCCTCTCCCGAATTGTGGAGCGAGTATAAGAAACGGGATGCGCTTACCGGTAAAAAACGCGATAAGCTGACCCTTTCCCTCCATAAGTACTGGCTCCGGGGGTGTACGCGTGCTACGCCTTATGCGACTTTTGCCGGGAGTACGTTGGTGGATATGGAGGGCAAGCCCACCAGCCTTGTCCTCGATGCGCCCGGCGCGCACCGCCGGAGCGTCCGGCTGGACATGAACTATGTCGCGCAGTTGGTCCACGTCCTGACGGAAGACCCGGCCACCAGGGGACAGCTCCGGTTTTTGACCAACAACAGCCTGTATACGGTCGGGGATACCTACCGGTATGTGGAGTATACCATCGCGAACAATGTCCGGAAGTACCAGTTGACCTCCATAGAAAGGACTCCTTACCTTAATGCCCTCCTGGAGGCAGGGCGCCACGGCCGCCGGCTGGAGGAGCTCCGCGTGGTGCTTATGGAAACAGAACAGGTGACCGCCGAAGAGGCGGACGGCTTTTTGCTGCAGTTGTGCGAGGCGCAGTTGTTGCTGTCCGAGCTGGAGCCCTGTGTGACGGGGGAAGAACCCATCGACCGGTTGATCGGGCAGCTCTCCGCGCTTTTGGAGCCCCCTGCCGTTTTAAGCGACTTGCGCCATATCCGTGACCTGACCCGTCTGCCGCAACACAGCGTGGAATCGTATGTCGCTATCGACGAAGCCCTCCGCCGGATAGACCTCCCCGGCGGCGTCCCCCGGAATACGCTCCAGACCGACCTCTATCTGTCCGCCGCGGGGCGCACCCTGGACAAGACGCTGGTGGAGGCGCTCCTCGCACAGGCATCCGACCTGATGTACCTCTCCCGCCGGCATCAAAACGCGGACCTCAACGACTTTAAAAATGCTTTTGTCCAGCGATGGGAAGAAGCCGAAGTCCCCTTATCCATCGCCCTTGACGGCGACGTAGGCGTAGGCTACGCCGGCGTGGGAGACGAGCTCGCGGGGGAAAACGAATGGCTCGACGGCCTCCCCCACCCGGGCGGTGACGCCGGGTCCTTAAGCAACGACTTTATCCAGCAATTTGTCCTGGATAAATACCACGATTTTCTTCGCCACGGGCGGACGGGTATTTTTTTGGAAGAACAAGAACTAAAGGCCCTCGCAGACAAAGTGTCCGGCCATCGTTTTCCCGGACAACTCTTTCTGATGGGCAGCCTTTTGTCCGCGGACGGTGTCCTCGACAAAGACCATTTTCTTTTCGACCTGAGCTCCTTCGGTGGTCCCGGTGCCGCCAACCTCTTCGGCCGGTTTACCCACGGCGACCCGGACCTGTGCCGGTTTACGCAGGCGATCCTCCGGGAGGAAGAAGAACAACAATCCGACATATTGTACGCGGAGGTAGCCCACCTCCCCCAGGCCCGGATCGGCAACGTCATCCTCCGGCCGGTACTCCGCCGCTTCGAGATCCCCTATGTGGGCGCTTCCGGGGCCGCCGGCCAGATCCCCGTCGACGACCTCCTGATCAGCGTGCGCCAGGGGCAGGTCGTCCTGCGCAGCAAGACCCACGGCAAACGCGTGTTGCCGCGCCTTACTTCCGCCCACAACTATAGCCACAACAGCCTTCCGGTATACAAGTTTCTTTGCGATCTGCAGTTGCAGGATCTGGCGATGCCCAATATCTGGGATTGGGGGGCGGTGGCTCCTGCGCCTTTCCTACCCAGGGTAACGTATAAAAATATCATTCTTCGGAAGGCGCGGTGGATCGTGGAAGAACGCGCCGTGCGCGACATCGCGGAATTCCGCCGCCAGTGGAACGTCCCCGGCCGCGTTGTGTATGCAGAGGCCGACAACGAGCTCCTGATCGACTTCGACACCGCCGCGGGTGTCGCGCTTTTTACGCACTACCTCCAGCGACATAAGCGGATTATGCTGGAAGAGTTCCTGTTTACGGAAGAGAATTGCGTAGTGCGGGATGGGGAGGGGAGGGCGTTTACGAATGAGTTGATTATACCGGTGCGGTTAGAGGGTTCGCCCGCGTCGGGCGCGGGGGCGCGTGGTGGGGCTGCGGACGTCCGCGACGGCGGCGCACCGGAGCCCGCGGCCGTTCAACGGAAATTCATCCCCGGCAGCGAGTGGCTTTACTACAAGATCTACTGCGGACGAAAAACCGGGGAGACCCTTTTAAAAAAGCTCCTCCTGCCTTTTGTCCGGCAAGAGGGTCTTTTCGAACACTTCTTTTTTATTCGCTATAAAGATGACTTTTCCCACCTGCGGATCCGATTTTACAACAGCGATCCCCGGCGCCACGAACGCCTCCGCGAAGCACTTACCCCCCTGTTGCATCCCTTTATAGAGAGCGGCCTTGTCGATAAGGTCGTCCTGGACACCTACACCCGGGAACTGGAACGATACGGTGACTATCGGATGGCCGACGTGGAGCGCATGTTTGGTAACGACAGCCGCGCCGTTTTGGGGCTTATCGACCTGTTCGAGGGCGCGGAGGGGGAGAAATACCGGTTGTTGTTTGCCCTCAGGGGTACGGACGCCTTATTGGACGACTTCCACTTTACCCTCGGGGAAAAAAGGAGCCTGTTCCAGGGTTTGCAAAAAGGTTTTTTCCAGGAATTCGGTGGGCAGTTGCGTTTGCAGCAAACGCTCAATGAGAAATACAGGAACCATCAGAAGTGGCTGTTTTCGCACATGGACCCGGCCCTTGACGACCAGAACGAGATCCGTGAAGGGACGGATCTGCTGACGGTCAGGAGCCGGATGAACGCGCCGATCATCACGCGGATCGGCGGCGGGGCCGCATTCGTGCAGAGCCTGATCCACATGTATCTAAACAGGCTGTTTATCGCGCAGCCGCGCAAACACGAGCTGGTCGTGTATCATTTTCTGGAGAAATATTATGCGTCGCAACTGGCGATCACGGCGGCGCGGCTCCCGGCGGGGTGATATTTCCTTTGTTGGCGGCACTTACAATAAACGCCCCACCATGAACCATGAACTTTATGCCGCCTTTAACGCCCGCGACCTCCCTACCCTGCTCGCCCGGATGCACCCGGACGTCGAATGGCCAAAAGCCTGGGACGGCGGTTATGCCCACGGTCCGGAACAGGTCCGCGACTACTGGGTCAGTCAATGGAAGACCCTTGATCCAAAGGTGACGCCGACCCGCATCGATACGCTCTCCGATGGCCGGGTCCGGGTCACCGTCCACCAGGTCGTCCATGGTCTGGACGGTGCGCTCCTGGTCGACACGACGGTGGTCCACTTATATACTTTGGAGCAGGGATTGATCAGGAAAATGGATATATTGGAGCTATGCTCAGACGCTCCTTCCTAAAGACCGGCTCCCTCGCCGGTGTCTCCGCACTGGCACTGGCCGGGTGCCAGCCATCATCGACGGGCCACAAGAATGCCGACACGACCGCAACCGGGGCGGCCGTGGTTCCTCCCTTCGACCTCGACGAATCCACCATCGACGGCTTACAGCAAAAGATGCAGCAGGGGACGCATACCGCCCGCTCATTGACGGAGGCCTACCTGAAAAGAATCGCAGCGGTCGACCCCCTGCTCCGCGCGGTGATCGAGCTCAACCCGGATGCGCTCTCCATTGCAGACGACCTGGACAAGGAAAGAAAAAATGGGAAGGTCCGTGGCCCCCTACACGGGATCCCGGTGCTGATCAAGGACAATATCGATTCCGGGGACAAGATGATGACCACGGCGGGGGCGCTGGCGATGGAAGGAAACATCGCCACTCAGGACGCCTTTATCGTTGGCAAATTGCGGGAGGCGGGTGCCGTACTGCTGGGGAAAACAAACCTGAGCGAGTGGGCGAACTTCCGTTCCGAGCGGTCCACCAGCGGGTGGAGCAGCCGGGGCGGGCAAACACATTGCCCCTTTATCCTGGACAGGAATCCGTCGGGATCCAGCGCTGGCACGGGGTCGGCCGTGTCGGCCAATCTTTGCGTGATCGGTATCGGCACGGAAACAAACGGGTCCATCGTGTCCCCCTCCTCGGTCAACGGGTTGGTGGGGATCAAACCCACGGTAGGGTTGTGGAGCCGGAGCGGGATCATTCCCATCTCCGCGACACAGGACACCGCCGGTCCGATGGCGCGGACGGTCCGCGACGCCGCCGTCCTGCTCGGCGCGCTGACAGGCGTGGATCCCCGGGACCCGGCGACCGGCACCGGCAAAGGCCTGAAAGACTACACGGTCTTCCTGACCGGCAAGGGCCTGAAAGGAAAACGCATCGGCATCGAGCGCTCCTTCCTGCATGGACACGAGGGGGTGGTCGCGTTATACAACAAGGCCATCGACCTGCTCAAACAACAAGGGGCCGAGGTGGTGGAGGTGGACCTCCTCAAGGCCCTGGAACCCATCGGCCACGCCGAGTTCACCGTCTTGCAATATGAGTTCAAGGACGGCGTCAACCGCTACCTGGCGCAGGCGCCCCATGCCAAACCCCGGTCGCTCACCGACGTGATCGCCTTTAACCGCGCCAACGTGGCAAAGGCAATGCCCTTTTTCCAACAGGAAACCTTGGAGTCCTCCGACAAAAAAGGCGGATTGGACAGCACGGAATACAAAGAAGCGCTGGCAAAAGTACTGGGGTCCCGCAAAACGATCGACGACCTGATGCACACCCAACGCCTCGACGCCATCGCAGGCGTGACCAACGGTCTCGCCTGTTGCATCGACCTCATCACCGGCGACTATGATACCGGCTTTTCTTTTTCCGGGCCCGCCGCCATGGCCGGCTATCCGCACATCACGGTGCCCATGGGAACGGTGATGGGATTGCCTGTCGGGTTTTCTTTTATGGGGAGCGCTTATCAGGAGCCCGTTCTTTTGGATATGGCGTATAGCTTTGAGCAGGCGAGGCCGAAGCGGGCGGTGCCGGGGTTTGCGAAGGCGTTTATTCCCTGAGGGGCGCGGCCCCGAACCGCGGGGGCGCGGCTCACGGGGCACGGGGGCACGGGGGCACGGGGGCACGGGGGCGCGGCTCACGGGGCGCTACTGCGCGCCGCCCCCTTAGATCGCGAGCACCCGCTCCGCATTCGCATGCGCGAGCAACATCTTGGCCTCCTTATCCAGCGGCAATCCATCCAGGAACCGCCTCCCCTCTTCCAGGGTACTAAACGGATAATCCACGGAAAAAAGCACGCGCTCGATGCCAAAGGTGTCGATGGCCGCCTGGAGGGGCGTCAGCGTAAACATACCGCTGGTGGTGACAAAAACCTGGTCCCGGAGCGTACGGCTGACGCTTCTTTGTTGAAGACCCGTGGCACCCACCTTGAACTTCTCGTCGATACGCGCCATCATCATGGGCAACATCTCGCCGTTGTGGCCGATGATGATCCGGAGGTCGGGAAACTTGTCGAACGTACCGGACACGATCAGCCGCAACACGTGAAGCGCGGTTTCCGCGTGCCAGCCCCAGCCGGACAGGGAGAGCTGGAGCCCCGCGCCCTTGGGGAGACCGCTGAAATAGGCCTTATCGACCGCCGGGGGCGGCGGACCGGGGTGCAGGTACAAGGGTACGTCCAGGCGCGCCGCCCTTTCGAGCAGGGGTGCATAGGCGGGGTCGTCCAGAAAAACACCCTGCGTCATGCCTTTGATCAACGCTCCTTTGAAATCGTATTCGCTGACGGTCCGGTCGAGCTCGTCCGCCGCCGCCCAGGGCAACGCCATGGGGAGGTGTGCAAAGGCGCCGAAACGGTCGGGGTGGTGCTGGATCTCTGCGGCCAGCCTATCGTTGTAGGCCCGCGCCATGTTGACACCCTCCGGGCCTTCCAGGGCTTCAGCCCCGGGCCCTACGACGGACAGAACCTGGTACGTGATCCCGTGCTGGTCCATGGCGTCGAGACGGGCGCCGTCAACGTCGGCCAGCAGGGGCGCAAGCGGGCCCGTGAGCAGCGACCCAAGCGGGTCCGCCTGCGGCGGCGCGAGGGGGTCTGCCTGCGGCGGCGCGAGCGGGTTTGCCTGCTGCGGCGCGAGAGGATCTGTAGAATGCCGGCCGGCGCCAGGCAGGTATTGCCGTACAAGATCAGGGAAGCAAACGTGCTCTTCCAGGGTGACGATACGCATGGGCTAAAGATAGCTCACTTGAGGAGACCGTCCACTACCGCCTGGATCTGGTCCGGTCGCAGGTCTTTCCCGTTTTCCAGGGTATAGTCCTTCCCTCCGGGCGTTTTGACAACCACCCGGGTGCGGTAGTTGTCCGCGTATTTTTGAAGACACTTCACCAATTCGAAGAGGGGTTTTTCGGCTTTTTTCAGATTTGCCTTGAGGGCGTCGAGGGGGCCGACGCCACGGGCCAGGTCCACGCCTTCGAGACCCTCGATGCCGGCTCTTTTGATAAAAGTCTTTAGCGTAAGCAACTCGTTGGGATGATTGTTCCCATTTAGTGTAACGGATAATTCCATAGCCGAGGGGTATTTCTCATAAATTAGGCAAATTTCTTCATAAGGACACCGGGTGTTTTTACGGTGTGCGCGACCCTGTCCCCGTATTATCTTGACGGCGATGGGAAAAAAACCTCTTGACTACGATACCCGGGAATTCCTCGTGACTATGTTGTGGCTGGCAATCGCCGTGGCCGCCGTTCTTTTGCTGACCTACGCGGAACCCGTTGCCCCACCGCTGTTGGGCAGTGTGGGTCTGCTCTACCTGCTCCACCGCAACAAGCATCCCCTCGCTGCGCTCACCCGGGAATTCCTGTGGTGTGTGACCACCGGTTTGGGCATTGTATTATTCTGCTACGGACTCGTCGCGCTTTGCCTGGCGTGGTTCTCCACCCGGGACCTGACCCCGGCGCTCCGGTCCGCGGAGAACTTTATTTCAGAAGCGTCGGAAAAAGCAGAAGCGCTCAGCGGCTGGAAACCCACGCTGATCATTTGCGTTGTCGTCATCGCGCTGGTGTTGCTCACCCGCCTGCTGCCCCGCTGGCAATTACTCGGCCGGTTTGCCACGCTTCGTGACTGGTTCTCGCGGGTAGCGTTGGTGTTGTCCGTCGTCGCCGGGTATACCTTTTTCACCGCGGACCCGATTGCAAAGACCGTCCGCGGGCATGGGCTCGCCCTTCAACGAAACACCCACGACAACCAGCGCAAAACCCTCGCGGCGCAGGCGCTTCAAGCGCACGTGGCTGCGATGGACGAGGCGACCAAAACCTACTACCAGGTGTTGTTCCAGGATCCGCGCATCTCCGGGGAGGGGGTGGCGGAGGCGGTCGCGGAGCGGCAGGTGGAGGGCGCCGCACCAGCGCTGGCGACGGCGCAGCCCAGCGAAGCGACAGCGCCGACTGCAACCGAGAGGTCGCCCGTGGACGCGCCACCCGGTGCAGCGACAGCGCCGGTGGGGACCGCCGCCGCCCCGCGCCTCGGCGACCTCGACGCCCAATCCCGCGCCAGCGCGCGCGAATACAACGCCACGCTCGAAGGCACAAAACTGATCTTCGGCCAGGTCCTGGGGTTGCAAAGCCTCGTCAACGGCCCGATCGGCGACTACGTCACCGGCCTGATCGAAGACCGGGGGGACGTCTTCCTCGACAAAGGGTTCCGGTGGCTCCGCCTGACGGGAAACCATGACCCGCAAAAGGACGTCGCCGCAGCCAGCGACAAGGTGCTACAGGAAGAGGTCGCTAGGGAGCAGAAAGAACGCGAGCAGGAGCTCGAAGAACGGGCCAGGGACCGGGACCGCACGGTCCCCGAGCGTTAGCGTGACGCGGGCGAGCGTTAGCGTGACGCACGCGAGCGCCAAGCCGGTGCACGCCCGAGCGATAGTGGGATGCGCGCCCCAGAGCGGCACGCCGTAGCGGCGCGTCCGGGCGCCAGAGTGGCGCTAGTCCACCCGCAAACTCTCCACCGGATTCACCAGCGAAGCCCGCACCCCGTGGAACCCCACGGTGAGGATCGTCACGGCGAGCGTCCCCGCGGCGGCAAAGGCAAAGATGCCCCAGCCGATGGATGTGCGGTAGGCGAAGTCGTGCAGCCAGCGGTTCATGGCAAACCAGGCAAGGGGCGACGCTAAGAGGAGGGCCAGGACGACCTGCACCTGGAAGTCGCGGAGCAGGAGAACGACGATGGTCCTTGTTCCTGCGCCTAGTACCTTGCGGATGCCGATTTCCTTGGTCCGGCGGGTGGCCACAAAAGAGGCGAGGCTAAAGATCCCGATCCCCGAAATAAAGATGGCCAGCGCGGCAAAATAACCGACGAGCCTGGAGAGGTTTTCCTGGGCTTTATACAGCGCGTTGATGTCTTCGTCGAGAAAGCTGTAGTCAAAAACGAGGTCGGGGAAGTGTGAGGACCAGGCAGAGCGGATATACGCCAATGCAGAAGGCGCGCTGACGCGCACCGCAAAAGTGGTAAACCGGGGTACATTCACGTCCATAATCATCGGCTGAAGCGGCTGGTCCAGCTTGGCGAAATTAAAATCCTTGACGACGCCGATCACAAACCCTCTTTTTCCATTAATCATATTACCCCTGATCATTGTTTTGCCGATGGCGTCCCGGGGGCTTGCCCAGCCGAAACGGCGGACCGCGGACTCGTTGAGGATAAACGCCTGGGTGTTGTCGGTACCGGCGGCCTTGGAAAAGCCGCGGCCGGCGACGACCTGAATACCCATCGTTTCTATAAAATCATAGTCGACGGAGGCCCAGGGGAGGAAAATATTGTCGCGTTCGGTGAACCCCTGGGGGATCACCAACCCCTCGACAAAAGGCGTACCGGGGAGGACGGACGCGAGGGTGACGCCCTGTATGCCGCTGTAGGCGCGGAGATCGTCTTCAAAGGCGTTCATCCGGGCGCGGAGGGGGCCGTCCACGCTGTTGCTGATGGGGGAAGAGGCTTTCCCAAACAAGGGTAACACCAGGACCTGGTCCTTGCGGAAGCCCAGGGGCTTTTCCCGTAGGTAGGATAACTGACGGTGGATGACCACCGCCCCGATGATCAGGGCCACGGCGATGGTGAACTGGGTGACGATCAGGACCTGCCGGATCAACCGGCCGCCGATTTTTGTGCGCCCCTTGATCAAGGCCCCGGCCCCAAACCGCGTGATAAAAAGCGCGGGGTAGAGACCGGCCATCAAACCGGTACAAAGGAAAAGGAGGAGCAACCCACCCACGACACGCCCCTGTCCCAGGACGGCCGGGTGGAGCGCCTCCCCCGTCACCTCCCGGACGAGGGGGAGCGCCGGAAAGGCGAGCCCAAGCCCCAACAAAAAGGCGATAAAGCACAATAGAAGACCTTCACCCAGAAATTGCAGGATCAGCTGCGTATGCCCCGCGCCGGCCACCTTGCGTACTCCGATCTCGGCGATACGCGTCAGGGCCTGGGCGTTGGAAAGGTTGATAAAGTTGATGTTGGCGATCACCAGGATGAGAAATGCGATGGCCACAAAGATGTAGATGTAGGTGATGCTGTTGGTGCTCGGATTGCCTTCGACATCCGATGCGTACAGGTGGATGTCGCGCAAAGGCTGGAGCGACAGGGACCAGAATTTCGCCACGCGCTCGTCTCCGTACTTGCGGGTCAACCCGCGCACCGCAGGGGCGAGCGCCGCCGCATCCTGACCCGGGTGGAGCAGGACGTAGGTGTCCGCAGGGTTGAAAAGCCAGTTGGTGCGCAGAAAGTCCCCCGTCGCCTGGTTTTCCACTGAATAAAGGGTTTCAAAGGGGATCAGGAAGTCGAAATGTATGTCTGACGTGGCAGGCCAATTGTCCACCACCCCGGTCACCTGCAAGGGCGCCTTGTGCTCATACACCAATGTCCGCCCTACCGCGGAGGCCTGACCGAAATACTTACGGGCCATATCCCTGGTCAGCACCAGCCCTCCCGGCGCGCCTTCGAGGAAATGAAACGAAAAGATGTCAAAGATGCTTCGATCCGCAAAGACGACGCCTGTCTCCTGGTACTTCAGGGAGCCTGCTTCCATGATCCCGCTCCGGTTGTACAAACGCCCCACGGCCACAATACCCGGCACATCCTGCGCAATGGCCGGCCCTGCCGATACGGGGGCGCTAGACATCTTGCGCCGGTCCGTTGCGTTGTTGAAGTTGACCCGGTAAATATCCGCGTAGTGCCGATGGAAGGTATTATAGCTGAGTTCGTCCGACAAATAGACAAGGATCAGCATACAACAGGCCATCCCGATGGACAGACCGACAAGTTTGACGACATTGGCGCCCCGGTGTTTGACCAGCTGACGCCAGGCGATATGGAGGTAATGCCGGAGCATGTGCCAAGTTAGCCAATTTTTCGTACGGTCCGGATAGCGGGCTGTATCGAAAACGAACGCCACCTCAATGCCAAAATGATCACAATCAATCATTTGTACACCGGCATCGTTTTGGTGTCTTGGGATACATGCTGCTCAACTACTGCAAGATCGCCCTGCGCCGCCTGTCCCGTAGCCAGGTCCAGTCTGTGATCAATATTTCCGGTCTCGCCCTGGGGATGGCCATTGCCCTGCTCATCGGTCTTTGGATCAACGACGAGCTGACGTTTGACCACTACCATCCCAACCACGGGAAGATCGCCGAAGTGCTCCTGTCCCAGCAGGGACAAGGACACCTCTATATCGGCCCCACCATTGCCACCCCTATGGGCAATGCCCTGCACGACAACTATAAAGACCTTTTCGAACGCACGGCGCTGGTGTCCTGGCCATTCGATCCCCTCCTCGGCGTCAATGACAAACACCTGACCGCGACCACGGTCTGGGCACAGCCGGAATTACCGGAGATGTTTACGTTCCAGATGATCCGAGGTACGACAGCGGCGCTGGCCGACCCCACTACCCTCCTGTTGTCTGCGTCCATGGCCAAAGCACTTTTTGGGAACGCCGATCCCGTCAACAAAACCGTCCGGGTCTTTAACGCACTCGACATGCGCGTGGGCGGTGTATACGAAGACCTGCCCCGGAATACCACCTTCAACACGGTGCAGGTCCTTTTGTCCTGGAACAGCAAAAACAACTACCTGAACACGGTCACCGAGTGGAACAACCACGGCACCAAACAATTTGTCCAGCTCAGGGAGGGCGTGACGGATGGGCAAGCCACGGCGAGGGTCAGGAATGTCCCCACCCCGTTTGTAAAGGAGGATACGGAAGGCGTGTATCTTCAGCCCCTCGACAAGCTCCACTTCACCAACGAAATCATCGACGGGCAACCCACCGACATGCACCGGCAGATCGTGTGGCTCATGGGGGTCATCGGTTTTTTCGTGCTTTTGCTGGCGTGTATCAACTTTATGAACCTGTCCACGGCCCGGAGCGAAAAACGCGCCCGTGAGGTGGGTATCCGCAAAACGGTGGGTACGCTTCACCGGCAGCTGGTGGCCCAGTTCCTGGTGGAATCCGTTCTGGTGGCCATGATCGGCAGTGTGCTCTCGATCCTCCTCGTCCAGCTCACACTCCCCTTTTTCAATAGTATTGCAGACAAAGCCATGGAACTGCCGTGGCGTAGTCTTCCCTTCTGGGGGATGCTGCTGGGCTTTACCCTGCTGACCGGCCTGGTAGCAGGCAGTTATCCCGCCTTCTACCTCTCGTCCTTCAAACCCATCAAGGTGTTGAAAGGCGTCTTCCGTGCAGGGCGTTATGCGTCGTTGCCACGGAAAGTGCTTGTCGTGCTCCAGTTCACCGTATCGCTCACCCTGATCATCGGCACCCTTATCGTCTATAATCAAATTCAGTTTGCACAGAACCGGCCGCTCGGTTATGACCGCGCGGGCCTGGTGACCGTGCCCATCAATACCCCGGACTTCGATCAACACTACCCAGCATTCCGCACGGACCTGCTGGCTACCGGTCTTTTTGAAAACGCGGCGCGCGCGTCCCAATCCATGACCCTTTTTGGGAGTAACAACAGCCTGGAATGGACGGGCATGGACCCCGGCCAGCGTTCCATCGATTTCCGGAACGTCACGGTGACGCCCGAATTCGGGCCCACCATAGACTGGAAAGTGACCGCGGGACGGGACTTTTCCCGGACCTTCCCCAGCGACTCCGACGCCATGGTCCTCAATGAAACAGCGGCCAGGACCATCGGCCATCCCCACCTCATCGGCGAGACCGTCAAATTCTTCGGACACCCTTATAAGGTCATCGGCATCGTCGGGGATATGCTGACCAACGAACCTTATGCACCGATCGAACCCGCCCTTTTTATCGAGCGCGGTTACACCGACGTGATCACCCTCCGGATCAAAACCGGCGTAGCCATGCAAAAAGCGCTCGACGCCCTGTCGGCCGCCTGCAAAAAATACAACCCGTCAAGCCCTTTTATCTATCACATCAACGACGACGAGGACGCGCACAAGCTGGCCGAGCTCCAGCGCACCGGCCAGCTCGCCGCTATCTTTGCCGGTCTGGCGATCTTTATTTCCTGTCTGGGGCTTTTTGGTCTTGCCGCGTTTATGGCGGAGCAACGCACCCGCGAAATCAGCATCCGGAAGGTCCTCGGTGCAAGCGTACTACACCTGTGGGGGTTGTTGTCCCGCGACTTTGTACGCCTGTCCGCCATCGCGCTGCTCGTTGCTTTTCCCCTGGCGTATGCCGGTATGCACTGGTGGCTGGAACGCTTTCCCCTCCATACGGCCTTACATTGGTGGATTTTTGCCATTGCCGGTGCGGGCATGGTGTTGCTGGCCCTGGTCACCGTCAGCGGTCAGGGGCTAAGGGCGGCGATGATGAACCCGGCGAAAAATATGCGTGTAGATTAGGCGGTTTTCTTTTTGTGCAAAAGGGCGTCCAAGGCAATGAACCCGGATACCACTGCCACAAAAACGCAAACGATGCTGACGTAAGGATTCAATTGTATGTCAGGTATACTAATGACCGGCATGGGCAGGTTTTTCCCTTTGGGAAAGCTCGGGATTTGAAGGAGTATATAGACCAATACGACGCCGATCAAGGACAGCAACAACACGGCAATCCCGCGGATCACGCGCTTGTTGACATAAGGCACCGGTGCAATGGCTTCCATCACGTTCTTGGTAAAACGGACACCGGGCTCTTCCAAACCCGAGGCGTGCAACGCCTCATGGAGCTCCAGCAGCTCCGCGTATTTTTCGCGGGCGGCTCCATCCGTCGCCAGCAACGCCTCCACGGCCGCCCTTTCCGAGGCGTCCGCCCTCCCATCGATAAAGTCCCACAAACGCTCTTCCATAATGGTTCAATTTATGCTTTCCCTTCGATAGTGTTTTTCGATCACCTCCCTCAGGCGGTGCCGCGCACGGTGCAACCGCACCTTGACGGTATTCGTCTCCAGCCCCATGATCCGTCCGATCTCCTCCAGGGTTTGTTCCCCCTGGTAAAACAACGTCAGGACCTGTGCATCCTCCGGACTCAGCAACCGGATCGCCCGGTTCAGCGCGTCGTGCCGGGAGCGGGTTTCCGCAGGGTTTTGCGTATCCGCCGCGAGCTCTACCTTGTCCAAAGAATTGATGACAGGTCGCTTCCTTCTTAGAAAGGTCGCACAGCTCGTCTTCACGATGGTATACAACCACGTACTGAACCGCGCGTCCCCCCGAAAATCCGCCAGCGAGCGGTACGCCTTTACAAAGACGTCTTGCGCCACTTCCTCCGCGTCCTCCCGGTTCCCCATCTGCCGCAACACCAGCGTAAACACATACGACTGGTACCGCTCCACGAGACACGCAAAAAGAGTGTGTTCCCCCTTCCGTATCCGGTGGATCAATTCCGCGTCGGTTTGTCCTGTCTGCATCGATCCCATGAGACTACCCTTCTGCCGCAGAGGTTACACGGTTCTTTGTAAAAATAGTTTCTTCCGCCGGTAACCTCCTTCTTTCCTTCCGCGTCTCAGTACAAAACGTATATTATGGGACCGGAAATGGTTGTTTTTTGGTTGATTATCAGCACCTTAACTGTTTTTGCAACGATTTACGGGTTGCGCTATATGGCCAATAAAGAGAATATGGCCATGATCGACAAGGGCCTGGATCCCCGGCAAAGACCTTTGCGTCCGCGCCCGGCGCCCTTCCGCAACCTCAAATGGGGTCTTCTGCTGACCGGCGCCGGTCTGGGACTCTTCATCGCCTACTTCCTTGACAACTTTGTCCTTTACAACGTCGGCCATGTCCAGGAGACCTGGGGCCATCATCCCAACGGCGAGAACGTGCCTATCTATTTTGCGCTGATCGCCATCGGCGGAGGGCTGGGGCTTATTGTTTCCTATAGGATTGAGAAGAAGGAGTTATTGGACAAGGAAAAATAAGGTGGGCACTACAACGTTGTCGTAAATGCGGAGTGCCGCGATCGGTCTATTGGATACCTTTGAGCCTATGACTTTTAGACGATTCGCGTTGCTACTCTTCTTGTGCGCACCGGTCGCGGTTTTTTCCCAAACCGCCGACCGTGCCTACTGGCTCGAAACGATGGACAAACTCGCCCGGCCCGTCCTTTCCAACCTGGCCAAGGACAACCTCCGCCAGGCCATGCCGGTCAAACTTTCCCCCAAGATCGATAACGCTGCGCTGCGCAGCCAGGACGCCTACCTCGAAGCCTTTGGACGCCTGATGAGCGGGATCGCTCCCTGGCTGGGCGGCGAAGGCGGGTCCGCCAAAGAAGTGGCCCTTCGCACCCAATACCGTGCGTGGGCCCTCAAGGCCATCGGCAACGCCGTCAACCCCGCCGCCAAAGACTACATGGCCTGGGACGCCGGCGGCCAGCCCCTCGTAGACGCCTCCTACCTCGCCCTTGCTTTTCTGCGCTGCCCCTGGCTTTGGGAACACCTCGACACCACCACCCGCCGCCAGGTCGCCGACGCGTTTATACGGACCCGTTCTATTGTGCCCGCCTTTAACAACTGGCTGCTTTTCCAGGGAATGATCGAGGCCTTTTTTTGCCACTACGGCCTCCCCTGGGACAAGGTCCGCATCGACTACGCCCTCCGCCAGATGGAGCAATGGTACATCGGCGACGGCGTTTACTCCGACGGGCCCGAATACCACTGGGATTATTACAACAGCTACGTCATCCACCCCTATCTTTTTGAAATCCTGACCATCGCCGGCGACCGCTATCATGGGATGCTCGCCACCGTCCGGCAAAGGAACGAACGCTATGCCGAAATCCAGGAACGGCTCATCAATACCGACGGCAGCTATCCCGCCACCGGCCGGTCCATCGTTTACCGCGGCGGTGCCTTTCACCACTTAGCCGACATGGCCTGGCGGCAGGCGCTCCCCTCCGCCCTTGTCCCGGCCCAGGTCCGTTGCGCCCTCACCGCCGTCCTCCACAAAACCCTCGACGCCCCCGGCACATTCAGCGCCGACGGCTGGCTCCAGATGGGCCTGGCCGGTAGCCAACCCGACCTCGCCGACTGGTATATTACCACCGGCAGCGGCTATCTCTGCGCCAATATTTTCCTCCCCCTGGGGCTGCCCGAGACCGATCCCTTTTGGGCCGGGGCACCTATGCCCTGGACCGCCCAAAAAATATGGAGCGGGCAAGATATTACTCCTGATCACGCTATTGATTAACTTATGCGCACCCTCCTCCTGCTTTTGCTGTCCCTTTCCGCCTCCGCCCAGTGGAAACCCGACCCGGTTCTTTTGCGGACGATCGACACCAACCTCCAGCTCGCCTGCACCCAGTATAAATTCCTTGCGGACCACACCCCCGCCGGTGTGCTGCCGCGCAGCTACGCGGGCGGCCACTGGGTTACCAGCGGACCCGGCTGGTGGACCAGTGGCTTTGTCGCGGGTACCATGCTCCAATTGTATAGTGCCTGTCCCGACACCGCGCTCCGCGGGGACGCGCTTCGCCTGCTGGATCTGTTGTATACCCAGCAGTACAATAAAGGCACGCACGACCTTGGGTTTATGATGTATTGCAGCTATGGAACCGCGCTGCGCGTTCTTGGGGGTAAAGCCTTTGATACCGTCCTGATGAACAGTGCCCGCTCCCTGGCGACCCGTTTCCGCCCCAAGGTCGGCTGTATCCGTTCCTGGGACCACGATAAATGGGAATACCCCGTCATCATCGACAACATGATGAACCTCGAATTGTTGCTGTGGGCGTCCCGGCACAGCGGCGACACCAGCTTCCGCCACATCGCGATGACCCACGCCAACACGACGATGCGCAACCACTACCGGCCCGACTACAGCTCCTTTCACGTCGTCGACTACGATACCGTCACCGGCGCCGTCATCGGCCGCGAGACCGCCCAGGGCTTTGCAGACTCCTCCGCCTGGGCCCGCGGCCAGGCCTGGGGTTTGTACGGATATACCATGATGTACCGGGGCACCCGGGACCCGCGCTACCTGGACCAGGCCAACCACATCGCCGGGTACCTGTTGCGCCGTCTCCCCGCGGATGGCGTACCCTATTGGGACTATGACGACCCCGCGCATACCTACCGCGACGCCTCTGCGGCGGCGGTGATGGCGTCCGCTTTTATCGAATTGTCCGGGTATGTGCCCGCGTCGCTCTCCCGCCGCTATCGTTTGGCCGCCGAAACCATGCTGCGCACGCTCTCCTCACCGGTCTACCGGGCGGCTTTTGGTACCAACGGCGGTTTTTTATTGATGCACAGTGTGGGGAATATGCCGGCGCATAGCGAAATCGACGTGCCGTTGACGTACGCGGACTACTACTACGTCGAGGCAATGCTGCGCTACCGCGCGCTCGCCCAGGTCCACCGTCCCCAATCCAAGGAAGAAATGATCCTGATCTGCAACAAATTCATGGATGGTTTTGTAAAGGACACCTATGCGGATGCCTTTGATGGGATCAAACCCTACTCCAGTATACAAGACGTAAAAATCGACACCATCGCCCTCACCGTGAAGCGGGAAATGGCGGGCGTCCGGCCTTTTTATGGCAAAACGCTTTCCGCCGGGGGCAGCAAAAGGCCATCGCCGGCGAAAACAAGGCCATTAAACTAAACCCCTACTTCAGGGGCGCGCTCAACGACCGGGGCGTGATCAAAAAAAGGAAGGCTGTCCCGATATTCAAAAGGCCTATACCCTTGGATCGCCGTACGCAAAAAAATACCTGGAGACCTATTGCAAATAGCTCAATCCTTTTTGATCGTGCGATACTTCGTCGGCGGCATCCCGATCACCTTTGTAAATCTTTTGGAAAAATAATACGGGTCGTCAAACCCCATGGAAATGGCGATGTCCTTGACCAGTTTGTCCGTGAAGTCCAGGTGCTGGCTCGCCTTTTGCATCTTCATCTGGATGAAGTAGTCGATGGGCGCATACCCCGTCTTTTGTTTGAAAAGGCTGGAAAAACGAGAGGCCGAATAGTTGTACCGGCTGCTCAGGTCATGGAGCGTGAGGTTCTCGTGAAGGTGCTCCCGCATGTACATGATCGCGTTGTCGATCACGTCCATCTTCCCGCTGGATTCTCCCGAAAAGTGCCGCTGGCTGTATAAAAACAGCGAGAGAAAGTACGGCAGACACATATTCGCAAACACCAGGTTGTCGTTCGAATACCCCAGCTCCAGCGTGCGGTACATCTTCGCAAAAAGTGAAAAGATCTCCTCGCCCCCCTTCACATAAGCAGGGGAAAAATGTTCCTGGACCGTGTGCATCTTGTTGATGTTCGCCAGGCTCGTGCCCCCATAATGGACCCAGTAGATGCTCCACGGATTGTTGTCCTCGCTCCCATACGCATGCTCCACACCCGCGGGCAGTATAAAATATTCGTTGGGTTTGACCTCGAACCGCTTGTCCCCGATAGAATACCAGCCGGAACCGTCGACGCAATAGAAAAGGAAGTTTTCGGGAAGGCCATTTTTCCGGAAGGTGTAGTGTCCCTTTGCCTTGGGATAGTACCCAAGACCGCAGATGTACAGCTGTTTCAGCCATTCATCCTGGAGTACCCTCGATTTCAGAACGGACTTGGGTATTTCGATCCGCTGGCGGCCCAAACCATGCCAGACGTTTTTCCTCGACCCCACCTTTACTTCTACATCCATGACCGGAAATTTTGGACGCTTGCGCCCTTCAAATATAAGCAGGCGGGCTTAACTTACCGCCATGTTGCGGCTATTAATATGCGGGGCGGTACTCCTGACGGCGCTGGGGCTCAAGGCACAAAGGACTGAATTGTCTTATGACAACATCGTTTGGACAAGGCCCGGCGGCCGGTCCGATGCCTCCATGCCCTGTGGGGGCGGGGACATCGGCCTCAATGTATGGGTGGAAAAGGGCGACTTGCTGTGTTATGTGGCCCGGAGCGGCACCTTTGACGAAAACAACAGCCTCCTGAAGCTCGGCCGGATTCGTGTCCATTTGACACCTTTCGACACCGGTACCTTCCGGCAGACACTGGACCTCCGGGAGGGGTGTGTACGCGTGGAAGGACGTTCCGTTTCCGTGCTGGTCTGGGTCGATGTTTTTCGCCCGGTGGTGCATATCGCCGTTCATGCGCTCCGGCCTGTTCAGGTCCAGGCATCCTGGGAAAGCTGGCGTTACCGCGACCGGCCGGTCCGCGGCTCCGAGAACAACCAGGACAGCTACCGGTGGGCGCCCCCCTTCCCCGTGGTCACCTTCCGCGATTCGATCGCCTTTGCCGCGGGCGGTGTTCTGTTCTGGCACCGCAACCGCGATACGCCTTCGGTGTTTGATCAGACGGTGCGGCAGCAGGGGCTCTCCGCGGACTCACTCTATAATCCCCTGAAAGACCTCACGTTTGGAGGGGTCTTGCGCGGTGTGGGGCTTTATCCTTCCGGGACGGATACGGGGACGTATGCGTCGACGGATTTTAAGCGGTGGACGCTTGCCGCGCGGCGGCCTTTGCGCGCGACCGAGATTACGCTCGCGTGTTATACCGCGCAGGCACCCACCATCGGGGCTTGGCAGGACAGCCTTGCCGCGGCGCCTGCCGCCGGTCGCCAGGCCACCCTCGACTGGTGGCACGCCTTCTGGGACCGTAGCTTTATCTTCATACGCCCCGGCGAACACGCCGCCGACTCCGCCGACTGGCAGGCGGGCCGCAACTACCAGCTCTTCCGTTATATGCTGGGTTGCAATGCCTTTGGCAGCTATCCCACCAAGTTTAACGGGGGACTCTTCACTTACGACCCCGTATACGTAGACAGCACCCTACCCTTTACCCCCGACTTCCGCAAATGGGGCGGAGGCACGTTCACCGCCCAGAACCAGCGCCTGGTCTATTATCCCATGCTGGCCAACGGGGACACCGATTTGCTCCTTTCTCAATTCGCCTTTTACCAACGGCTCCTGGGAAATGCCTCCTACAGGACACGGGCCTACTGGGGACACGAAGGCGCGTGTTTTACCGAACAATTGGAAAATTTTGGCCTGCCCAACTATGCCGAATACGGAACAAAACGCCCTGCCGGGTTTGACCCCGGCCTGGAGTACAACGCCTGGCTCGAATATGAATGGGACACCGTCCTCGAATTCTGTTTTATGATCCTGGAGGAAGAACGCTATACCGGGATAGACATCCATCGCTACCTCCCCCTGATCGAATCCTGTCTCACCTTTTTCGACCAGCACTACCGGCTGCTCGCGCAACAGAGGGGTCGAAAAGCGTTGGATGGAGAAGGACACCTGATCCTTTATCCAGGGTCCGCCGGAGAAACCTACAAGATGGCCTACGACGCCTCCTCGACGATCGCGGGGCTGCGCGTGATTTTGGCACGGCTACAAGCCATCCCCTACGCGCGCCGCGACGCCTGGGCCGCCATGCTCCGGGAACTTCCGCCGCTCTCATTCCGGAGTTTTGACGGGCATACCACCATCGCGCCTGCCAAGGTATGGGAACGGGTCAACAATACCGAGACGCCGCAATTGTATCCTGTATTTCCCTGGGGGCTTTTTGGGATTGGGCGGCCGGGATTCGACACGGCGCTGAATACCTACCGTTACGACACCGACGCGGTGCGATTCAGCGGGTATGTTGGTTGGAAGCAGGACAACATCTTCGCTGCGCGGCTGGGGCTGGCGGGGGAGGCCTTTCGGCTGACGGTGGCGAAACTTCGTGACGCGGGGCGGCCCGCGCCACGGGGTGACGGCCGGCGCTTCGCCGCATCGCGCGACGCCGACCCGACCGTTCCCGCATCAGGCGGCGCCGGCCCGATCTTCCCCGCCTTCTGGGGCCCCGGCTACGACTGGGCCCCCGACCACAACTGGGGCGGGAGCGGTATGATCGGCCTGCAGGAGATGTTGCTACAATCCAATGGCCGGGCGATCTATCTTTTTCCCGCCTGGCCCTTGGGGGAGGACGTCCACTTCCGGCTCCATGCGCCCTACAACACCACGGTCGAAGCGCGCGTACGCCACGGCGTCGCGGACATCATCAGCGTCACCCCCGAAAACCGGCGAAAGGATATTGTTAATATGTATGGGCAATAGTGTAAATTACGTGTCTGTATGACACGAATTATTTGCTTGCTATGTTTGACGGCGTTGCGCGTGCAGGCGCAAACGGCCGAGGCGCCGCCTCCCCCGGCACACCTGCAACAGTTGCCCCTGGGCTCCGTCCGCTGGACGCAAGGTTTCTGGGCCGACCGCTTTAAAGTCTGCAAGGACTCCACTATACCCCATCTTTGGTCCGTATACACCGATCCCCGCCAGGGACACGCCCTCCAAAACTTTGACATCGCCGCGGGAATCCATATCGGTCCACCTTTTCAAGACGGTGACTTTTACAAACTCATCGAAGCGATGGCCGCCGTATACGCGTCGACCCACGATCCGCGTCTGGACAGTACCATGGACCACGCCATCGCGATCATCGCAAAGGCCCAGCGCGCCGATGGCTACCTGCATACACCGGTACTCATTGAGCATGGCGCTCACTCCGCCGCCACTCACCGGCTCGACTTCGAAGCCTACAACTTCGGCCATCTCATGACCGCTGCCTGTGTCCACTACCGGGCCACCGGCAAAAAAACGCTGCTCGTCGTGGCCGAACGCGCGGCCGGCTACCTCATTCACTACGACAGTGCGCACCCCGGGGCAATGGCCCTCAACAACATCTGCCCCTCCCACTATATGGGCCTGGTCGAACTCTATCGTACAACAGGTGTGCGCGCCTACCTGGAACTCGCCGACCGCCTCATCCGCGAGCACGGCGCCGCGGGCAAAGGCACCGATCAAAACCAAGATCGAATACCTTTCACCCGCCAAACCACCGCCGTCGGCCACGCCGTCCGCGCCAATTATCTCTATGCCGGCGCCGCCGATGTGTTCTCCGAAAACGGCGACAGTGCCCTATGGCGTCCGCTACTCCCCATCTGGACCGACGTCACGTCCCACAAACTCTACGTCACCGGCGGCTGCGGCGCCCTCTACGACGGCATATCCCCCATGGGCACCGCCTACGACCCCGCCCAGATCCAAACCGTCCACCAAGCCTACGGTGCCGACTACCAGCTCCCCAATCGTACCGCCCACAACGAGACCTGCGCCGCTGTCGGCGCCCTCTTGTGGAACTGGCGGATGTTCCAGGTCACCGGCGCCGCGCGCTATATGGACCTCGTGGAGCTTGAACTCTACAACGGGATCTTGTCCGGGGTCAGCCTCGACGGCAACCGCTTTTTTTATACCAACCCGCTGCGCGTGCTGCGCTCCGCGCCCGACACACTACGATGGGCCGGGACACGCCAACCTTATATCACCCTGTCCGATTGCTGTCCGCCTAATGCGGCGCGGACCATTGCCGAGGCCTCCGGGTATGCCTATTCCCGGGACGATCGGGGGGTATGGGTCAATCTCTACGGTGGTAGCACCTTGTCATTGCCGGGGCTCCGCATGGAACAAACTACCGATTATCCTTGGAACGGTCGCATCGTTCTTTCCATAGACGAAGCGCCGGCGGATTCAATGTCGCTTTACTTGCGCATACCCGGGTGGTGCTCGTTCGCGGATGCTGCTGACGTCGGTGCCACCCTCACGGTCGACGGCGCTGCTGTCCCGGTCATGCCTGGCTCCTATGCTGAGGTTCGCCGCCACTGGCGTCCCGGGGACTCCGTCGTGCTGTCCTTATCCATGCCTGTTACGCTTTTGCAAGCCAATCCGCAGGTGGAGTCGGACTTGGGGCAGGTCGCTGTTAAGCGGGGGCCCATTGTCTATTGCCTCGAATCTACAGATGTGCCGGATGTACACAATATTCTTGATGTTGCCGTCGGTGTCGAGTGGAAGGAGGTGCCCTTTGCCGTCGGAGGCACATACATGATTAAGCTGGAAGGTACCGGGCGGTTGTATCCCGAAAGGACGTGGAATGGGTTGTATCAAACCGTGGTTCTTGGTGTGTCCACCGGGACGAACTTTCGGTTGATTCCTTATTTTGCCTGGGGGAATAGGGGAGCGTCGGATATGACGGTGTGGATCCGGCAGATGGACAACCCCTGACGGAATTCTCTTATCTTGGGGTCTATGGCAGTCAATTTTTCTCCCATATATCTTCGTTTTGGAGGGGCTGATAAGTCTTTCGCTGAAATGAATCAGCAAGAAATAAAAAAAGCAGCCGAATCCATTATTCGCAGAGCAAAAGAAAAGGCCTTTTTTAAAGGCAGACCCATTAAGAAGATAAAGAGAGGGGCGTAAGACATAAAATGGGGAGGCTCTAGTCGGCCAGCGTGGAAAATACGACGCCGGGAGTATCGAAAACGACTTTCCAGGGTCCGGTAACCATAAGCGACCTGGTAGAGGCGGCAGATATGCCAATCCTATAAAATAAATTCGCAATTTCGCCTAAATCTGCTTATATGCCATCGGCTTTGAATATGGATGATATTTTGTCCCAAGTGAAACGTATGGACAAGGAAGATCAGTTGACCCTCCTTGAAAAGATTGCTTTGCTTATCAGGAGGACAAAGAGCAAAATGAATCTGTAAAACTATCTTCTATTTCAGGCATAGGGTCCTCCGTATGGTCCGGTACAAATATCGACGAATATGTTGATGGGGAAAGGCAATGGTAATTTCTGATTTTACATCGAAAATTGTATTCCTGGATACAGCGCCTTTAATTTATTTTATCGAGGGGCATTCTGTTTATCAGTCATTTCTAAAGCCGCTTTTTGAGGCCAACGACAATGGAGATTTTATCTTTGTAACTTCATCTATTACCTTGCTGGAAGTATTGGTAAACCCGTTAAAAGATGGAAAGCTTCAACTTGTCAGCCAATACAAAGGTATTTTGTCGTCTGCTTCGCATATTGAGATTTAGGAGATAGACAATATTATTGCAGTGAAAGCCGCTGAATTAAGGGCGAAGTATAATCTACGGACGCCGGACGCTTTGCAGATAGCTACCGCTGCCAAAGGCCCAACAAGGGGGTCCTTATCTTCAACCCACCCCCGGTACAATCAACAACCGGTAAAACAGGAGCACCCCATCGGAAAGCGGTTCCCGAAAGGCCAGATAGAGAACTCCAATATAGAATAAGCCGAACGTCACGGTTTGCGCCACGGCACCTGTTTCTTCTTTTTTGTCCATTTTCACACCTTTAGCGATCAGGACAATGTAAAGTGCTAAGGCAGCGGCACCCAATAGAATATAAAAAATGGGTCTGAATGCTATGATGTCTTCGCGTTTATATAAACGCTCTATCCAGTCATGTGACCATGTAAGCGCAATCCATATACCGACGACCGCAATGTTCCAGCTGTATTTTTTTAAAAAGGAGACCATGCCAGAGGTTTGATTGTATCCCTTAATTTACACCTTTAAAACCGCAATTGTACCGGCCCCAGCAAGCCAGAGGGCAACAACTTCCCGTCGAGCCGGTAAGGCGCATTCGTCCAGGCATGTTGAGTGGAGTCCAGGTGATCCCCGATGATCCGGTTCGCCCAGGTATTGGTCACCTCGACCTCCAAGTGGTTCTCTCCGGGTCGCAGCGCGCGCGTGATATCTACCCGGAAAGGCGCCGTCCAGGCCACCCCGCAATCCAGGCCGTTGACGCGCACCCCGGCGACATCGGCGACGCGGCCCAGGTCCAGCCAGACGGGACCACCTGCGGGCCGGAAGCTAAACCTGGCGCTGTACACCGCGGTACCGGAGTAATACCGGGTGCGTGGGTCCAGGCTCCAATCCATCGGCGCCGGAAATACCAAGGGCGCGGTTGGGCCGCCAAAAGCGGTATCGAAGGTGACGGTCCAGGGGCCGGTAACTGCAAGTGACCTGGTGGGGTCGGGCGGCGGAGGCAGGGGCCGGGCACGCTGCGCCGCCCGGAGCACCACAAACACAGACGCCCCTGCATCAAGGCGAAGCGGCAGCTCTGTCCGCCCCCGCACAACAGACGCAGAAGGACAGGAGTATATCCGCCCGGTAACGGGGTCCCAGCACTCGGCACCACCGGCAACCGACCGAAGGGAAAACCGCAGGTCCCGGGTACGTCCTTCCTGATTGGAAATAAAATAAACATCCGCCCCCGGCCCGGTACGGTGCGTATAGGCGATGCCGTTGGCCACCCTGCCGGCCGGGTCAACAACCGTCACGTCCGGGGGCAAGCCGAGAGAGGTCAGTGAGGCCTCCGTCCAGGGCGTTTGCAGGATGTGTGCGCCGGACAACCGCGTGATCGCAGCTTGTGTGGCTGAAGAAAGCGTATCGGGTTGTGACGGTAGCCCCGGGGGAAACACCAGCACGCCGTAGCTGGCGCCGGAGGGCAATACCACACGTCCATGCGACACCCGGGCCTGGGCCAACACGTCCGCGTTAAAGCAGTCATAGGCGTACCCGTGCAGAGGATTGACCCAGTCGGCGGCGTCAGCGATGTTCGCCACGTGTTGCACGCCCGACGTTTTGACCAGTGGTACGCCTGTATTGGTAAGACGACGCGTGTTCAACGCCACCAGGCTGTCCCCGATCAGCCCGGGCAGCACGGTGCACAAGCGATCGGGCAACACGGACCGGGAGGGCACATTGTCGCCGGTATACACCGCGACATCCACGACGGGTTTGCCCCATTGCAGGAGTGCCTGACAGCGGGTAGTATAGTCCACCCAGGCCTTGCCCGGTTTCCACCACGTCTGGTCCCTTTGAAAAAACAACCCCACACCGTCGAGCGTCACACCGGGGCGGCGGTCCATCCAGGGGTTGTGCATAAAGACGTGAAAGACGAGCCGGTTGACACCCCAGGCGTAGTTGCGGTCCTGGAGGGTTTTGAGCATACCGGGGTATTCGTCCCATTGAAGCCGGAGCTCGGTAAAGGCTTCGGACTGGATGATGGGTTTGCCATAGATGTGTCCCCCCGAAACGGCGTCGAGGACGTCGAGAGGTTTGTCGTGGGTGGGGCTGCGCAGCCAGAACTCGCCCATGGGAAGGTCTACGGTCTTGTTGTGGAGCAGGTTGTCGACGGTCACGACAGGGGCCACGCTTTCGGCGCTGAACTGGCAGCCGTGGGCGTGGGCAAGCGTCGCCATGGTATGGAAAAAAGCATCGTTGACCAGCTCCGAAATAGTCTGCCGGACATCGGACAGCACGTGCTCGGAAAAGCCGGTACCTCGCACGGGAATTCCTGCCATGACGGGTAAGTAGGGCAAAAGATCATACCCGCGCCTTTTGCGGAATTCGGCCGCGAACACAGGGGACCAGTTTTGGTCGCCGCACTCCCAACTGTCGACGTGAAAGATCCTGATGGCTTTGCGCGCCGGGCCCACCGCTTGTTCGATGGCGCCGAACCAGTGGTTAAACTGGATCCGCGCCGCTGCGGGATTGAACTTGTCGCACTCCAGGCCGCGCCCGCCGCCACCGGTGGCGTTGGTGTGACCGGTGGTGGTATAGCCCATCCGGAGAATGGTCCAGGTGCCGGGGGGCGCCTGCCAGCGGAGGTGTCCGTGGGCGTCCATCGCACTGCTGATGTCTAGCAGGTCGCTCGCGGCTGGCAGGTCAACGGCTGTCGGTGGGCTGACCCGCCACACCAGACCGGACTTGCCTTCATATTGATCGATACGGGGTTCGGCGGATAGCGTGATTCCTTTGATCTTTAGCGTGGGTTTCCACTTCGCGGCGTCCAGGTCTTCCGCGCCCGGTTCCGAGCCTTCCTTGTCGTACACAAACCGGAAAAACCGCGCCCGGGTGGGCGGGATCGCATACGTATCGGGTGCTTCGGCGTCCTGCCAACCACTCCGGGGGGGCACCAGCCGTTGCAGCACCCGGAAGTGTTCGCCATCATCGGATACCTCGACGAGGAGCCGCTGGGCCTGGTAGTTGGCGCCGGCGGGGCGGATGACGATCGTCCGGATGGTCACGGCGGTATCGTAGGCGTATTGGATCCAGCAGGGAGTATCGCTGGTGAAGGATTTGCTGCCGCCTGGACGCGCGGAAGCGCCGCCGGGCTGCGCCGATCCATCGCCGGGCTGCACCAGGAACGAGACATCACCCTCGCTTGAACTGACATGTGGCGCAGCCGCCGGGGCATACGCCCGATAGGCGAAAACGCGAATATCGCGATAATACCCCTCGTTGGTTTCCGGTTGCGCAAGCACCTCGTCGACGGCCCCCTGCACAGGGGTTTCCGTCCATACGACCTTTTGCATAGACAGCTCCGGCGTAATCCAGGGCCCGCCGGCCACCGCAAAACCATCTGCGTCGTGAAAGGCCAGTTGCACGCCGAGGCTGTCCGCGACCTGCACGGCGTACCGCACCATCGACCACCAGCGGGGCGAGAGCTGCCGAGCAGAGTGTTGGAAGGGCAGTTTCGAAGTGGTATCCTGTATGGGCATGAGGTAGGCGCCGCCGATACCTTCGTCGCGCATGGCGATGAGGTCGGCAAGGATGCCTTCCTTTGACACTGCCCCGTGCAGCCAGTACCAAAAGACCCAGGGGCGCGCGGCGGCGGGCGGGTGTTGAAACAGGGACTCCAGGGAACGCGCGCCCTTCGGCGAGCCGGGCTGTGCGGCCCGTGACGGTGCGGCCTGCCGCAAGCCGGCGCCGGTCGACCCCGCCGGCTGCGCCCCCGCGGCGCCCGCCAGCAAGAGCAATCCTATGACCACCGTGCATCTCATCGTTCCCACAATTTAGCCACCACATCCTTATCCGCCACCTCGTAGTAAACTGTATAGGTCCCTGCCTTGTCAAGGTCCACCTCGTAAAGCCCCTCCCCCATCTTCCGGACAGGCCCTTCCGCACAACGCGGCAGGGAACGGCTGGCGAAGCGCAGCACCCCGTGACCGGGCACCGCGGTGACACGCAGCTCCGAGCGGTTGCAATACACTTGTATGTCCCCGTGGGGCGTGGGCACGGTACCGGTTATCCAGCTCAACCCACCGAGCGTCGGGCAAACGAGGTAGGACGCATAACCGGGGGTCAGGGGGCGGACGCCCAGGTAGTATTTGCCGAGCAGGTACAACGGGCTCGCGCCCCAGGCGTGGCAAAGGCTGCGGCCGTAGGGGCGGCCGTAGAGCGCGTAGTCCTGGACGCCATGTTCGGCGGGGTCGTATTTTTCCCAAAATGTCGTCGCGCCTTCGTGGAGCATGCCACCCCAATAGGCCTTGATTTGTTGAAGGACGTCGTCCTGGTGGCCCAGGGCGCAAAGGGCTTCCTGGGCGTAGAACTGCATATACGGGGTCGTAATGGGGGCGATGCTGTCGTTGAGCAGAACGCGGTGCAATACGGACGTGCGTTGGGCAGGGGAAAAATAATTCAGCAACACACCGAACATATTGGCATAGCGGTTGACCGTGGCCGTGAGGTGTCCGTCCATCATATTGTGAACGAGGGCTCCGCGCGAAGGGTCCCAGAAACGGGACAGAACGTCGGTGCGCAACCGGCGCGCCAGGGTCCCGTATAAGGAGATCGTATCGCCGGCCAGGCGGGCACACATATCCATGGTCTCCAGGCTCCGGCAAAAAAGAAGTTGTTCGAAACTGAGGGCTCCCTTTTTGCTCAAACCATCGGCCCAGTCTATAAAGACCCAGTCGCCGGGGAGCCCTTGTACCATCCCGTTGGCGTCACGCCGGCCCAGGACATAGTCCATCAGGGTGACCATGCGGGGATAACAGGTGCGGATAAAGGAGGCGTCACCGGTATACAAATAGTAGTCGTAGATCCCCATGAACCAGTAAAACGTATAGTCGAGGATGGTGTTGACGTGGCTGGTCACGGGGTCCTTCCCGCGCAGGGCGTAGAGTGTGCGGGTGACCTCGCTGGAATCGAAGAACAGGTAGTAGTTCATCAGGTCGCTCTGGTAGGCATCCCCGGACCAGATCCAGCGGTCGCGTTTGATCCCGTCGAGGAAAAACTCCCGGGTGGCGAGGTGGAGCGTATACGACGCAACGTCCCAGATCCGGTTAAGCAACGTATCCGAGCAGCGGAAGGCGCCGCGGATGGGAAGCGGGTTGTACTCATAAAGGGCGGACACCGAATCGATCGCAAGATCCGTCTGCAGGTGGACATACCGGAACGCCCGGGACACCGGCGCCACCCAACGCTCTCCTGCGGACACCTGGAGGTGGTCGAGTGTTTCACAGCTATCGGTGGACAGGGCTTCCTCCCGCGACTCGCCGTAGTAGAGGTGGAGCGGCCCGTTCCCATGAACGCCGTGAAGAACGACGTATCCAAAAGTCTCGCGTCCGAAGTCGAGCAACCAACCGTTGCTTTGGCGGACAACCGACACCGGGGAAATAGGTTGTGTAGCCAGTTTGTATTGCGAAGGTGTCGCAGCGGGGTCGCTGAAACCCCACGATTCCGCGGGCATCCACACGGTGCCGGATTTGTCGGAGACCTTACCCGTGGCATCGATCCACTCCTTGTCTTCGCAGGTGACCCGCCAGGTCGAGTCGGAGACAAGGTCAGGCGCGGATACGAAGATCGCGGGCACCCTGTCGCGGCAAAATACCTTCAGGTCGATGTCGTGGGGACCGGCGTCTATATGAACGACGGACGATGACGGTTGCATCCGGCCGTCCAGTTTCAGGTTATACTGTCCTTCGGAAAATATGTGCACGTCCTCTGCGAAGGGCAGCACAAAAGACTTGTGGAAGTCCACGAGGATATAAGGATTGTCCAGTTTCCAGAAGGGGGGAAAAAAGGCGCCTCGCTCGGCCCGGCGGTTTTCGACTTCGGCGGAGAGCCAGATCGCGAAGTCGCCGGGGTACCAGATCCAGGAAGCGCGGGGCGCAGCCCCGGCGACAGGAGCGGACGCAGTAGCGACGGGCGCAGCCGCAGGCGCGGGGCCGCCGGCGGCGGCGCGGGGCGCGGCGGCGGCGACATGGGCCGAAGGCGTTTGGGCATAGGCGGGCGCGCCGGACAGCAGGACAAACAGTAGAAAGAGACCTTTTTTCATTTAGTGTCCATTAAAGAAAACATACAACCCCACCATCACCACACACAACCCCACCCAAAGCCCGACGACGAGCCGGTCGGGCCGGCCGGAAACGGGGGCGGCGTGGAGCGGCGCATGGGTCTTGTCCGCAAGGGAGACGACGACCGTCAAGGCCGACATCACACAAAATAAATAAAACGACAGCAGCAGGAAGTGGGGCCAGGCGGGATACAATGCCGAAGGGAAAACCCAGAGGTACAACACCCCTACCCCTACGCTGAACAGCGTCCCTAAGGTAAGGACGGTGTTGACTGCGAGGGCGGTGGTGCGTTTCCAGAGGATGCCAAAAAGAAAAGCGGCGCTCATGGGCGGGGCGAGAAAACCAAGGACGGACTGGAAGACGTCAAAAAGGTTTAGACCCTTGATCCGGTCGATGGCGAGGGCCATGCCGATGGAGACCGCTGCCCCGGCAATGGTGACATACCGCCCGGCGCGGATCACTTCGGATGTGGTGGCGGAAGGGCGATATTTTTCCACGTAAATATCGATCGTAAAGACGGTGCTGACGGAATTGAGTGAAGAACCGATGTTGCCCACCAGCGCGGCGATCAGGACGACGATGATGAGGCCCTTCATGCCCGCGGGGAAAAGCCCCGTCACGAGGGTGAGGTAGGCGGCGTCGGGATTACTCAAATGTGGATACAACAAGTAACAGATCACCCCGGGGATGATAAACAGGGGAACGTCGAGGATCTTCAGCCACCCGATAAAATTGGTGCCGAGCTGGCCCTGGCGGAGGTTTTTCGCGCCCAAGACGGACTGAACCATGGACTGTTCGGTGCACCAGAACCAGACGCCCATGATGGGGTAGCCGAGGAGGATGGCAGGCCAGGGATAGCGCCGGTCGTGGGCAGGGAGGAAAAGGTTCCAATAGGTCGCGGGTGTATGGGTATACAACACGTGCACGCCACCGATTTTTGACAAACCGATAATGACGAGGTAGAACGACACGGCGATGAGCAGGATCATTTGAAAAACGTTGGTGTACGCGATGGCCTTGAGACCGCCGGCTGCGGTGAAAAAGCCCGCCAGCAGCATCATGGCGACGATGGCCAGCCACATGGGTACGTCCAGGAGCTGGCGGACGAGCAAACCACCGGCAAAAAGGCCCAGCGACAACCAGGAGATCAGGATGGTGATGAGGGTGTACCAGGCCAGGAGGTTGCGCGTCGTGTGGCCAAAGCGTTTGCCCATGAATTCGGGGAGTGTGGATACGCGGGCACCGAGGTAACGGGGCGCAAAGACGAGCCCGAGCATCAGGATAAATACAAACGCGTACCAGGAGAAATTGCCGGCGACGATCCCCGTGGTGTAGCCGATGCTGGCGGACGCGATGAGCAAGGAAGGCCCGACATTGGTTCCCCACATGTTTAGCCCGATACTGGCCCAGCCCAGGGAGTGTTGTGCGAGGAAAAGGTTTTCGCCGCTCCGGCGGCGCTGGACGAAGCTGACGTAACAGGCAATCCCTATCAGGACGACGAAGTAGATCCCGATGATGATGAAGTCGGGTGTGCCCAGGGAAGCGGCGAGGCCTTTCATAGGGAAACGGGTTTACCGGTGGTGAGGGATTGGTCCATGGCCTGGAGGAGGGCGACGGTCCCTATGCCTTCCCTGACGTCGGGGTAGGCGGTGCGTCCTTCTGCCAGGCAGTCCGCGAAGTAGTCCAGGTAGTTCTGGTATTCGCCGGCGTGGTGGCTTTTGCCTTCAAAACGGAAATAGTGTTTGAGCTTGTGCTCCCAGGTGACGATGCGCTCCTCCCCGGTCCGGTCGGTAATGGCATACCGCAGGTCCATATAGTCGGCCTGGCTGCAGCCTTCGGACCCGCGGAGGATACAGCTCATTTCGCTGTCGCGGGTAACGGGTTGGACGGGGCCGGTATAGGCGCCGCTGACCCGGGCGACCCGGCCGTCGGCGGCCTTGAAGATAAAGTGCATGGTGTCCTCGTGTTGCAGACCGCCCTTGCGGCCGTTGGGGCTGAGCAGGCCATACCCCATGACTTCCACGATGTCGGGCAGGTACCAGCGGACGAGGTCGACGGGATGGCTGAGACCACCGTAGAGCCATTTGAATCTTTCGCCCAATGACCATCCTTTGGCCAGGAACCAGCGGTGGTCGGCGTGATAATACGCTTCTACCGTGACGAGATCCCCGATGAGCCCCGCTTCGTAGTCCGCGCGTTGCCGGCGCATGGGTTCGAAAAAGCGCGAGCTTTGGCCGACGAATACTTTGCGTCCTGTGGCTTCGCTTAGATCGATGAGTTCCTGTCCGCGGCCGAGGTCGTCAATAAAAGGTTTTGTACATACCACATGTTTGCCGTGGAGCAGGGCTGCCTTGACGTGGTCCGCATGGAGGTGGTCCGGCGTATAGATCGCAATCACATCGATGCCGGGGTCGTCCAGGAGGTCCTGGTAGTTCAGGGTATAGGTCGGAAAACCGAACTCTTCCACGCGTTCGCGGCAAAGCGCCTCGTTCCGGTCGCAGATGTTCCGCAATTGATAGCGATCGCTGTGAAGGGCGGCGGAGATGGCGCTGCGGCCCTCTCCCAAACCAAGAATGCCAAGTCGTAACATAGTCTATCGATAGGCGGGCTCCAGACCCGCGTTTTGTTGGATGGTATCGGCCACTGCCGGGCCGTTGTCTTCCCAGGTATTGCCGGGTCCGTTGCTGTTCCGCATAAACTTCGCCTCGGGACACCAGTTGTGTTGTATGGTGATAAAGGACGATCCTTCGTCAAAGTAAAAATAGAACCAGTGCCCGGGGTCGTGTACATACGCCGGGTGCAGGATGTCGTCCACGCGGTTGTCTTCGATCAGCGTTCCCGGCTGGGCGGACAAGGTATAAATACCCCCCACGTCGTACATGTGCGTGGCGTAGTGGTGCACGTAGTTGGCGATGATCCTGTTCCCGTACATCGCGTTGGGAAGTTTTGTCCAGCCCCAGCCCACACAGATGCCGGAATAGGGTACGTTCCGGACCTCGTTGTGTGTGATGCAGGCCTCCCGGACATACCCCTCGCTGATCCCCACGCATCCCCAGTCTTCGTTCCCGCAGTTGTCGACGAGGTTATCCATGACCGTATCCCGGGTACAGATGTCGCGTACGTCCGAGGGCTGGTAGGGCAAGTGGGTTTCAAACCCTTCGTCGCTGTATACGCCCTCCTGGTAACCGGTCCCGCCGATGTCGCTAAACACACAGCCCTTGACGATATTGTCGTGGGTCCCCCGTTCCAGGTCGAGGCCGCTGCTGGCCAGTTCCCCGAAACGGCAGCCGTCGAACCCGACGTGGTTGGCATACACCACCGACACGGCGGCGGGCGGGCGGCCGATCCAGGCCTGGTTTTCGAGACCCTTTTTCTCCGGGGTTCCGGCGGGCTTGAGCTTGTAGGCGTCCAGGAGGTACATCCCCGCTTGCAGGGGGACGTGGCCCATCCGGGAGGGGCGCATCCAGGTGGTATAGACGAAGTGCAGGCCTTTTATATACACGTAGGAGACGGGGCGATCTACGGTTCCAAGAATGCGTACCAACGTTTCCAGGGCGGGGGCGACGACCTGTGCATTGCGCATGTCCTCGCCCGTCCGTGGCCAGTAGTATACCTTGCCGTGCGACGCAAACCACTCCCCCGGGGTATCCAAAAAGGCGGCGCTGTTGACGAGGTAAAACGCCGAGTTCCCATTCACCTTATGCAGGCTATCCATCACCGGCGCCGGCCAGGGATGTTGCATTTCGATGCGGCTCTCGGGCTCTTTAAACGTAAGGATGGCAGACTGACCGTCGACGGTGATGGTTTTCACGCGGAGGTTGGCGATGGCCCACATCTGGTGGATGACCAGTTCCATGCCGTCCGGTTGGGCGGGCAGCCCCCCGGGGGGAAGCGGTATACGGATGGTGCGTAATGCCTTATTGACCGACAGGATGCGGGGCATTGCATCGTCCGTGTTGGGCGTTCGCGCACGGACAGCCTTTACGCCATTGACGTAGAGCTGGCGGAAATCGAGCGGGGCGTCAGCGACCCATAGGTGGCCGCGGGCGGCCTTCGGCGCGTCTTTTGGGTCGGCCACCGGCGCTCCATCTGGGTCGGCCACCGGTGAGCCATTTAGGTTGGCAGGCCGCCACCCTTCAAGGCGGACCCCGCCGCTAATGACCGGGTGTTCCCCGGGCGCAGCCTCGATCACCGTCGGAGCGGAAGGCGTACCCGAGTCCTCCGGGCGGATAAAGAGGGGTTCGTCCAGCGGGTAGTCGCCGCCTTTTACGCGGATGTCCACCCCATCCGGGGCCTGGTTTAAGCGGCGGCACTCCCGGGCCTTGCGGAGCGCGGCGGCCACCGTGGCCAGGGGCGCGGCTTCCGTACCGGGGTTGGCGTCGGAGCCGCCGGGGGCGACCCAAAGGACCAGGGGGCCGGGCGCGCCGTCGCGGGGAAGCGCCACGGGCGACCCGGCTGCGCCGCACAGCGGCAGCACCACCGCGAGGGCAAAAAGGAGCTTACGCATGCGCCCTCCTTTTCCTCAAAAAAAGAAGTTGCCGGTCGGGCACGGAATACGGCCAGAACAAACTGGCCCCATACCCCACCACGAGAATGACCAGGTGACTATACACACCGAGCATAAGTTTGTGTTGGGTGAAATTATACGTCCCCAGGTCCAGCAGGAGGTGGTTGTCCGCCCCGATCCGGGTGGACGTGAGGACGGCATACGCGGTAAACAGGATACAGGCGATGATGGCGACCGTCATGCCCTGGGCATTGGCGCGGGGGCTAAACAAACCGAGGAGAAAGATTCCCGCGATCCCGCCGGAGAAAACGGCATAGAGCGTAAATACGATGCCGAGCACGCCCTTGTCCCCCATCCCGACATAACAAAGTGCGACGAGGATAGAGATCACACCGGAAAGGATGATCATCCCCCGCCCTGCCACGAGGTAGTGGTGGTCGGTGCGCCCTGGACGGGCGGCCTTATAATAGTCTTCCACCGCCACGGCGGCCAGGGAATTCAAGTCGGCGCTCATCGAGCAGATGCCGGCGGACACCATGGCGCTGATGACAAAGCCTACGACGCCCACGGGCAAACGGGTCATGATAAAATAAGGAAAAACCGAATCGGCTTTCGCGGGTACGCCTGCCGGGTGTTGCTGGTAGAACACGAAAAGGGCGGTACCGATAAACATAAAGAGCGTCCAGATGGGCACCGTAAGACACATGCCCAGGATGGTGGCGCGCAGGGCGGCCTTGTCCGTCCTGGCCGTGAGGTAACGCTGGACGACCGTCTGGTCGGCGCCGTATTTTTGCACAGCATAAAAGATACCATTGATGGCCATGACCCAAAAGGTCAGACGCGTAAAGTTCCAGTCAAAAGGTCCGAAACCCGTACGCCCCGCGGCGTGGGCTATCTTCCAGGCACCGGGAAGGCCGCCCTCGACAGACCAAAGCACCAGGCAAAGACAGACGATTCCGCTGGCAAACAACAAAAATCCCTGGACGACGTCGAGCCAGATGACCGCCTCCATACCGCCCAGCAGGTTGATGACCATGATGAGCACGCCGATGACGAGGATCATCACCGTTGTATTCAGCCCGGTCATCCCCGCCAGCGCCAGCGCCAGGAGATAAAAAATGGTCCCCATGGCGGAGAACTGCCGGAAGACAAAGGCCAGCGAGCTGTAATAACGGGCAAAACGGCCGAACCTTTTTTCAAAATATTCATAGGTGCTCAGCCCGATCACCCGCCGGTACAGGGGCACGATAAACCAGATCATCGCAAAAAGGACCACGGGCCCCATCAGCCCCTGTACCAGGAGGATCCAGTTGGAAGAATACCCCTCGCCCGGATAGGCCAGAAACGTCACGCTGGAGATCAGGGTGGAGAGGAGGGATATCCCGATGGCCCAGGCGGGCACCTTGCCCCTGGCAAGGAAATAGGATTCGGTAGACTGTTTTTTTCGCAGGAAGCGGAATCCGAAAAACAGGGTAACCGATAAAAAAACGGCAATAATCAATATGTCTGGCGTGTGCAATCGATTCATGAAACAAGCAACTTAGAGCATGGACAAGGCGGGCCAGCTGTAGCTGCCCGGCTTTACGGTAACGTGCAGCCCGGGGTGTTCGGGCATGCGCATGCGGATGACCCCCGCGGCCTTTTCTTCGACGGGGACAAAGGTTTGAAGGTCCAGGCGCTCCAGGATCGTCCGGGCGGTGGAGCCTCCTTCAATAAACAATTCACGGATGCTTTCCCGGGCGCACACCTGTTGGACGAGGAGCGCAGTCCTTTCCCGAAGGGCGGACGGGGATACCAGGTGGGTTTCTCCGCCACGGATGGCGATGATCGCGACACCAAATTCTTCAATCAGCTCGCGAACTTCCTCCACCCAGTCTTCCAGGCTGTCCAGGTCCTCCGTGCTGGCCAGGGACAGGGGCATATAGCTCACGGGGCCGCCCCGTTCTTCCAGGGTACGGATGGTCTCCAGGCTTTGGGCGTAGGCGCTGCCGCAGACAAACAGACAGGGTTTGCCGGCCGGCTCACGGTAATGCGTATCCGCCACGCCCCGGACATGCAGGCTGTCGAGCACCGCGGCAAAAAAGCCCGAGGCACCCGCCACGAGCGTTTCACCGTCGATGCGCCTGGCCCAGTCCTGGAGGTCGGAAGCGATCTCCGCCTCGCCCACGACAATCCCCGTAAGGGGCAGGTCGTCGCTCAGCTTCCGGACCGGGATCTTTCCCTCCGGGATACGCAGCATATCGTGGATGCGCGCGCTCGTAATGGCGTATTCGGGGTCTTGGGAAAACCCGCTGTGGTGGATGGGTTGTCCCTGCAGGTAGTACAAACCGTTCCGGATGGTCCTGCCCAGCACGGGATTCGCCGGCACCAGGAGGGCCTTTGAAAAACCCAGCACCCTCATCTGCACCTCCATTTCGGCGGCGACATGCCCCCTCAGGACGGAGTCTACTTTTTTAAAGATCAACTGGGGTCTCAGGGGAGCCACGGCCTCGGTGATGCGCTTCATCTCGTGCATCGCATCCTCTTCGTTCATCGCCCGGGTATCGGAAGCAATGATCAGGACGTCCGCCTTGCAGGCGGGATTGACTTCGGTATGGATTTCCACCGACAGGTCATACCGGAGGGCAACCCCTCCCAGTTCCGCAGCACCCGTAAAATCGTCGGCAATGACAGCAATCATATCGTGTTCTTATTTACGTGTAATTGAATGGCGGCATCGATTGCCAGCGACATCGCGTCGGGGCTGGCGATTCCTTTGCCGGCGATCTCGAAGGCCGTGCCGTGGTCGACCGAGGTCCGGATAATGGGCAACCCAAGGGTGATGTTGACCCCCTTGACGCTGTCCATCCTTCCCGCTTTGGCGTTCCAGGTAAAACCCGAGAGTTTGAAGGGGATATGTCCCTGGTCGTGGTACATGGCGACGACGCCACCGTAATAGCCGGTAGCGGCTTTGGCAAACAGGGTATCCGGCGGGACCGGTCCTTCGACGTCAAAACCTCGTTCCTGCGCGGTTTTTACCGCCGGCAGGATCTCTCCGTCGTCTTCCGTTCCAAAAAGCCCGGAGTCCCCCGCGTGTGGGTTCAACCCCGCCACGCCGATCCTGCGGTCTTCTATCCCCAGGCTTCTAAGCCCCTTATCCAGGAGTTCGATCACTTCCAGCACCCGCTCCTTTGTGACAAGGTCGCAGGCCTGGCGGAGTGATACATGGGTCGACACGTGGATAACCCGGAGGTGTTCCTCCACCAGCAACATCCCATACCTGGCCGTGTGGGTAAAGTGCGCATAGATTTCCGTATGCCCGGCAAAGTGATGCCCGGCTTCGTTGATGGCTTTTTTGTGGATGGGCCCGGTCACGGTGGCGTCTACCGCGCCTTTCATCGCCAGCGCGATCACCTCGCGCACTGCTTCGAAAGAGGCGTGCCCGGATTCCGCGCTGATCTCACCCCAGGGGAGGTCCTTGTTGGGGACGGTCTGCATGTCCAAAACGTCGATGGTGCCTTCGTTGTACCGCGCTTCACTTACCGCGTGGACCGGCCGGATCGTGGCCGGCAGCCGAAGGTGGCGGGTGATGCGTTCGATCACCCCCGCGTCGCCCACCAGCAGGGGCCGGCAGCGCGCATACACCCCGGGTTGTAACAGGGCCTTGACGGCGATCTCCGGGCCGATGCCCGCGGGGTCGCCCATCGTAATGCCTAGAATTGGTCTTGGGTTCATATCCATTCGTTGATCAGGTCTATGTCTTTTTGTGAGAGCACCAGCGGCGAAGCCGCGCCGACTGGCGGCGCCATCGCTCTCAATGGCGGCGCCATTTGCGGGCCGCAAATGCCTTTGGCGGCCAGTATCGCCTTCATCGCCGCGAGCGACGCTCCGAGACTGCGTCCCTTCTGATACACTTCCCCGAGCGCGTCGGATACCTTTTGGAGCCGCGCCGCCTCTTCTGTCTGCCCCGCCCGCGCCGCTTCGTACAATGCCCGGTACAAACGGGGGCTGAGGTTGGCGCTGCTGGGCACGAGCCCGTTGCTCCCCAGCTCCAGGGCCAGGGCCGACCTGGCCGACCAGCCCAGGAGGTGGCAAAAGCCTTCGGGTTTTCGCCGCAGCGCCTCAAACAGCCGTTCCTCCCCCCGTTCGGAATCCTTCATACCCACGATATTCGGGTGACCGGAAAGTTCGTCCACCAGGGACAGTGGAATCGACATGTGCGTCGTCGACGGGATGTTGTAGATAAATAAGGGGCCACCCACGCGGTCTGCGAGCGCAAGGAAATACGCCCGCATGTCGTCCACCTCCAGCGCGTAGTAGGACGGCAGCGTCGACACCACCGCGTCCGCACCCGCCTCGAAGGCGCTAAAGGCCAGTGCCAGCGAATCCTCCAGACAGGCCGATCCTATCCCAACAAACAACCGTTGCCTGGGCGTTTGCAACCGGCCCGCGAGACGGATGTACGCCGATTTCAAAGCGAGGCTCAGGCTTGGCCCCTCACCGGTTGTCCCCAGGATAAAGGGGTCGACTCCATATTGTTCGAATCGTTCCCACAAACGTTCCACGGCGGCCTCGTCCAGGAGACCGTTCTCCTCCAGCGGTGTAATGGCCGGAACAACAACACCAGAATAGTTCATAACGCAGCATTAAAGATGTCCACCGCGTCCTGCCACGCGACAGGACGCGGATTGTTTTTGAGTAGTCTTTTTACTTCCATCGCCCCCGTGGCCAGGTCGGGCACCGACGCGGAGGATACGCCCACCTCCGCCAGCCGGGAAGGAATCCCGCAGTCCCGGATCAATGCCCGGACCTTGCCCACTCCCGCCCGGGCCGTGGCCTCGTCCGTGGCCGCCCGGGAACAGCCCAGCGCCAGGGCAACGTCCGCATAGCGCCGGGGGGCCGCCACCAGGTTGAACTCCATCACGTGCGGGAGCAACAGGGCGTTGGATAAACCGTGGGCCAGGTGGAACGCGCTCCCCAGCGGATACGACAAGGCGTGTACCGCAGCCGTGTTGACCGGCCCCAGGCAAAAACCACCCAGCAGGCTTCCCAGGATCAGTTGCGCCCGGGCGTCCACGTCGTTCCCGTCCCGGACCGCGCGGACCAGGTTTTCGGCAATCAGCTTCATCCCCTGGAGCGCGTACATATCGATAAAAGGATGGGCGTAAATATTGGTGTACGCTTCCAGGCAATGCGTAAACGCGTCCAGCCCCGTGGCCGCGGTGACAGCGGGCGGTACGCTCAGGGTCAGCAGCGGATCTATATACACCACGTCCGGTACCAGGTAGGGGCTGATGATGCCTTTTTTCTGGTTATCGGTATCATCCACGAGGATGGCGTTGGGAGAGGCTTCGCTACCCGTACCCGCGGTAGCCGGCAGACACACCAGCTTGCGGTACCGGCCCTGGAGCAGGCCGTTGCCCACATAGGCCTCCAGGGGTTGGGGATTCCCCACTTGCGCCGCGACGAGCTTGGCAATATCCAGCACGCTGCCGCCCCCCGCCCCGATCACGACGTCCGGGTTAAAAGGCGCTGCACGGCTCATCAGTTCGCGGAAGTCGGCAAAAGTAGGTTCCTGCACAATCCCGGTATCCACGGAGACCACCACGCCCCTGGCTTCCAGGGAATCGATCAGCCCCTTTAACAGGGGCAACAAAGGAAATATCGTCACCACCAGGACCCGTTCGGGATTCCAGGCGGTGATGTCTTCGGTTAACCGTTCCAGGGCGCCTTTGCCCATCACCAGCTTACCGGGGAAATACATTTTCAGTTCTGTCATAGATTACATAGTGAGGTTTAAATAGGGGGATCTAAAGGAATCGGCGTGCTCAATGCCTCCGCCGGAACGGGGGTAATACCCAGGCGTGCACACCAACCCTGGAAGGAGTCAAAGATCTCATCCAATGTCCTTTTCTGGGCGACGGTCAGTTCCGTGGCCACCGCCCGGCTGATGGTGCGTATGGGCAACCCCCGTTTCCGGAGGAAGTATTTGGCGCTAAGGGGATAGGCTACGTGGATCAGGGGATCTACCCGGCTGAGCTCACCCTGCAGCCACTTCACGTCTTCCTGCCGGGCGGGGTCGGTCGCGTTGTTCACCATCCACACCAGGACCTCCGGGTAGAAGTTCCCCGAGATCGAGGACATCCCCCGGGCGCCCATTTGCAGCGAGTACATGGCGTTTGGCGTGTGCGCGTCGTAAAACTCGAAGTTTGTCACGTCCCTGGCCACGTCCAGTTTGGCCTTGACCTTTTCCAGGTCGATCGAGGTGTCCTTGTGGTACACCAACCGGCCCGTATCCAGCAACGCCCGGAAAACCCCGGGCGTGATGATCCGCTTGTAGGGCGCCGGGCATTCATACAACCCCAGCGGAATGTTCCCCGTCAGGCGAAACATCTTGTCAAAATTCTTCATCAGCACCGCGTCGTCGTCCTCCACATTGGCATAGTGCCCCGTGATCAGGATGACCGCATCGATCCCGGTGTCGTGGATCCGCCTGGTAAATTCCGCCTTGTCCTCGACCGTGAGGCCAAAAGAGCCCGTGGCGACCACCGGCACCCGGCCCCGCACCCGGCGAACGATGTGCCGGGTCAGCTCCAGCCTCTCGTCCTCGCTGATGCTGTACATCTCGCTCGACAGACAATTGGCAAAAAAACCCCTGACACCGGCCGCCAGGTAAAACTCCACCAACACCGATACCGCCTCCAGGTCGACTTTCGCCTTGAGGTTGAACGGGGTGATCATCACCGGTACAAACTTGTTCATTCGACTGTATTTATAAGGATTCCAATATTATCTATACCTATCGTTATCTTGTCTCCGCTTTGGAGCGTAAATCCTGCCTCCGGGACGATACACGTCCCCGTCATCAGGTAACATCCGTTGGGGAAGGCGCACTCCCTGTATAAATATCCCACCAGCTCGGTATGCGCCCGCTTCATCCGGTCGATCGTCACGCTGCCTTCGAAGACCTGCCTGCGCTCCCGATGTATGGTCATGTGGATGCCCGTGGCCGGATCTATGGGCGTCTCCGTGACCAGGATGCTCGGCCCCAGCCCCGCGCAACGCTCATATACCTTGGCCTGCGGCAGGTAAAGCGGGTTCTCCCCTTCGATGCTCCGGCTGCTCATATCGTTGCCGATGCTGTAGCCCACGATGTTTCCCGTGCTGGTGATCACCAAGACCAGCTCCGGCTCCGGCACATCCCAGGTACTGTCCTTACGGATGCGCACCGGCTCGCCCGGCCCTGATACCCGCTGGGCCGTGGCCTTGAAAAACAGCTCCGGACGCTCGGCTTCATACACTTTGTCGTAAAACACCGCGCCCCCGCTTTCCTTGCTTTCTTCCATCCGGGCCGTTTTGCTGCGCAGATAGGTCACCCCCGCCGCCCAGACCTCCTGGCTCCCGATGGGGGCCCTCAGCGGCTGCGTGTCCAGCCACTCCTTCGTCCCCACGCTCGTCAACCGCTTTATTTCTTCCAGCAGGAGCGCATACAGGTTGTCCCGGTTAATATAATGATCCCAGTCCTTCTCAGGAGACACATAACAGTGCCCCTCGTGTTCCAGCAGGATGGTATGGGCTGTTTTAAAGATGCGCATATACACTATTTTGAAATATCGATTTGACATAGGCCACGTTGGCCCCGTAGTTCTTTTTGACATTGTGCGGGTCCTTCGCGTCCCGCGACCGTTCGATCACCAGCCACCCGCTCCAGCCCATCCGGTCCAGCGTTTTCTTTAGCTGGTGCAGATCCACCTGTGGATCGTACTGCAGCCACACGCTGTCCTTGTTACTGCAATGGATCTCGCTGATCCGGTTTTTACCCAGCGTCTCCAATTCTTTGTAAGGGTCTTCCCCTTGTTGGATCGGGTCCGCGAGGTTGAAACAGATCTTGATGTTTGGGGAGCCGATGTCCTTTAGGAGTCGTATTGCTTGCTTCGCATTCAATGACGTCTCTATCCCAATCACCACCCCCGAGTCTTTGGCCATTTGGCCAACGGCTTTTAGCCGCTCTACTATAGCCGGCCGCAGCTCCGGGTGTTTCTTTAAGTCCCCTTCCACACCCAGCGGTAGAAATCCCGTATGCACGCCCATTTGCCGCATGGTGGCGATGCAATCGCCTACCGCTTTCACAGCCGTGGGTCTCGTGGGAAAAGACTGCGCATAAAACCCGGTCATGGCCAGGGAGCAGATCTCAAGGTTTAACGCCTTGCTCTTGCTGAGGTATTGGTTTCTGATGGAGTCGATCGCCAACTGGTTGTCAAAGGTCTCCCGTGTCCCCAGGCCGCCCATGTCTACTTCGATGCCATCCGCGTCCAGGCGCTTAGCCAGGTCCAGGGCGCCTAACTTCTGGCGTTTGAGCAGCATCAGGTCGATCAGGGCTACGCGGTAGCGCGGGGGCGCCCCCTCTGCCGCGAGCAGCGCGGCTTTGGCGTGGGCGGCGAGCAGCGAGGCTCTGGCGCGGGCGGCCCGCCCCGCGGGTCTTGCGGGCGCCGTCACCGCCATCGCGTCAAACGCCGGTTCCGACACGAGCGCGTGCGCGTGCTCAAACACCGCCGTCAGGCTGTCAAACCCGTGGATCGCGTCCGCGGGCAGTTGGCCCCCCAGCGCGTACATAGCGGCTTCCGGTTCTATCGTTACTTTATGTTCATCGATTTTCGTCGTATCGAGGTGGAAGTATTTTGAGAAAAAGTAGTAGACGGCCTCCCGTTTATTGATCCCAAAGTCATGTACTTCGTGCGGAAGGTGTACATCGTGAACGTCGCCCTCCGCCCCGAAATAGCCATATACCTTTTGGAGATACGGATACTCGATCCGGGGCACATGGTCCGTCCAGTCCCCTCCGTCGCTTACCACCAGCAAGGGCCGGGGCGCCGCCATGGCCGCGATTTCGGGCACGTCCGTCCCCCCCGCGCTTTCGTACACCGGCATCCCGCTTTCGCAGGGACACCCGCCGAACATATAGCAGGAGACCGAGGCGACGGGGGCCGCCACCCTGATCCGGTCGTCCAGGGCCGTCACCATCGTTGTCAGGCTCCCCCCACCCGATCCACCGCAGATCCCTACGCGGGCCGTATCCGCTTCCTTGAGGCTCAACAGGTAGTCCAGCAGCCGGATGCTGTTCAGCACCTGGATGGTCTGCGCCAGGCTGCGCCGGTGGTCCTCATACCTGAATTGCAGTTGCGATTCGCCCCACGCAAAAAGATCGTAGCTCACCGCGATACACCCCAGCCGCGCGAGCGTCGCACACCGGTACTGGCAGTCGGGGCGATAGCGGCCGCCGTCCCAGTGGCCGTCGGGGCAGAGGATGACGGGGAGTTTGCCGGCGGCGCGTCCCGGGCGGTAGATCGACCCGCACACATACAACCCCGGCAGGGTCTCCAACGCAATATTCTGCACGGTATACCCATCCTTATGGCGCACCGCCGTCAGGATCGGCGGTTTCCCGGGCGAATGCGGCAGGGGTGAGAGCCGCAACGCCTTGTACAAGTCCGTACGGAGTTGCGCCTTCCGCGTCTCCCAGGACGCCCGATCGTTGTACCGGGCGGAAAGTTCATCCAGGTAAGCTTGACCGTCGGCTACGGACCAGCGGTAGTATTCGTAGTCCTTGAGCTTATAGGTCGAGTCGTTGATCTTGTTCACCTTCATGTCCAGGGGCGTAAGGATGTCGTCCAGGGTTTGGTCCGCGGACGCCCGGAAACGCCAGAAGGCAAACGGGACGACCTTACCCGTCATCATCGAGTCCGGCATTTTGATACGGACGTGGTAACGGGTCTCCACGTCCTGGAGGACGTCTTTTAACGGGCGGGTATAGTCGCCGTCGGAAGATTCCGAAGCCACCGTGATGCCTGGCCAGATGCCGCCCGCGATGGGTTTTTCTTCGAGTTTGGCGGGATCTACCTCTACGTATTTGATCCGTTGTCTTCTCCAGGTATATACGATGTGTACCATCCCGTCGGGGGTTTGGATCACAGAAGGATAGGAATACTGACTGATTTTCGAGTCTTCGAGCACCAGCGAGGCGTTCCATTGCCGCCCGTCCCGGGACACGGCCACGTTCAGGGGTGTCCGGTCTCCCTTGGTTTGTCCTTCGGGTGGAAGGACGTGGTTGTACACCAGAAGCTGCCGGCCGTCTTTGAGGGTGACGGCGTCGGTGCCGGAATTGTTGTTGGGTAGATCGGTGGGGGTCAGCGCGGACCAGGTCCTGCCGCCGTCGGTCGACCACGATTCCATAATGGCGCGCTGCTGGCTACGGCAAAGGACCTGTAAGCGCCCGTCGGGATAGCGGAGGATGCTGGGTTGGATGGCTTTCCCTTCGAGGGGTCCGATCATACGCCATGTTCGCCCCCCATCGTCCGTCTCCTCGAAATGTACCTTCCAGCCGTCTTTTTCCGTACTGCTCGGGCACAACAAACGTCCACCGTCCAGAAGAACGGGTTTGTTTTTGATGGGGCCGAGGAACCCGTCCGGCAGGGCGATGGCGGAGGACCAGGTGACGCCATTATCGGAAGAGGTTTTTAGAAAACCTTTCCAGGCAGCGACTTTGGGGCCGACCTTATAAAATAGCAGCAGTTGCCCGCCGGGGATCTGGTAGAGTACAGGGTTCCAGCAGGCGTAGCGGAGCGTGTCGCGCCGGCCCGTCGAGGGATTCGTGCTATCGTGCTGGATCCCATCGGCCGCACGTGCCGGGGCCGTCCACTGTCCCCCCACCATCCGGCTGACCCAGATACACACGTCGGGCGCGCCCTCATTTTTGCCTCCAAACCAGGCCGTCACCAACCCCGCCGGCGTGGCCGCGATCGTGGCCGCGTGACAAGAAGGAAAGGGAGCGCTTGTAAAAATAAATTCGTCCTTGACGATCCCTTTCTTCCACGTCTGGGCATGAAGGGCGACCGGCAGCAAGAGGAAAATCCAACCCATTTTTGTCATAACACTCATTTTCGTTCTTCTAAGGTATATACACCTGACCCTAATTCCAGGCTTCCCTTCCGGCCCGGCAGATACACCCGGGCGCGGGCGTTTGGCGGGATCCGAAGGTGCCAGGTCCATTTATCTGGCTCGTTTTCCCAGGCACTATACACCAACCCATAAGGTGTTCGGTAGGACGCGCGTACAAAACCCAGGCTGTCCACGCACACCGGTTTCATGATGATCAGCCCAAAACCGGGCGTCCCGGCCTTTATCCCCGCCAGGTCCTCGTATAACCAAGGCAAAAGATCCCCCAACAACATGACGTGGTTCCGGGAATTCATCGAGGATTCGGCGGTGTTGCCGTTCCAGCGTTCCCAGATGGTGGTGGCGCCTTGTTCCACCATGTAGCCCCAGCCCGGGTAGTCCCGGTTGTTCGCGACGCGGTACGCCAGGTTGGAAAGACCATTGTCCGTAAGCCCGCGCATCAGCCAGCCGGTACCGATGACGCCGGTGGCGACGTGGGTGTATCGCGCCAGGGTCCGCAGGAGGCGCGCCGTGTCCTTTGTCAGGTCGAAAACCAAAGGCAACAAGCTCGCCGTGGCTGTGCTGTCAGCGGCCTTCGCAAACGCACTGTCAAAAGCCCTCGCAGCCACCGCGCGCATCTTCTTCCAGCGGGGTACGTCGGCTGGCGACCCTGCCAGCGGCGCAAAACCCGTCATCAGGTCCAGGAGGTGTGCGTCATACGCCGTGGCGATCAGGGTCCCACCGGTGGATGCAACACCCGGCGGCGCACACCAGTCCCCATATTTGTCCTTTGTCAAAGGGCCATACCGTTCATGCATATAGAGGATCCACCGTTTCATGGACGCGTAGTGTTTCCGGATGGGCGCCGCGTCCCCGAACTGGCGGTATAACATGTCCGCCACCATCAGGTAGGTTCCCGGCCAGGTCATGTTGTCGCTGTAATAATTCCAGTAGGCGGGCGCCACGTCCGGCAGTGAACCGTCCTTTTTTTGCGCAGCTTCCATGTCGTCCAGCCATTGCGCATACAGGCGGTGGTTGTCCACCCAAAAGCTTTCCCCGAGACAGCCCACGGCCCGGTCCCCCAGCCAGGGCATCCGCTCGTTCCGCTGCGGACAGTCCAGCGGCAGGTATTTATAATCGCTTTGGATGCTGCGGCACGCGTTCGCATAGATCCTGTTGAACAGGTCATTGGAAGACGTCCAGGTGCCCAGCGTATCAAGCCCGTCCGACACCACCTGGCCCTCGAAGTCACTGAGCGCGGGCGTACCCGGGTATCCCTCTATAGACACATACTGAAAACCATGGTAAACAAAAACAGGGTGCCACACCTCCAACCCCTCCCCTTTCAACGTATACACATCCGTGGCCCTGGCGTCCCGGAGGTTGGCCATATCCAAAGACCCGTCTTCGCGAAGCGTTTCCGCAAAACGGAGGGTCACTTTTGTTCCCCTTTCCCCGCGCACCTTTAGCTGAACCCAGCCCGCCATATTGCGCCCCATGTCCATGATCCAGGTTCCGGGCTTTATTTCTTTCAGACCGGCGGGATGGACCACGTCCACCACGCGGATCGGATCTTGTGTCTGGGCCTTGAGCGCGGCGCCCCAGGAGGGCAATACTTCCGGCCGTAACCAGTTTCCCGGTTCTTTGGTCGCATCATATTCCTCCCCGTCGTATTCGTTGTTGCTCCGGATGGGTCCGTCCGCCGCAAACAACCAGGAACCATCGCTCACGACGCGCGCAACAGATCCGTCTTCGCGGGTTATTTCCAGTTGATACAAAAGGCGGGGAAAACCAAATTCTTTTATCTTAAGCGGCTTATACTTCGGGCGCATCGTAAAGAAGCGTCCGTTGCCAAGGACCACACTCAGTGCATTGGCGCCCTTTGTAATGTTCTCCGTCACGTCATAGGTGCGGTAGTCCACTTCTTTTGTGTAGTCCGTGGGGATTTGCGTCAATACGTCGTCACCCACGCGCTGCCCGTTGATGTACGCCTCGTAGTGTCCCAACCCAACGATATAAAGGGTTGCCCGCCGCACCTTTTGGGGGTTGTCAAAGGTCTTCCGGAAATACCGCGCGGAGAGGCGGGAATACTTGGACACGCTATCCCAGGGAAAACCGTGTTCATACCCGATCCACTGCGCGGTCCAGTCCGAAGACCGGAGAAGCCCCATCGTCCAGTGCGCGGGGGCACTCCAGGCGCTTACTCCGTAATTGGTCCATACCCTCACTTTCCAGGTGAGGGCTTCGCGGCTTTCCAGGGCTTTGCCTTTATAAGGTATACCGATGCTCCGGTTGCTCGTGACCTTACCCGAGTTCCAACGCTCGCCCTTTTTGCCGGACACGATGACCTGGTAGGCGACCTGGCGGATACCCCGTTCATTCCCCGTGAGGACCCAGCTCAGCACCGGCCGGGGCGCGTCGATCCCCATGGGATTTACGCGGCCTTCACAACGCAGCGAGTCCACCCCGCCGCTCGCTTGTGCGCCGCCGGCGAGAAGCAACAGGATCCATATCGTCAGCCCCCGCTTCATTCTCCTGAGAAATTAAAAAACAACGTCACCCGTTTTGCATAAGCCGGGGACTTGCCATAGTCATAATACATATTCTGATGCCCCGAAGGGCCCATGTTCTCTGCTTTTTGCGACTTGGTCCCGATCGGCGGAATCGCGTGCATAAACGAGATGTCCCCCACCGGGAAAGGCGGAGCCGTATTATATGCATGCGCCGGCCAGGCCGGGGTATACAACCGTAAAAAGACGTCCCGCGAAGCACACACGATCGTCACCGGCTGTCCGTCCGTCAAAAGCCTTACCCAATAAAGGTTCGCGTAATACCCCTTGAATTCAGGGTAGACCGGGTTTCCCTGCCCCGTGACCGTATTGTTATAGGCCTTGTCCCAAAGGCCCAGGGTGGTGCCCTTCATCCTGTTTTTCCATACACGGTAAGGGCCCTCCCCCATCCAACGCACGCCTTTTACTTTAGCCTCCGGGTAGGAAAAACTGATGCCCATATAGTCCGTTGTATAGGCCTCCGGGAAGTACGCCACGTCCAGCTTTACCCAGCCCGACGGACACACGGTCCAGCGCAGGGTTTGACAATCGCTTTTCTTTTCAAAGGTCGCTTCCAGGACGAGGCTGTCGCCGGTGTAGTGCGTGTCCATACCTTTAAAGCCCACGTCTGTGGTGTCGCACAGCAGGGGGCCTTGTCCAAAGGGGATGGTGCCTTGCGCGTTGCGCACACCCGTGAGGCGGGCGCTGGCGCGGTTGAAGGTGAGGTGGAGGGGGCCGGTGGTTACTTCGTAGGTGGTGTCTGTCGTCGCCAGGCGAACGGCCGCGTTTGTGGCAGCCGTGGCGGCGTTCGCCTGGGTCGCGACCGGCGACGCTGCTTGTCGCGCTACCGCTTGCGGCGCAGCCGCTTGTCGTGCCGCCGCTTGCGGCGCACCCACGGGCATGGAGGCCACCCGTTCCGCTATCGCCTCCGGCAACCGAAGCGGCCAGCTCCATGTATACAGCTCCCGGCCAAAAGCATCCCGTATCGTCAGATAGAGCACATCGTATTGATTCCAGTTGGCGGGCAACCCCAGATCGAGCACGCCCTTGTCGCCGGGCCGTACGTCGGGCGCCGCGGCGACGCCGGAGAGGCTATCGGTGGCGGCGCCCGCGGGCGGGGCGGGGACGACGCCGGAGAGGCTATCGGCGGCGGCGCCCGTGGGCGGGGCGGGGGCGACGCCGGAGAGGCTGTCGGCGGCGCCCGTGGGCGGGGCGGGGGCGACGCCGGAGAGGCTGTCGGCGGCGCCCGCGGGCGGGGCGGCGGCTGGCGCCGTGGACGGGCCTTGCGCGGCCGGCACGGCCCACGGCCCCCCCAGGCGTTTCAAAGTCCAGCGATAACTGCACCTGTTCAAATTCGTATAGAAATACCGATTCTCCACTGTCAAGCGCCCGTCAAATGAAGGCGTGACCTCCTTGCGGCCCATCACGACCGGTGTCCAGACGGCTTTGATCGCGTAAAAGCTCCCTTCTTTTTCGCGGTAGGGACCCAACACGCCGTCGGGTGCGTGGTCCCCGTCGGTGTCGAGCTCCCCGTTCCGGTCGGTCCGGACCACGGCCTCGTCTGAGAAATCCCAGATAAAACCACCCGCGCTCAGGGGATCGTTCCACATCCATTCCCAGTAGTCCTGGAGGCCCGCGCCCCCGCCTCCGTCATACAAGGCGTGCAGGAATTCCGTCGGGAAAGTTACGTCGTGTCCATGCAGCCCCGTCCCGCTCCCGTAGTCGTAATTAATGTAGTGTTGGGTATCGGTGTGCCGGAACACGGCCCACGGGTGGATCAGCGGGCGGTGCTGGATGTCGAGGCGGTCAAACAAGGGATCGAGGTCGAAGTTGAACCCGCCTTCGTTCCCGTTGTCCCAGAGTACGACCGAAGGGTGGTTGACGTCCCGGTCGATCATTTCGCGCACCAGCCTGGACCCGACCTCGGTGTCGTAGGCGTGGTGCCAGCCGGTGAGCTCGTCCAGAACAAAAAGACCCAGGGAATCGCACACATCCAGGAAGTGGTCGTCGGGGGGATAGTGGGACATACGGACGGCGTTCATGTTCATCTCCTTCATCAATTCCACATCCTCGATGCTCAGGGCCTTACTCGTCGCCCTGCCGGTGGTGGGCCAGAAGGAGTGACGGCAGATTCCTTTGAACTTGATTTTTACGCCATTTACGTAGATGCCGTCCTCCGGTCGCAATTCGATCGTTCTGAAGCCGAAACGGCGTTCGGTGACGTGGAGTGTTTGGCCATGTCCGAGCAAAGTGCAGCGAAGCTGATAGAGCTGGGGCGCTTCGGGCGACCAGGGCAGGATGCCCGGCACCACGGTTTGCAGGCGCACCAGTGTGTCGTTTGTAACACGCGCGGTGAAGGAGCCGCCAACGGGTCGTCCGTCCAACGTAAATACCTGCGCCCGCACCGAGTCTGCGCCCGGGGCGCCCGTCGCGCCCTCGCGCCCCCCGGGACCGGCGAGACGGAGGCCCGCGAGCCGAAGCTCCGCGCGCAGCGCACCATCGCCCCCCGCATCTATGGCAACGTGATCGATGTGTTGCACGGGGAACGCCTGCAAGTACACCGGCCGGTAGATCCCGCCAAACACCCAGAAATCCCCATGCCGTTCCGCCTGGTTGACCGAGCGGTTGGCCGACACCTTGGACACCGTCACCTCCAGGAGGTTTTGCCGGCCATAGCGCAAGAGCGGGGTAATGTCGTAGGAAAAGCGGTAAAAGGCCCCCTGGTGGATGGGCCCGGCGACGCGGCCGTTGATGCTGACCCTGGTATCGGTCATGGACCCTTCGAAAACGATCTTTACGGTTTTCCCATTCCAGTCTTCGGGTACGATGAAGCGGTACCGGTATAAGCCTTGTTCCCGCGCCTTCAGCGTATCCTTATCCAGGCCATAGTTGTAGGCGCCGAAGCCTTGCAGCTCCCAGTTGCCGGGAACGGGTATGGTCGTCCATTTGCCGGCGTTCTGTCCACCCGTGCACAAGAAATCCCAGTTCACGGTATGATCGCTACCGGTGCCGGACAGGTACAGCGTCTGCGCGTGGCCCCGTAGCCAAAGTCCCGCAAGGATCGTTATATATACAATTCGTTTCATGGTGCCTCATCTGTACGGAAGGGCGCCGCCGGGAGCCCTGCCTCGTTGAATAAATTCGGTTGTGCGTCCTCGCTCCATGCAAAACGGACGGCCGTAGGGTGGCGCACACCGGAAACGATCACCTTGTCCCCGCGGATCTCCGCCTGCGCCGGGACAAACTGACCGTCCCTTCCCGCTATGCTAAAACAGGTCAGGGGCTTGCCGTCCCCGGCGTCCAACGGCCCGTGGGTAAACGTCAACGCCACCGACCTTTTCCTCAATTCCATCACCGTGTATAACGGTCCCGAGTACACGATGTCCTGTCCATAGTCCTTTGCCAGCGCCCAACGGGCCAGCCGCCTGCCCACAATCCACTTGTAGGAAGGATGTAGCTGCGACAGGTCGTCCACCAGGTCGGTGGTGACGATCATGCCCGTGTGCGGCAAGGCCAGCACCCGCGTCTGAGCTTCTCTGAAGGCAGGCAGCGATGTCGTAGTCAGGCCTTTGGTCTTCGAATATTCATAAGGGGGGAGTTGCACGTAATAAAAGGACGCGCCGGTGTCCTTCCAAAGCGCACGCCAGCTGGTCACCAGCCGGACCATCTTGTCCGTGTATTGCTCCGTCTCCCCCAGAAAACAGTTGGTTTCACCCTGGTACCATAAAAACCCCTTGAGGGCAAAGGGCGCCAGCGGCTCGATCATATCGTCATAAAACTTCCCCGGGGCGGAAGAGCTGGTATCGTAGGTCCCGTTCCCCGGTAACCAGGGCTCTATATGGCTGCCGCTTACGGAGGCGTCAATCATCCCGATGGGTACGTGCAGGTGGTCGTACAGGGATTGCGCAAAAAAGTACCCCACCGCAGAAAAGGTCCGCAGCGCCCTTCCTTCGGCGGTGTCCCATGGCGCCTTCGTGCCGGCCTTCGAAAAACCGCGGTGGACGAGGAAAATACGGATGGCTGCGTTGTCCGCGCTGTCGAGCGCATGCCGGGGCGCCGGGTAGCGCAGGGTGTTTTCAAACTTCGCGCTTTTCATCATGGTGAACTCCATATTCGACTGTCCGGAGCACAGCCAGACCTCGCCCACCAGCACGTCGTCCAGAACAATGCTGTCCCTGCCCCGGATGACCATCTGCCGCGGTTGGGCCGAGGCCTCCATCGGGTCCAGGTAAACCATCCACCGGCCATCGGAAGCCACCGGTGCCGTCTTTTGCTGCCCGCCAAAGGACACCGTCACGGTTTCGCCGGGCGTCGCCCGACCCCATACCGGTACCGGCCGCCTTCTTTGAAGAACCATATCGCTGCCCAATACATTCGGGAGCACGACGTCCGGTTTGGCCGTTCCTTTTAGCCAGACTGCGTAGGCATACGCCGCCGAGTCCCGGCCGGGGGCTTGCGCCGGGTCCTTGTACCACTTCCCGATATTGGCAAACGGGTACACCGGCATGGTAAACCGTTGTCCATTCGCTGTTTCAAAAGGTACCATGAAGCCCGGACCCAAAAGATCCGGCTCCGGGTGTGCTACCGGCGCGAACGTAGCGGGGTCCACCAGGACGTACTTCACGGAGCTGAAAAGATCCTTGCCAAACGGCCCGGGCGTCCCGGCCGCACTCTGTGCAGCGCTATCGCCGGGCCGCGCATACCACATATCATCCGCCGCATACACCAACGGCCCCCGCACGAGCGCATAAGGCGCATCCGCATCCGGCTCGGTCTTATACGGCTTTTTGTCTGCGGTCTTCATGTAGTGTTCATGCCGCACCCAGGACAACTGCATCGGAAAGTCCAGCACCACCTTGTCCCCCGGCGCCCACTGCCGGGTCAGTGGGAGGTAGTGCCCCGGGTGCACACCAGGTATGGGCACACCGTTCACCGATACGCTGGCACCGGTACACCAGGAAGGGATACGGACCTCCAGTGTAAAGGTTGCGGCCTTTGCGGGCCGCACGTCGATCTCGTCCCGGCCCGAAGAGGGGTAGTCCGTCGTTTGTGTCAAACGCACCGCCTGCCCAACGGTAAGGGTCACCGTAGAGGCGACAAATTGGTTGATGAAAACCGTATGCCGCGCCCCGACGGCGTAGATGAAGGCCGGTAGCATGGTCTCCAGACGTTCCCCGCTCCCCGAACAACAGTCCGGGTCCCGGAAAAAGCCCTCAGGCACCACACCATCGGGGGGCGTATTGTAGCGGTGGGCGTTCCCGTCTATGGCCTGGGCGGCAAACACCTGGTTCCATAGTGCACGCTCGATGACGTCCGCGTACTTTGTTTCCCCGGTGAGCTCCAACAGTGCCTGAGACAACTGCATCCACGACATAGTGGCGCAAGTCTCCATCATTTTCCCCGTCAGGGGTTTGACAAAGTCTTTCTCATAATGTTCGCCCACGCTCACCCCGCCGGTGAGGTACATCTGGCGGGAAGCCACGTCGTCCCATACCGCCTCTACCTTATGCAAAAGTGCCGTATCCCCCGTGGCGCGGTACAGCCGCAGAAAACCCAGAAAATTCATCTGAAAAGTATGCGCATGCGCATAAGGCTGCACCTCGTTCACCGGCATCCGGCCCAACTTTGAAAACGCATCCCATCCGCTCCAGGTATCGATCTGGCGCACCACCCAGCGGCACCAATCCAGGTAACGCCGGTCTCCGCTCACTTCGTATAACCGCATCATCGGGTCGACCAAAAGCGTCCCTTCCCAACCGTAATGGACGCTATGCCCTGCCATGGCCGAGTGTTGCGTCCCTTTAAACGTCACCCCCTTATTTTCCGGGGGCCGCTGAGCTCCCGGCCAGAAACCCGCCTTCCCCGGTCCGATAAAGCGCAGAAAATAATCACCGAGACGCTCCGCTGCCGTCAATCCCCGGACGTCCTGCCAGTCTTCGTATCCCGTCAGCAAGGCGTGGAGCAGGAAGTGCAATTCATACGCATCCATGCCCCTCAGGGGATTGTCCGGGGTCCGTATGGAAGGACTGGTCACGCCCACATACCCATCTTTGCCCTGGGCATTCAGGATGCGTTCATACATGGTTTTTGCTTTTTCCTCCAGGGCTTTATCCTTAACCCGTTGCGTCGCCAGGATGGAAGCCTCCAGCCATTTTCCCGGCTGTTCGCCCGGGCGCCAGTCCCAGGCCGTCGTCGCCGGGTTCTGGATCAACGCGACATATTTTTCTATGGAAAAAGTATCGAGGTAATGCGCTTCGTTTTTTCGGATGCGGTCACCCGCGAAGCCGCCGATGGCGGTGATGTCCTTCAGGGGGACCTCCGTTTCCACGCGTTGCACCGCGGGCGCGGCCTTGACACGGGTGTCGGGGCCGGTACCCTGGGCCTGCGAGCCGTCAAGGGCGAAGGCGGCCAACAGCGCCGCGGCTGCGCCGCGCATCCATGGCCATGTCGCCGCGTGGCCCCCGACCGGCGTCCCACAGCGAGCCCACGCTCCCGCGGGGTAGCTGCGTCCAGGCTCGTTTATTTTTTTCCCTATCCTCATGGCTCCATCGTGTGCGTTTGCAAGTGTGTGATATAAAAAACCGCCGGGCCATCCTGACGCCCCGCGTTGGGTACATCAAAGTCCTGGTCGGATGGCGTGTCCGCATCGGGAAACCGGTTCACCGGGCCCGTGCGGAACACGATACGCTCCAGGTTCTCCACCGGGGTAAAGAAAAGCTGGTTCACCGACTTGCCATTGACCGTCACCGTATAAAAGCGGTTGTCCGCGGAGAGCGTCACCTTGCAATCATAAGCGCGGCCTGGTTCGTAGTTCAAAATATTTTTTTCGTGAGGCCCGGCCTTTGTCTTGAGCACGCCGTCCTTGTCAAACGTAAGCCGAACGGCGATGTCCCCCCGGGCATTGCGGAATTCCACCGCCAGCATCCCTGTATCGTTCTGGGCGGGGATCACCGTGAAGTCCGCTTCTACCCTACGCGCCGGCGGGAACACCCGTTCCGCTTCGGCCACGTCAAAAGGATCACGATCTTCCAGCCGGAGGGCCCTTCGACCATCTGCCATCCGAACGATCCCGACGGGCGCCCACAGGGGGCTGTACGTATTCCACCGTTCCAGCGCCCGGCTGCTGTCCATCCGGCCGAAGTCCTCGTCCACATCCGTCCGCGCGGTGTCCGTGATGGGGACCGGGATGGAAGCGACCCAGATGTCTTCCTTGTTCATGCTGTACGTCACCCAGACCTTCCCATCCGGTGGCACACCGTTCCCCTCCTCGATGCCCCGCACATACTGCGGGCCGTACGACTTATAGTTGCCCCCGTACCGCATGGTCGTGATATTGCCACCCACCAGCAGGAGGTTGGTATAGTCCAGTCCGTCCGCGCTCACCGATAGCGCCAGCGGCCAGCGAAATTCTGAAGGATTATACACCGTCACAAAACGGCCGTCCGATGTTTTTTGCCCCCATATTTTGGCATTGCTGTTGACAAAATGCGGCGCCCGCGTCACCGGACCCCACGTCCGGCCGCCATCCCGGCTGATCCCCGTGAGCGCATTTTTCCAAAGCCCCACGACCCTTCCGTCGTCGAGGTGGTAAAAGCAGAACGCCTTATAATCCTTATGCAACGGGATCAGCGGGTCCTTCCGGTCCGTCTCCTCCACCCATTGCATCATCATCAGGGGGTTGGCCATCAGCTCGTCGCAATCCGCCACAAAACCCTTGTCCGGGCTTTTCGTATAGTATGGGCAAGTCGTATTCCGCTCATTCCAGGCCGGGTTATAGTGAACAAAATAAACCGGCCCCCACGAGCCGTCTTCATGGATTTCCCGAACGACACGCCCGATCCCAAACCCGTCGTTCGGATCATCCTTCGGATCCAGACAGATCCCATAAAAAGCCAGCGCCAGCAGGTGCCCCCTCTTCGACACGTAAAATCCCATCCGCTGGTGCATCACTGCAAAAAGGTTTTTGGCGACGCCCGGATGTCCCTCCTTGGTCGTTCCATCAGGGATTTTATAGGGAGGAAAAAGTACTTTCGGTTCCGACCATTTTTCTCCATCTTCCGACGTGCATAATAAGGTCCGCCCCGGGGGCACGCTTTCCCCCACCAGGTCGCTCAGGTATTCCAGGTAAAAACGATGATTCCAGTAGGCCAGCATCGGCGCATGGTTATACGTCCACCCCGGACCGCCCGGGATCACCGGGTGTTCCCGGTTCGCCCGGAATACCTGGATGTTGTGGACACCCATGGCAGGGGCCAGTTGACCGTGGTGGTAGTCCACGTTAGCCATCGTATGGCCGGAATAGTGGACCGTGTCTTGCATGGCTCCGCTCGGCAACGCCGTATGGACCGTGTCTTGCACCGTGCCGCCGGGTGCCGGTGTCCGGGCCGTGCCGCCGGCAGGCGCGGCCGTCTGGGCTATCGCCCCAGTGCCCAGCGCCAGCCCCATCGATACTATCGTCAGCGACTTTTTCATGCTTCCACCGTTTCCATCCACGCGTCCGCCATCAGTTGCGCCCCCGCGAGCGACGGATGCACACCGTCCTCCGTCCAATACCCGCCCGGGGCCGAGCGCAGCGCCTTGTTATACACCTCCTGGTACGGTATAAAGACCGCCCCGAATTCCGCGGCGATTTCTTTTGCCGCCGCCTGGTAGTCGTAGAAGGCAGGAAACCACTTCTCGTCCACCGACTTTACACCCGGTATCGCGTAGGGCTCGCCGATGATCAGCTTTACATCCGGCAACGCCTTCCGGGTCCGGTCCAGCAAAGCCTTATAGTCGTCCCTGTACGTTTGGATCGTGCCCGTATACCCGTTCACCAGCGTATGCCAAAAGTCATTCACCCCCACCAGGATGCTCAAGACGTTCGGCTTCAGGTCCAGACAGTCCGTCTGCCAGCGGTCCGCCAGTTGAAACACCTTGTTCCCGCTCACGCCCCTGTTGTACATCTGAAGCCCAAGGTCCGGGTACTTATACATCAGGGCCGAGGCCGCCAGCAACATATATCCCGTCCCAAACGCCGAGGTGGCGTTCGCCTCCAGGTTGGTTTTTTTCCGCTTCGCGTCGGTGATGGAGTCGCCCTGAAAGAGGATGACGTCGCCTTTGGCAAGGGAGACACGGTGCGGGTGGGCGGAAGCGCCGGCGGGCACTGCTCCGCCGTACGCCGCGGCGGCCGCATCGCGGCCCATGGCCGGCGCCGCTGCGCGACCCGTGCCTGCGAGCGCCCTCCCAATGGCGGGCCCCGCCAGGGCCGCCAGCCCGATCTTACGGATAAAGTGCCTGCGGCTCTCCTCAGTGTGTTGCATGCGTCGTATCGATTTGAAGGTGTGTACTCGCCTCCTGCAGACCCCTCAGGGTCTTGCGGGTGACCATGAATATCGTTCCGTGTTTGTGTCCTTTGGGCACGCTTACCTGCGCCGTGATGTCCGTAAACGTATGGAAGTCCCGGGTGCGTGCGGCCCCAAACATCTTTTTTCGGTAAGCGTCATAGTAGATGAGCCAGTCCTTACCGACCCTTGTTGCGGTGGGCCCTTCGGTAAACTCCGCCGTCAACGAAGGGGACACGTTTGTATACGGCCCCAGGACCGAGGAGGCAAAGGCCACCTTGATGTCCCTTTCGGGCCGGGTATTGTCCTTGAAGACCAGGACGTACTGTCCCGGGCCGGGTTGGACGATGGTGGCGTCGATCGAGCTAAACCCAGGGTCCAGGAAAAGGCGCTCCGGGGTAAAAGTTTTGAAATCCTTTGTGGTGGCATAGTACAGCCGCTGGTTGTCGTTTTCCGGCTCCTGTCCCTTGGGGAAACGGAAGGGAATCGTGGACGCCCATACGATCACAAACCGGCTGCTGTCCTTGTCATAAAACAGGTCCGGCGCCCAGACATTGACGGTGGACGGTTCGTCTTCCATGACCGGGATGAATTGTTGCGGACTCCAGTGGATGAGGTCCGTGGAGAACGCATAGCCAAAACCCTTGTCCCCCGACCAGTTCGTGGTCCAAACGAGGTGAAACACCCCGTCCGGCCCCTGAACGATGGAGGGGTCGCGCATCAATTTCCGGGGACCCACGTCCGGGGGCAGCCACGGTCCGCCCAAATCCTTCCAATGATACCCGTCCCGGCTATACAGGAAGTACAAACCGGCGGTGGCCGGCTCCCGGAAAGACGTGAACAGGTACACGGACCGGCTTTCGCGGCAGGCGCCCAGCAGGCAAAGGGCCAATAGTCCAAAAAAGGGTCTCACGTTCATAGTGTCTTTTTTCCGTCCAGCATCAACACCCAATCATTCCCGGGAGCCGGCGCCCCGGGCGGATCAAAGGTCCGCTCTCCCCTGTTGGGAAAGGACCCGATGGCCGTCCGGCGGCCGTCCCGGGGGTTGAACCAGGCGGCGCTGATATAGTTTCCTTCTATTCGTCCCAGGCGCGCCCGAAAGGGCTTCCCGGTATAGGTGTATAAGAATGCGTAGGCGCGGCCCCGCGTCGCGGCGATATAGTCGTAGCGGGCATCGCCGCGCGGAGCGGCGGTGCTGGTGTGCGCGGCGGCGGCGCCTTCGGCGGTCGCGGCGCCACGCGTTTGCACCACCATACCGGTGTCGGGCACCCGCTCAAAATACCCCCGCGATAGCATCAGTTCCTTGAGGTACTGCATTTGCGTCGCGCCGGGGTCACCGACAGCCTTTTCCCAGGGGTCCGTGGCACCGTAGGCTCCGGTCTTTTCGGTAGCCTCGTGGAACTGCATGACGGAATTGTTGCCGTAGGTAAACCCACACGCCCCGGCGAACACGGACCAGTAGGCATAGCGGCGTATGTCCGCGGCTTTCCAGCGCGGCTGGTGGGTATCGTGCAACCCCTGGGGGATACCTTCATAAGAAGGCTCGGCGTCGAGGACCGGTTTGGCGGGGCTCCGGTCATAGTCGGCCTGTATATAGCGCCAGTTGTCTTCGCCAAAGTGCGGGTCTCCGGCGGACGTGTCCTGTTCATACCGCCGGTGGCCCGACTGAACGCTGTTAAAGTCCAGCCAGGGCTGGTCCGCAAACCAGTCGGAGGAAGAGTGGCGCCCCCTGGGATGAAAGGTCACGAGGTGGCCGTAGCCATGAAGGGTATTGCCCAGGGCATTCCATACCCCGGGTGCGTCCGCTCCCCTGATGTCGCCCCCGTTCATCCAAATGACGTTCGGACTCCCTGCGTAACGGGCGCCAAGGAAACGGGCGTAGGCCGTGGCCTGGGCGGGGGTGACGTGCCCGGCTTTGATGTTGTTGCCCCAGAGGGGCACCAGCGCGAGGTAGATGCCGCGGTCGGCGGCGGCGGCCACAAGGAAGTCGAGGTTCGACCAGAAGCTGCCGTCCGCCGCGGGCCCGGCCGTCGACGGCGCGGCCGCATCGAGCGCACCCGCCGGGGCGACCGAGGCAGGCCCGCTGGCCGCCCCCGCCGTATCCGGCCGCGCCAGATCACCGTCGACCAAAGCCGCGTGCCCATACGCATCCTTATCGCGCAGCCCGTGCAGCACCATCACCTGCACCACGTTATACCCCTGCCGCTTCCGCTCGTCGAGGTAGCGCAACGCGTCCTCGTGTTTGAGCTTGGTGAGCAACAGCCAGCCGGTGTCCCCCAGCCAGAAGAAGGGAGCGCCGTCCGGCGTCTCCAGGTAGTGGCCGCCCGGTGCGACGCGCAAGAGAGGAACGCCGGCGCGCAACAGCGCGGCGTCCGGCGGTGCAAGACGCAGCCAGCATGCGGAAAGGCCTATGAGCAATACTTGCAACATGCGATGTCAATATTTTTCCAACCAAAAAACATACTCACCGGAGAGCGCAAACGCCTTGCCGCCGGAGACCTTGGAAGCCTCGCCGGTGAAGGCGCCGCTCCGCGGGTCGATCCGGTGCAGACGGTACCGCCCCGGTGCGAGGTCGACGGAACCGGCGCCGTAGACGATGTAGCCCACGGCGGGGTTACCCAGCACGTGGGGGCCCACCGAAGGGGCGCCCGAACCGGGGGCGGCTGAACCAGGGGCGCCCGAACCAGGGGCGCCCGAACCGGGGGCGGCTGAACCGGGGGCGCTCGAACCGGGGGCGGCTGAACCGGGGGCGCTCGAATCGGCGGCGCACGAACGGGGGGCGCCGGCCGCGACCGCATCCAGCGGCCGCATCAAAGCGGCGGCGCGAAGAAACTGCGGATCCGCAACCACCGGTATGTTCGCGAGCGACCCGCCCGCCATAAACACAGCCCACCCAAACGTATCACAGCCCTCGGCCGAATACATCACCGCCTTGCCAGGGTAGCGGTCGCGGTACGCGCGGACCGAACGATAGACGGCTTCAAAGTCGGGGCGCTTCGGTTTCAGCACGCGTTCGTGTTGACGGGGCGCCATATTTTGACCGCCCGGCGGGGCGTACAAACGGCCACCGGATTCATAGTACCAATAACGGATGTCGATGAGGTCGATGGTCCCGGAACGCACGGGGTCGGCCAGGATGCTGTCCTGGACGTCCTTTGTGGTGCTGAGACCGATGCATTCGTGTATACCGGTGGACGCCTCCCAGGATGCGATCTGGTCCACCCAGAACCGGGCGAAGTGGAGGGGCCCGGTGTATTCTGCGGCGAGGAGTTGGATCACGCCGTTGTTGTCTTTGAAGTTGTTCAGGCATTGGCGGATAAACGCGGCGTGCAAGGCCCGGCGCTGGGGCTGGGTCGTGTCATAGAATTGTTCCGCCATAAAGATCCGCTTATCCCCGGCAAAAGGAGGGGGCTCAGGGAAACCGGTGTGGTTGATGTTGTTGGCGGTGCGCCAGGGGAAGTCGGCGTAGTGGGCGCCGGCCTCGATGATGTTGTGCTGAAAATAATTTTGATGGATAAGGACGAGGCCTTTCCGGTCGGCGAGGTCCGCAAACTGGCGAAGACGGCTCCAATACCAGGGGTTATAGCGGGTCAGGTCGTACTTGCTGAGCCCGTCCCAGGCGGAGTCGCGACCGCTGCGCATAAAGGGGAGCTCGTAAAAGGGGGGCCAGACGTCACCGTCCATACGACGGATGCGTTCGTGGTCGTCCCTGCGCCGGTCGTACCAAAGACCGTAGTTATGGTCCAGGGCCACGACGTGGGTCATCGCCATAGTGTCCGTAAGGGCGGAAAGGTCGTCGGTAAAACCACGGCCGGTGCGCCCGGGTACAAAACGGGTGATGGCGGGTTTGGCATCGGCTACGCCGTAAGGCCGGATGGAACCTTCCCACCAGGGTTCATAATAGCGCTTGCCGACGAGGACGGCGTCGCCGCGTAGGAGCCAGCCGCCGGCGATGTGCATGGGGGGCGCCGCCGGCGGCAACGACACCCCGCCGGGCGCCGCTGGCGACGACACCCCGCCGGGCACTGCGCCGGTTGCGCCGGTTGCGCCGGCTGCCCCGGTACCGCCCGAAACGCCAGCGCGCGCGGCCGAAGCCACCTCAAACACCCGCGCCCCGGCGGCGGCCACCGCGAGCGGATGCATCGCCTCCAGCGAATCGATCCACTGCGGCATCACCACCGCCGGTCGCGTGGACTCCGACATAAGCCTTGCCGCCTCCTCCGGCGTCGGGCTGCTGCTGGCATCCCCCATGATGGGTAACAGGCCGCCATCGATGGGATGACCCAGGCGTTGGGACAACTGCGCATAATATAAACTACGGGGCGGAATGGTGCTGTTGGATTCAGCCCAAAAGCCGTCTCCCCGGAACTGCCCCCAGGAGCCAAACGACCAATTCTCTGCGGTAGGGGGCTGATAACAGTCGATCATAGAAGCGGAGCAATTCCACAACACACTGTTGGCGGCGTTCCACCCCGCACCCTGTCCATCCTGTTCGCGGTTGAAGAAACCCAAGGTTTGCCCATCGATCCGCAGGACATCAAAAAGCACCCCGGAGGCCCAACTGTCCAGGCCACCGCTAAAGCTATAAGGACGGACGTCGTCGCAGTCGACAAAGGCATTGGGTCCGGGCGCACAAAAGCCCGTCCCGAAATCGTGGTACCCATGTTCGGCATACAACCGGTGGAAAAGCGTTTGTCCGCCCTCGGTAAAAAATGTATTGCGCCGCTGTCCGCCGATCTCGCCGATCGGATCCAGGGACTTGCAGTCCTCCACAGTGACGCGGGAAGCCGTACTCAAGACTTCCACCGCAGATCCGGCAAAGTGTTCGAAGTCGATCCGGCGGACCCAGGCGTCGCGGACATTCTCCAGGGAAATTCCAGTCCAGCTGTGGGCTTCGTCTTTATTATTAATCGCATCGACATCGCTAACACAACGAAGGTTCTCGACGCCAACGTGGGTGATCCGGCCGGGCCAGCGATAACGCGCGATAAAGCCGCCACCGAAGGCGGTATCCAGGGCCGTAGTCAGGGGGACGTCCAACGTCACGCGGCCACCCGAAGCGGAGACGACACGGCGGTCCCAATATATATCGCGCTGACCCGGTTTCCACGCCAAGGCAGTGACGCCGCCCCCGAAGTGATCGGTGCCCAGGGCTTGTATCCAGGAGGAAGAAGACGGCCGGCACACGAGCACCTCGTCACCGGGGGCAAAGGACCCGGCCACGGCCAAAGACGCCTCCCCGACGGGCACATAACCAGCGGCAACAGCAACATACGGCTCCACCACCCTATCGTCCCGCCCCAGGATGCGGATCAGCGTCCGCCGGTCGGGGCCGGTTGCCTCCAGGACGGTCTCGCGACCTGCACCCCGGAGTACCACACCCGAGTGCGCAAGAACCAACGATCCGGAAACACGATAAGTCCCTTTCTCCAGCAACACCGCCCCCCGAAACCCCGAGGCATCCAGCGGCAACGCCGACACATAGTCGATCGCCGCCTGTATCTGCGCGGTGGCGTCACCGGTAGAAAGCGCCACCACGGCGCGGACGGGCACCTCCGGGAGGGGAGCGTCACCCTGCGCATAGCCGCAGTAGGAGAAATCGGGGACGCGGTTGCCGAGCTCGTCGGGCGCATAAGTTAGCCGGCCGCCGGTGAAGGTCACGGGCAACGCCGGGGGCTCAACGCGCGGGCGCGCCGGGGCCGCTGCGCGGGGGTTCGCCGGGGCCGCTGCGCCCGGCCGCGCGGAAGCCCCCGCGTGCGAAGGCCCGGGCCCCTGCTGCGCCCACCCCCCGACATGCATAAAGGCGGGCACCAAGCCCACCAGTATGCGTTTGCAAAAGTGTATATGGTCAGACATCATGTCAAGCCTTCAATGGTTTTTCGCCTTTGGCGGCCACGGTATTCAGGTACACTTCAATATTGGTATAACCGCCCCCGTTTTTGGCGGGTTTGGAAGCATCCGAGGCGTCGTGGGGGTTGAGCCCGTGGGCGATTTCCCAAGCGTCCGGTATGCCGTCGTTGTCCGAATCCTTGTAGGGCGTCCCCTGGTAGTCGGGATAACCACCAACCTCCACGATGTTGGTCACGATCCCCAGTTTGTACGAATCCTTGGGGAGCTTGCGCACCTTGAACTGGAACATGGTATCGGTATTGACCTCCTGGTAGGTGATCTTGCCGGTGCGGACCTGTTCGATGACGCGCTTGTCTACCGGGTCGCGGTCAGGCAGCGTGGCGCCCGCGTTGGCCAGCACATACGAGTAAGCCTGAGAAGCAGGCAGGATAAAGATCGGTGCGTTGATCGGGAACGGAACAGACACCTTCATGTCATCCTTATAACTCCCGGCGTCTTTTTGTTCCTCGATCTGCACGCCTCCATTCCAGTTGTCCGCCGTTACCTCGGGATTCCCTTCCATCACGTTGCCATTGACATAACAGCGCCCGTACGCACGATACCCTAGTTTGCTGCGCCCGGATTCCGGTTTCAGGATACGATGCCCTACGTTCTCGTTCTTTGGCGTGACCGGCCCCGGTTTGAAATAGTTATTGATGATGTTGTACAGACAGGTATAGTCGCCGCCGTCCATGGACCGGTGGTGCCAGTTGAAGACGACGTTGTTGACAAAGTTAAACACCCCGTTCCAACCGATCGACGGATTCCGGCCGGTATTGTCGGCCCAGAGGTTGCGGATGAGGAGACAATTTTCGCCGCCCATGGTGGACCCGAAGGCGTGGTTCCAGGTATCCAGGGATTCTGCGGAGATACAGTTGGAGATGGTGATGTTGACGGTCCCCAGCTTCTCGTCGATTTTGCCAGGCTCCCCGTCGTTGTACATGTGCCGGTACATGGAAAAGTTCTCGTCGAGCCCCCAGCTTGTCGAGCAGTGGTCCACGATCACGTTCCCCACAGGGTCGCCGCCCAGGGCGTCGTCCCGGCGGCCGACGTTGGTTTCGCCCCGGCGGAACCGCATGTAGCGGATGATCACGTCGTGGGTGTTGACCCAGAAGGACTCGCCGGCCACGCAAACCCCGTCCCCGGGCGCCGTCTGGCCTTCGATGCTAATATAGGGCGCACGGACGATGATAGGTGTATGAATCCGGATGATCCCGGCCACGTTAAACACGACGATACGGGCGCCGCCCTGCTCACACGCCCAGCGCAAGGTCCCCGGTCCGCTGTCGTCCAGGCTGGTCACGACATACACCTTGCCGCCGCGACCGCCAAAACTGTGGGCACCGCCCCCTTCTGCTCCCGGAAAAGCAAGGATGGGCGCCTGTGGCAAATCCGTTGGCCGGGTAGCCCAGGGGACATAGGGTTTACCATGGGCGGCTTCGTCCTGGATGATGGGCAAGGCCACCTGCCAGGCGGAATCCGAGTGGGCGTAAGCCGCTTTCAACATCGCCTCGCTTTGGGCCTTTATGTCTTCCGGTACCGTCGGGTACTGGGCCCTGGCGATGCCAAGCGACGCGGTCAGGCCAACCAGTAAAATCCATTTCTTATTCATGTGTTATTATTTCGTCGGGTCAAAAGTCCCTGCGGCTCCCCCATACGTCCAGCCAAGGGTCTGCTGGAGGTTGAGGTCTTTCCCAATGTCCGAAGACGGGATGCCGTAGGCATAATAGGTGGTCAGGAAATTGATCGGCAGGTCGTTGGTGATCGGCGCCACGTTATACGAAAAGTACGCCGTGTCGTAGTTGACATCGATCGTGTCCCTGAGCCGTGTATTCGTCAGTGTATTCAGCGTTTCGAGAAGGGAAACCGTCACGCCTTTTTTGAGGGTGATCACCAGTTGATCCCTGTAGGACCCGTTCAACTGGTCGAAGGTACGCGTGCGGCGCAGGTCGTCGTAGCGCTTCCCTTCGAAGGCCAGTTCCACCCTTCTTTCGTTTAAGATAAAGGTCTCCATCTGCGCGGCGGTGAGCCCGCTGGGAATGCCGTAATTGGTGCCTGCCACGATCCCCGCTCTTTTGCGGATGGCTGTCAACAGCGTTATGGCCTCGGACTGGTTGCCCACCATATTGGCGCACTCGGCAAGGTTGAGCATCACTTCACCCATCCGCAACTCGACCCAGGTCGTTTTGCCTAAGTTGGCGACGGCGGCCTGGACGGTCGTGTCGATGTTTTTGCGGCAATAAAAGCCGGTGGAGGTGATGTGTCCCTTGTCGTCGGTCATGTTGGGGTACATCCATTGTTTGCGGCCTGCCGTTCCGCTGAGGCCCCAGACGGCACCGTTATAGACGATGGTGGCATAAAAACGGGGGTCCCGGTTTTGCCAATAGAATTGCTGGTTGTAGGGATACTTCGCAGATGAAGCCGTGATGGGCTCCCCGTCGGCCATTGGAAAAGCAGTGACGAGGTTCCAGGTCGGGTTGTTGGTCGTCCCCCCGCTCCCCGTACCTTGGGAGTACGGCCGGGTCACGTTGTCATAGCCATTGTATAATCCGGCGACATTGCTTCCATTGAAGGAACGGAAAAGTATGGGTTCCCTGTCGCTGGTAGTGCTGATGGCATCCAGTGCGATCCTGGAAAAATTGGTATACAGCCCGTACCCGGCATTGACGAGGGAGTCGTACGCCGCTTCGTTGGCGGTGTAGGCTTGTTGCCAGCGCGTCATGTCGCCCGTGGGGTTGAACTGGGGGCTGGCCCAGTACAACAGGATCCGCGCCTTCAGCGCCAGGGCGGCCACGCTCGTGATGCGTCCGAAGTCCGCGCCCGTCCAGGAAGAGGGCAGGACCGTGCAGTGGTTCAGGTCCGCCAGCATGCTGTCGACACACTGGGACGTCGAATTCCGGTAGACGTTCAGGCTGTCCGTGATCCAGTCCTGGGGCTTGGTGATATAAGGTACCCCGCCATAGAGCTTGACCAGTTGGAAGTAGGCAAATGCCCGGAGGAAGTAAGCCTGGGCCTTGATGGGGGCAGTGGTATTGGAATCCAGCCCGTAGTTATCGATGTTGGCAAAAAGGATGTTGATCCGGCGGATATACGGATACACCGAGTTGGTGTTCGACGTATAAAAGTCGGTGACCTGGTCCACGGTGAGCGTCCCTTGCAGGATGGACGTGTTCCCTCCATTCTGGTCGTCGGAGGTGTTGTGCATGGCGATCGGCAGCGTCGAGTTCCCCCAGTCGCAGGGCCAGTAAGGCATGATGATGTTGTACAAACCGTTCAGGTAAAGGTTGGCCGTGCTGGCGCTTGACCAGACTTCGGCGTTAGGCACCCCGTTAAAGTCTACCTTGTTCAGGATCTTTTTGCAGGAGATGGGCGCCGCGAAGCAAACCAACAAGACTATATAGAGCAGATACTTCTTCATTGTCGTTCGTTTTATAAGGTCATGTTCACACCAAAGGTCCAGGTCCTCAGGATGGGGTAATCGGTGATCTCGTTTGACCGGACGTCCTTATAGGGCGTGGGGTTGATGATGTTCCAAAGGTTGAAACCCGTCAGGTACACCCGGAAACCGGGCAGGTGGTACCGGTTGACAAAACTGGACGGTGCCGCCCAGGACATCTGCAGGTTTTGGACATACATCTGGGTCGCGCTGCGCAACCAGTACGTCGACCCCTGGTTGACAAAGGGCGCGTAGATGGCGGGTAAGGAAGCATTCGGGTTCGCGGCCGTATAGGAGTTGCTCCACATCGCCAGCCCCCGCGCGTCTTTTGTCGGCGGCGCGATGTCCACCTTGTTCGGGAGGGTCTTGCCCCCTACCCCGAGCGCAATATTGGTGCTGATCCGGAAATCCCGCCACTGGGCACCCAAATTGAAGCCCATCCCGAAGATGTTCCCCGAGCGCTTGGCAATCTGCGTCTGATCGTTGGACGTGATTTTGCCGTCCCCGTCCAGGTCCACATAGTTCAGGTCACCCACGCGCAGGGAGTCCCCGTTGATGGTCCAACCCGGGTGTTTGGCATACCAGGCGTTGACCTGGTCCTGGGTCCGCACGATGCCCGTGGATTCGTAGCCCGAAATCCCCAGGTCCTCGCGTTTGCCGATGGGATACTTATACCCCGTATCGGTACCGGCGCTGTAGTATTTCTGGATGACGCGGTTGTCGCTGATGCCAAAGTTGACCGTGGCAAATACCTTCCAGTCCCGGCTGAGGTTTTGGGTATAGTTCAGTTGGAGTTCCATGCCCCAGGAGTTCAGGATACCGTGGTTCTCGTTGGCAATCGTGCCCCCGAAGGTCGTGGGAACTGTGGCGGTCGGGGTTTCCAGCATGTCATACTGGTGCTTGTACCAGAAATCCATCGCGAAGTTGAAGCGGTAGTTCCACAACGACCCGTCAAAACCCAGGTCCTTGAACAGCGCCCTTTCCCAGGTGATCTGTGAATTCGGCACCTGTGTCGTCTGGAGACCGTTGGCCAGGGTGTTCCCAAAAAGGTATCCATAGTTGTTCCCCGTGGCCGTGTACCGGGTGACATACCCAAAGCTGGAGGTCGCGTCGTTCCCGGTCAGCCCCACGTTCAACCGGATCTTCAGGTCATTCAGGAAATGCACGTTATCCGAAAACCAGCGTTCCTGGGATATCTTCCACCCGCCCGATACCGAGGGGAAAAAACCCCATTGGGCATACGTCGGGAAGTTCGGCGAAGCATCGTCCCTAAAGGCGGCCTGAAGCAGGTACCGGTCCTTATACGCATAGTTCAACCGGCCGAAATAGCTCACCCTGCCCGTAGACGTACTTTGACCGGCTAGGCTCCAGCCCGTCTGGTTGCCGCTATATGCGAAGTACTGGTCGTATCCCGGGATCAGTTGGGTCTGCATACCTGTTTGCAGGTAGTCGCCGGTCAGCTGGCTTTGTTCCGTTCCCAGCAAAACGTCGATCGAATGCTCACCAAAAATATTGGCGTACTGGATTTGCTCCGAAGCCTGCCAGTTTGTGGACTTGCTGTAAAATTCGTTCAACGAGTTCCCGTTGGCGATCGTCTTGGTGCCGCTCACCTGGTCGGTATAGATCACGTTCTGGGTGCTGGTCGGAATGTTGGCGCCTCCCGATGTTTTGTTCGTATGGACTCCATCCGTATTGAAAACATCCAACACGTAGGGTACATAGTATTGTTTGGAAAAATCGTTAAAGGTGTTTCGTCCGTAGAGCGCCCGCACGGTAAGCCCCTTAATAACGGGGACCTGGTAGGTCAGGCCGATATTGACCGCGTTGGCGTCCTGGTTGTCCTTGTTGTAAGAACCCGAAGAGGCCAGGGCAGCCGGATGCCAGTTGATCGGCTGATAATAGACCGGCGTGCCGTTGATGTATTCCGGTACCCAACCCGGGACGCTCTCCAGCGTACCCACGGTCACGTTCATCTGGTCCGCCTGCTCCGAGGAGCTGGTGCCCTTTGGCGCCGGCCGGTTCGAGATGGCCGTGTTCACGTTGGCCGTGAAGTCCGCGGTAAGACCCGTAAAGAGCTTGGCCGTCGCGCCGATCTGGAAACCGTATTTGTTGTCCGTAACACCCGGCAGGTTGCCGTCCTCGCTATAGTAGTTCCCCCCGGCAAAAAAGGTAATCCGGTCATTCCCGCCGCTGATGTTCAGGGCGTGTTTTTGGATATAGCCTTTTTTCCACTCATTCCTCAACCAATCGTAATTGTGCGACTGGATCGTATCCAGTTCCGCCTGTGTATAGACTTCGGTCGGCACCAGGCTGCTGGGTTTGTAATTCTCCACCCAGTTGTTCAGGAGCAACGCCTGGTTATACGGATCGATCATTTTCGGGAGTTTGGAGGCATCCTCCATCGACACGGATCCCGAATAGCTCAGCACCGGTTTGCCCGAGCGGCCGCGTTTGGTCGTGACGATCACGACGCCGTTCGCCCCCCTGGCCCCAAAGATCGTGGCCGAGGCGTCTTTTAGGAAAGAGATGGATTCGATCTCGGACGGGTCCAGGTTGTCAAACGAGGTTTTCCCCGTCGGGTCGATGTTACCGGAGGCGGACAACAAGGGTACCAACCCATCGATCACATACAACGGGCTGGTGTTGCCACCGGAGGCAAAGGTCGTCGCGCCCCGGATGGTCAGGTTTGTCGTGGCCCCCGGTTTCCCCGAGGTCTGGGAAACGCCCACCCCCGGGATCGTGTTCATCAGGGCCGTGGACAGGTTGGCGGCAGGAAGATCTTCCAGCTCCTTGCCCTGGATCGTGGCAATCGACCCCAGGACGTTGGCGCGTTTCTGCGTGCCATACCCGACGACCACGACGTCGTTCATGGTTTTGTTGTTCACCTCCATGGTCACGATAAGGACGTCCGCGGTGTTTACGTTTAGTTCTTTGGCATTATACCCGACGTGTGAAAACTGGAGGGTGACGTTTTCTTTTTTAAGACTTGCAGGAAGGTTGAACAAAAAAAATCCCTTTGCATCGGTCACGACCGTACGGTGCGTCCCTTTAATGGTCACCGTGGCCGCCGCAAGGGGTTCGTGCGTGTCCTGGTTGATCACATTCCCCGAAACTGTCCGGTCCTGCGCCCAAAGCGCCCCCGAACAGGTGAGCAAGATCAAAGCCAGCAAGCATTTCAGTGCATGGTTGTTCATATAGCAATCGTGTAATGGTGTCGTTACTTAAGGGTATATCCCTGGGCGGACAAATAATTATTGATTCGTCCTTTGTATTTTCCAAACCAGGCGTGTTTTTTCTCAGAGGACCCGGCGTCCATCGCGTGTTCCCTCGCTTCCGTCAGCCACGCCAGGATCTGTGCCTTTTGCGGATCCGTCAGGGCGGGCAGTTCTGCGCAGTAGGCGTTGTAGGTGACTTCCAGGACGCTGTAGGTCATCCCGTCTTTTACTTTGTCGATCTGCGCGGGGGTCAGCTCCGTAGACAGTTCCTTTAAGAACAGCAGATGGAGGCTGTCGATGCTCTTGTCGTTCTGGTCTTTTTTATCGGCGTACACCGCGTTCAGGTGCCGGTACTGCCAGGACACCATGTCCCGGACCCGCGAGGCCTTAGCCGTGTCCGTCAGGTCCAGTTGGTTGACGATCTTTTGCGAGCGGAGAAAAATGGTCTTTATATAAGCGCTGTCTTCGCCGGCGGCGGTGGCGCGTGTGCACAGAAGAAGGGGCATCAAAGCCATCACTAGCAAGCAATCCGGCATAACATCGTTTGTAGGAATAAAGTTACCGGAAGGCGCTGCTGCGGACAATGTAAGGTTTAACTATGTTGATGGAACATTTTACTATTCGCCCCTGGCGCCTTATGCGCCGGGCGCAGCCGTCATCGCGCCCTTGTGAGCCGCGCCGGAGGCAGCCGCCGCGCTCTTGATGGCCGCGCCCGCCGGCGTCCCCGGGCCTTTCGCGGCCGCGCCCGGCGCCTTGTCACCAAGCATCACCGTTCCCGGGCGAAGCCCGTCCGATGTAACCTTTAGCGTGATCCGGCCGGGGCCGGTTCGCCGCACGATGATCATACATTTCCCGTTATACGCCCGGTGTTCAGACGCTTGAAATGACGTCGTATCGGCCTGCCGCCCGTTGTCCGCGCAGACGAAGCGCCCCGCGCCTTCTACCTGGAAATGCAGCAGGCTGGCCGCTTTCGGGGCGGGGGTGCCGGCGGCGTCGAGCAGGGTCGCAGTAATAAAGTACAGGTCGCCGGGCGTCGGCATTGTTGCGCCGGCGACCGGCGACGTGGTGCCGGCCCACGACGGTGCGTCGACGTCCGCGCCCGCCGGGACATCCGCGCGCAGCGCGATCTGGGCCGCCGCCCCCGCCGTCCGCACGACCACCTCCCGAACGGCTTTGCCGCGATCGAGGGCCACCGCCCGGAGCGTCCCCGGCGCCCAGGGCACGGTCCAGGAGACGTGCAGTGCGCCGTCCGTCTTCGAGCGCCGCCCCAGGGAACGCCCGTTGAGAAAAAGCTCCACGGCGTCCGCGTGGTTATAGTACACGCGTACATCCACCCGCTGGCCCGGGCTCCAGTTCCAGTGCGGGTCGATGTGGAGCACCGGCCGGTCCGTCCACACGCTTTGATAGAGGTAATAGACGTCCTTGGGGAACCCCGCCAGGTCTATGATCCCGAAATAGGACGAGCGTGAGGGCCAGCCATAAGGCGTGGGTTCGCCCAGGTAGTCGTACCCCGACCACACAAACATCCCCGCGACAAAAGGATACTTTCGGATCGTGTCCAGGGTCGCCTCGTGGGTCGCACCCCAGTATGCCGCAACATTGTCGTACGCGGATACGCTATGGTCCTCGTGTCCCGGGACGTTTTTTTCCTTGGGACCAGACGGCCAGAAACGCACGCTGTCCGCGGGCAGGTCATAGTCCCCCCTGCTCGCGAGTCCCGATACGTCTTCGGAGCCTATAAGAGGTATACCGGTATGGGTTTGAGGAAAAGTGGAAATTTTCTCCAGGTGATAATTCAATCCGAACACATCGAGCGCCCCGGCGTCAAAAAGATAGTTCTGCCCTGTTTCCGTCAGTGCTGCCGTCACGGGCCGTGTGGTATCCAGCGCCCGGACCGTTGCCGCCAGTTCGCGCGCCAGGCGGATACCGCTCGTGTCAAACTGTTCGCGGATTTCGTTCCCGATGCTCCAGGCGATGATGCAAGGGTGGTTGCGGTCCCGCAGGATCATGTCCTCCAGGTCCTTTTGATGCCAGGCGTCGAAGTCAAGGTGGTAGTCGTTTTTATTCTTTTTCCTTGCCCACATATCGAATGCCTCGTCCATCACAAGGAAACCCATCCGGTCGCATAGGTCCAGGAACTCCGGCGCCGGTGGGTTGTGCGCCGTCCGGATGGCATTGCACCCCATCGCCTTCAACTGCGCCAGCCGGTGTTCCATCGCCTGGGTGTTGACGGCCGCCCCCAGGGCGCCCAGGTCCTGGTGGAGACAAACGCCGTTGATCTGCAGGCGATACCCGTTCAGGAAAAAACCTTTCTCCGCGTCGAAGCGTATCTGGCGGAGGCCGGTCATTGTTTCCACGCGGTCGCCCCTCAGTGTTGTGGCGGCCTCGCCCGCCTCCAGTGTCGTGACGACCTTATACAAATACGGATCGCTGGGAGACCACAGGTGCGCATCCGGAATAGGCAGCGTCACCTCAGCGCCGGTGTCCCTGGCAACGACCCGCCCCCGGGCATCCACCACGTCCGTGTGCACCACAGCATGGCCACCCGTCACGCGCGTAACCACGCGAAGGACATCCGGCGCAGGGTTGGTCACCGTTACGCCCCAATGGTCGATCGCCACCGGTTCCGTCACCACCAGCCTGACGTGCCGGTAGATCCCCGACCCGGTGTACCAACGTGCGTCCGGTTGCAGCGAATTGTCCACACGGACGTCGATCGTATTCTCCTGACCGTATAGCAGGGAATCCAACGGATACCGGAAGGAGGCATACCCGCTCGGCCGGAAACCCAGCAGGTGGCCGTTGAGCTGGACCGTGCTGTTTTTATAAATGCCATCGAATTCGATATAAACTTTCCGTCCCTTCCAGCTGTCCGGCGCGACGAACGTCTTTTGATAGAAACCTACGCCCGTGGGTAAGGCGCCTTCGGCTACATCGCCATTTACAAAGGGGCCCTCGATGCTCCAGTCGTGTGGCAGGTCGACCCTTGTCCAGGCGGTGTCACCCACCAGGCCGAAAGACCCGGCGGCACCTTCGCGGCGAAAGGCCCAGCTCGTATCAAAGGGGATCACGCGACGACTGCCTTGCGCGGCGGCCTGGGGTTGTACAGCGGGCGGGCCTTGCGCGGCGGCCTGGGCTTGTGCGGCGGGTGGGCCTTGCTGCGGCGGCGCCCCCACGAAGTGCACCAAGCTCGCCCCTTTGTCCTCGGACGTCGCCACGGCAATCCCCCGCTGGTTGGCTTTATCGACGGCGCAGTAAAAGTGATATACGACGCCCTTGTAGGACACGACACAAGACTTGTGCGCAAACAGGTTGTCAAAGGGCTCGGACGACTGGATGAGGTTCGCTCCCGTCCAATCCGTCCAGTGAACAAGGTCGTATGAACACGCGAAGCGGTTAAACGCCCCGTTGGTGCCCTTCCAAAACGCCCCGAAATAAAACATCACGTACACATCCCCGATCTTTTGTATCCATGGATCACCGGTGATGCCCGCCCCGTGGTTGAGGACCGGGTCCCGGCCAAAACGCATCCAGTGCACCATGTCGTCGGAAACCGCCATGCCGATGCGTTCGGCGCCCCGCTTTTTGTTGACACTGTCGCCATTGGCGTTATAGTACAGCACAAAAGGATGACCCGTCAACCCTTCTTTGTCCCGGATGACCGTTTCTTTATACTGTGTATGGTTGTCCCACCAGGCCACGTCCGGATCTACGGAAGAAAGCACAGGGCGGTCCTGCCGGTCCCACTCGTGGGAAACCGAAGGATCCTTGTCCGTGGACGCCATGCCGATGGACAACAATCCTTTTTCATACCCCTTGGCGGCGCCGCCAAAATAAGACATCCAATACCGTCCCTGGTACTTATCCAGGCGATAGGAGCCCCCGAAGGTCAGGTCCTCCAACCCCGCGTACCCGGCCTGCTGGTGGGCGTCCCAGCGTGTTGTATCCGCGGGAAACGGCAGTACCTTCCCCAGCGTAGACCAGTGCAGCAGGTCCGTGCTCCGCGCCAGCCACGTTTGGTAACCCCTTCCGTTAAACTCCAGGTAGGTCATAAACCAGGTGGAGTCCTTTCGAAATACCGTAGGGCAGTCGATCTTTTTATCATTGTCCTTCGGCGCGATAACAAGACCGTATTTATAAGGCGTCCGCACCCGCGTGTACACCGCTTGCATGACGCTGTCCGGCACTTGACCGGCATAGTTTTTGACTTTGAATACGTAATCACCCGATCCGACCTCGTGGCTGATTCGTTTTGGCAGCGATATAACCGCGCTGGTGTTCGCGGGTATATGCACCTTGAGCACAAAGTCATTCCCTTCCATCGACCAGGCGCTGATGATCCATCCATACGCCGACCGGTAACTGGCGGACACCGACGTCAGGTCCCCCACGGGCATGGGCGCTATGCGGATGCGGTGATAGGCCACGTCTTCCGCACGGATCCCGGCCAGGTCTTCAAAAAACCATTCCATGAGGTGTCCCAGCATCAGGTGGTCGTTCGATACCGTGGGCAAGGCCTGCCAGGACTCCGTCAGCGCCGTGGCGCCTTTGGCAAGCTGGTAGCCGTACCCCGGTTGGCTGCTTTGGTTGTTCAGATCATACAGCACGCTGTTCTCTGCGAGCGCGCGCACCAGGTAGTGATACCCGATGTCCCCGGCGGTGAGACCGCGCGCCCGGACATCGCGTACGAGGTTTGCCAGCACGGCCGTTCGATACTTGGGGTCGACCAGGCCCAGGGTGAGGGCCATGGCGTTCGCGGTTTGGCTGTTGGTGCCGTAGTAGGCGCTGTCGGCCGCGGCGGCGCCCGCGTGGAAAAACCGCTCATTAAACGCTTCGCGAATGTTCCCCGCCAGCGCGGTATACGCCCTCGCCTCATCGCCCCGCCCCAGCAAGGCGGCGACCTTTGCCAGCACTACCGCGTCGTTGTAATAGAACGCCGTGGCCGTGAGCCCCTGGGGCGTCAATTGCGCGTACCCCGGGGGGTTAGGCCCCAGGTCGTACCAGTCGCCCAGCCCCTGCGTCAGTATATAGTGATCCGCTTTGCCGGCGAGGTAGGTCATGTACCGGCGCATCATTGGGTAGCACTCCCGGACGATGTCCGAGTCGCCATACCAGCAATACAGGGACCAGGGCAGGAGGACACAGGCACTCCCCCACTCCGGGGAATCCCGGAAGGGTTCTCCGAATACCGTAAACTCGGGGGCGATTTCCGGGACCAGGCCATCGGGGGTCTGGGACGTGATCATGTCGTGCGCCATCTTCCGGTACAGCGCGGACAAGTCATAGTTATATTGGATCGAATTCCCCATCAGGTGGGTTTGTTCGAGCCAGCCGAGTTTTTCCCGGTGGGGGCAGTCGGTGAGCACGCTCGCCATATTGTTTTGGATGCCCCAGCGGATCAGGGTGTAGATGCGGTTGAACAGTTCGTTCGAACACGTGAACGAGCCTGTGCTGTCGGCGGCGTTCCGGGTGTGGAGGCCGCGGACCGATACCAGGGTCGCGCGACCGCTCGTGGCGTCCGCGGGCGTGGGCGAGGCGTCCGCGTCCGCGGGCGCGGCGCCCACCACCTCCAGGTAACGGAACCCATAGTAGGTAAACTTCGGCCGCCAGGTCTCCACTCCGTCGCCCTTAAGAATGTACGTCCAGTAATAGGGGGAGCCCGTCGCGTGCTGGTTGACGCTACCGTCTTCGTGCACCAGCTCACCCGGGTAAATCCTGACCGTATCCCCCCGTCGCCCCTGTACAGCGAGCTCGGCGATGCCCGACATGTTCTGACCGAGGTCGTAGACCCAGGCGTCCGGACGGATCTGTTTTACGGACCGGGGGGCAAATACCTCCGTCACCTTTAGCGGCGCTTCCTCCTGTTCGTGCACAGGCGGACCGTCCACCACGACCGCGGGTTTCCAGTTGGGCGCGTCTTCCAACCGGGCGTCATAGTCCTCTCCTCCATAGATGCTGCTAAAAACCGTCGGGGAAGGTGCCGTTTTCCAGCTGGCATCGGTTACGATGTCTTCGGTATGACCATCCACGTACTCCAGATGGAAAAGGGCTTTCACCTTTGGATAACCGTATACCCCGGTGAGCTTGCGGTAGCGTTCCGAGGGCGTATACAGGAACCCGTTGCCCAACGACACCGTCAGTGTATCCGACCCGGTTTTCAAGTGCATATCGAGGGGCACATACACCGCTTCCTTGTCATACCGGGTCCAACCCGGATCGAGGAAGTGGTCGCCCACTTTTTCGCCGTTCACTTTTAGCTCGAACTGACCAAGGCCGCAGACAAAAGCGGTTGCCCGTAAAAGGGGCGAACGAATACGCAACACTTTTTCAAACTGTGGCAGCACGTCCTCCGGGACCTTTCGCTTCTTCTGACCGGGCAGACACAGGGCCGTGTCCGGCAGCGCCTCGTAGGCGATCCACGCGGCGCCCTTCCAGTCGCTTGTGTTGGACAACCCCGTTTGCCCGGTGGCGGGTGCGCTCCAGGGAGAGACGTGGCCGTGGTTGTCCCAAACGCGCACCTTCCAGGTGTACGTCGTGGCCGGTGGCAACGGTTTGCCGCGGTAGGGTATATGGAGGGACCGCCAGTCACTCACTTTTTTTGAATCCCAATACCCGTCGACAATGACCTGGTAAGCCGTCTGCTTTACGTTCTTTTCCTCCGATACAAGTGCCCAGCTGAGCCGGCCGTCCCGCATCCGGAGTTGGTCTACCCTTTGCGCCCGGAGCAGGCCGCTACACAGCAGGAAACCCCAAAAAATATATCCGCTTTTCATCTTATGCTTTATTGTACGTCGAGGGCGACGCATTGAACATCCCCGGTTACCCGGACCGTATACGCTCCCGCGTTGATCATGCCGCCGGTATCCGTCAACACGCTTCCTTTTTTCCCGGTGGCTGTGGGTTTGAATGTCAATTGTTCTTTTTTCAACACGACTCCGCCGGCATCCATCAGCGTCAGCATGCCCGCTGCCGGGCCCTTCGTATTGATATAGCGTACCGTCAGCGAATATGTATCCGCTACCCCCAGCGTAAAGTGCCAGGTATTCGCGCTGTCGGGCGCATAGCTTTTTGAAGACCGTACGTCGTAGGCCGGGGTGCCGATGGTGTCGTTATCGAGCCAATGGATAACGGGGCCATCGGAACCGGCGGGGATCCCGGTTTCGTGCCCGGCGATGGCGATCGCGCTGATCACCGCCTGGCCTGCGGCTACCCTTGGGAAAGAGAGGTCCAGGCGCCCTCCGCTGACGTGGGCGGTGACGACTTTTTTGACGGCCCCATGGGTCCCCGCTTCTTTCCAAAGGTCCACGTCTTGCAGCACCGTTTCCCCATTAAAGGCGACGTCAAAAAGCCGCCAGCCCGTGGCATCCACGCCTCCGCCCTCTCCATACCAGGGTTCCATAAAATACAGTTCCACCCGGTAGTCCCCGTCGGGGAGCGGGAATGTATACCTTAACTTGTCCCTGCCATACCGGAAAGTCTGGAACAACGGCCAGTCGGTTGTTCCCCGGACGGGGTCAAAAATCTGACGCTGGCTGGCAAAGCTGGCCGGTAACCCCGGGTAGTCGTCCGTCCAGGAGGAGGAGCCCCAACTGGTGTCGGTGTGCCGCTCCCGGTCGGCCATCCAGGTATTGCCCTGCCGGTCCGTATAAGCGGGACCGCCGCAATGGACGCGGTACCAATAGTAATAACCGGGCGCGGGTGCCGTCAGCGCAGTGCTGCCCGCATACAGGTCGTCGAAGTGGGGCGCCGCCGGTAAATGCCTCAGTACAATGGAGTCCGACGCCACGACTTTGCCACCGATATATCCTTTTGCATACAATACGTTATACTGTACGTCCACGCTGTCCCAGCGAAACGGCGGGCGTTTGCGGCCCAGGGATATGGCGTTCACGTCGTTAAAGAGTTCGACCTCGTCGCAGTTGGAGAAGATGGTGATGTTGTTTTTTATTCCGGGTTCTTTCCAGCGGTCGGGCCAGGTGTGGGACACGATGTACACCATAGGGCCGGCGGCGCCGCCGGAGCCCGGGCCGTGCGCCGCCGCGGCGGCCAGGCCGCGCGTCAAATGGGCACGAAACAAGTAATAGGCATCAACTGGTTCGCCCCATTCCGTCAGGAGTCCCTTGTAATTGACAGGCCCGATCCGGTCCAACTCCCTCAAGCCTTCCCCACTCTGCACCCTCCCGGGATTGTCGTGGGAAGAGAACAACCAAAAGAACTGTCCCACGGCGTCCGCGCGCACCGAATCGGCGGCGTTGAGCTTCATCTCCAGCAACTGGTCCATCCGCTCCTCACTATAAGGTCCCTTGGCGATGAAGGGGCCTTCGGTGTGCAGATCGGTGGTCCGCCATGCGCCGTACTCACCCACGAGGACCTGCCGTTTTAAGTCCGAGGCGTACGTCGCGGGATCTCCTCCATAGGTGCCCGTCCAGTTTTGCGGGACGTCCCAGTCGGTCCCTTCGCCCCCGTTGCAGGTCGTTACGAGTCGCTGGATCGAGGCCGTGGGATCGAGCTTCCGGATCGTATCCACGCAAAGACGGGCAAAGTCCGCCGGGAGGTGGCTTTCGTTCTGGAGCCCCCAAAGGATAACGGAGGGTTCGTTGCGTCTTTCCCTTATCCAGTCGGTCAGCAGGCGAAGGAAGTTTTGCCGGAAGGCTGGCGTATCGAACCATATATGGGCGGAAAACTGCGGCCACCACAACAGACCCGTACTATCCCATATCTGGCCATATAAAAGGTTGTGCGGCTGGTGGGCGTCCCGGAACGCGTTAAAACCCGCGGCGCGGATCATCCCGGCGCGGGCGCGGATCTCCGCTTCCTCGAAGGCGTGGCTGCCGCCGAGGCGGTGCTCATACTCCGCAATCCCGTTGATAAAAACGGGGCGGCCGTTGACCAACAGGCGATGCTTTTCCCAGGTGATGGTCCGGATGCCAAACGGGGTCGTGACCTGATCGGTGATGATTCCATCCGCGCGTATTTGCGCGACCGCCTTATACTGGAACGGGTCCTCCGGGGACCAAAGGTGCGGTTCACGTATGATGATGTCTCCCCGCAGCGTTTTTGTTTCTCCGGCCTGTAGTTGCGCCCCGGCGATCTCCGTCCCGTTAACGGTGACGGTTAACCGCCTTGGTTGATCGTCATCGTTGGTGACGTCCACCTCCGCATGCACCCGTCCACTCGTATCCTCGTTCCAAAGATGCACCCCGAAAGGCGCCACGTGCACCGCTCCCGTCACCAGGAGGTGTACCGGCCGGAAGATGCCCATGGGCTGTGAGCCTTCGGAAAATCCCCGGTCATCAGAGCAGCCGCCGCACACCCAGGGAAGGTCCGTTATAAAAGCCGGGTGGTCGGCGCGCACCGCCAACAGGTTGACCCCATGGTGCAGCGCCCGCGTAACGTCCAGTGTAAATGTCGTCCGTCCCCCGGCATGTGTACCAACGAGGACCCCGTTTACCCATACGGTGGCGTAGGAGCCGACGCCTTCGAAATACAAAAAGCACCGCTGGTCTTTCCTCAGCATCGGTGCAAAAAAAATCTTCCGGTACCAGGCGTATCCGTGGAGGTTGCCGTGAACCAGCCGCCGGTAGCCTCCGTAATCATCCCAGTTGTGGGGGACGCTGACGCGCTTCCAGGCGCTTTCGGGAAAGCCCGGTCGCTCAAACCCGTCGAATGCGTGCTGGTTCTTCGGATCCATGACCGTCCGCCAGTCCTCGTCCATGCGGAAATCCACGCGCGGACCCGCTTCGGGATGCAGCTCCGCATGCCAGCCGTCGATAACGGTACCCACACTGGTCAGCGTCCCGTCAAACAAATAGGATACGCCCCGGCGCGCGTCAAAGCGTACCACCTGTCCGTGGTAGACCAATGTACAGGGGCCGTTCGCGGCCGCGTGCACCACCGCGCGCGTCAATGCCCCGGCTGACCATTGCAACGCCAGTGTGAATCCGCCCCGGGCGCCCAATCCGTCGACGGACCCGTTCGCCCAGGCCGCGGGCAACGCCGGAAGCAGGTCGATGCCGGTGCCCTGGCTTTGGACAAGCATTTCCGCGATGCCCGCGGCGCCGCCAAAGTTGCCGTCGATCTGGAAGGGGGGATGGGCGTCAAAAAGGTTGGGGTATACGCCTCCCTTTTCCCCCGCCCCATCGTCCGCGGGAGATAATAATTTGTCGAGGAGCCGAAGGGCGTGATCGCCTTCGCGGAAACGCGCGAGCAGGTTCACCTTCCAGGCAAGACTCCAACCCGTTCCCCCGTCGCCCCGGTACCGGAGGGAGGTGCGGGCGGCGCGCAGGAGGGCGCTGTCCGCCCAGGTGATGTCGGTACCCGGGTAAACGCCCCACAAATGGGAGACGTGCCGGTGTTCGTCCGCGGTATCGTCCTTGTCCTCCAGCCACTCCTGGAGCTGTCCATAGCGGCCGATCCGGTTGGGCGCGATCCGGTCACGGGTCGACGCCCAACGCCCGCGGAGCGCGGAGTCCACGCGGAGCACCCGGGACGCGGCGATACAGTTGGTCAACAAATCCCGGATGATCTGGTGATCCATGGTGGGCCCGGCGACAAGTCCCCCATGTTCCGGTGAATTGGACGGGGTGCTGATCAACCAGCCCGTCTGTGGATCCGGTACCAGGAAGTGGCATGCGAAGTCAGCCGCAGACCGCATCACCGGGTATTCTTTCTGAAGCCAGCCCGTGTCCTGTGTATAGCGGAAGTGGTCCCAGATATGGTGACAAAGCCACGCGCCCCCGCTGACCCATATACCGTGGGTGGACGCATTAATGGGCGCTGTCCCCCTCCATTGGTCGGTATTGTGGTGGAGCACCCAGCCCGGCGCGTCGTAATAATCTTTCGCGGTGGCTTTCCCTGCCTCGGCCACCTCCCCAATCAGCCGGAATAACGGTTCCGCACAACCGGAAAGGTGCAGCTCGTCCACCGGCCAGTAGTTCATCTCCAGGTTGATATTGGTCGTATACTTGCTGCCCCAGGGCGGCGTAAGCAGGTTGTTCCAGATACCCTGGAGGTTTGCGGCCCCGGTCCCCGGCATCGACGACGAGATCAGCAGGTATCGCGCGTACTGCAGGTAGAGGGCGACCAGGGAGGGGTCGTCTTTTTCGGTAAAATTTTTAATGCGCTCGTTTGTCGGGAGGTTTTCGTTCGGGCCATGCCCCAGGTTCAGGTGGAAGCCATCGAATAAATAGCGATAGGCCCGGACGTGGGCGGCGTAAGTGTCTTCGTCCACGTGTTGTAAAGCCGTGTTGCAACGTTTTATTGGGTCTGCCGATACATCCTTGTAGTTTTTGAAGTTGGTCGCGGCGACCAGGTACAGCGTGACCTCGTCTGCGCCATCTACGTTCAGGCCGTCGCTTGTTGCGGTGACATGCCCACCCTTTGCTTGCACGCGCAGGTAGCTGACACCCCGCATAACCCCGTCCCGGACTTTTAGCGAAAGCCCCAGGGTATGCTCATCCACCCGAAAGATCCGGTGCTCCCGGTGCGGCGTCTGTAGCAATGCGGTAAAACGCAACGCACCCCGCCGGTCCGCGCGAAGACGCATCACGATCCCATCCTCGCCCGCAAAATAGGTCCGCGTATAGTGCACCCCGGCCCGTGTATACGAGACCAGGCCGGTCGCGTCGTCCAGGTTCAATGAGCGGCGGTAATCCTTCGCCTCGCCGGTGGCATGGTCCTCCAACAGCACATCCCCAAAGGGCTGGTAGCTGGCCTCGTACTGCGGATAAGACGGCGGGTTCTCATCCTGGATATGGTATTTCCAGGAACCCCGGAGCGAGACGGGCGTGCCCGACCCTGCGGATATTTCCAGGGTGGGCTGGCTCCCCTTTACCCCCACCAGTCCGCCTTTATCAAAATAGTTAATAACCTGAACGGAAATCCGGTTCACCCCCGGTCGTACGATACCCGCTTTTATAATATACCTGCGTTTGTTGTTGATACCCTCCCCCGCGCCGACGCGAACGCCGTTGACGTAGGTAAAATCCTCGTCCCTGATTTTGCCGAGGTCCAGGACAAGGTCCTTTCCCTTCCAGTCATCGGGTGCAACAAACGAACGGTGAAACCAAAGCGCCCCGTCTACCCCTTCCAATCCTTCCGTCTCCCAGCCGTTAAGCGTGGGGATGGGCATGGTGGGCCAGTCCTCGTCCGCAGCCGTTGCGCCGCTGGTGTCTGAACGGACTTTGCGCAGCCAGGCGGTTTTTTGAAGCGCATACACCGAATCGCTTTTGTCTTTGGCCCCCATAAAATGCTGCTCCGCGAGGGCCATCGCCGAATCCTGCCGGCCCTCCGCGAGGAGCTTCCGGATGGGCTTTAGGTATAGGTGGGCGTCCGGCCGCTGGTAGCTACGGGGGCCGCCGGTCCAAAGCGTCGCCTCGTTGAACTGGAGGTGCTCGGTGTCCACGCCCCCATAGATCATGGCGCCCAACCGGCCATTGCCGATGGGCAGGGCTTCGGTCCACCCGCGGGCGGGGTGGGTGTACCAGAGGAGGAGGGTGTCGCCGTCGGGTGGCGGCGCCGCCGCCCGCGCGCCATTTTGCCCGGCAGCCTTCATCGCGCCAATGCGATCGACGGGCCCTGCGACCTGTGCACCGGCGCGACCGTCAGACCGGGGCTCGCGCGTAAGCGCCAACGCCACTAGCGCCGCAAGCAGGTACCCCAGCCGTCTCATGGCTTGCCCTCCACTACTTTGGCCCTGCCAAGCTCATTTGCCAACAGGAAAACCTTGCCCTCGCTTTGCAAAAAGATATCCGTGCCCTCCGCCGCCCAGCAATTGTGCACCAGCACACGATCGACACGCCCCAGCCGCAGCACGGGCACCCCCTGCAAGGGCTGCGGATCGGTCACCCCATCCAGCTCCAGCTGACGCACGGAATCCGCATCGACGGCGGGACCGCGCCGCGTATGGATACGCACCTGGTGAAACGCAACGCGACCGGCGTGGTGGAGGACAAACCCGGTCTCCGCCTCCAGTTGAACGTCGTCCAGCACGATGTCATCGGGTGGCATTTCTTCCAGGCCGTTGATAAGCCCCGCCACGGCTGCGGAACCCGTAATGTGGCTGAAGGTAAAGTTTTGGAACCGCGGCGTGCGTTCCGAAACCGCTTCCGGCCGCGAGCCCCCGTATTGCATGTCCAGGACGATCGCCTGGGTTTTTATGTGGTCCATGATCACGTTCTCCACGCGCACGTCCTCGACGATCCCGCCTCGACCGCGCCCCGTTTTGATACGGATACCCCGGTCCGTGCCGTCAAACACGCAGTTGGAAACCACCACGCGTCGGACGTCCCCGCTCATTTCGCTCCCGATGGTCACGCCCCCATGCCCGGCCAGCATGGTGCAGTTCGTAATGGTAATGTCCTCGCAAGGCGCCGCCAGGTTACGGCCGTCCCTGTCCTTCCCACTTTTGATCGTCACACAGTCGTCCCCTGCGCTGATATGGCAGTCGGAAATATGGACATACCGGCAGGATTCCGGATTAATGCCATCCGTATTGGGTGACTTCGGGTTGGCGATGGTCACCCCGGTAACGGTGACGTTGGTACAAAACTCCGGGTTGATGGTCCAGAAGGGCGGGTTGCGGAAGGTCACCCCCTGGAGCAGGACGTTGCTGCAATGCAGGAACTGCACACAAGGCGGCCGGAGAAAGCCCCTTTCCATCCAGGCCGAGTCATCCGGTTTGACGATGCCCACGTTGTTTGCCGTAAAGATAGCGGCCCAATGGGCGCGCCCGCTGGTGTCGCCTTTCCCCATGGCAAAGTCCCACCACCGGCGACCGTTCCCGTTGACCGTTCCCCGCCCCGTGATCGTGATGCAACTGTCCCCAAAGGCATATAAAAGGGGGGAAAAATTATGCACGCTTGTCCCCTCCCAGCGCGAGGGCACCATCGGGAGATAGTCTTCGAAGCGGTCGCTGAAATCCAGCTCCGCCCCTGCGTCCAGGAAAAGCGTGAGGTGGCTTCGCAAACGGATCGGCCCCGTGAGGTAGTGGCCCGCGGGGAAATACACGGTTCCCCCGCCGGCGCGCTCCGCTGCGTCTATCGCCGCCTTGATCGCGGCAGTGCACGAGTGTGCGCTGTCGGCGATGGCGCCGTAGGCGAGGACGTTATAGAAGGGCACCGCGGTCGTCGCGGGGGCCACCGTCGGGCGCGTCGGCGCGGTCGCCGACCGGCGCTCCGGCCCCGGCGCCGCGGTGGCAGCGCGATGCGCAGGCGCCGCCGCGTTTTGCGCGCCCGCCGGCGCGCCCGCCATCAGGAGGCCCAGCAGGGCCAGTATATATTTTTCCATAATTATTTATCAAATAACCAATCCACATTGACGGCCCCCGGGCTATGCAGACCCGCGTCATAAGCGCTAAAGACCTGATCCCCGTCGATAAAGCCGAGCACAAGACAAGCGCCCTTGCCAAGACTCAACGTATGCGTCCCGGCAGGGTATGCAAAAGCATGTACATTCACCACCGGCAAGCCCGGCACCAGCAGCGCCCCTGCGAGCCGGATGTCCGCCTGCCCAAAGTCGTTGGCGCTCGCGTCGGTCTCCAGTTGCGGTTCCTGCAGAAAAGCCTTGTCGTGGGTGACAAAATAGCCCACCAGGACCTTGACGGGCCGGGTGCTGGTGAACCGCACGCTGGTATCCCCACCAAAAGGGAGGCGTACGCCCCGAAGCCCCCGGAGGGGAACGGCCAGGTCTTGGATCACGACGTTCGTATCGCTAAAGACGCGCGATCCCGGCGCCAGCGTAAAGGTGTCTCCTTGTACGGTCACAGCGGCCGCGCGCAGGGGTTCTACCTGTGGGGGTTTTTGCGTCCGGGCCGTATGCAAGGAGTCCAAATTTTTTATAAACCGCTCCCGTTCCATTTGATAGAGGGGCAGCATCTCTGCCCAGGTCTTATACGTGCCGTCCGCACCACGGATGGGGATCTTTCGCTGGGCGGTCTGCATGCTGTTGGCATACCGGTAGGTACCCCGGGTTAAATCATTCAGCGTATCGAAGGCCCGCACGCTCGCGGTCAACGGCGCCACGGCCGAGTCCAGGTCCGCCAGGTCCCCCGAATACGTATACCGTAGTACGTGAAGGGCGGCTTCTATTTTGTCTGCGTAAAAATCCGCCAGGGCGCGGTAGGCTCGCATATCGTTGCTCAAGCGCTTGAACTCGGGGTGCTGACGCGTCACAGCCGGCGCCGCGCGGTCGATCGCCTCCACCGCCTCCCGGCCCGCCCTTATCACGTCGTCCGCCACAGACACGGGGGTTTCGCCTTCATGGTTTTCGTGCGCCCAGTCCCGGGCGGCATATTGCGCAAGGCTTTCGCCCGGGGGTGCCTCGGATTCATATAGAAGCGAAAACAAACCAAACCGGTTGGGGTCGATCAATTGGTCCATAAACATCCCGAGCGTAAGGGTCTGGCGGTTGCCGTCGGTGATGCCGACCCGGCGCAGGAGCTCGGGCGCGATGATGCCGGAGGCGTTGTAGGCGGCGAGAATGGCCGCGCCGCCGTCAGTCCCGCATCCAAACCGCGTTCCGAGCAAGGTGGACCAATAGGCTGTCTCAGCGGCGCTGTCCCGGTGACAGTTCCAGGCGTATCGCGCCCAGGCCCGGTACCAGATCCAGTCGCGGTCCATTTCCAGGAGGCGGGCGGCGGGTGCGCCCCCGCCCACGCTATCCGCACTATACGGCCAATCCCAATAGGACGCCTGGGGGTAAAGGTGCAACCCCTTCGCCCCGTAGACGGCGTGCATCGCCTGCACACAACGCTGGATAAAATCCGCGGAGCCGTAGCGGAACGGCTCCAGGTTGGCCATGATGTGGACGTTTTCGATCTGGATCGGTGCCATGCGGCTCAGGGTTCGGTGCAGCTCCGCCCAGGAGCCGCGCGGTGTGTAGGTTGTCAGGGCCTCCCCGTTAAATTTGGCTTCCGTATACAGGTGCGCGTAGAGCGGAAGCGCGGCGCGAAGGTCGGCGGGGGCGTCGGTATCGTGCGCCCTCAGGACCAGGGGCGGCAGGTCGGTACGGCCCAGTGCGTGAAGACCGTCCAGGACGCCGGGGATAATGGTTTTTGTCAGCCAGTCGATGTCATCCTGCCCGACGCCCTCCATGGCTTCGCCTAAGGTGAACATAAGACCGGTGTTCGGGTATTGCTCGACAAAAGCGGCGATCGACTTCCGGGTATAGTCCGCGATAAGGGGAATGATGTGCCGGTTCCGGTCCTGTGTCTTGAGGTGGTTGGCCTTTGCAAAAGGCTGGCTGACGATGATGTTGTAAAACGTCTGGATCACCCATATCCCCCGTTTGTCCGCTTCAGCGGTGAGGAACTTGAACAAGGCGCGGTTCTTTTCAAGAATGGAGTCGGGCACTTCCACGGCATAAGGATACGCTTTGACACGGACCAGGGAGGCAAACGGATGTCCGTTCCAAAGACAAAGCGCGTTCATCCGGTTATTGGCCATACTGTCCAGGTACCGGAGCCAAAGCGCCCGGTCATAAAACCAGCGAAAATTCTCCGGGGTATATGGATATTCATAAGCGCCCCGGCCCGGCAGGAGGGTGGGCTTTTGCAAACCGATACAGGTGGCCCGGAACGGCATTTCCGGATGATCGGACACGTGGATTTTCGCGGGCAAACCCTTCCGGGCCGCCACGGTATCGGCGAGTTCCATACATCCGTATAACAGACCGGAGGCGTCCGAGGCGGTGACCTCGACGCGGCCGTTTTTCGACTCGATCAGGAATCCTTCCTGTGGCAGGCCCTTGCGGAGGATCAGCACCACGGGGCGCTGCACCCCCGCCGCTTTCAGGGCTGCCGTCAGGCGTGCGGCGCCGTAGTGGACGCGGGGCGCCGCATTCGGCGGCAAAACGACCCGCGGCGCCGCCGGCAAGAGAACCCGCGGCCGGGCCGCCCCTTGCCCAACCACCGGGCAGGTCAACACGCAGCAAACAATATAGGCGAAAATCTTTTTCATAAAAATAATTCCGGCCGTACCCCGCCCTCCTCACTGGAGCGATAGGCAGCCTCCACACAGGCCATGGTGTGGAGGACATCGTCGACGCTGTTGTCGGGACGGGGGATGAGCCCGTCGGCGGCCGCCATGACCTGCGCCATGGAGCCGATAAAGGCGTGGGGAAACCACGACCCCGACAGGGGTAGGCTTTGCCAGGCGGCGTCGCCCCTGACGATATATTCGAAGGTATCTTCCTGTCCCTTTGGGTAGTCCAGGAGCAACCCCAGACCGATCCGGATCGCGCCCTGCGTACCTTCCAACTGGATATACGCCTGCTGGTGACGGGTATGAAAGTCGTGGGCGTGATGGGTCGAGATGCCCACCCGTAAAAAGTCACCATAGTCCATGATCAGGTGGGTACGCACGGGGGCAAGGTCAGGGGTGGAGGGGTGACGTACTGTTTTGGCGTATACGCTTTTCGGATCGCCCGCCAGGTTGCGCACCAGGTCGATGTAGTGGATGCTGTGGTACAGGATTTCGATGCGGGGGGACGTTTGGAGAAAGGTCCAAAGGTGCCAGGGGGTATACACATGAACGTGTATGTCGATGTCGCAAAGGGGGCCGATCCGGCCTTCCGCAAGAATACGCCTGGCTTCGGCGATAAAGGGCGCATAACGGAGTTGTACGTTCACCCCCGCGACAAAAGAACGCTCCTTCACCAGCCGGGCGATGGCCTTGGCTTCGGCCATGTCCCGGCCAAGCGGTTTTTGGATCAAAACAGCAGAACCCTCCGGCAATTGTTCGAGGGTGGGCAAAATGGCGTCCGCGGGGAGGGCAATGTCAAAAACGGCACGTTCCGGTGCGGAAACCACCATTTCCCTCAGGCTGCCAAACACCTGGGGTATGCCAAAGACCTCCGCGACCGCGGCCGCCTTTTCACGGATGGCGTCGTAGATCCCCAGCACGGGAAAGTCCGCCAGCCGGTACGCCGGCAGGTGTGCATCCTGGACGATCCCGCCCGCCCCGATGACAAAGACAGGACGGGGGTTTTGAATGTGTTCGTTCATATAGCAATCATCGTCAAAGGTTCAACCCGTAGAACCGGACGGCGTTTTCTCCCAAAACCGCCGCCTGGCCGGAAGCGTCGAGCAGGGAGGCCAGCGCCTCCCTGTACACCTTCCAGGTCCGTTCATACGTCCCCGCCAGCAGGGACACCGGCCAATCGCTCCCGCAACAACAACGCTCCACGCCGAAATGGGTCAGTATAAATTCCACATAAGGCTCAATATCCTTTGCTGTCCAACGGTCACCCATAGCCGAAGTAGCACCGAGGCCCGATATTTTTGCTAAAAAAGAAGGATGCCCGCAGGCCTCTTTCATCAACGCACCCCAACGCCCAAACCGTTCCCCCGACGCGATCGGAGGCTGGTTAAGGTGGTCGAAGATCATCCGCAGGCGGGGCACCAGGACCGCCACCTCCAGCGCCGTTTCGATGTGTTCGGGCCGCACACCCACCAGCTCGAAAACGAGGCCTTCCCGGGCCAGCAGACGCAACCCCTCGATGACCGTGGGTTGCAACAGCCAGCGGGGATCTGTCTCGTCGTGGATGAGGTGCCGGACACCCTTGAACAACGGCTGTCCCTTGTAGCGCTGCGCATACACGCGCTCCGCTTCCTCCGGGTCCGCCAGCGGCAACCAGCCGGTCACCCCCGCGATCCAATCGGTATGGGTTGCCACTTCCAGTATCCAGTCCGTATCCTCCAAATTGTTGGCCGCCTGCACCAGCACGCCCGCACGGACCCCGGCCGCCACCCGCTGCACCTCGATCTCTTCGATCGCATACGTACGCTTCAGGATGGAGGTGTCGTTGTCCAGCCAGCCGTACCTCGCCCTGGTAAAATCCCAGATGTGTATATGCGTATCAATAATAGCCACTTCCATATACGGGTAAATGTAGGCCAAATTGACGGTCTATAAGGTCGTTGTGCTCCCCCAGCAAAGGCGCGCCCCCACCCCCGTCCAGGGTCACCCCGTCGACCCGGATCGGACAACGCGTGGTCCGCACGCGAAGCCCCTGACTGGTCTCGACGGTGATTTCCATATCCAGCACCCGGTATCCCTCCTGCGCCCTGAGGCTGTCATAATCCAGGACAAGCGCGCACCATATACCGGCGGGTTCCAGCCGCGCGAGCCAGTTCCTTGCGGTTTGCGTAGCCAGGTGACCTGCCAGGTATTGTTTGATCTCATCTCTCCGGTCAAACCAATCGGAAGGGTCGGTATACCCTTCCAATGACGGGCACTCCAACAACCGTCCCAGTTGAGGCACGTCCGTCATCGCCAGCGCCAGGAATCCTTCCGCTGTCGGATAGATCCCGTAAGGAGCGGCGATATAGGGATTGCCGCCCCCCCGCGCGCTGCGGACGGGCAGTTCGCGTCCATCGTTGAGGAAGGACGTAAATGACTCGAACTGGAAGTCCATGATGGATTCCAGCATGCTGACCTGGACGAGGCCGCCTGCGGCGTCTTGTGCGCCCGGGGCGCCATTTGCACCCTGGCCGCCGTTGGCGCCCGCGCCCGTCCCCGCCACCGCGCGGCGGTACAGCAGCGCCAGTATGCCCTGGCAAACATGGGCCCCCGCCAGGATGTCTACCACGGCCACCCCCATGGGTGTCGGCGGCCGGTCCCGGTCGTGGCTCAGCCAGGTCAGCCCCGAGACCGCCTGGACCAGCAGGTCCTGGCCCGGCAGGTCTTTCCACGGCCCCTCATCCCCATACCCGCTGATCTCCGCGTAAACGATGCCAGGGTTCCGTTCCCGCACCGTCGCATAGTCCAACCCCAGACGCCCAATGACGCCCGGGCGGAAGTTGTGCATCACCACGTCGGCCCGGTCGATGATTTTTTTGACTTTTTCCAGGTCGGCCGGATGCTTAAGGTCCGCGGCATAGCTTTGTTTGTGCCGGTTGATGGCGTGAAAAATCGTGGACTCCCCCTCCAGTTGTACGTCCGACACATAAAGCTGACGGCAGATGTCGCCCGTCCCCGGGCGCTCGATCTTGATGACCCGGGCGCCCAGGTCGGCCAACCTAAGGGCGGCGGAGGGGCCGGACAGGAATTGGGAGAGGTCTACGACGAGAATATCTTCAAGAAGGTTCATGTGATCGGTGTTTGTTCGCGCCCGTTGGCGCCGCCAATTTTCGCGCCCGGCGCGGCGCTCTCGAATTGCGCCCGGATCGCGCGATTGTCCGCGCCCAGCGCAGGCGCCGCCTTTGCGGAATAGAGCCGCGCTCCGTCCAGCCGGATCGGACAACGGGTCGTACACACGCGCAGGCCGGAGGCCAGCCGCAGCTCCTGTTCCATCCCCAGGGCGCGGTACCCCTCGGCGGCGGTGAGCCCGTGCCAATCCAGGACCTCCATCGCCCAAAGGTCTTCCGCCTGCATCAGCCCCAGCCAGTGCGCGCTGGGCAGGCCGGCAAGGTGTGCCGCCAGCGCGGCTTTTATCTCGTCCCGCCGGGCAAACCCATCCCCGGGGGCCACCCCGGTAAGGGCGGCGAAGCCGATCGCCCGGCCCAGGCGGTGAAGGTCGGCCATGGCGATCGCCACGTACCCATCGGCGGTTGCGTAGACACCGTAAGGAGCGCTGAGCAACGGGTTGCCATTGGACACCTTGCTCCTTTCGGGCAAACGTCCTCCATTGAGATAGGTCGTCATCAACTCAAACTGAAAGTCCATCAGGGACTCCATCATACTCACTTCCACCAGCGCGCCCTTCCCCGTTTTATGCCGGCGGATCAGCCCGCCCAGGATCCCCTGGACGAGGTGCGCACCGGCCAGGGTGTCGGCGATGGACAACCCAAAGGGCACCGGGGGATCGTCCCCGTTCCCCGTCGTATAGGTGAGCCCGCTCATCGATTGGAGCAGGAGGTCCTGACCGGGCTTGCCGCTCCAGGGCCCCCCGGGACCAAAGCCGGAAATGACCGCATAGACCAGCCGGGGGTTGACACGCAGGACTTCCCCGTATCCCAACCCAACGGCGTCCATCACCCCCGGGCGGAAGTTGTGTAAAAGCACGTCTGCCTCGGCCACCAGGCGAAGCAGGAGCGCCCGTTCTTCCGGAGACTTCATGTCCGCCTCCAGGCTTTCCTTGTTGCGATTGATGGTATGGAAAAGAAGGCTGTTCCCATCCCCCGTCCAAAGGTTTTTGATCGACAGCCGCCGGCAGGGATCGCCGCTCCCGGGCCGTTCGATCTTGATGACCCTCGCGCCCAGGTCCGCAAGGCGCAGCCCCGCGGAGGGGCCGGAGAGGTATTGTCCGAATTCGAGGACGGTGACGCCCCGAAGGGGGAGGTCCGGCGAGGCGGCCGCCCCGGCGGGGCCGTGCGCGACAGCGGCGCGCGATTCGACGGGGCCGTGCGCGGCTTGGGCTTCAGGCTTCATGCATGCACATTTTCCGGTGCCAGGCTTCGCCTGTACACCTCGTTGAGTTCATCGAGCGCGGACGCGGGCCGGCGCTTTCCCATCAAGGCCTCACGGAGCGGATCGCCCCCATGGTCCTGGAAAAACAAATAGCCGTCATAACGGGGACGCGTATACCCGCGCTCCATGGCGGGGAGTACGACCCGGAAATAGTCGTTGCACAGCCGGTTGGCCTCCGCGTCGACCCAGGCGCTCCGGTGAGCGGGTTGCCCGCCGTGCTGGAGATAGAAAGTGGATTGACATTCCCCGGAGGTAACCCATTGGGCAAACGCCAGGGCCTCTTCCATGTGGATACAGCGGGTGGAAATGGCCAGCCCGGTGCCCCCGATGGTGCTCCGGAGCCGGTTGCCGCGCAGGGCAACCAGGTCCGCGTACGTCAGACGGGTACGGGCATACCCCCGGCGGGTATAGTTGGAGTACCCATAGGCAAAAGGGCAATACCAGAAATCGTCCGTCCGGGTCATGACCTCCGCTACGCCGATGGGGTTGAGTTGGAACATCTTTTTGTCGAGCAGCCCATACAGCTCCTGCATCGTCTCCAGCGCCACGAGACCCGTTACCCGGTCTACGACTTCGTCTTTACACTGAAAGGGAAGCGCGCCATGGGCGATGCAAAACATATAAAAGTTCATCAGGATGTCTATCGGGATAGCGGGCACGGCCACCTTTCCCCGGCGGGCCAGCGCGAGGACCTCGTTCCAGGTGCCGGGCACACTGACCTGGTGCCGGTCCAGGAGGTCCTGGCGGTAGCTGGCGACCGGGGTGGCGGCGTCCAGGGCAAGGGCCCACTGGTGCCCGTCGTAGCGGTAGCTGGGATGCGAGTCCCCGGTGGAGTGTCGCGCCTGGTCTTCCAGGAAAGCGGCCGGCAGCAAGGTATCCAGCGGCAACACGCAGCCCGTGGCCGCGGCCCGCCCCACCCAGGGATGGTCGATGACCAGGAGGTCGTATTGTTCCGTAAGTGCTTCGAGGGGTTTATCGGCAAACTCCTGGAGCGAACGCTGCGTCCAGGTGACCGACACATCGGGGAATAATTCGGAGAACCGCTGTGCAGCGGCCAGCAAGGGGGTCACGCCCCTTGAATGCGACCAGGTGATCCCCTTCAACAATAGCGCAGGCATCGTCAATATTTTTAGTCAATGTGCGGCGTCCCCGGGGACGCGCTTCTCTACCAACAACAGGTGATCGCAAACCATCACCAGGTCTGAGCGCTGGTTGAAGACCTCCAGGCCTTCGGTGACCAGGCCATAGCCCGGCCGTTTATGTTCTTTTCGTTCCCGGACGGTCACCTTTACACGGAGGGTATCGCCAATAAACACCGGCTGTAAGAAACGAAGCCGGTCGTATCCATACGTCATGGACACTTCGTTGATGACCCCCGCGGTCATACCCACGGCCACGCTAAAGACCAGCGTACCATGCGCGATCCGTTTTTTGAACGGTTGCTGCTTGCACCATTCCTCATCCATGTGGTGGGGGTAGAAGTCCCCCGTCTGCCCCGCGTGCAGGACGATGTCCGTTTCCGTGATCGTGCGCCCCGTGCTGTCACGGACACTGCCTGGCTCAAACTCCTCGAAATATTTCCTCATGGGGCACTAAGGTACCCCGGCCCCCCGGGGAGGGCAATGTAAGGTCTTACTGAAATGATGGAATATCTTACTATCGCCCGCCGAGTTCCGCGGTCGCCAGCAGATACGCCCCAATCCCCTTCGGGTCGTCGCGGACAACTTTTTCACTCAAGTAGTATGCGTAGCTGCCGTCGCGGTAGTGCGCGCCGCCCAGCCCGCTCACGCTCACCGTTCCGTCGAGGTGACCGTCGGGGGTGACAAAACGGTGGAGGATACCCGCATAGCCCCTGGACGCGGCGGCCTTGAACCGCGAAGGCAAAAGACCCAGGCGCACCCCTTTGGCAAGGGTATAGACAAAAAGACAGCTGGCGGATGCCTCCAGGTAATTACCCTCGCGGCCGGGGTAGTTGAGTACATCCCACCAAAGACCGGTGCCGGGGTCCTGGACCGCACTAACGGCCGCGGCAAACCGACGAAAGACCGCTACCAGGGTGTCCCGCCCGGGCCTGTTTTTAGGAAAATCTTCCAGGACGTCTACCAGCGCCGCGCCATACCAGCCCATCGCGCGGGCCCAGAAGTTCGGAGAGCAGCCTGTCAGGCTGTCCGCCCATTTTTCCCGGTGAGACGCGTCCCAGCCGTGATACAAAAGACCCGTCCGGGGATCACGGGCGTATTTTTCCATCAGGATAAACTGGCGGGCGATGTCCGTAAAGTCGGTGTCCTCTCCCGTCGCAAGGGCGTAATGATCATAAAATGGTTCGGCCATGTACAAACCGTCCAGCCACATCTGGTCGGGGTAGGTTTTTTTATGCCAGAAACCGCCTTGTGCGTTTCGGGGTTGCCGGCGCAACTGTTCGCGCAACCGGTCTGCGGCCAGCTTGTATTTGGCCTGGCCCGTTGCCTTCCATAAAAAGAGAAGGACCCTGCCTGTATTGATATTGTCCAGGCTGAGGTCCTCCTCCTTATAACTCCGGATGTTCCCATCGTTTCCAATATAAGGATCGATGGTGTGCCGGATGTAGGTGAAATAAGTACTGTCGTGTGTGCGTGTCCAGAGGGCCTGCATTCCCGCCAGGACAACGCCCTGTTCATAGTTCCAGTGGATGGGCCGTCCAACGGCCATGGAGTCTTTCCAAAGGGTCATGGCGGTGACCGCCACTTTGTCTTGGGTCCTTCCCATCCGCGGGAACAGACAAAAGATGAATACAACGCACGCGAATCGCATGCGCGTGAAATTACATCAATTTGAATATAACGCCGGCCTGGATGTTGGTGATGTCATACCCCGCTTCGGCATTGAACCCGAATTTGGGGGTGACAAAATACGATGCCCCTACAAATACCCCCGCGACAGGCACGACGTCATTGCTCGAATAGGTGACGTTCCCTTCATACCACTGATGGTGACGGAAACCCAAACCGGCCGAGACACCGCCATACGTATCCAGGTTCGGGACACCCCAGCCGCAATGCCAGGCGGCGCGGGCGGCCACCACGATGGTGTGCGCCTTATAGTTCGCATAATAGCCACCGTTGGAAAATGAGCCACCGATTTCTCCACCCAAAGTAATGACACCAGGCCCTGCCTGCCACAGGCCAAATTCCAATGCGGCCTTCGTACCAAAACCGGAATTGTAATTGTAATTCCCATAATCCGCACCGGCGCCCACACCAAGGTTGAGCACAACGCTCCCCACCTGTACGGGGCCGTCACCACCTCCTCTTCTCGATTGGGCGTTGGAAACGGTGGCCCCTCCTAAAAAGAGGAGCGTGCATGCGACGTGAATCAGACGTAATCTTTTCATAAATAAATAGATATATACCTAGGCCCCTGCAATTATTATTCCAGATATTTCTTTGGTTCTCCGCGGCAGCGAACGGGTGCCGCGGCGGGCGGCCGCCGCGGCACCTCATGGGGCGCAAGAGCCTCGTACGAGGCTGTCTAGTGGGCAGTAGCGGGTTTTTGTGTCGTTGTGTCACCCGGGACCACGGAGTGTTTCGTGGCGCTGTCGCGCCGGAGGGGCTGCCGGGCGGCGCTGTCGCGCGGAGGCGCGGTATGCGAGACCGTATCGCGAGTCGCCGGGGACCGGTGCGCGGCCGTATCCCGCAGCGCGGGCAGCACCGCGCCTCCGTAGGACGGGTCGATGGGCTGCAGCTCCCGCGTCTTTTTGCGCCTGCCCTTGAACAGGGTCAACAGGTTCACCCCGACTACATCGGGAACCGTCCCCGAGTTGGCGGCATTCTTTGCGTTTTGGGTAAGCGTCCGGTCCGTTTTTTCGGAAGCGCTGAGGGGGACGCCTTTGGAGATGATCTTCAGGGCCTTGGGGTCCAGGCTTTTTTTGGCAAGTTCCTGTTCCTTGTCTTCGAAATGGGCGTTGACAAAGTCTCGCGCAAATTGATCCTTGGAAGGATGTGCCCGGATAAAGGCGGTGGCGATATAGGCGGTATCGGTCTCCATAATGACCACGTGGGCGTGGTCGGAGCCGTTATTGACAATGATGTGTTGGGGTTTATAGCCTACGCTGGTGAGCTCGATTTCCTGGCCAAGCAGGGCCACGATGCCAAAGGAGCCCCGGTCGCTGGTGATGGTTCCCCGTCCCGTCCCCTTGATGACGATGCTGACGGCGGGCAGTGGCTTCAGGCTGTCCTTGGAAAGGACGATACCGTTGACCTCGACCAGTGAGTCGTGCTGAGCCCAGGTGAACATAGGGACAGTGAGCAGTAAGCAGAGGAGAAGGGAACGCATGGGGCACAAACTACTTCCTTTCCGTGATCCACGGGCGGCTGCGCAATGCTTTTAGAAAAGAATTAACTTCCTCCTATGAAGTATTTGTTTGCCGCCACCGCGTTGCTCCTTTGCATGGCTTGCCGTACCCACGTCCCGGTCCACACGGTGGATTGGCCGGTGTATGGAGGGGGAAAGGACAGCCGCCACTACGCCTCATTGACCGAAATCGATACCAGCAACGTGGACCGCTTGTCGGTGGCGTGGACCTATCATACCGGGGACGCCGACAAGACGGGCACACAGATCCAGGTAAACGGGCTGGAGGACGAGGGCGTCTTCTACGGGGTATCGCCACATCTGAAGGCTTTTGCCCTGGATGCCGCGACGGGACAGGAGCGCTGGACCTTTGATCCCTCGACGCAGGGGGAGTCTTCCCTGAACGTTTGCCGGGGGGTAGCCTTGTATAAAAACGGCAACGAGTTACGCTTGTTTTATTCCGCGGGCGCCCACCTGTTTTGCCTGGACGCGCATACCGGGAAGCCCATTCCTTCTTTTGGCCAGGGCGGTTCAGTTGACCTCCACGACGACCTGGACCGTCCGGCCCGGGAACGGTATGTGGCGTCCACGACCCCGGGGTTAATCTATAAAGACCTCATCATCATCGGTACACGGGTGGATGAAACCACGCCGGCGGCGCCGGGATCCATCCGCGCGTACGACGTACATACGGGGGCAAGACGCTGGATCTTTCATACGATCCCCTGGCCGGGCGAGGCAGGATACCATAGCTGGGAGGATTCCACGGCCTGGCGTTACGCTGGCGCCGCCAACACCTGGGCGGGTTTTAGCCTGGACGAAGCCAGGGGTGTCGTCTTCGCTCCCACGGGGTCCGCGAGTTATGACTTTTACGGCGGCAACCGCCGGGGCGAAGACCTTTTTGCCAACTGCGTCCTGGCGCTGGACGCGGCCACGGGGCGGCGCCTGTGGCATTTCCAGACGGTACACCACGACCTGTGGGACCGGGACCTGCCGACGCCCCCTGTGCTGGCCACCCTCCATAAGGATTCCAAACCGGTAGACGCCGTCGTCCAGATCACCAAAAGCGGGTTTATCTTCGTCCTGGACGGAACGACCGGCGCGCCGCTCTACCCGGTCACCGAGACACCGGTGCCCACCCAGAGCGAGTTGGCCGGCGAGCAGCCCTGGCCGACCCAGCCGGTCCCCACCTACGAGCCGCCTTTTACCCGTCAGCAATTGACCATAGACAACCTCAATCCGCTGGTATCCGACACCGCCGACCTCCGGAAGCGCCTCGACAGCTACCACAACGGGCTTTTTCAACCGCCCTCCCGGGAGGGGACGGTGATCTTCCCGGGTTTTGACGGCGGGGGGGAATGGGGCGGGCCCTCTTACGACCCGGCGACCGGAATACTGTATGTCAACGGCAGCGAGATGCCGTGGGTGCTCACAATGGTGCGCGTCGGCAAGGGCCCGGATCCCATATACGGTGAGGCCGCGCGCATGCGCTCCACCAACCTCGAAGCCGGCCAGGCCCTCTACGCCACGCGCTGTATGAGCTGTCATGGACCCGAACGCCAGGGCGGGGGCAACTACCCTTCCCTGCTCCATGCCCCCAAGGACTATACACAGGACCGCTTCTTCCAATTGCTTCGTACGGGCCGCCGGATGATGCCGGCCTTCCCAGACCTGGGTGAGGGCCAGCAAAAAGCCCTGGCCTCCTTTATCTTAGACGACAAAGACCTGCAAACAAGGCCCTATACGGCCCCGCCGGCTCCTCCCCTGTCGGGCTATGATTCCATGCCGTTTACCTCCACCGGTTACAACAAATTCCTTACCCGGGACGGGTATCCGGCGGTGTCTCCGCCCTGGGGTTTTCTCACGGCCATCGACCTGGAACGGGGCCGCGTCCTTTGGAAGGATACGCTGGGGGACGACCCTGCTTTCAAGGCGCGGGGCATCCATACCGGGACCGAGAACTATGGAGGCTCGGTTGTCACCGCCGGGGGGCTGATTTTTATCGCAGCCACCCGGGACGCCAAGTTCAGGGCCTTTAACAAGCGGGACGGCCGGTTGCTTTGGGAAACCGACCTGCCCGCCTGTGGGTTTGCGACCCCCAGCGTGTATTCGATCGACGGCAAGGAGTACGTGGTCATCGCCTGTGGAGGCGGGAAGCTGGGCACCCGGTCGGGGGATGCCTATGTGGCGTACGCACTGCCGTGAGGCGGCGCGGCCCACGAAGGGCGGCGGCGAGCCACGATGCGGCGGCGCGAGCCGCAAAAGGCGGGCGCGGCCCGCTACGCCTCCACCGCCGCCAACTCCATTTCGACGGCCGCAATCGCGTGTATCGTCTTCATCACCGAATCCGGCGTCACCGAAATGCTGTCGATGCCGAGCTCCACGAGGAAGCGCGCAAAGTCGGGGTGGTCGGAGGGACCCTGTCCGCAGATCCCGACCTTTACGCCTTTGCGTTTGGCGGTCTGGATGAGGTGGGTGATGAGGCGTTTGACGGCGGGGTCGCGTTCGTCGTAGATGTCGGCCACGAGGGAGGAATCCCGGTCGAGGCCGAGGGTCAGTTGGGTGAGGTCGTTGGAACCGATGGAAAAGCCGTCGATGTGGTCGGCAAATTCCTCGGCCATCAGTATGTTGGAGGGGATCTCGGCCATGAGGTAGAGCTCCAGCCCCTGGTCCCCTTGCTGTAAGCCGTATTCGGCCATGGTTTCCTTGACCTTCAGGAGTTCGCCGATGGTCCGGCAGAAGGGGATCATCACGATGACGTTGGACAACCCCATTTCTTCCCGGACCTTTTTGATGGCCCGGCATTCCAGGCCGAAGGCCTCTTTATACTCCCCGGAGTAATAACGGGACGCGCCCCTCCAGCCGATCATGGGGTTTTCTTCCTTGGGCTCGAAGTATTTTCCGCCGAGGAGGTTGTAGTACTCATTGCTTTTGAAGTCGGAAAAACGGACGATCACTTTGTAGGGATAAAAGGAGGCCGCTATGCGGGCGATCCCGTAGGCCAGCTTGTTGATAAAAAAGTCGGTCTCGTTGTCAAAGCCCACGATCTTTCCACGGATGATGCGCGACAGTTCGGCGTCCCCGATCTTTTCGTGTTGGAGGAGGGCCAACGGGTGCACCTGTATGTAGTTGTTGATGATAAATTCTTCCCGGGCGAGCCCTACGCCCTTGTGGGGCAGTTGGGCAAACTGGAAGCTCATGCTGGGGGAGGCTACGTTGAGCATGAGGGGGGTGCGGATCGACGGCAGGTCGTCGAGGTCGTATTCTTTGCGCAAGTAGTCGATTTCGCCGGCGTAGACAAACCCGTCCCCGCCTTCGGCACAGCTGATGGTCACGGTCTGCCCGTTGGATAGTACGTCGGTGGCGTTGCCGCAACCGACGATGGCCGGGACGCCCATCTCCCGGGCGACGATGGCGGCGTGACAGGTCCGTCCGCCCTTGTTGGTGACGATGGCGGAGGCGCGTTTCATGACGGGTTCCCAGTCGGGGTCGGTCATGTCGGTCACGAGGACGTCCCCGTCGTGAAACTCGTGCCCTTCGATGACGCGTTTGTCGAGGGAGTAGAGGATGTTTACGTTCCCGGAAGCGATCTTGTCCCCCACCGCAATCCCCTTGGTAAGGATCTTTTCGGTGCGCTGGGGATCGTTGATGCTGTATTCGGTCACCTTACCGGCGTCCTTGCGGGAATGGATCGTTTCGGGTCGCGCCTGTACGATAAAGAGCTCCTTGGTCAGGCCGTCGATCGCCCACTCCACGTCCATCGGCGTCCAGGTATTCCGGAGCCCGGAATAGTATTCTTCTATCTGTACCACCCATTGCGCAAGCAGGAGGGCGGTGCTGTCCTTGAGACAAAAACGCGACTGGAAGCCCTTGTCGGTCGGGATCACCTTGACGCGCTCGTCGGCCGTATCTCCATAGACCATCATCTTGTCCTTGACCCCCATCCGCTTTTCGATGAGCGACGGGAAACCCGCGGCCATGGTCGGTTTGTGGACGATGTATTCGTCCGGGGATATCGCTCCCTGGACCACGAGCTCACCAAGCCCGTAGGAGGCGTTGATCACCACCACGTCCTTGAAACCGGACTCTGTATCGAGGGAAAACGCCACCCCGGAAGCGCCGAGGTCGGACCGTACCATCTTTTGCACCCCAATGGACAAACCCACGGCAAAGTGATCGAACTTAAAGCTGTGGCGGTAGCTGATGGCCCGGTCCGTAAACAGCGACGCGAAACAGTTGCGCACCGCGTCGATGAGGTCTTCGGGTCCCCGCACGTTAAGGTAGGTCTCCTGTTGCCCCGCAAAGCTGGCGTCGGGCAGGTCTTCGGCCGTAGCCGATGACCGGACCGCCACGTCCGTGTTGAGCTGTCCGTAGGTATCGGACAGCGCATAGTAGGCTTCGACGATCTCCTCCCCCAGCTTGACCGGGAAACGTGCATTCCGCATCAGGCTGCGGACCTCCAGGCCCGACCGGCGCAGGGACTCCACGCTTTTGTAGTCGATGGCCCCGATCAATTCACGGATCTTGACCTCCAGCTTGTTCGCCTTGATGAATTCATTGTACGCGTGCACCGTGATCACAAATCCCTTGGGGATCCGGATACCCAGTTTGCTGAGGTTTTGCAGCATTTCACCTAAGGAAGCGTTTTTGCCACCAACGAGATCGATGTCCCCGATCCCGACCTTTTCCAAGAGAATAATGTTTTGCATACGCGGGCGTTTATTTAAGTTCCGAAGATACTTACAAACCATCGTTAGTAGCATAGGAAATTTTGCTTAAACGTTTAGGCCGGGCGTTACAGCGGAATATAACGGGGTAAACGCTTGATATGAAGTTTAAACCATATATTGCACCTGCGGCGTTCCAGGCATTGTTTTTGTTTGCAATCGATTACTGACCCCTTACCGGCTCTTATGCGTGTGATCCCTTTTGATTGGAAGCGTGTGATTCCCCACATCGTTGCCGTAGCCCTTTTTGTATCGATCGCTGTGGTGTATTGCGGGCCCTTGTTTACAGGCAAGGTGCTCAACCAGGCCGACGTCGCCGGTTGGATGGGCAGCGTACACCAGATGCAGCAGTACAAAGCCGCCCACGGCCACTTTCCCCTTTGGAACAACAGTATGTTTGGCGGCATGCCGGGGTACCAGACCGCCCTGGAGTCCCGGAACCTGCTTTCCCTGAGCTGGTTGCATTACTTTTTTACCTTATTTCTGCCGGCACCTGTTTCCTTTTTCTTCCTTCTTTGTATCTCCTTTTATTTCCTCACACAGGTCCTTCGGATCAATCCATGGATCGGAATACTGGCCGCCCTGGCATACGGCTATGCGAGCTTTAGCCCCATCCTCGTGGTGGCGGGCCACGAAACCGAGATCCAGGCGATGGGGTATGCCCCCTTTTTGCTGGGCGCCCTCCTGTTGCTGTACCAGGGACACTACCGATGGGGGACGTTTCTCGTCGCCCTGTTCTCCGGTCTTCTGGTGAGCCGGAACCATCCGCAGATCACCTATTATTTCCTCATTATTGCGGGTGCGCTGACACTGGCATTCGTGGTGCAGACGCTTCGGGCCCGGCGGTACAAACACGTGCTCGTGTGCCTTGCACTGGCGGCTGTGGCGGGCGCACTCGGTGCCCTCACCAACGCCACCAACCTGCTGACGACGTATGAATACAGCCAGGAAACGGCGCGGAGCACGGGGTTGCGGATGGAGGCCAGTCAAGGCGGCAATAGCTTCGACAAAAAAGGCCCCTCCCTCGACTACGCCTTCCAGTGGAGCTACGGCCAGGCTGAAACCATGACCCTGTTGGTGCCCGACGTCTACGGCGGCGCAAGCCAAACCCTGGGCAAGGATTCCCGGCTCGCCCGGGCCCTGGAGCGCGGACACCTGCCGGCCTGGGAATCCGACCAGTTCTTTACCGCCTTTAACGCCTATTGGGGAGACCAGCCGGACACCACGGGCCCGGTCTACCTGGGCGCGATCGTCTGCTTCCTGTTCCTGTTTGCCGCGGTGTATACCCGCAGCCTGCACCGGGTCTGGATCATCCCACTCACGGTGCTGGCTATCCTGATGGCCTGGGGCAAACACTTTGCGCCCTTCAATACGTTTCTTTTCCATCACCTCCCCTTCTACAACAAATTCAGGGCGCCGTCGATGATCCTTTACATCCCGCAACTGACCGTACCGCTCCTGGTCGCCCTGGGGTTGCAGCAGTTGTTTTTTGAAAAGGACCCGTCCCCACGCTCGCAGCGCCGCTTCCACCTGGCCTTGATCCTGACGGGCGCCGTTTTGCTGACGGGTGTCGCCCTTTACCTGGGCCTCGACTATCAAAGCGCCCGGGACATACAGCGCGACCAGTACCTGACCCAGATCAACAAGGTGGACCCGGTCATGGGTAAAAGCTTCCTGCAGGCCGCCACCGAGGACCGCCAGGACCTCTTTGGAAGCGACCTGCTCCGCTCGGCCCTGTTTATCGCGGGGGCGGCGCTTTGCCTGGGGCTGTTTATCCGCCGGCGGGTACGCGCGGACCGCATACGCGAGGGCAGCGAACCCGCGGACCGCGTACGCCCGGGCTTTGCCCTGGCGGGCCTGACCGTGCTGGTCTTTGTGGACCTGCTGCTCGTGGATACCCGCTACCTGGGCTACCACAGTTACCTCGACAAGGAAGAAGCGGCGACCAGCATCAGCCCGACCACCGCCAACCAGGAGATCAGCGCCGACACGGGTTACTACCGGGTACTCAACCTCAGCGAAGGGCTCAACAACGCTTTTCAGGAGTCCGAAACTTCCTATTTCCATAATTCTCTGGGAGGGTATCATCCCGCCAAGCTGGCGCTGATCGAGGACCTGATCACGTACCAATTGTCCAAACAGCCGGTCAACCAGGCTGTCCTGGACATGTTCAATACGAAGTACGTCATTGTGCCGCACCCGCTGTCGCCGGTATCCTTCTCCGAATCGTCCGCACCGGCCCGCGACCCTGTCGTCGTCCGGAATCCCGGTGCGCTGGGGGCCTGCTGGCTGGTACGCCGTCTGCACCCCGTGCCGGGTCCGGCCGAAGCCATGCGTGCGCTGGATCATTTTGATCCCATGGACAGTGCCCTGATCGAAGCCCCGGTCGCCGCACAACCACAGTACACCTCCGGAGACAGCATCCACCTCGTCTCCAACCAAAATGACGATATCTTTTACACCGCATCGGCAAAAGCGCCCGAATTTGCGGTGTTTAGCGAGATCTACTACCCCTTGGGCTGGAAAGCCTATATCGACGGACAGGAAGCCCCCATCCGCAAAGTGGACTATGCCCTCCGCGGGCTGGCCATTCCTCCGGGGCAACACGAGATCCACTTTGCCTTCCGGCCGGTGTCGTTTTATACGGGGGAAAAAATAGCGGCTTTCAGCACCTGGGTGATGCTGCTGCTGTTTGTGGGAACCCTGGCGGGTGAATACAGGCGGCGCAGACGCAACCTACTTTAAAAAAATTTCTTCTCTCGATTGATCCCAGTGGTTCTTGGCCATGTCCTGGTCGCGGGTGCCCCGTTCGAAGTCCCAGAAACGGGCCTCGGGGGAGGAACAGTGATACGTGATTTCGTGATTGTCGTGGTCTGTGGAATAAAGGGGCGCTCCGCAGACTTTACACTTGCTATCTGGGTGTAGCAAATCGATCGAACCCATAAAAAACGGTTTTGCTGCGGCAAAGTTAGGGACGAAATTGCAGGCATTTGTTAAGGGGGTACAAAAGTTGTATCTTCTGCTCATGCCTATGACTTTCAAACACCTGGTGAAGAGGACCTTGCGCGTGATGTTATGGATCCTGTCCGGGGTGCTTACGCTCTTGGTGGTGCTTTTTTTCCTGGTCCAGGTGCCGGCCGTCCAGCAATGGCTCGCCAAAAAGGCCGTCGCTTATCTCCACCGGAAACTGGGCACGGAAGTCCGGCTTGACAGGCTAAGGATTATTTTTCCCAAACAAATCGTACTGGAAGGGCTGTATCTCGGCGATGCGCGCGGAGACACGCTGTTATCGGCCGGGCGCATCCAGGTGGACTTGTCGATGTTGGGTCTTTTGCGCCACCGGATCGACGTCAGCTACCTCGCCCTTGACAGCATCCGGGCCAAGGTCTACCGCTTAAAAGGAGACACTGCCTTCAATTACGATTTTATCCTAAAGGCTTTTGCTTCCACCCCGGGTACGACGCGGACCAGCAGTGGCAAGGGCTTTACCTACACGCTGGGGACCCTGCGGCTGCGCCACATCGACGCCACCTACAACGACGCTTTGGGAGGCCTGGCGACGCACCTCGCGCTGGGCAACCTGGCACTTGCCGCCGGGCGTATCGATCCGGACCAGATGGTCTATGAGGTAAAATACCTCCGGATCGACAGCACGGGTTTTGCTTACGATGACGCACAACCGCGTGCGCAGAAGGGGGTGGACTATCACCACCTGGGGGTTGCGGGGCTGGCGTTGCAGACGGGCGCCGCGGGGTATGGCGCGGGCGCAACCGGGGACGGCGCGGGCACCACCGGGGACGACGCGGGCACCACCGGGGACGGCGCGGGCACCACCGGGGACGGCGCGGGCGCAGCCGGACGCGGCGCAGGCGCAGCACGCGACACGACCGGCATATATGCCGACATCCGGCGACTGGCCTTCAACGAACAGAGTGGGCTGACCCTAAAAAACCTATCGGCGAGGATCACGTACACGACAAAAGAGACGCACATAAAGGACCTGGTGCTCCAAACGGACCGGTCCGTCCTCCGGAACGAAACCGATGCCCGCTATCCGTCGATCGATACCCTCGCCCGTCACCCGGAGCTGCTGTACGTGGATACCCGCATGGATCGGAGCACGATCAGCGCACGCGACCTCTTGTTGTTCGCGCCGGCGCTGGAAGGGGGCGCGCCCGCGGGGGCGGCACCCGCGGGGACGATCCCCGCGGGGACGGCCCCGGCGAAGACGACCCCCGCGGGGACGGCCCCGGCGAGGACGGCCCCCGCGGGGCAGCCCTCCGCGCTGGCCGGTCTGCTCAAAGGCTCCATCTACCTGGACGGACAGATAAGGGGCAGCCTGGACAACCTGGTCACCCCGGGGTTGGAGGTCCGGGGGCTCCGGAAAACAACGGTCCGGCTAAGGGGTACCGTGTCCGGCCTGCCCGATGCCGCCAGGGCGATCTACGACGTCCAGGTCCTTCGACTGGTCACCGATTCGACGGACGTATACACGCTGGTGCCCCGCGGGGCGCTCCACGCCCGCCTCCCGCGGGACGTCTCGGCCACCGGGCGTTTCAAGGGGACGATCCGCGTCTTCCAGGGGCTGGTGGACGCGTCCACTTCCAACGGTGGCGTGAGGGTCGAAGGGACCATGAACCTGAATAACCATGCCTACCAGGCGAAGGTGGCCACCCGTGCGCTGGACGTGGGGTATTTTTTGGGGCAGGAAAAAAACGTGGGCCGGCTGACACTGACCGCCGACGCCCGGGGGCGGGGGTTTTCCTATCCCTCCTTTCAGACGGATGCGCACCTGCGCCTTACGGAGGGCATGATCCGGGGCTATACCTATACCAACCTTGGGCTGGACATTCGTTATGACAACGGCAAGGGCGTCCTTTACTCGGACATCGATGATCCGGCGGTCAAATACGCACTGGATGCGATGGTCGACGGCCCGGCCCTTCACCTTAACGTAAGACTCGACACCATCGATGCCACAGCGCTCCATCTGATAACCGATACCCTCCGGGCCAGCGGGCACCTGCGGGCCGACTTCGCCAGCATTAAACCGGATTCGCTGGAGGGGGCCCTGAACCTTCTGCAGGCGAACGTGTACGATGGCAGCCGCTACCTGCACGCGGACAGCATCGCCCTGGTGGCCCACCACCCGCTGGACCGCCACCCGATGGATAGCCCCCCATTGGACAGCCAGTACCTCCACCTGTATTCCGACGCGGCGGTCCTTGACCTGGACGGGCGGTACCGGCTGACGCAACTACCGGCAGCGCTCGAACAGACCCTCCGTCCGTACTATGCACTCCCGGGGATACGGGACACTACTTTTTCCCCCCAATCCTGGAACCTCGACGTCCTGGTCACGCCGACACCATTATTGCTGACGTTTGTGCCGGACCTTGCCGGGAGCGATACGATAGGATTGCATACGACATTTGACAGCCAAAGACATGACCTGCGGTTGTCGTTGGCAACGCCCGCGTTCCGCTATGGGTCCGATACCGTGAGGCACCTGAAAATAGACGCCGTGACCCGGCCGGAGCATCTGGACTATGAAGTAAATGCCGAACAAGCTATGGTAGGCGGCCAAAGCCTGAAGCTTCCGGTCATCCGCGGACGCGTGGAACACGATGCCCTGTACACCACAGCGCTCTTTCACGATGAAGAGGGCAAGGATTGGTACAGGCTTGCGGCCCGCATGGAAAAGGCCGGAAGCGTGTATTCCCTTTCGCTGAACCCGGACAGCCTCCTCCTCAACCACGAAGTTTGGTCGGTGAGCCCGAACAACCTTATTCGCTATGACTCCACGGGGCTGAACATCCATGACGTTGCGCTGAGCTACAAAGACCAGTCGCTCACGGCCAACAGCCAGGGGCCGGACATACACCTGCGGTTTGACCGCTTCCGCCTGTCCACCCTCACACAATTTACCGGCGGGGATACCGCCCTGGTCAGCGGCATACTGGATGGAGCGGCGGACGTCAACAAACGCGGGGTTTTCACGTCGGACCTTACGGTAAAGGACCTGGCGGTAAAGTCGGATACGCTGGGGAACCTGGGTGTGAACGTCAACAATGAGGTCGCGGCAACTTATGCGGCGGACGTCACGCTTCTGGGACGCGCCACCGACCTGGCGCTGAAGGGGACTTACGATACCGCGGGGAAAATGGACCTCGCCCTGAGCCTAAACGCCTTCGACCTGGCCGCGCTCGAACCCTTTGTCGCCGGTCAGCTGGACGACATCCGCGGGCAGTTGAAGGGAAGGATGCATATCACCGGAACGCCGTCGCGGTTTGTGCCGGACGGGCATCTTCATTTCGATAGCGCGGTGATCACGCCCCACCTGAGCGGGGAACCGCTCCGGCTTTCCCAGGACAACATCGAATTTGACGACACCGGGTTTAACTTCAGTAAGTTTTCGCTGACAGACTCGTCGGGAAACAAGGCCACGCTGGACGGGAACGTGTATACCACGGACTACCGGGCGATGCGGTTTGACCTGACCTGTCACGCGGGGAATTTCCGGCTGCTCAACGCGGCACCGGCAACGGACCGGATGTTTTACGGGAAACTCAACCTGGACGCGGTGGTGAACCTGAAGGGGGATCTGCAGACGCCAAAAATGGACGGGGACATACACATCAACCGGCGGACGGATTTTACCTATATCCTCCCGGAGAATGATCCGGAGGTGGTCAGCAGGGAGGGCGTGGTGCGGTTCGTGAGCCATAACGATACGCTCGTCAAAAAGGAGGAGCTGGCGACCCTGCAGGGCCTCAACATGAGCGCCAACATCGCTACCGACAGCATGGCCCATTTCACCATGATCATCGACCAGCGCAACGGGGATGCGTTAAAGATCAGGGGACGCGCCCACCTGAACTTCGGGCTGGACGAAAGCGGCAAGACCAGCCTTACGGGGGTGTATGAGGTCGATGCAGGGCAGTACAACCTAACGCTGCAACTCCTCAAACGGACCTTTTTGTTACAAAGGGGGAGCACCATCACCTGGACGGGCGACCCAATGTCGGCGCTGATCCACCTGGTGGCCACGTATTCCCTCCGGACCTCGCCCATCGACCTTGTCCAAAATGAAATATCCGGGCGGTCTGCCACGGACATTACCAAGTTCAAACAACGGCTTCCCTTTACCGTGTCGCTTCAGATGACGGGGGAGCTGCTCAAACCGGTCATTACCTTTGACGTGACCTTGCCGTCCAACCTGTCGCTTCAGTGGCCGGATGTGGAGACAAAATTATCGCAGGTCCGGGGGGATCCGTCTGAATTGAACAAACAGGTTTTTGCCTTGCTGCTGCTGGGCCGGTTTGTGGGCGACAATCCGCTGGAAAGCGGCGCGGGGAACACGACCGCGACACAGATGGCCTTCCAGAGCGCGAGCCAGCTCCTGTCGTCCCAGCTCAACCAGCTCGCCGCCAGCCTGGTGAAAGGTGTGGACCTCAACTTCGACCTTAACAACACCCAGGACTATTCCACGGGGCAGGAGCAGAACCAGACGGACCTGGCCGTTACGCTGTCCAAAAGCCTTTTCAACGACCGGGTCAAGGTCAACGTCGGCAGCGACTTCGAGCTGCAGGGGGCCTATCCCAACCAGAACGCCTCCAATATCGCGGGGGATGTGTCGGTCGACTACCAGCTGACCCGGGACGGGCGGTACCGGGTCAGGGCCTATAGGAAGAACCAGTACCAGGTGGTGGTGGAAGGGCAGGTGGTGGAAACGGGGGTGAGCTTTATCCTCACCCTTGACTACAATAAGTTCAGAGAGATCTACAAATGACGAAACAGATTATCCCGGCCGGGCTTCTGCTGCTCCTCGCGTGTGCTTGCAGCAATACCAAAAACCTCTATGAGGGGGGCACCGTCACGATCGAGGGAAAAGCAAACAAATCCCTCAAAACCGACCTGGAAAGCCTGCTCCGCCCCCTCCCCAATGCCAGCTTCCTGGGATGGAAGTACAAGCTTTGGGTCTACAACCTTGCGGGCACCCCCAAAAAGGACAAGGGATTCCGGCACTGGCTCAAATACAAGGTAGGTGAGGCTCCCGTGCTGGCGAGCGCGGCCATTTCCGGGAAGAACCGGGAAATCCTCCAGAACCGGCTCGTCAATAAAGGGTTCTTCTTTGACACGGTGCTCCTGGAAACAAAACCCCACAAAAAAGACCGGTTTATCGCCCGGGTCAGTCAACCCTATACGTACCGGCATATTGTTTACCCACAGGAGGACGACACGCTGGCACGGAGCATCGACCGCCTGGCGAGACGCTCGCTGCTAAAAACGGGAGACACCTACGACCTGGATGTTGTCAAAAACGAACGGACACGGATAGACGACCGGCTCAAACAAAGGGGTTTTTATTACTTCAGCCCCAACTACCTTCAGTTGGACGCGGACACGACGGTGGGCAACCGACAGATCGATGCGACGCTGCGCATCATCCCCTCCACTCCCGCCAAGGCGCGACAGATCTGGCATATCCATGACGTCGTCGTGTTTGCCAATTATGACATCAACACCGACACCAGCGACAAAAAGGACCTGGTGGACTATCACGGCTATAAGATCCTGGACACCGCGCACCTGTTCCGGCCCGTGATGTTTAGCCGGAACCTTGTCTTCAAACCGGGAGACGTGTACAACCGGAACGACCACAATTTGTCGCTGAACCGGCTGATCACGCTGGGGGTCTATAAATTCGTCAAGGCCCGGTTCGTGGAAGCGGATACGGCGGGTCCGGACCAGCTCAATGCTTTTTACTACCTGACGCCCCTCCCCAAAAAATCCCTCCAGTTCCAGGTGACGGGGCTGACGCGTTCGGACAATACCACCGGCGGACAGGTCTCGGTGACCTGGGCGAACAGGAACCTTTTCCGGGGCGCCGAATTGCTGACCGCCACGGTCTCCGCCGGTTTGGACGAACAGTTTTTGGGTGCGGGACAACAGGTCAGCACGCGCACTTTTGGGGCAACCCTGGATCTTTTCGTCCCCCGCTTTATCGCCCCGTTTACCGTAAAGACGAACAGCGCTTTTGTGCCACGGACCAAAATTGGCGTAGGGTACCAGATCTACGACGTGTCCAACGAATACAACCTGGCCTCGGCCCAGGCCAGCTTTGGCTATATCTTCAAAGAAACGCCGGTCAAAGAACACACGCTGAATATTTTTACCGTCAACTTCGTCAATCCCACCCACATCAGCGCTGCCTTCCAGCAGGAGCTGGACACCAACATCACACTGGCACGGAGCATCGAACGCCAGTTTATCATCGGTCCGAACTACAACTTCAATATCAATACCCGGGCCGTTCCCAACCGCCGCCGGAACAATTACTATTTTAACGCCGCGGTGGATGTGTCTGCCAATATCCTCGGACTCGCGACCGGCGCGGATGTCGCAAAGGGCAATGAAATAAAATTGGTGGGCACCCCGTTTTCCCAATACGACCGGTTCGAACTTGACCTGCGTCACTACCTCCGGCTGGGCACGGGCGAGCTGGCTTCCAGGATCACCGGTGGGGTGGGCATTGCCTGGGGCAACAGCACGACCATGCCTTTTATCAAGGAGTTTTTTGCCGGCGGAACCAATGACGTCCGGGCCTTTCATGCGCGGCAGCTGGGGCCGGGTTCGTACCTGGCGCCCGCAAAGACCGGTGTTATCCTGCCCGATCAACCGGGGGACGTCAAGCTGGAGGCCAACGCGGAGTACCGCTTCAAGATTTTTTCCATCCTGAGAGGGGCGCTTTTTGCGGATGCGGGGAATGTATGGACGCTTCGCGCCGACACTGCCCGGCCCGGGTCACAGTTCACCGGGGGATTCGCCCGCCAGATCGCGGTGGGGGTGGGCACGGGATTGCGTTTCGATGTAAAGATCCTCGTGTTGCGGGTGGACCTGGGCGTGCCCGTACGCCAGCCGTGGGATGGGCGGTGGGTCTTCCGCAATGTGGGGGATATTTCGAAGACGGTGTTGAACCTGGCGATCGGGTACCCGTTCTAAGGCGGGCGCCGCGCCGACGGACCAGTGGGCGCCGCCCCCGGCGGACCAAATAAATGCCGTATTTTGCGCACCCCGGCGGCCCGCGGGCCGCCCCATTATCAGCTATGAGCATACCCATCAGCGCGGAACAATCTTCCCAACTCCAGGAACTGTTGGCATACCTGCAGCAGCATTCCCCGTTTTACCGGGAGCTGCTGACAAAGCATGGAACGGACTTCGCCCGCATCCCCGTCACAACAAAGGAAGACCTGCAACAACGGGCGGACGATTTTTTGTGCGTACCCCGGTCAAAGATCATCGAATACACGTCCACCTCGGGCACGCTGGGCAGTCCCGTGATCGTTCCCCTCACGGAAAACGACCTCCTCCGGCTCGCGGACAATGAATACGGATCGTTCCGTTGCGCCGACGGCAGCGCCTCGGACGTCTACCAGTTGATGCTAACCCTGGACCGGCAGTTTATGGCGGGGATGGCGTACTATTCGGGGATCCGGAAACTCGGGGCGGGGATCATCCGGCTGGGTCCGGGTGTGCCCTCCCTGCAATGGGAAACCATCCGGCGGTTGAAGCCCACGGCTATCGTGGCGGTGCCGTCGTTTATCCTGAAGCTCATCCGCTATGCCGAAGAACACCGGATCGACCTGGCCGCCACCAGCGTCCGCAAAGCGATCTGCATAGGCGAGAACATCCGCAACGCCGACTTCACCCTCAACATCATCGGGCGCAAGATCAAGGAAGCCTGGGACATCGACCTATACTCCACCTACGCCTCCACCGAGATGCAAACCGCGTTTACGGAATGCGGTGAGGGACAGGGCGGGCACCTCCAGCCACACCTGCTGATCGCCGAGATCCTGGACGACAACGATCAACCCGTCGGGCCTCGTACACCCGGCGAGCTCACGATCACGACCCTGGGGGTCGAAGCCATGCCCCTGCTCCGCTACAAGACCGGGGATGTGTGTATGTACTTCGAAGAGCCCTGTGCCTGCGGGCGGACCAGCATCCGTCTCAGCCCGATCCTCGGACGACGCAAACAAATGATCAAGTTCAAGGGGACGACCCTTTACCCGCCCGCGCTGTTTGATCTTCTTAACGAGATGGAAGAAGTCGTCGATTTCGTAGTGGAAGTCTATGCGAACGAACTGGGGTTGGACGAGGTCTTGCTCCACGTCCTGCCGGCGGCCGATACGGAGGAGTGCCACGGCAAGATCCGCGCCTATCTCCAGGCGCGTTTGCGCGTCAGCCCGCACGTCCGCTTTGTGGCCGCGCCGGAGTTGCAGAAGATGCAGTTTCCGGAGACGTCGCGGAAAATCGTTAAGTTTATCGATAAACGATGAGATACCTTTTTGTTGCCTTACTTCTGATCTCCTGCGGACGGCGCGAAGGTGTCGTGCGTATCGCGCAATGCCCGTACCGGCCCGGCGATACGGCCGCGGAATGGCCGGCCCATGTACAAAGTGATTATATCTATACGTATTATATAAGCCCGGACAGTATCTTAAGAATGGATGACACCGTCATGGCTACGTACCGAACGGTCGTGACGCAGTCAGTTAAAAACGCCTCGCTGACCACCACCCTTTTTGCAAGGATGCTGCATCCCGCTTATGTAATCGGCAGGACGACCCGGACCGTATATACTTTTCCCATCAGCGACGACACGTTATTGCGCCGGCAATTGCCCCTGGCCGAAGCAACCTTCGAACTCTTTTACAGGGTGACCGACAGCAATGCCCTTGACGTGACTCACCTGGAAAAAACGCCCACGGTAACGATCGCGGGCAAACCCTGCATCAAAGGAGAAGGCATTTCCAAAGACAGCGCCCGGATCACCTTTTTTTTCACAAAGGAAGCGACGGGCATCGAATCCCCGCTGAACCGTTTCGTCAGGGACTTTCCTTACGAGGTCATGAGTATAAAGTTTCCGGTTCCCTGGACCATGCCGGACGGTTCCATGTCGACGGGATCGGTGGTCTTTCAGGTCACGGACATCCGGGACACGACGCTGGATAATGCGCTTTTTACGATAAGAAAGTAGCTATTTCGTCCGGTGCTTCTCGATGTAATCCACCATGGTATTTACATCCACGAGGACCTTGCGCCCCTCTTTGGGGTCGTTGATGGAAATCCCGTATTCCCGGTGCAAGAGCACGATCAGTTCCAGGGAGTCGATGGAATCAAGCCCGAGGCCTTCGCCGAAGAGCGGCTCATCGTCCTTGATGTCCCCGGGTTGGACGGACGTCAGGTTCAAAAAGGATACAATCTGTTCTTTTACGGTTTGTTTCAGCTGATCGCTCATATTAGATTTTTTCGCCGGAGCCCCCACCATGTTATGGCTTGAAGGACGAGGGTTACGGCGGTTAAAGGTATAATATTTACCCAAACATCCCGGAGTTTACCGCCATCCAGGAACAGGCTATAGTAGGCCTCCAGGCACCAATGCAGGGGGGATACGTTCATGAACGCCTTGAGGGCGTCGGGCAAAATAAAACTGGGTACCATCAACCCGCCGATCACCGCCAGGATGATGACGGACACGGCCCCAAAGCCGTTGGATTGTTCCGGGGTGGCGGCAAAAACCCCCACGCAGATGGCGTAGCTGACGGCGCACCAGCCGCACAGCAAAGTGACCACGAAAAGCGCGCCGACGTCTTGCGGCAGGTGCAATGCGGGGAGCGAAAACAAGGGAAACACCCAACGCCCCATCGCAAAAATGAGCGCCGCCTGTACCAGCGTCACCCCCAGGTACGTGAGCTGCTTGGAGAGCAGGGCCACGGCATAGCTGGTCGGCAAGGTCTTGAGGCGGATGAAACTCCCGCTTTCTTTTTCCCTCACCATACTGCCGCCCAGGGACATCACGATAAAGAACATCGCGAACAGCGTCCAGGCGGGCACGTTGTGCTGGGCGGCATTCAAAGGTCCGCGGACGCCGGAGACCACCACCTCTTGCAGCCCCACGGAGCCGTTGAGCAGCGCCCGTTCCAGCGAATCGGGCATGGGCTTGTTGTTGATCGACTGGAAGACCTCCCGGAGGACGAGGCGGCTTTCGAGGGACTGAAGGGCGCCGCTGATGCCGCTGGAGACGGAGCGGCGGATGGCGCCCTGGAGGACGGGGCTTACAAAGATCGAGACGGGAGGGGCTCCCTTGGCGGAAGCGGTGTCGCCTTCCAGGCCGAAAGAGTGCAGGGCCTTGCCCGCGAGGGCATGGGCCGTGGCTTGTAGCGCGTCCGAAAACCGGGCGGGGATCTCGATCCCGACCGTCGCCTCTTTGGCATGCACGTGTCCGGCGACGTCGCCCGCGACAAATTTCGGTTCGAACATTCCTGAGGACGTCAGGGCAGACAAAAACGCGCGGCTCACCGCACCGGTATCCCTATTGCATACGAGCAGCGGCATCTTCCCCGACCCCGTCGCTTCGAAGGCGGCGTTTTGGATGGCAGTGACGATGAGCACGAGCACAAGCGGCATCCCGAACATGAGGAGGATCCCGATCCTGTCCCGGAGCATGATCCGGGCATCTTTTTGTATCGTAGCCCAGAGCCTATACATCGCGATACGCTTTTCCGGTGAGTTCCAGGTAAAGACCCCGGAGGTCTTCTTTTTTATGTTCGGCCAATAAGGTGTGCACCGCCCCTTCGGCGAGAATAGCCCCCTGGTCGATCAGGGCGATGGTCTGGCAAAGCCGTTCCGCCTCGTCGAGCTGGTGGCTCGTATAGACCAGGGTCGTGCCGCGGGTGTTAAGCGTTTCGAGATAGTGCATGATCGCGTACGCCGTTTGTACGTCGACCCCCACGGTGGGTTCGTCGAGGAAAAGAAGGCGTGGTTCGTGGATGACGCCTATGGCGAGGTTCAACCGGCGCTTCATTCCTCCGGAAAATTGACGCGCGGGCTGGTGACGGACGTCTGACAGCCCAAGGACATCCAGTAAATGAGTGGCGCGGCGGCGGGTTTCCCTGGCCGATAACCCGTACCAGGCCCCATAAAATTCGAGGTTTTGCCAGGGGCTGAGTTCCATGTAAAACGAGAAATCCTGGGGCACGAAGCCAAAAAGAGACCGGGTCCCGCGACCGGCCTCCCGGCCGAACAGTTGGATACTGCCTTCTTTATACGAGAGCAGGCCCGTCATCAGGTTCATCAACGTCGTTTTGCCGGCGCCGTTGGGGCCGAAGAGGCCGAAGCGACGGCCCTCGGGGACGCGCAGGGAGAGGCCGGTAAACACCGGGCGTTCCGCGCGAGGATAGCGGAAGTTCAGGCCGCTGATGTCGATGGCGGAGGCGCCAGATGTCACGGAGACGGATGTCATGGGGCCGCCCATTTGATGTTTGCCAACGCCCGAAAAGCCTCTTCCTCTATATCCGCAATCTCCATCAAATAATCCGCCATCTTGTCAAAGTCTTCCTGGCTCCCCAACCGCCCCTTGTAGATCCCCGCCGCCTGGACCGCGGCGGTCCGCCAGAGGTCGCCCGCGCGGGTAAACATGGCCGATATGGACGGGAGCGACGGGTGAGGCGTATACGCCATGGCTTCCTGTAGAAAAGCCGCATACATATAGCGGAAGCCACCGCCGCCGGTACCGATTTCTTCCTGCATCCGGACAAGCTGGGCCAGGTACAGGCCGGCGTCGTGAAGACCGAGCTTGTCCCGCCACTTCCGGATGCGACGCGCCGTATAACGGATGCCGCTTATTCCCGCGATAGGACCGGGGATGTGCAACATCGCAAAAGCATTGTTTTTGATCCCCTTTCGGATCGCCCGTGCGATCTGTTCGTCCGTCACCTGGTGTCCGCCCACGGGATAGTAGAGCTGTCCTTTGGGCGCCAGGGCGCCCTTGGCAAAGCGCACCCTTTCCAATTCATACGCACTCAGGGAGGTCGTCGTTTCCATCACGGGATCGCTGACCAGGTAGCGGTCTTCTTCGCGACCGAACACTACGATATTATGCGCGTTAAAATGGAAGCGATATTCCTTTGGGAAGTAGGTCAGGTAATACACCCCCACCTGGCAACCGACGGGCTGACCGGCGGCAAGCTGCTGATCCAGGGCCCTGGCGGCTTCCTCGCGGCTTCCGAACTTCCGGCGTACCACGGGTATCCCCAGCGCCTTGCACACGCGTTTGAAGATAAGCCCCGGCATGACCCGGAAGGCAATCGCAGGCCCGTTCGAGATCTTGATAAAAGGGATGTAGATATAAAACAAGCCGGCGCCTATGCCCAATGCCAGGGGCTCGGTGATCTTGTCGATGCCGATATGGTGCATCAGCCCCGTCGTCACACCCGTTTCACAGTGCGCCGACTGCAGGTGATGAAATTCAGTCTTCATGAAAGGTCATACTTTTTAGGTCCTCCACGCTGACGGCAAAAGCCTCGGCGTACCGGGTCAGCCGGCGGGGAGACAGACGCGCAAACCCTTTTGCGGTCAGGTCCTTTTTGATGCGCCACTTCCAAAAGCCGGTATACGCAACCAGCGTGGGCATGTCCATGAGGCGCCTTTCCATAAAAAAAAGAAGCGGGCTGGCCTCCCCGGCAAGGACCTTTTCGCGGGCCTTGGCCACGCGTTCTTCGATCTCGTGCCAGGCGGTGTCGAGGGCATCTGTCTTCACCGACCAGCCGGTGCTGAGTTCCGTGACATACTTGCCCTCCTTGTCGGTGGCATAGCATACCTCCCGGGTCATCTTGCCCAGGGCGCCGTTGTCCTGTGGAACGTCTTCCTGTTTCATATTATACGACGGTTAACATCGCGAACATATAAGAGAACCGCGCGCTCTCGGGGACGAGTAACAACAAACGCTCTCCTTTTTTCAATTTGCCTGAGTGCAGCAACTCGTGTACCATGAGGTAAATGGAGGCCGCACCCACGTTCCCCAGCCGGCTCAGGTTCATGAACCATTTCTCGTAGGGAATTCCCCGTCCCAGCACTTCCATCACCTCGAATATTTTAGACTTGAAGAACTCACTGGAGATGTGGGGCAGGAACCAGTCCACGTCGTCCACGGTGAGGCCGCGGCGTTCGAAGATTTCTTTGACCTTGCGGCCGCCCAGGGGTACGATGTTGTCGCTCAGCAAACCGATGTCCTGTTTGACGCTAAACACCGACTCGTGGATCAGTCCTTCCGAATCGTACAGCTTAAAGCCTTTGAAATGGCCTTCCTCGTCCTTTTCGCCCCCCTGGTACATACAGGTATCCATCTCGCCGGCATAAGACACGCCGTCGATCCAATCCAGCCGCAGGCTCAAACCGGTCGCCGCCGGTTTATCTTCCAGCAGGAACGCTCCTGCGCCATCGGACAACATCCAGCGGAGGAACTCTTTCTTAAAAGCGACATACGGGTTTTCGTGAAGATCGATCAAGTGTTGCACCTCTTCCTCGAACACCCCGGAACGCATGACCAGGCTCATCAGTTCCGAACCGGAGCTGACCGCGCGGTGCGCTTCCCCGGAACGGATCGACAGGTAGGCATATTTTAGCGCGTGCATCCCGGCACAGCAATTGCCCGCGGGGGAAATCACCTCGATCGCGCCCAGTTCGGGCAGACAGCCGTGCACCATGACACCATGGGAGGGCATGAGCTGGTCGGGAGAGGACGTACCCGATGTCATGACATCGATCTTGGTCATCCCCGAAGGGTCATCCTTGAACAGGCCCCGGATGGCTTCCGCGGCGAGCTCGGCGTTGGTGTGCGTGGGTTCGCCTCCTTTTTTCAGGGCATAGTAACGGGTCTCGATGCCATTGTTCCGCAAAACGATCTTTCTGGATTTCGACGGCTTGCCGTTGATAAAACCCAGGTAATCCTCCATCTCTTCGCTGGGTACGGGATTATTTGGTAGGAAAATTGACGTGCCGGTAATATATACTGGGCTTAGGGACATGCATTGTTTAGTTTAGATATAGATAATGGTTCTGGGTGGCGGATACTTTCTTATGGAACAAAGGCCTTATGATCAATTGAGTAATTACGTATACCAGCGGCCCCAGCAGGAAAAGGGCGACCATGATGTACCACTTGAACGCGACAAGCCAGGGTTTCCGGTTTTTCCGGCGGACGATGAGGTTGGCCCAGATGCCAAAAATCCGCGCCCCGTTGCGTTCGATAAAAAAGAGGTGCGGTTTTATTTCTACCGCCCCCGCCGCGACCAGGGCGGGTTGCAGCGCTTCCCAGCGATCTTCTTGAAGCGCCGGAACGATCAGGCGCCCATAGTCCTCCATGCGTGCAATATCGGTCTCGGAAACACCCGGAAGCGGAAAAAAGTTCAGGTAGCGTGTTTTCGCCCCACCAAAAAGCCAGTGCATGATGGTGAGCAGGCTCACCAGGTTGGGATGCCGGTCGACAAGCGCGATGTTCCCTACGAGCCGTGCACCTTTTTCTTCCAGCGCCGACCTGAGCCGGATAAATGCGCCTATCCACATGTTCCGGCAACCCGTCACCGTGACGACGGGTGTTCCGTTCAACACGGACTGGAAAGCGGGACTATGCAGTAACGTATTGACCGGTATCGACGGGGAAAGAAACCAGGGCTGGTACCCAAACACAATCAAATCGTAGCGCTCTGCCCCCAAGGAGAACGGCTCCAGGCTGCCAGGCACGCTCAACACGCAGTCCGGCATCAGGCTAAAGAACTGTTGGGAGGTCCAGGGAAAAGGATAATCCGGCCGGGCGCGGAGCACCACCGTGTCCACCGTGACCCCGGCTGCGGAAAGCGGTGCCGTGCACCGAGCCATAATATCACCCAATTGTCCCGTCTGTGAATAATAGATCGCTAAAACTCTTTTTGGCATGGGAAGATTATTGGTTATCCAGCTTCAACACATGGGACTGCTGGCTGTACGCCCTGATCGCGTCTTGTACTACGGAGGTCAATTGCTTGAAATGACGGCTAACATACACATTATCACGGTCCAGGTCCGAATGATAGCCCAGAAAGTGCGGCGCATTTTCCTGGATACAAAGCCTCAAAAAACGAAACTCGACATTGGTGCTGTCCGCCCTGATCGCGGCCTCCAGCTTCTTACCACCGGCTTTGAAGTCGCTCAGCTTGTCTGCTACATTCGAACGTTTCCCTGCCTTGCGCATCAGCAACGCCCCCTCGAAACCCTCTTTCCCCGGAAAGTCGATGCTCCTGATGTTGTCCAACTCCTGGTCGATCTGCTGTAGGTTGCCTTTGGCGAACACTGCGTAATACCCGGCCCGGTCCAGGTCTCCGGAGGTCGTGCCGAGGATAGATAGCAGTATTAGAACTATTCTTAATATCATTCATCAATAGCGCTTGTCGCGGCAGCGGCCTAAATTGTCCGCTTAGGCCGCTGCCGCGACATTTATCGGGCGAATTTACTTAACTTTTCCGTTATTTTGTTGGCCCGAATATGACGTATCAACAACCCTTTACCGATGAGTGGGGCATAATTCTAGGAGGTTCCAGCGGTTTTGGCCTGGCCACGCTGGAGAAGCTGGCGGCATCGGGCATGAACGTGGCCGTTCTTTACAGGGAAACGGCGGCGGCGGACAGGAAGATCAGGGAAAAACTGGATAAACTTTCTACCGAACATCAAGTCGAACTCCTTCCGTATAACACCAACGCCCTTGACGAAGAGAGCAGGCGGGGTTTCATCCGTACTTTTGCCGCCGAAAGAGGCGGCCGTGCGGTCGTAAGGCTGCTGTTGCATTCCATCGCCAGGGGGAATTTAAAACCCCTCGTCACGGGCGATGGGGAAAATGTCCTCTCCCATGAAGACCTGGCGGTGACCACGTACGCCATGTCCACGAGCTTGCTAGACTGGACCAGGGACCTGGTACACGAGGGATTGTTCGTGCCGGAAGGGAGGGTGATCGGTTTGACGAGCGGGGGCGCCCACCGTTACTGGGACGGATACGGCGCGGTGTCGATGGCCAAATCCTCCCTGGAAAGCCTCTCCATCTACATGGCGGTGGAGTTTGCGAAATACGGTTTAAGGACAAACCTCATACAGGCGGGGATTACGGCAACCCCTTCCCTGGAAAGGATACCGGGTAGCGAACAACTGCTCGAACACGCCGCCCGGAGAAATCCGCTGGGACGCATGACCGGCACGGCGGATGTGGCCAACGCTATATACCTGCTCTGTACGAAAGAAGCCGCCTGGATCAACGGCGCGCTTCTGCACGTAGACGGCGGAGAACATTGTCTGTAATTCAACCCATGCCTGTACAACGATATGATGTATAAAGACATCCTGGATCATCTGCCGTATAAATCCACCTTTCGGTTTGTGGACCGGCTGACCTATCTGAGCGAGGACGAAGTGAAGGGCGAATTCACCCTGCGGAAGGACGCCTTTTTTTACGAGGATCATTTCCCGGGGAACCCGGTGACGCCCGGCGTTATCCTGACCGAGATCATGGCCCAGATTGGTTTGGTGACCTTAGGGATATACCTCGTGGTCCGGGGCCAGGGTCCCAGCGGCGCGGACGCCAACCTGTTGTATCCGCTGCTGACCTCCACCGAAGTGTCGTTTCACAAAATGGTCCTGCCCGGCGATACCGTATATGTCCATTCCCAAAAACAATATTTCCGCTTTGGCAAATTGAAATGCATGGTCGTCATGACCGATAGCGAAGGCAGACGCATCGCCGAAGGCATTTTTAGCGGCGTGATCAAGCACGTAAACCAACCCGTCCCATGAAAAAACGACGCGTGGTCGTCACCGGTCTGGGTGTGGTGTCCCCCAACGGGAAGGACGTGCCTTCTTTCCTGGAGGCCATCCGCAGCGGCACCTCCGGTCTCCGGTATATGCCCGAATTCGAACAGCTCAAGTATCTCTGCCAGGTCACCGGCCGGCCTCCCTTCGACTGGGAACACCTCAAGGACTTTATTCCGGAGGTGACCTTTCATGGTCTCCGGGGCATGGGCATCGGGTATGGCCTGCAGGCCGCCGCGGAGGCATGGAACGACGCAGGTCTGATCATGGAGACGGAACAGCCCCGCTGGGACACCGGGATCGTGTTTGGCAACAGCACCGCCGACTCCGCACTGATGGCCAACGTTATGCAAAAGGTCGACGCGCTCGAAGCCAAAAAACTGGGGTCGAGGGTCGTCGAACAAACCATGAACAGCGGCGTGACCGCCTATATCACCGGCCGTCTCGGCCTTGCCAATAAAATCGTGACGAACTCCGCCGCCTGCGCCACGGGTTCGCAGGCCCTCCTCATGGGCTATGAATACATCGCCCATGGCCTGGCCGATCGCATGATCGCCGGGAGCACCGAATACGTGGACACCTATATTTTCGGCGCCTTCGACGCCATGCGCGTCCTGTCGCGGAAGTTCAACCGGGAACCCGAAAAAGCCTCCCGCCCGATGAGCCGGACCGCCGGTGGATTCGTCCCCAGCTCCGGCGCCGGTGCCCTCATCTTAGAGGACATGGACACCGCACTCGCCAGGGGCGCCCGTATCTACGCCGAGTTCAAGGGCGGGGCCACCAATTCAGGGGGACAAAGAGGAGGTGGTTCGATGACCGCCCCCAATGCCGAAGGCGTCGTCCGTTGTATCCGGGAAGCCCTGCGGGCCACCGAAACCGACCCCGCGTCCATCGACCTCATCAGCGGGCACCTTACCGCCACGCTGGGCGACCTCCCCGAGATCCAGAACTGGATTTTGGCGCTTGACAGAAAAGAAACTAATTTTCCGTGGGTGAATTCGCTAAAATCGATGATCGGCCACTGTCTCAGCGCCGCCGGCTCGATCGAATCGGTGGCCACGGTCCTCCAGATCCACCACCAGTTTATTCACCCAACGATCAACCTGGAAGATCCGAACCCCGAGATCGTCAAAAGGATAGACATGGAAAGAATACCGACCACCAGCCTGCCCGCCAGGATCAATACCGTCGCCAAGGCCAACTTTGGTTTTGGAGACGTCAATGCCTGCTTGATATTCACTAAATGGAATGAACATGGATAGACACGCGATCTTAGAAGAATTGAAGAAAGTCCTGGCCCCCTACATCAAAAACAAGGAATTGCTCCAGGATGTCAACGAGAACACCAACCTCATCACCGACCTCAAGATCAATTCGGCGAACCTGGTGGATATCGTCATCGATGCCGAAGCCAAATACAAAATCGAAATAGACGTCGACTCCGCCGAAAAAATGATCACCATCGGCAATTGCATCGACGTCATCCAGGAAAAGATGGCCCAATGAGGAGCATCGGCTATGATATAGTCGACCTTTCCCTCACCGATCCCCACCGCAACGCCCGTCCGCGGTTTTACCAACAGATTCTTGCCCCCGCCGAACGCACCGTTCCGGCTTCCTTGTCCTTTCATCAGTACCTCTGGCTATGCTGGTCGGTCAAGGAAGCGGTGTATAAGTATGCGTGCCGGTGGCAGCCGGGGATGACGTTTTCTCCTACACGGATGGTGCTTTCGTCGCTGGACGCGTCGCTTCATGCGGTTGTGCGTTGGGAGGGGCGTCTTTATCAGACGCGATCTTCCGTTTTTCCGGGGTACATCGTGTCCGTCGCGCACGATGGGGCGCCGGTAAGGTGCGGGTTTGCCCACGTGGGCCCCGCCGAGGATCCCTCTGCGGCCGTTCGCCGGTTGTTACTCTCCGACCTTGGCCCCGGTTGGTCGGTCGAGCGCCGCTACGATGGATGCCCGACGCTCGTAGGGCCGGCGGCCGCCGGAGCAGGGGCTGCGAGCCCCGCTCCGGGGGCGCCCCTCTCCTTCTCCCACCATGGCGCTTACGCCGGCTACGCCCTAGTTGGCAGTTAACGGCCGCCCCCTTCCGTCCGTAAACGGACGATTCCCGTCCGCCGGTACCCCGCTCCAGCTCAGGTCTACCGAAATAACCCCCGGGATCTGTTTCAGGTCCGTTTCCAGGTCCTGCACCTTGTACAACGGCGTCCGGGAGAGCGGGAAAAGCGCATGGATCTCGACCGACTCCATGAGGTCTTTTGTCTCGATGTCCGTCCCAAGGCGGTTCTTGAGCCGGAACACGATGTCTTGTTCCAGGTGGTTGTTCGGGGTGCAAACGATTTTCATCACGATGGCTTTGTTGTCCAGGGAAGCGGAGGCCCTTTCGGTGGGCGTCTCCGTGGTCTTACAACCGCATACGAAGAGGTACGTCAGGAGGCTGACGGCAGCAATCTTGGTCATGGCAATACTTTCTATCTCCGCATCGAAAGCAATGCCAATCTGTTACTCCCACATTGTCAAAGCGTTACGCCTGCCACAATCTACGAAAGTGTTCGTTTTTGATGCAGGTTGTCCGGAAGCGGTCATTGTTACTGCGAAAGAACCAGGACGCTATAGGGCCCGATGGCGAGGCCGCCCGTCACGGCGCCGGCGCCGATGCCCGTCGTTGCGGTCGACCCATGATTCGCAAAATCCGGAGAATAATACGCGGAGTCGCTGTTAAACCGCACCGTCCACTCCCCCGCCCCGGGCAACGGCAGTGTATAGCTGTCATAAGACCGGTTGGCGAAATTGGCGACCACGACCACATCGTCCCCCGGTCCACCGGACGCCCACCGGTGATAAGCAATGAGTTTGTCGGTATTGTTGACGTGAAAGACGTTGACGTACTGTCCCGTCAACCCCGCGGTCCTTGTCCCATGGTTGCGCCGGAGCCGGAAAAGGTCACGGAACGCCGCGTGGATACCCGGAAAACGGTCAAGCTGGCTCCAATCGAGGTCCACGTGCGGATCCCAACTGCCCCAGGACAGGAATTCGTCTCCCTGGAAAATCATTGGGATACCCGGGGTCGTGCAAAGCACAGCGGCCGCGAGCAGGTAGCGTTTGCGAACGACCCAACTGTCGGCATGACCCGCCCAGATCCGGTCGGGTAGCCGGAGCGCGTGGTTGATCGCCGCACATTGATCGTGGTTGTTGATATAGATCAGCCGGTTGCAGGCGTCGGCGCCCAGGGAGTGGGCAAGGGCGGCGCCGACGGCATTCATGTCCCGGTCCCCGTCGGCAACGGCCGTCACGGCGTCGATGATCTTCCAGTAAAAATAGCTGTCCCATTGGCTGTCAAAACCCGCTCCGCCTTCACCTGTTTTTTTTGTGATCCAGGAATTGTCCTGGAGGTCTTCGGCGATGGTGATCTTCCAGGGCATGTGTTGATCGACGTCGCTGTTGATCCAGCTCAGCAAACTCCAGCCATCGGGCAGGTCGTGGGCGGGGTCGTTGTTGTTGCCATAGACGTTCCGGATATTGACGGTGGAATCAAACCGGAGTCCATCCACGTGGTATTCGTTGAGCCACATCCAGGCGCTGTCCCGCAAAAAAGATCTAACCTCGGGACGGCCATAGTCGGGCCGCGGTCCGAAAGCCGTACGTCCCCTCCAGTCGTTGTAAAAATAAACCCCATCCATGCCGTTCTCATACCAACCGTCCGGTCTTCTCATGGAGCAGTCCAGGTCGTCCGGACCAAAGTGGTTGAGGACAATGTCCAGGATGATGGCCATCCCCTTGGCGTGTGCCTGGCGGATAAAATGCTTGAAATCGTCAGGAGTGCCATAGTTGCTTTCAATGTCAAAGGGGAAGGCCGGGTTGTATCCCAGGGAATACGCCCCGAAGAAGCCCTGGACCGGCAGTATTTCGATCGCATTCACACCAAGGTCGCGTAGATAATCCAACCGGGCGATGATCGTACTGAAGTCGCAGGGTGCCGTGTCGGACACGTTAAAGGAAGCCACGTGGAGTTCGTAGATAACCAGCTCGTTCCACGGAGGCATCTGGAACACGTCTGCACCCCAGTCGAACGTATCCGCCACGATCGCCCCATTGGCATCTTCGGTATTGGCCACGCTTTTGCAATAGGGATCGGTTCTCCACACCTCCCCCTGTATCAGGGGCCCTTCGATGACATACTTGTACCGGTCGCCCGGATGCGCAATGGTCACGTCCGCGGACCAATACCCGTTGCCCTCCGAAGCCAGGGGTATCCTCCCCCAGTCGTTAAAAGTACCACTGACGGAAACCTGGGTGGCGAAGGGCAGCCAGATGCGAAAGGTGGTACCGCCGTCAAAAGGGAGGGAGCCCATGCCCGGGCGCGAAGAGGGGGTGGTGTTCATAGGCGGGCAAAATAGCGAAAGTTGTTATGAAATAATATTAACTTTAATATGATAACAGCAACCTAATGAATACGCCAAAAACATTCCTCGTGTTGGTCCTTGCCGGATGCATTCCCCTGGGGATAAACGCGCAAACGCCGCAACAACGACCCGCGACGCCACGCCCGGCACCACCCGCGCCAAGACCGCAGCCGGCAGCCCCGCGGCCGCAACCGCCGGCGCCGCGGCCACAGCCTTCAAACCCACAACCCTCGACACCACGGCCGCAGCCTTCAACGCCACGCCCACAACCTCAGCAGCCGGGTGCGAGACCGCCGGCGCTCTCGCGCCCCCAACCCGGTGCCACCCGCCCCGGTGTGCGCCCGCAACCGGGGAACCCCGGTGCCCGTCCGCCGGTCACGCGCCCACCCAGCCACCGCCCCCCCGGATGGAGACCCGGACGACCGTCCTATACCCGGCCGCCGCACATTTGGAACGGACGTCGCTTTTATGCCTATCACCGGTATTACGATCACCCCTACCGGCCTTATGTATGGGTCGGCCCCTGGCATCCCATGGGCTTTTTCCTGGCCACTATGTACGCCACGGCAACGATCATCGCCTGGGACAACGCCAATTACTATTATAACGCGGGGGTATTTTACCAACCGTACAACGGAGGCTACCAGGTCGTGGCGCCACCCATAGGCGCGATTGTTCCGAGCCTGCCGTCCGGGACGATCACCCTGGATGTCGACGGCACGACCTATTGGTATTTCGGCGGATCCTTTTTCGTGCCGGCTACCGGCGGGTACCAGGTCATAGCAGGTCCCCCGGGCGCCATCGTCTACAACCTGCCCGATGGATGTACGACCGTCAACGCGAACGGGGTTACGTACCTGCAGTTTAACGGGACGTACTTCCAGCCGATCCAGGATGCCGATGGGCAGAACGGGTACGAGGTCGTCGATGTAGAGTAGCTTACAGGTCCTCCAGGTCGATGACACCGTATTGGAGGGCGAATTTAATTACCCCGGCCATGTTCCGCGCGCCTATGCGCCGGGAGATGTTGCTCCGGTACTGTTCGACGGTTCGTTCGGAAAGAAAGACCGCCTGGGCGATTTCCCGGGCGGTCTTTTGTTTACAGATCAGGCGGATGATCTCGATCTCCTTGGCGGAAAACTCGGTATTGGCGACCATGAGACGGGTATGGTCTTCTTCCGGTGAAATGCGGTTGATGATGTGGTTCCGGGCTTCTTTACAGAAATAGTCTTTGCCTTGCAGGAGGTAGGTCACGGCCTTGGTGAACTCCTCGTCGTTCTCGCTTTTAATGACATAGCCGTTGATACCGGCGCCAAACATCTTGAGGATCGAGGCCGCATTGATATTGAACGAGTATCCGAGGATGCGCGCCCCCGGACAGTGATAACGGATTTCCCTGGCCACGGCCTCCCCCGACATGTCGGGGAGCATATAGTCGACGATCACCAGTTGGGGAGACTGCCGGAGGGCGACCTGGATGCCGGTGGCTCCGTCGTTGGCGTGGTGGAACGCCTGGAACCAATCGCCGATCAAAAGTTTGATGCCGTTGACGACCATATTGTGGTCATCGATCACTAACACGGACTGGTAAGAGGTCATAGCAAGGGTATTTTTAGATCGATGGCGTAACCCGCCGGGTGTTCGTTGATCAGCCGGAAACTCCCGTTGAGCAAACCTACTCTTTCCCGGACATTCTGCAAGCCGATCCCCTGGGTATCTTGCCCGGGATCGAACCCCTTCCCGTCGTCGGAGTAGCGGATGAGGAGGTGGCGCCCCTCTGCCTGAAGGGCGACCTGGATCCCCGAACAACCGGAATGCCGTATGGAATTGCTGACGAGCTCGTTCATGATCTTTTTGAGGTGGTTGTGCTGAAAGTGGCTGAGCACGCGACTCCCGTTTTGGTGTTTGATAGAGAAATCGATCGTGGTGGTCTCCTTTATTTTTTCCAACAGTGCCGTTACTTCCCTGGCCAGGGAAACCACCGTGCTCAGGTCGCTGGATTTGAGGTCGTGGGTCATCCCCCGGACGGCCTCCATCACATGAACGAGGTGCCCCCGGAGCTCCTCCAGGCGGGGGGAGGGATGTTGCTCGCCCTCCTTTTTGGCCAGGGTGCCCGCATACATCAGCATGGGTCCGATCTCGTCGTGGAAGTTGCGCGCCAGTCCCAGGCGCAGCCGGAGCATGCGTTGTTTGGCCCGGGACGCGACGATAAAATACCCCAATGTGACCACGAGGATAAGGATGACCAGCATAAAGAAAAGAAGGATGTTGAACTGTTGCATCCGCCTACCCTCCTCGTCTTTGCGGGCAAGCTCGGACCGGGCATTCTCCGCCTCGGCGAGGGCATACAGGTTGTTGTTTTTGTCCGAAGAAATCGAATGCACGGTGCTGTCCTGGACCTCATACGCCTTTTTCAGGTCCCGGTAGGCGGCTGTATAGTCGCCGGACAGGGCTTCCAGCTTGCTGGCGCTGCCGAGTACAAAGGAGGCTTTGTCCCGGGAAGAATCAAAAAGACCCGCGGATCGTGACACGGCAAGGTCCAGGTAATGCCGGGCGCTGTCGCGGTTCCCGGTGGTAATAAAAAAATCAAAGGCATCCTGGTAGAAATCAAACGCATAAGCGGCTTGCACGTTCTTCGAGTAGTCCGGCTTCCGGACGTCCGCCAGGGCCGCCTCCAGCAGCGCCAGCGCGCTGTCGTTTTGTCCCCGGTCCCTGGCCACGGTGAACCGGATGATATGGTCCATACTGCCATAAAAAGTACGGTAAGCCGTATATCCTGCAGGGGACCGGTCAACCGCGGCCAGCAGACTGTCAGACACGCGGACCGCTTCTCCGGCCCTTGCGGTGTCCTTTGCATGGGAAGCGGTGCTTGCCAGTTCGTTTAGGATGCTAAAAGCCACAAACAATTCTTCCCCGCTCACCTTGGGAATGGCCCCGATCAGCCCATGGATCCGCGTCTTCAGTTTGTCGTATTTGGCAAAGGCGGCGGCAAAATTCCAGTTATCGCTGTACACGGCCATCGCAAAAAGATCGCTGTGGGGGATCTCCCCGGCCTTGAAAATGCCAGCCCGGATGGACTCCTCATTGTTCTTTTCCGCATAGTAGATGGCACTGCCCAAACGGTTCTTGTTGTACGCCTGGGCGGCCATATACCGGTAATAACGCACCCGGTATTTGGCGGGTATATTTTTTTTAAAGGCCACCTGCTGATAAAGGGACAGTTCGGCCGGCAGGCTGTCGTCCCCCAACCGCTGAGGAGCCAGGGAGTCGACGGCCTTCAGGTATGCGGTATCCCCCAGCTTATGCGCTTCGTATCGCCGGAACAGATTTTGGAGCGTGGGCGTTTGAGCGGAGGCAATGTTCCAACATACGATACAAAAGAAGAGGTTGACCCTAAGAAAAACCGTAAGTGGAACAGGCATAAGCATTTAGGATAAGAACATTGAACAAGTACAATAAGAACCCTTGGAAATTACGGTATTTTTTTCAGTATCCGCCAGTTCATAATACCTTGTCTCAGCGCCCAGCCTATGTTTTCGTCCTTATACAACTTTATCGCGCGCAGATCCAACTCGGAAAAGCAACTCCTGACCCGCATCCGCAAGGGAAGCGAATCGGCGTATAAGACCTTTTACGACATGAATGTGCGCAGCACCAATTACATGGCGTACGGCTTCACCAACCAGAAGCTGGGGGCTGAAGACCTGGGTTTCGAAACCCTAAAAGAAATCTGGAGGAACCACGCCTCCATCGACGTCGATAAACCCGCCAAGGTGCTCATCGCCGAGACGATGATCACGGTCTACCTTCGAAATATGCGGGCAATGAACAATTAGGCGTTTTTTGCTTTACTTAGCGCCATGATCCTAGACTACCTGGACAGGGCATCCACCTATAAAGGCCTGGACGAACCCTTCCAAAAAGCCTTCGCCTGGCTCCGTCAAACGGACCTGGGTACCCTCCCCAAAGGCCGATACGACATCGAAGGAGACCGGGTTTTTGCCATGGTCAATGAATACGAGACCGTTGACCCGCAGGGGCAAAAGATGGAATCCCACCGGGTCCACATCGACCTCCAATACATGGCCCGGGGCACCGAGCTCGTGGGACACGACTTTTTAAGAGCGCAGCAGCCTTCGAAAGCGTACGATCCCGACACCGATTTTATGCTCTATGACGAAAACCCTTCCTTTTTCTCCCGTTTCGAGGAAGGTATGTTCGCCATCTTCTACCCGGAAGACCTGCACATGCCCAACATACATCCGGGTGAGCCCGGCTGGGTTAAAAAAGTCGTGGTGAAGATCAAGGTATGATCCGGCTGGTCCTTCTTAGCCTCCTCACCCTGACCGCCTTGCTGACCGTTTGCAAGGCGCCGACCTATCATTTGTGGCTCCTCGCCATCGGCGTAACCGAGTTCCCCTGGATCCCTGTGGGGTGTATCGTGTTACTCCTGCTCGCCGGGTACTGGCTCCCCGCCCGGCGGTGGACCGGCACCTGGGTCGGACTCGTCGGTCTCTCCCTCAGCCTCAGCCCCATCATCCGGGCCTATACCGCCGCCGCCACCCTGCAATACACCCTCGGTCAGGACGAGGCGCGGGAGCGCTTGCCGTTCCGCTGGACGCGGATGTTCCGCGGGAGCGCCGCCGTACCGTTTACGACGGTGACGTATAAGGATTCGTTGACGATGGATGTGTACCCTGATGATTTGCCCAACGGCGATATAGTGCACCTGACCCCCCGCCCCTGCATCCTCGTCATCCACGGCGGCTCGTGGAGCGGTGGCAGCAGCCGGCAGTTGCCCGAACTCAACTGGGTACTGGCGCGCCAGGGATATGTCGTGGCGTCCATGAACTACCGCCTGGCGCCCCGGTTCAAGAACCCCGCGCCCATCCGCGACGTCGCGTCGGCCCTGGCCTTTCTCCGGGCGCACGCCGCGCGGTGGCACATCGACACCACGCGTTTTGTACTCCTCGGCCGCTCCGCCGGTGCGCAAATCGCGCTGATGGCCGCCTACACGTTGCCCACGGGTAAGGACACCAGGGGGCGGACCGCGCCCGGGTCCGGCATCCGCGGGGTGATTGACTTTTATGGGCCCACGGACATGGTCTGGGGGTATTCCGCCCCGGCAAGCCGTCTGGTCATGGATTCCCGTAAAGTCATGGAAGACTACCTCGGCGGTTCGTATCAAAAAGTCCCGGAGCACTACGTCGCCAGCTCTCCGTTGGAAGCCGTGGATCCCCACGCCCCGCCTACCCTGCTGATCCATGGACGCAACGACGTGGTGGTAGCCTATGAACACAGCGTCCGTCTGGATGCCAAACTAACCGCGCTCGGCGTTCCGCACTACTTCCTGTCTCTTCCCTGGGCTACGCATGCCTTCGATTATACCCTCAATGGGCCCTCGGGGCAGTTGTCCACCTATGCGGTGGAGGTGTTTCTCGATAAGGTGACGCACTAGCGTGTGAGAGCCGCCGCGCGGTGGCGCAAAGGCGAGCGCCGCCGGCGGGCGGCACTGGGCGCCACTGGACTACCAGCCATCTCGATTCTGGACTATACCAACGGGCCAGCAAGTCCTTACTTTTGCAACATGACTTTCCCCTTCGACAAAGACATTTGCCTGGAAAACAATCGCTCCCTGCTCAGGCCTCTGCAA